>NZ_CP031229.1:3265759-3918911 GCF_003351765.1 Ornithinimicrobium avium
GTCGACGGTGGCGCCGCAGCGACGACCGACTTCGTCCCCGGGCGTCCGGACGACGCGGACAGCGCCCGGGACGCCCTCGCCCTGCTCTACCGTCTCGCCTCGGGGGGTGCCCGATGAGGCTGCACCGGCTGACGCTGCGGGACGTCAAGGGGGTGCGCGAGCGCACCGTGGACCTGCCCGAGCACGGGATCGTCGTGCTGGAAGGCCCTAACGAGATCGGCAAGTCGACGATGCTCGAAGCCTTCGACGCGCTGCTCACCTTCAAGGCGACCTCGCGCGCGGCCGAGGTGCGCGCGCTGCAGCCGGTGGACCGCGACGTCGCGCCCTACGTCGAGGCCGAGCTCACCGTCGGTGGGACGCGGCTGCGCTTCGCCAAGCGCTGGCTGCGGCAGCCCGCGACCACCCTGGACGTGCTCGGCACCCGGCCCGAGCAGCTGACCGGGGACGCCGCGCAGACCAGGGTCGACGGCCTGCTGAAGCAGCACCTCGACCGCACCCTCTACGACGCGCTGAGACTGACCCAGTCCGGCGACGGCACGCTCGCGCCGCTCGCCTCGAGCGCCCTGCTCACCCAGGCGCTGGACGCCGCCGCGGGCGCCCAGCTGCACGCGGCCGGGGCCGACGCGATCCTGGACAGCGTCGAGGCGGAGTACCGGCTCTACTACACGGCCACCGGACGGCCGACCGGCGACTACCGGCAGGCGATGTCCCGGTTCACCCAGGCCCAGCAGGACGTCGCCGACGCCCATCTGCGTCTCGAGGAGGGACGGCAGCTGCTGGACCGCCAGGAGACGGCGCGGGAGAGGGCCGCGGCCTGCGGCACGCGCCTGGCAGCGGCCGCGGAGCTGCTGGAGCAGGCCGAGCAGATAGCCGCGGCCGCGGAGGACGTCGTCCGGAGGCACGATGCCGCCCTCGATCAGCACGCCCAGGCGCTGGAGCTGCGGCGGGCCGCTGTCCGGGCCCACGAGGAGCGCGCGCGCCTGGTGGCCGGCGCAGACTCGCTCTCGGCCACTCTGGAGGCTGCCCGCGCCGCACGCCGGGAGGACGTCGCGCGGGCCGAGGAGCTGCACGAGGTGCTGCTCGGGGCGCAGTCCGGGGTCGAGGAGGCGGGAGTTGGGGTGGTGGCCGCGTCCGAGGCGCTCGACGCCGCCCGGGAGGACCTGGACCACCTCGGGGAGGTGCGCGAGCTCGTCGCCCGCGAGGCGCTGCTCGCGCGCACCGAGGAGCTGGTGGCGGCGCTGTGCCGGGCCAGGGGCGCGCTCCCGCAGCGGGGCGTCACGCGCGAGGCCGCCCGCCGGGTCCGGGGGTTGCACGACCGGCTGGACGCCACGGTCACCCAGCACGAGCTGCTCAGCCCGGTGCTCGAGGTCGACTCGACGGCCGCCTCCGTGGACGTGGTGGCGGCCGACGGCACCCGGCTGAGCGTGCCGCCGGGCGGGAGCCGGGAGGTCAGCCTGGGCGAGGACACCTGCGTCGAGATCCCCGGACAGGTGCGGCTTCGGGTCCGTCTCCGGCAGGACGCCCGTGGTCGGGCCGACGAGATCCACCGGCTCCGCTCCGAGCTCGCCGCCGCGCTCGCCGACCTCGACGTGGAGCACCTCGACGACGTCGAGGCGCTGGCAGACCGGACCGAGGAGGCGCACTCGGCGGTGCGCGAGGCGCTCCGGGACGTCGATGCGCTCCTCCTCCCGGTGGGTCCGGGGCTCGCCGCGGAGGCGGCCGGTGGAGCCGTCCCCGCCGCGCTGGTGGCCCGGGTCGATCAGGCCCGTGCTCGGGTGGAGGCGCACCGCGCCCGGTCCGGACGCCCCGCGCCGGACGACGAGCCGCAGGCCCGGACCGCCGCGGACCGTGCCGCCACCCAGCTGCGGCAGGCCCGCGCGGACCAGCGCCGGGCGGCCGAGGTGCTGGCCGTCGCCCGCTCCGAGGCCGCCGCAGTGACCACCCGCCTCGACCGGGCCGAGGGGAGCATCGCCGCCCACGAGACGCGTCTGGAGGAGTTGACCACAGAGCTCGCCGCGGCACGTGAGGAGAGCTCCGATACCGCGCTGGTCGCGTTGGTCGAGGAGCGGAAGACGACGGTCACCACGGCCGAGGAGGCCCTCGCAGCCTCCGCGGCCGAGCTGGCCGCTGCCGACGTCGAGGCGGCCCGGGTCGGGCTCGTCCGCGCCCTGGACCAGCACCGCCAGGCCACGAGGGAGCGCGAGCAGGCGCTGGCCGAGCTGCACACCGTCGGAGGACAGCTGGAGATGGCTGCGGGCGAGGGCCGCCAGGAGCTCTACGAGCTCGCGTCGGACGAGCTCGACGACGCGGAGCGAGAGCTCCAGGGCGTCGACCGCCGCGCGCGTGCCGCGCGGCATCTGCGCTCAACGCTGACCGAGCACCGCGATGCCGCCCACCGGACCTACGTGCTGCCCTACACCCAGGCCCTGGAGGAGTTGGGTCGCCGCGTCTTCGGCGCCGGCTTCGCGGTGACGGTGGGGGAGGACCTCGCTCTCGCGGCGCGCACCCTCGACGGCGTGACGGTGCCCTACGCAGGGCTGTCCGGCGGCGCCAAGGAGCAGCTCGGCATCCTGGCGCGGCTCGCGGTCGCCCGGCTCGTGGATCCCGTCCACGGCGTTCCGGTGGTGATCGACGACGCGCTCGGCTACTCCGACCCCGAGCGTCTGCGCCAGATGGGCGAGGTGCTCGGCACCACCGTGGGGGATGGCGACGAGGTGCAGGTCATCCTGCTCACCTGCACCCCCGAGCGTTACGCCGCGATCCCGCACGCGCGGACGGTCCGCCTGACCGCCTAGGACCGCTCCGCGGCATACCCCCCCCTCACGGGTCAGGAGACCGCGGCCTCCAGGTGACGGCCCGCGCTCGCTTCCGGGCGCAGGTCCAGTCGGCGCAGCAGCTGGGCGTTGAGGGCGACGACCACGGTGGACAACGACATCAGGATCGCGCCGACGCTCATCGGGAGCACGAAACCGACGGGCGCCAGCACGCCAGCGGCGAGCGGCACCGCGAGCAGGTTGTAGCCGGCCGCCCACCACAGGTTCTGCTTCATCTTGGCGTAGCTCGCCCGCGACAGCTCGATCACGGAGAGGACGGAGCGCGGGTCGGAGCTGGCGAGGATCACCCCGGCCGAGGCGATCGCGACGTCCGTGCCGGCGCCGATCGCGATGCCGACGTCGGCCTGGGCCAGCGCGGGGGCGTCGTTGACGCCGTCCCCCACGAAGGCCACCTTGCGGCCCTCCTGCTGCAGCTGCGCGACGATGGCGGACTTGTCCTCGGGGCGCACGCCGGCGAAGACGCGGTCGATGCCGAGCTCGGCAGCCACCGCCTCCGCGACCGGCCGGGCGTCGCCGGTGATCATCACCACGGAACGTCCGAGCGCGTGCAGCGCGTCGACCGCCTCGCGCGACTCCGGACGGATCTCGTCGGCGACCCGCAGGGCACCGACCGGTTCGCCGTCGACGAGGACGTGGAGCACCGTCGCGCCCTCGGCGTGCCAGTCCTCGGCCACCGCCACCTCCTGCAGGTCGTGCTCGTCGAGCAGATACGGCCCGCCCACCCGCACCTGGCGGCCCTCGACGGAGGCGGTCACTCCGACGGCGGGGGAGGAGGAGAAGCCGGTCGAGGACGGGACCTGGAGGGCGCGGGCCCCGGCGGCGCCGGTGATGGCCCGCGCGAGCGGGTGCTCGCTGTCGGACTCGGCGGCGGCTGCGAGCGCCAGCACCTCGTCGACATCGTGACCCTGCGCCGGCTCGACGGCGGTGACCGCCGGCTCACCCCTGGTCAGGGTGCCCGTCTTGTCGAAGAGGACGGCCTCCACGGTGCGCATGCTCTCCAGCGCCAGTCGGTCCTTGACCAGCACGCCCCCGCGGGCCGCGCGCTCGGTCGCGATCGAGACCACGAGCGGGATTGCCAGGCCCAGCGCATGGGGGCAGGCGATGACCAGGACGGTGATCGTGCGGACGACGGCGGCGTCCGGCATGCCCAGGAGCATCCAGACGAGAGCAGTGACGATCGCGGCTCCGAGCGCGAACCAGAACAACCACGCGGCTGCCCGGTCGGCGAGCCGCTGCGCCCGCGAGGAGGAGGACTGGGCGTCGGCGACGAGACGCTGGATCCCGGCCAGTGCGGTCTCGTCGCCGGTGGCGGTCACCTCGACCCGCAGCCCGGAGTCTGTCGCGACCGTGCCCGCGACGACGGTGTCGCCGACCTCCCGGCGCACCGTGCGCGACTCGCCGGTGACCATGGACTCGTCCATGGCCGCCGCCCCTTCCACGACCCTGGCGTCGGCCGGGACCGCGCCGCCGGGGCGGACCAGCACCACGTCGCCGACCGCCAGGTCCGAGGGGGCCACGCGCACGACCTCACCGTCCTCGACCCGCTCCGCCTCGTCGGGCAGCAGCGCGGCCAAGGAGTCCAGCGCCGAGGTGGTCTGGGCCAACGAGCGCATCTCGATCCAGTGGCCCAGCAGCATGATCACGACCAGCAGGGCCAGCTCCCACCAGAACTCCAGCTCGTGGTGCAGCAGCCCCAGGCTGGCCCCGAGCGAAGAGAGGAAGGCGACGGTGATGGCCAGACTGATGAGCAGCATCATGCCGGGGCTGCGCCCGCGGATCTCGTCGACCGCGCCGGTCAGGAACGGCTGACCTCCCCAGGCGTAGACGACGACGCCGAGGACAGGAGAGATCCATCCGGTCCATCCTGCGTCGGGAAGCTCGTAGCCCACCAGCCCGGCGAACATCGGACTGAACGCGACCACCGGGACCGCCACGACGAGCATGATCCAGAAGAGCCGGCGGAACTGGGCGACGTGGTCACCGTGATCTCCGTGCCCGTGGCCACCGTGCCCGTGGCCACCGTCCTCCTGGTGCTCCTGGTGCTCCTGGTGCTCCTGGTGCTCCTGGTGCTCGTCGAGCTGCGAGTGATGTTCCATAAGGAGGGAACAGAAATACCCCTAGAGGGTATTCCGTCCGATCGTCGTGACCGGCTCGTGCTGGATCGGGAAGTTCACCGACGACGCGATGAAGCAGGCCCGTGCCGCCTCGTCGTGCAGCTCGGGCACGAGGTCGACGTGCGAGGCGTCCGTCACCGTGACCCGCGGTCGCAGCAGGACGCGTGTGAAGCGTCCGCCGAGCCCCTCCTGCTCCAACCAGCCCAGGGGGGAGTCGTGGTAGGACGTCACCCTGACACCGTGGCGGACCGCGATGTGGAGGAAGGAGAGCAGTTGGCACTCGCCGAGCGCGGCCAGCAGGAGCAGCTCAGGGTTCCACCGCTGCGGGTCCCCGCGAAAAGGCTTGTCGGCCGACAGCTCGAGGACGGGCCGGCCGTCGCTGGTGGCCCGCACGTCCCGGGAGTAGTCGCGGTAGCCGGTCGTCCCGACCCCGCGGTCCCCGGTCCAGGCGAGCTCGAGCTCGTAGGTGTGCGTCGCCATACCGCCAGTCTGCCAGCCACCAGCCTCCTCGCGACTCGGCGACCGGCCCACTGTCGAGCTCCCGGGCCCCAGGCCGTCGCGGATCAGTGCACCGGGTAGTTGCGGCGTGGGTCCCAGGTGTAGCCGCTGGGCAACTGGCTTGCGTTCAGACCCGTTCGACCCGGTCCGCCTGTGGTCCTCGGTCGCTCTGTCGGACCTGGTACCGGACCCGATCGCCCTGGTGCAGCGCCTCGGCGCCCCGAAGGACCGAGACGTGCACGAACAGGTCCGCGCCTCCCGTGTCCGGGGCGATGAAGCCGAACCCCCGCTCCGCGTCGTAGCGCACGACCACCCCCTCGCCGCCGCGCGCCGGAACGTCGGACCCCTCCCCTCGTCCCGCCCGGGCGCGGGTCGTCGACGTCGCGGGTGCGCCACCCGGTGTCCAGCTGCGAGCCAGGCGTACGTCGCGAGCCTGAGGGCCCCTCTCGCTGACGACGACGTCGTACATCACCCGGTCCCCCTCGTCCAGCTCGGAAAGGCCGTCGGTCAGCGCCCGGACGTGGACGAAGACATCGGGGCCGCCGGACTCGGGGGTGATGAACCCGAAGCCCTTGTCCCCGTCGAACCAGGACACGGTGCCGTCAGCCCCGTCGGATGCCACGACCGGCTGGGCGGCCTGGGTACCCAGGGGGAGCAGATGGTCGGCCTGCGCCCCTTTCTCTCCCTCGACGAGGAGGAACGCCACCCGCTGCCCCTGCCAGACCACCCCGCCCCCCACGATGGCCGAGCTGTGCACGAAGATCTCGTCACCACCACCGTCGGGCGTGATGAAGCCGTACCCCTTGGCAGGCTCGTACCAGGAGACCGTGCCGAGCAGCCCCGTCGGTGTGTCGGCAACCCGGTCGGCCAGGACCCGGACGCGGCGTGCCTGCGGGCCGCGGTCCCCCTCGCCGATCTCCAGCGAGACCACCTGTCCCTCCCGGAGCAGCTTCATCGCGTCGTCGCTGATGATCTCGGACGCATGCACGTACACGTCCTCCGCCTCCTGCTCCACGGCGATGAAGCCGAACCCCCGGTCGGCATCGAACCAGCGGACGGTTCCCTCGGTCACGGCTGACTCCTTGTCCAAAGCTACGGTCGGTGTTCCCACAGTCTCCCCGACCGGACCGCGACGCGCCCGAACAGTGCTCACACCGTCCTTCGGCAGGCCGTCGCTGCTCGTGGAGAACCTGCTGACCTAGACAGCCGTGAAGTGCCCCCGGCAGGACTCGAACCTGCGACTCCCGCTTTAGGAGAGCGACCTGGGTAGGCACGCGACGATCGCCAAGCCGAGTCTTGCCTGGTCAAAGGCCTAGAGCATGTAGTCGACACTGGGACGTAGTGGGCCTCTCAAGGTGATGACGTCCCAGTGACGACCCACACGACGGCTGCTCGTGCAGGGCCTCATGGACCGTATGCCGGGGCATGCAGACGGACGGCCTTGTTGATCCGTACGGGATGGCGTACGGTTGCTGTGGAGGTGGGTGACATGACCGCTGTGAGCGCGACCACGGCCCGGGCGAATCTGTACCGGCTGATCGACCAGGTAAACCGGGAGTCTGAGCCGCTGACCATCACCGGTCAGCGGGGCAACGCTGTGCTGATCGGAGAGGACGATTGGCGAGCGATCCAGGAGACACTGTTCTTGGAGTCGGTCCCTGGCCTGTCCGAGTCGATCCGTCAGGCTCGCGCCGAGGGTGTAGGGGCTGGATCCACCGAGCTCGACTGGTGAGCGATACATCCTGGGCCCTGGTCTACTCACGCCAGGCCCAGAAGGACGCCAAGAAGCTGGCGTCGTCAGGCCTGAGGAAGAAGACGCAGGACCTCCTGGACGTCCTGGCGGAGGATCCGTTCGCCACGCCCCCGCGCTACGAGAAGCTCGTCGGTGACCTCGCCGGCTGCTACTCGCGGCGGATCAACATCCAGCACCGACTCGTCTACGAGGTGCTCCCGGAAGAGCGCATCGTCCACGTGCTGCGGATGTGGACTCACTACGAGTAGGGCTTGCCAGTGCCAGCGGCCCTCGTTGCGCCGCGATTGAGAGATCGAGGCGGCCCATCAGCTCGGTCACGGCATTGGGACGCCCGTGCAGGCCATGACTCCTGAGCAGCAACTGGTCGGTCCGCGGCAGTAGCGCGCGGCCACGCTCAGTGCGGCAGATGAGTGCGATTCGCGAGGCGCTGGCTAGCTCAACCTGTTATCGTTTTCGATAACAGCCCGTGAGAGGAGCTCTGCGTGTCCAAGCGCCTTATCGAAACGAAACAGCCAGTCACTGCAGCCGGGCGAGGGCTGGCGCTGACCGGCGGTCGGGCCCTCAACGTCCTACAGAGCATGGCCTTTGTGTGGCTGGTGGTCCTCGGGGTTGTCACGCTGTGGGCGCCCACAGGCATCTCGGCGGCGACCCTGCCAGGGGTAGACCTATTGCGGACGGATCCCGCGGTCGCCGAGATGGCCGCCCTCTCCGACCTCCCCCTGGCCGCCCGAGTGATCTCGTGGGCCGGCACTGCCGCGCTCTTCCTCGCGCTCACCCTGGCGCTCGGGGCGGCCTCGCAAGTCGCCCGGCAGGTGGCCACGGCGGAACCGTTCGCCGTCGGCATCGCGCACGCTTTGTGCCGCGCGAGCGTGGCACTGCTGACGGCGGCGGTGGTCGTCCCCCTTGCCAGGTTCGTCTCGGTTGCCCAGGTCGAGCGGTGGGTTCAGGCGGCACCGGTGCGGGAGTGGGGCGAGCTTGCGCTGCACACCTCCGGGGTCGCCCTGGGAACTCCTGTCGCACTGCTCGTTCTTGCTCTTGTCACCGGCGTCCTGGTAGCCGCTTTCCGAGAGGGAGAACGCCTACGGCAGGAAGCCGATGGCCTCGTCTGAGGGGCACCGCATCATCTGTCGCCTTGACGAGCTCCTCAAGAGCCGTTCGATGACCATGACGCAGCTGTCCCGCACCACCGGCATCACGATGGCGAACCTGTCGATCCTGAAGACTGGTAAGGCCAAAGCAGTCCGATTCAGCACCCTGACCCTGATCTGCGAAGCACTGGACTGCGAAGCCGGGCAACTCCTCCAACTCGACCGAGCGGCGCCGTAGCTTCAAGTCAGACCGCGAAGGAGCTCGCTGGTTGCGGCAAAGTAGTGCGTTCGGTTCAGGGCAGAAGGTCCCAGAACTGACGACGGGCCGGCATCGCGTGGATGACCATCTCCTCGCCGCTGCGGAAGACGAGCACGACCGTCTCCAGCAACCGTGCCTGGGTGTCGAAGCCGAGCCGCAGCTCGCGGTGGGGCCACTCGTCGTCCTCCAGCGGCTCGACCCACAACGACAGGTCCGCAGCCTGGACCGCGTCCTCGGGAACGACCCCGTGCCTAAGCGCGCTGCGGTGGACCTTCACGCGGCGTAGCCGGCCAGCGCACGTCGGATCGCCTCGGAGCGGGACAGGTGCTCCCGGGCGGCGTACGCCTCCAGCGCCGCGATCTCCTCGGCCGTGAGCCGCACGGCGATCACCTGCGTTGGTTCGGCCCCGCGCCCGGGACGGCCCCGGCCGCGGCGTTTGAGCTCCTCGACGTCATAGCCAGCCTCGGCCTCGTCAGCCCACTGCTGGATCTGCTCGTCCGTCACCTGGTCGTCATCTGCCATGGCAAACTCGTATAACGAAAACCCGGCATCAGGAAGATGCCCTCCAGCACGACGGTGCAGGATGCGGCATGTGCGTGAACACGGACAACAAGGTTATGACGGGGTGATGGTGCGGACGCGGGAATGAGGTGCCCGCCAACGCAATAGTCAGTGACGGGGCCTGTCGCGGTTCATCCGTAGGATTACATCCGACGCCTCTTTGAGCTGATGCCTGTGCCCCTTGCCGGGGACGAAAGCCCGTTAGCAACAACATGCAACTCACTCGCAACGAGCCTCCGCAGCTACGGACGGCGACCGTCAGCCGGCGGTCCCGAGGGTCAAGGTGAGGTGATCGCTCCGGGGCCTGAGGCCCGCAGAAGCACACGCCTAGACTGGCGCCCGTGAGCGCCGAGGAGCATTGGGAGCAAATCGCCGAGATCGAGGTGGACCCTCAGCGGGCGGCCGTCTACGAGGAGGGATGGCAGTCCTGGAGCCCTACCCGGGCGTACCGTTTCGGCCCGATCCCTGCGCGCCCACGGCACGCCAAGGAGATCGCGATGCACTTTCGAGCCGACCGGTTGGCGCCCGTCAGCGCCTACCAGGGTGAGGGGTTGCTCGCGGTCGACCCGGGGGCCGACGGCCCGGTGCAGGTCTTCGGGCTCCAGGACGCCTCGGTCGGGGTGGCCTCGATCCGCGCCGAAGCGAACGGCGACAAGCTCGTGATCAGCTCCGACGGGCCCGTGCGGCAGGTCTCGTCGCGGGGCGGCCTCGGGGCGGCGCTCGGAGCATGGGCAGATGAACATGCCGCCGCAGCGGGGGTCGGCCCCCTACGACCCGCGCCCACCATCTGGTGCTCCTGGTACCAGTACTTCACCCAGGTGACCGAGGTCGACATCATCGAGAACCTCGAGGAGATGCGGCGGCTGGAGCTGCCGGTCGACGTGGTGCAGATCGACGATGGCTACCAAGCCGAGATCGGCGACTGGCTCGATCTCTCCGGTCGCTTCGAGTCCCTTCCAGGACTGACCGCACGGATCCTCGACCAGGGGCGGCGGGCAGGACTGTGGGTGGCGCCCTTCCTCGTCGGCAGCCGTTCCCGGTTGGCGGCAGAACACCCGGACTGGCTCGTCAGCGGCGCGGACGCCGGCAACAACTGGGGCCAAGACCTCTGCGTCCTCGACGTGACCCACCCCAACGCGGCCGCCTACCTCACCGAGGTCTTCACCAGCTTCCTCGACATGGGGTTCGACTTCTTCAAACTCGACTTCACCTACGCCGGCGCGCTGCGTGGGCGCCGGCACGAGGACCTGCCGTCGATCACGGCATACCGGCGGGGCATCGAGCTGATCCGGGAGGCGGTCGGTGACTCCTACCTGCTCGGCTGCGGGGCACCCATCTTCCCCTCGGTCGGGCTCTTCGACGGGATGCGGGTCGGCTGCGACATCAGCGCGACCTACGAGCCGCACGGCGAGGACCTCAGCGTCCCCTCGCAGGTGGACGCCACCAAGAACGTCGAGGCGCGGGCCTGGCAGCACGGGCGGTTCTGGGTCAACGACCCTGATTGCCTCGTCGCGCGCCCGGACGGTGTCGCGAAGCGGCCGGAGTGGGCCGCTCTTATCGAGCGGTACGGGGGCCTCCGCGGCTCGAGCGACCGACTCGCAGCGCTCGACGAATGGGGATTGGAGGTGACCCGGCGGCTGCTCAGCGAGGTCCCGCCACCTACGCCGTTCGACTGAGGGGGACCCGCCTGCCGCGAGGAATCCGGACCTGCTTACGGTGCCCGTCCGGCAGCGTTGCTCGAAGCAGGCTTTGTCATGTGCGGCCGTCCGTTCTTGGGCGTGTCCGGCCGGTTAGAGGGAGCCTCAGCCAACATCCGGACATCGGCGTTATGTGGGTGATCGTTGTCAAGAGGCCTCGGTGGTGTCGAGGCCGGTGATGAGCTCGTCGTAGATCGCCGCGCGCCGGGTCTGGCCCTTGGCGCAGGCGTCGGCGCGCTGGGCGAGAAGGGCGGGACGGAACTCGATGGTGGTCTGGAAGAACGTGCAGGACTCGCAGATGCTCTCGTACTCGCAGTCCATGACCTTGGGCCTGGTGCAGTAGCCGTTGCCCAGGAGGCGGTGGTGCTCGCGGTTGAGGCGGGCCATGTTCGGCCCGAGGTCCTCGGCGGGAAGTTTCGCGGGCGCGGTGTAGAGGGCGTCGACCTTGGCGGCGACCGCGAAGTACTCCTGGGCGACGGTGCGGTTGCGATCCTGGCGTAGACCAGGGTCATGTCCAGGGACTTGTGGCCGAGCATCGCGGCGATCGCCTCCAGCGACATGCCTCGGTTGATGGCCTGGGTGGCCAGGGTGTGGCGCAGGCGGTGAGGGTTGATGTGAGCCAGCCCAGCGGCGGTCCCGGCCTTGTTGATGAACCGGGTGACGGCATGCCGGTCGAGCTGGCGACCGTTCTCGTAGGGGATGAGCAGCTCGTGACCGTGAGTGACGTGCGCGGCCCGGTAGGCGCCGATGAGCTCGACCAGGTGCGGGTGCAGGGGCAGGTAGCGGTCCTCGTGCAGCTTGCCGACCGGCACGTGCAGCCAGTAGGTCTCTGCGATGAGGACGACGGCGTCGGACCTCAGGGCGGTGTACTCCCCGACGCGCAGGCCGGTGCGCAGAAGGACTTCCACGGTGAGGCCGATGAGCTGGCGCTTGTCGGCCTGCGCGGCGCGCAGCAGCGCGGAGGCCGAGGTGTCGTCGAGGGCCTTGGGCAGGGCGTGGTCCTGGACGGGGATGTCGCCGTGGAACATCGGCACCCGGGGCGGGGCCTCGGGCCAGCCCCATTCGTCGATGCGGACGAAGAACATCCGCAGCACCCCGAGCCGGTGGGCGATGGTGGCCGGAGTCAGGTGCGGCTTGTTCTGTCCCGGGCGGGCCAGCAGCCACGGTTTGTAGCCCTCGATCTGGGCACGGCCGATCGCTGCGACCGTGCGCACCTGCGGGTGGCACCGGAGCAGGTAGGTCGCGAAGGAGCGCAGGTCCAGGTCGGTGCCGACCACGCTGCCCGGGCGCAGGATGCAGGCGACCTGCTCGACGTAGCGGACCATGACGTCGGCGATCGCCGGGACCGTCTCGGTGAGCTGCTCCCAGGTGGCGAACGGGATCGCCGCGTAGGGGTTCGGCGGGCGCAGCCGCCGGCGTCCGCGCCTCATGAGGACCGCCCGGGGAGCGCGGGTCCGGGACGGTCGGTGGTGCTCGTGAAGAACGGGACGGGCGTCGGTGGTGGCGACAGCGGTGGGTCGATGGCGAAGACCTGGGCGTCGATCACCTCCGAGGCGGCGCGGTACTGGGCGGCGAGCCAGTCCTCGCCCAGGTGCAGGTACATCCGGGTGGACTCGATCGAGGCGTGCCCAGCCTGTGCCTGCACCGCTTCCAGCGGCATCCCCGCGGTCCGCAGCCGGGTCAGGCAGGTGTGGCGCAGCTGGTGGCACGTCGCCCGGTCCAGCCCGGCACGGCGGCGGGCACCCTGCAGGACCTCGTCCAGCCCGTCCGCGCTCAACGGGCGACCGCGCCGGGGCCTCTTGAGGCACACGAAGACCCGGCCGGTGCCGCCGCCGTCGTCCTGGCCGGTGCCGGCCTCCGCGGGCCGCTCAGTGTCCAGGTAGGCGCCGAGGTGGACGAAGAACGCGGGCGCGATCGGCACGTACCGCTGGTGCCCGCCCTTGCCGTCGGCCACGAACACGCGCCGCTCACCGGGGCGAAGGTCCTCCAGCCGCAGGCCCAGGACCTCGCAGCGGCGCAGCCCGCCGAGCAGCATCGCCGCGACCATGGCCCGGTCGCGGTGGGTGCGCAGGGCCGCGGTGAGGGCGTCGACCTCCTGCGGGGTCAGGATTCTGGGCAGTGTCCGTGGCGCCCGGACCAACGGCACCCCCTGGCGGGGGCGGTTGCGTTCGCTGCCGGGGGGTCCTTGATGGGCGGCCCGTTGGGCTCGGGTCGGTGGGTGGGATCTCGTGGGCAGCGCGCCAGATGGCGAGGTCGCCGAGGAGCTGGTCGTCGGCCTCTGGGGGCAGCGTGCTTTGCCAGGGGGCTCGATCGGAGGCGCCCGCCCGCTGTGCTTCGTCTGCGACGCGCTGCTTGAGGTCGTCGATCCGGTGGGTGAGCTGGTCGAGGTAGTCGCTGTTCTCCGCGTCCTGCCGCAGGACGGGTGGGGCGTCGGGCAGCCAGGGCAGGGGCGCGTCCCGGTGGGACGGCGGGGTGGCGCCGGCGATGCGCCAGGCGAGGGCGGCGGCGGGGTCGTCGGCTTCGGTAAGGGACCGGGTGCCGCGGTACGAGAGGTCCACCGTGCGGCCCACCGGGCACCAGTGAGGCACCAGTGCTTGGTGGCACGACGTCCGGACGCTGCGCGCCCACAGCGGCGTGACTGGTGTGTTGCAGCGTGGTCAGGTGGTGAGCAGTCCTAGTGGGATGACGCCGATTCCGTCGCGGCGGCGGTAGGCGTGGGGGCCGGTGTTGATGATGATGGCGTCCAGGAGGCGGCCCCCGAGCCGGTCGGTCAACCAGTGCAGGTGCTTGGTGTCCTGGTCGGTGATGGTGGTGGCCAGCTTGACCTCGATGGCCAGGACGCGGCCGTCGTCGCGGACGAGCACGAGGTCGATCTCGTGGTCACCGTTGCGGGTGCGCAGGTGGGCGACCTGCGCTTCGGCAGCCTGGGACGGCACGCGGACGCACAGCGTGACCAGAGACTCGAAGAGGTGGCCGAGCATGGTGCCGGCCTGCGGGCCCACGGGCGTGCCGTCTCCCTCCAGGAGCGTGTCCGACCCCAGTCCGAGGAGGCGCGCCGCCAACGCAGGGTCGGCGAGGTGATGCTTGGGTGCCTGACCGAGCCTGGTGAGCAGGTTGCCGCCAGGGGCCCAGGCGGGGACCGGGTCGATGAGCCACAACGAGGTCAGCACGTCCCGGTAGGCGATCGAGGTCGACCGGGCCGGCTTGTCAGCCTGGCCGGGAGTCGCCGCGTCCAGGATCTGGGAGTAGCTGGCTGTCGTGGCGGTCGCGGCGGCATAGGCCCGCAGCCAGGCCAGCATGGATTCTGGCTTGCGCACGGCCAGACCCTGCTCCGGCACATCCCGGTCGACCGCGTTGCGCAGGTAGGAGTCCAGCTGGAACCGACGGGCACGAGCCGACAGGGATCTCATCGCTGGAAACCCTGAGGCGACGATCTCCTCGGTGTAGTCGGCCAGGCCCAGGTCGCAGCTGCCTTCGAGCGTTGTCCGGCGGCCCGCGAGCAGGGCGGCCAGGCTGACCGTCGGCTCGGCCAGCCCACGCTCGACCAGCGTCATCGGACGCATCCGCAACCGGCCGATCCGGCCAGCCCCGGAGTGCGCGGTCGCGTCCGGGGATGGTGAAGCGCTGCCCGCCAGCAGGAACTGCCCACCGCTCGGGTCGGCGTCCACCGCACGACGGACCACGTCCCAGACCTCGGGCACCTTCTGCCACTCGTCGATCAGGAGCGGTCGGGCTCGCCGCAACGCCAGCTCCGGGTCGGCCTCGACCGCCGTCCGGTTCGCCCGCGAGTCCAGCCGGAGCAGGCCGCGCACGTGCTGCTCGGCCGTGGTCGTCTTCCCCACACCCTTGGGACCGTCGATCGCGATCGCAGGAACCTGCCCGAAAAGCTCGTCCAGTTCGTCATCCAGCACCCGGCGTGTATAGCCCATACCCTCAACCCTACAAGAAGCAGCGAGTGAATCAGTCAATTAGCAGGCCTTCAGTCAGTCAACCGCAAGGAAGCAAGCCGACGGGTGATGGTCCGGGGCGTGTGGTGCCGGTCCGTCGATAAGGCTCTCCTCGGGTCGGCATCGCGTTAGGGAGTCCGCCGACCGGGCACCAGTCCATGCCCGAGCTCAGGCCTGCGGCCGACCGCGGAGGGGAGGTAAAGCGTCTGACCTGCAACGACAGGAAGTGCCCCCGGCAGGATTCGAACCTGCGACACCCGCTTTAGGAGAGCGGTGCTCTATCCCCTGAGCTACGAGGGCGGGGCCCCTGCGGGGCCAGGAGAGATCTTCTCACGAATCCGCGGCGGACCCGAGCGTGCACGGCATACCCTCGCAGCATGGTCTCCCGCACCGTCCACGTGGTCCGCGAGCTCTCCTTCGCGGCGGCCCGGTCGCTGCCGCACGTCTGGGGCGGCCGCACGAGCCCACATCCCTACCGGGTCGCGCTCACCGTGGCGGGCGAGCTCGACACGCACGGCATGGTGGTCGACTGGGGTGTGCTGGACCGGCTGGCCGCGCCCGCGCTGGAGCAGCTCGACGGCGGCGACCTCGTCGCGCTGCTCGGCACGCCGTCGGCCGAGATCATCGCCCTCTGGCTGCTCGACCAGCTCGAGCCGGCCGTGCCCGGACTGGTCAGCGTGCAGGTGTGGGAGACGGAGCGCGCCTCGGCGCTCGTCCACGTGCGATAGTTCCCCGGTGACCACGGCGCCGACCCCCGCTCCGGACCTGGACGTGGCGACGACCCAGGGGCGGACCGTCCTGACCCTCATGGGCAGCCAGACCCTGGGCGGTGTCGGTGTCGCCAGCGGGATCGCGGTGGCCGCGATCGTCGCTGCGGAGGTGAGCGGCAGCGACGCGCTCTCCGGCCTGGCCAACACCACGCAGATCCTCGGCGGCGCGCTCTTCACCGTCCCCGTCGCCGCCCTGATGGCAACCCGTGGCCGCCGTCCGGGACTCGTCGCCGCCTACCTCGTCGGCGCGGTCGGGGCCGTCCTCGCGGTGACCGCGGCGACCGTCGGCAGCTTCTGGCTGCTCCTGCTCGGCACGACCCTCTTCGGGGCGTCGACCACCGCCAACAGCCAGGCGAGGTATGCGGCCACCGACCTCTCCCCGCCGGAGCGCCGCGGACGGCAGCTCAGCTGGGTGGTGTGGGCGACCACGGTCGGATCGGTGCTCGGACCCAACCTCATCGGGCCGGGGAAGTGGATCGCGCTGCAGCTCGGGCTGGCCCCCCTCGCCGGCGCCTGGGTGCTGTCCCTCGTCGGCTTCCTGCTCGCCGCCGTCCTGCTCCAGGCGCTCCTGCGGCCCGACCCCCTCCTGCTCTCCCGCGAGCTCGAGCACCGCGCGCGGCCGGTGCTGGAGGCGACGGCGCCCGCCGCGGCGCGCCGCGGCAACGTCGCCGAGGGACTGCGCCTCATCCGGTCCACCCCGGCCGCTCTGTGGGGGACGGCCGCGGTGACCACCGGTCACGTCGTCATGGTCGCGGTCATGGTGATGACGCCCCTGCACATGCGGCACGGCGGCGCGGTCGTGGAGCTCATCGGACTGGTGATCTCGCTGCACATCCTGGGCATGTACGGACTCTCGCCCGTCGCCGGCTACCTCACCGACCGCGTGGGCGCGCCGGCCGTCGTCCTGACCGGGGTGGGGCTGCTGCTGCTGGCCTGCCTGTTCGCGGGCCTCTCGGTCGCCGGCTTCTCGGCGGGGCTCACCGCCGGCCTCGTCCTGCTCGGGCTCGGCTGGTCGTGCACGATGGTCGCCGGCTCGGGCACGATCGCCGGCTCGGTGCCGGTCTCCGAGCGAGCGGCCGTCCAGGGGGCCGCCGACCTGGTCATGGGCCTCTCCGCGGCAGCTGGAGGGGCGCTCGCCGGGGTGGTCATGGACCTGTGGGGGTATGCCGTCCTCTGCGCGCTCGCGGCAGCCGCCGCGCTCGCGCTGGGTGCCTTCACGGTTGCGCGACGCGGAGTAGTTAGCCTGGGTCGGTGACCTCGTCCCGCTCCTCCCACCCGCCCGACACCGGCCGCACCGAGGCCGTCCAGCGGGCGCGCGCCGAGTGGCGTCACGAGGTCGCCGAGCTGGGCGGGCCGAACACCCTGCTGTGGCACCGGACCTCCCTGACCGGCACCTTCGACCTCAACCTGGCCCACCCCGGTGGCGTGGCCAAGCTGCTGTCCGGGCGCGCCACCCTGCTCTCCGAGCTGGTCCGCGAGCAGGTCGCCCTCCAGGACGCGGCCCGGCGGATCGGCGCGATCCGGGACAAGGTCGGCGAGCTGCGCCGCGAGCACGGTCTGGAGACGGGGTTCCTCGGCATCGGCCTGGCCACCTGGAAGCTCCAGCGGGTGCCCGTGCCCCCGCGCGCCCCCGTCCTGCTCCGCAGCTGCCGGATCAGCCCGACCGGTCCGGCGCACGCCGACTACCTGATCGAGCTGCACGAGGACGTCGTCTTCAACCCGGTCCTCGAGCACTACCTGCGCAGCGAGGCCCACCTGGAGCTGGACCCGGCGATGCTGGCCGGGCTCTCCGCGCAGAGCCACGGCTTCGACCCGCGGATGACCTACCAGGAGCTGGAGGCCATCTGCACGGAGATCGCCGGCTTCGCGATCGGCCCCCAGATGGTGGTGAGCACCTTCCCGTGGGCCAAGCTGCCTCTCGTCACCTCCTACACCGGCGACGCCCAGCGGCTCGCCGCGCACGACGTCGTCGCCGCGCTCGCGGGGGCCGACGTGCCGCTCACCTCACCGGGCCCCGACCCGGTCCGGGCCGACGACCCGGCCCAGGAGCTGTCCGCGCTTGACGCGGACCGGGCCCAGCGCCTCGTCCTCGAGGAGGTCGCCCGGGGCGCGCACGTGGCCCTGGACACACCTGCGGGCACGGGGGCCACCCAGACCGTCGCCAACGCCGTCGTCGCAGCCCTCTCCGAGGGCCGCAGCGTCCTGGTCTGCTCCGAGGAGCGCTCCGCGCTCGAGGGCCTCCGGCGCAGGCTCGACCACGTCGGCCTGGGCGACCTGTGCCTGCACCTCGGCGAGGATCCGGTCTCGATGCGGGCAGGGCTGGCCACCGTGCGGCAGGCGATCGACCGGTTGCCCTCCGAGGCGGAGGCCGACCTCGGGACCGACCCGCTGCCGGCGCGCGCCGACGCGCTCGCCGTGCTGCGCCGCGACCACGAGGTGCTCCACCACCGGCACGACCCCTGGGGCCTCTCGCTGGCCCGCACCGAGGACGACCTGGCTGCCCTGGCCGCGCTGGAGGACCCGCCGTCGACGCGGGTGCGGCTGCCCGTCGACGTGCTGCGCGAGCTGGACGACGAGTCTCTGGCGGAGGTCAGCGACGCACTCGTCGAGGCCGCCGGCGCCGACGCCTGGACCCGCAGCCGCGCCGAGGACCCCTGGTACGCCGCGCACCTGTCCTCCGACGACGAGGCCGCCCGTGCCCGCGAGGTCGTGGCCAGGCTGGTCACCGGCGGTCTCACGCAGGCACGGGAGCAGGCCGAGGAGGTCTGCCGGGAGGCGGGCGTCCCCGCTCCGGCGAACCTGGAGCAGTGGGGCCACCGGCTCGGGCTCGTCGCCCGCGCCAGCGAGACCCTCGACATCTTCTCGCCCCGGATCTACGACGCACCGCTGGAGGCCATGGTCGCGGCCACCGCGGAGCGCGACGAGGTGCGCGAACGGCCCGGCGCCGTCTCCCGGGCGCGGCTGCGCCGGCAGGTGCGCTCGCTGCTGCGGCCCGGCACGCCGCCGCCGGACCTGGCCCGTCGCGTCCGGATGGCCCGCGACGAGCTCGCCGAGTGGGAGTCCGTCGCGGGCCGGGCCGCCCGCCCGGCCGCACCCCAGGGCTGGGAGGAGGCGCTGGCCGCCTACGCGCCCATCGGGGAGGACCTCGCCTGGCTGGCGCAGGTGTTCGCCGACCGTCCCTTCGGTCAGGACCTGACCACCGTCCACCTCGACACCGTCCTCGAGCGGCTCGTCATCCTCGACGCCCGCGCCGACCGTGCGCAGGTCGCGGCCACCGTCCACCCGCTCCTGGACCCGCTGCGGCGCCGGGGGCTGGGGGAGGTCGTCGACGACCTCGCCCGCCGGGGAGTGCCGGCCGAGCGGGTGGCCGCCGAGGTCCGCTTCGTGCACCGCTCCTCGCTGCTGGCCCACCTGCGCTCCGACGAGGTCTCCCAGCAGCTGCCCGCCGAGGCCGTGCGCGAGGCCGAGCGGACCTTCCGTCGTGCCGATCGCGCCCACCTGCACCGCAACGCGCTGCGGGCCCGGCGCGCCGTAATCCGGCGCCTGCGTCGCACGCTCTCCTCGCACGCCTCGCAGCTCACGGCCTTCGAGCGGGCCGTCGAGCGCAGCCAGGTCGGCGGCGTGGACCTTCGCGACGTCATCAGCCGGGCGCCGGACGTCGTCCTCGCCGCCCAGCCGGTCGTGCTGGCCTCGCCCCTCGTGGTGCCGTCGGTCCTGCCGCCGGACACCGTCTTCGACCTGGTGGTGCTCGACCGGGCCGGCCGCACGACGACGGCGCGGTCGGTCCCGGCGCTGGCCAGGGGGCGTCAGGTGCTCGTCGTCGGCGACAGCGGCGGGACGGGCCCCGTCGGCTTCACCGTCGTCGCCGACCCCCGCGCCGACGACGAGCTGTCGGTGGCGGCCGACACGTCCGGCTCGCTGCTCGCGGACGCTTCGGCCGTCCTCCCGGTCCGGCACCTGCAGACCCACTACCGCGCCCTGGACCAGGGCCTGGTCGCCCCGCTCGCCGCGGTCATGTCGGTCCCGGTCCACAGCTTTCCGGGGGTATGGCGCGCCGCCCCCGTCGGCGAGCACCTCGCCCCCGGCGGGGTGGAGGAGCAGGTGCGGGCGGCCGTGGAGCTGGTCATCGAGCACGCGCGCAGCGCCCCGGAGGCGAGCCTGCTGCTGCTCGCCGACGACGAGGCGACCGCCGAGGACCTGGATGCGGCGCTCCGGGCCCGGCTGTCGGCGAGCTCCCGGGGCAACCGGTCCGAGCCGGTGAACGCCCTGCTCGACGACGCCTCCGTGGTGGAGCCGCTGCTGGTCCGCCCGCTGCACCGGACGGCCGGCGAGGTCCGCGACCGTGTGGTGTGGGTCACCGGTCCGGCTGCCGCGAACGACGTGCGCCGGGCGGCGACGGCCGTCGGCTCGGCCCGGCGCGGCGTCGACGTCGTCACCCCCGTCCCCGTGCAGCACTGGCCCGAGGGAGCAGGACGCGACCTCGTCCACCAGGCAGTGACCTTCCGCGACCGGTCAGCCAGGAGCAGCCGCTCGGCGGTTCTCGCCGAGCTGACCCGACGGCTGCGGGAGGAGGGACTGACGGTCTACGAGGACTACGCCCACGGCCCGCACGGCATCGACCTCGCCGTCACCTCGACGATGGACGAGGGCCGCATGGCGGTCGCCGTCGACAGCGACGTGCGCCCGGGAGCGATCGACGGCGGCGACGACGAGCCGCTGGGCCGTGACGACCTCCGGCTGCGCCACGACCAGCTGACCCGGATGGGCTGGGTGCCCGTCCGCGTGCGCAGCACGGACGTCTTCACCGACCCGGCCCGGGAGGTGGCCCGGGTGCTGCAGGCGCTGCGCGACGCCTCGGCGCGCGAGGGACCGTGACGCGCACCGCCCCCGGGGGCGACCGCTCGGCGGAGCAGCCCTCGGCGCAGCAGCCCTCGGCGCAGCAGGATCACTCCGCGGAGCACCCCGACCAGGAGGACGGGGCCGTGCCTGACAAGCCGGAGGAGGTCGCTCCGAGCCGCTCCCGCAGGCACCACCGGGTGCTCGCTCCGGCGACCAACCCGAGCGCCGACGCCTCCGAGGACACCGTGGCGCGCACCGGCCCGGAGCCGGGTGCCCCCGGGGAGAGCGCCCGGGACGCCTGGATCCGCGCGCAGCGGCCGCCCCACTGGGGCTGAACGCGGTGCTGGTGGGGTCTGGGCGGAGCAGCCGCTCGGGCAGTGCAGGCATGAGCAGGGCCCCGGCACGCTGGTGCGTGCCGGGGCCGGTGCGACGCCGACCACGAGGCCTGCGTCGGGGAGCCGTCGCTCAGACGTCGCGGCGCTGGGCGAGCAGGTCGCGGATCTCGCGCAGGGTGGCCACCTCGTCGGTGATCTCCTCCTCCTCGACGATGCCCAGCCGGGCGTTGCGGCGCTCGTTGAACGCGTTCATCGGGAGCACGAGGGCGAAGTAGACCACCGCAGCGGTGATCAGGAAGACGATCAGCGCGTTGATGATGGCGGCGAAGTCCATGTAGGTGTTCTCCTTGCCGCTGATGAGCTCGAAGCCCAGGCCGCTGGCGGAGGCGCCACCTGCCGCGTTGAGCAGCGGGGTGACGATGGATCCGACGACGACCTCGACGACCGCGGCGAACGCGGCGCCGATGACGACCGCGACCGCCAGGTCGATGACGTTGCCGCGCATGATGAAGTCTTTGAAGCCCTTGAGCACGGCCTCTCCTTTCCGCCGGATTCCCTGTCCCGGGAATCTCGGATGGTGATCGTGTCGCCCCGGCGCGAGGTGCGCGCTCAGGGCCGCGGGGAAGGGTAACGGACCAGCGACGCGATGACCTACTCGTGCAGGTGGCACGCCGCGTCGCGCACCTCAGGCCGCCCGGTAGGAGTGCACATCCGGGGTCCGGTGTCACCCGCTCGGAGCCGGAGGGCGCACGGCCACGAGGAGTCCCGCGCCCGCCGGGTCGGCGCCGCGCGCCGCGGCCAGCGCGCCGGCACCCTCGGTGGGCACCGCCAGCCAGACGCCGCCGGCCGCTGCCTGCCCACCGGCGCCGCCCCCGGCGACAGCGGCCAGGCCGGTGACGGGCCCGCCACGCACGGGCACGGCGAGGACGGGGACCGACGTCAGCACCACCGTGCCGTCGACGGGGGAGAGCACGTCGACCAGGTCGCCCGCGGTCAGGCCGGCGACGACCTGCGGCTCGAGCAGCGGCAGCCACACCGCCACCTCGGCGGCGTCACGGCCGATGAGGAGCGAGCCGGTGCGCACGTCGTGCGCGGTCAGGACCTCGCCGCGCGCCAGGACGGCGGCCGCGGGCAGCCCGACCGCCTCGTCGGGGCGGGCGAGCGCTCCCTGCGGGACGGCTCGGGGCGGGAGGTGGCGCACCTCCACGTCGGTGCCGGACAGGACGTCGCCGACGGGGACCTGGCCGGTGGCGACGAGCACGGCGACGCCGTCCGCCGCGCGGTGGCCGAGTGCGACCCAGCCCGTGCCTGCGACGGCCACCGCGGCCAGCAGGGCGGAGAGCAGTCGCCGCAGCGCGGGCCGCTCCCGCAGCGCGGGGCGCGGTCGGGCAGAGGGACGGACGGTCAGCAGGTCAGGGGCGGGCACGCCTGCGACGCTAGGCGCACCGTGCCGGACCCGACAGGGGTCAGGCGGCCCCTGTGGACGAGGAGGTCGACGCCTTGGAGGATGTGGACGACCCGCCCGAGGAGGCCCCGGACGACGTCGCGGCCGGCTTGTCGCCGGCGTCGGAGGAGGACTTCCCCGAGCCTGACGAGGACGAGCCGCCGTCCGAGGACGAGGACGATGAGGACGTCGACTTCCCGGAGGAGGACGAGGAGCTGCGCGAGTCCGTGCGGTAGAAGCCGGAGCCCTTGAAGACGACCCCGACCGCGCTGAAGACCTTGCGCAGGGAGCCGGAGCAGTTCGGGCAGACCGTCAGGGCGTCGTCGCTGAAGGCCTGCTGGACGTCGAGCGCGTGGCCGCAGTCCTTGCACATATAGGAGTAGGTGGGCACGAGGCCGCATTCTACGTCTGCTCCCGGCCCGGGGCTGCATCGTGACCTACGCTTGGCCCGTGTCCCGACCCGTGTGGCAGCGCGTGACCGTGCCGGTGGTGGCGATCCTGGTCGTCGTCTCCGTCGCCGCGGCGGTGCTCGGTGTCGGTCTGGCCCGCAGGTCCTTCGCGCAGGTCAGCGGCGAGCTGCGCATCCCCGGCCTGACCGGCGAGGTCGAGGTGCTCCGGGACGGCCTCGGCGTGCCGCAGATCTACGCCGACACCCCCGAGGACCTCTTCCGGGCCCAGGGGTTCGTCGCCGCCCAGGACCGGTTCTTCCAGATGGACCTGCGCCGCCACGTGGTCAGCGGCCGGCTGGCCGAGCTGGTCGGCCAGGGCGGCGTGGAGACCGACAAGGTCATCCGCACCCTGGGCTGGCGCCGCGTCGCCGAGCAGGAGCTGCCGATGCTCGACCCTGTCGCCCGCGGCTACCTGCAGGCCTACTCCGCCGGCGTCAACGCCTACATCGAGGAGAAGGGCTCGCCGTCCACGATGGGCCTGGAGTATGCCGTGCTGGCCCCCTCGGCGCCCGGCTACCGGGTGGAGCCGTGGGACCCGGTGGACTCGCTGGCCTGGCTCAAGGCGATGGCCTGGGACCTGCGCGGCAACTACAGCGACGAGCTCGCCCGCGGCAGGCTGGTGGGCAAGGTCAGCCTCTCCCAGCTCGACGAGCTCTATCCCGACTATCCCGTGGAGGAGCACCCGCCGATCCTCAGCCTCGAGGAGTGGGCGCCCAAGCGTGCGTCCGGCGCACCGGGCGACAGCCGCGGCGGCACGTCCGGACCCGTCGTCGCACCCGCCCCCGGCCAGACCGTCGACCCGGCGGACCGCGCCGGCCTGGTCGACCCCGTCGCCCCGCCCGGGCCTGCCCTGGGCCCGCTGCGCAACAGCCTGGCCTCCGGGGACGCGCAGGACGCGCTGGCGGGCACCGGCCTGGCGATGGCCGCCGTGCCGGCCCTGGTCGGCTCCGGCGAGGGGATCGGCTCCAACTCCTGGGTGGTCTCCGGCGAGCACACCGAGTCCGGCAGGCCGCTGATCGCCAACGACCCGCACCTGGCCGTCTCCCAGCCCGGCGTCTGGCTGCAGACGGGGCTGCACTGCCGGGTCGTCGGGCCGCAGTGCCCCTTCGACGTCAGCGGCTTCACCTTCGCCGGCTACCCCGGCGTCATCATCGGGCACAACCAGTCGATCGCCTGGGCGTTCACCAACCTCGACCCCGACGTCACGGACTTCTTCCTCGAGGACGTGCGCGAGGACCGGGTGCTGCGCGGCGACGAGTACGCCCCCATGGACGTGCGCACCGAGACGATCAAGGTCGCCGGCGGCGACGACGTGACCATCACGGTGCGCGAGACCGGGCACGGGCCGATCGTCTCCGACGTGATCGCGCCCGCGCAGGAGCTCGGCGAGGACGCTCCGCTCGACGGGGTGGAGACCTCCAACGACTACGAGGTGTCGCTGGCCTGGACGGCGCTGGAGCCGAGCCGCACCGGCGAGGCGGTCTTCACGCTCAACGCGGCCACCGACTGGGAGGGCTTCCGCGACGCCGCCCGGCTCTTCGCCGCCCCGTCGCAGAACATGCTCTACGCCGACACCTCGGGCAACATCGGCTACCAGGCCCCCGGACTGGTCCCGGTCCGCAGCTCAGCGACCCACGGCACGCCCCCCGGCTACTACCCGGCGCCCGGGTGGGACAACGCCTACGACTGGCGTGGCTACGTCGACTTCGAGGACCTGCCCTGGGCCTACAACCCGGCCGACGGCGTCATCGTGGCCGCCAACCAGGCCGTGGTCCGCGGCACCACGCCGTTCCTCACCGTCGACTCCGACAAGGGCTACCGCTCCACCCGGATCCTCGACCTGCTCACCGCGCAGATCGAGGCGGGCACCCCGCTCACCGTCGAGGCGATGACCCAGCTCCAGCTGGACGACCGCAACCCCTTCGCCGAGGTGCTCGTCCCCTACCTGACGCGCATCGACCTCGGCAACGAGTTCTACACCCAGGCCCAGCGGCTCCTGGACGAGTGGGACCTGACCGCCCCGGCCGAGGGCGAGCAGTCGGCCGCCGCGGCCTACTTCTACGCCGTCTACGACAACCTGCTCGAGACCGTCCTGGACGACGAGCTGCCTCCCGACCTCGGTGCCTCGGGCCACTCGCGCTCGATGCTCCTGCTCCAGGAGCTGCTGGACCGGCCGGACAGCGCCTGGTGGGACGACCGGCGCACCCCCGGCGTCGTGGAGTCCCGCGACGAGGTGATCCGCACCGCGATGGTCGGGGCCCGCGACGACCTGACCCGCGCGCTGTCCAAGGACGTCGACGACTGGAGCTGGGGGGAGCTGCACCAGGTCCGGCTCGAGCACGAGGTGCTCGGCGGCGAGGCGGTCCCCGCGGTCGTGCGCGGCATCTTCGGCCAGGACCCGCAGCCGGTCAGCGGTGGCAGCTCCCTGGTCAACGCGATGAACTGGGACGCCTCCACCGACAGCTTCGAGGTGACCTCCGCGCCCTCGATGCGCATGGTCGTCGACCTGTCCGACCTGGACGCGTCGCGCTGGGTCGACCAGACCGGCACCTCCGGCCACCCCTTCCACCCGCACTGGAAGGACCAGACGCGGGCGTGGATCGAGGGCGAGACCTACGCCTGGCCGTTCACCCGCACCGCCGTGAAGGACGCTGCGGAGGAGACCCTCACGCTCCTGCCGGCGGAGCAGGCCGGCTGACCGGCACCGCCACCACGCCCGAGCCGGGCCGCAGCACCGCGTCCATGACGGCGTCGTGCTCGTCGGCCGGGACCGCGGGCACCACCTCGTGGTCGTGCAGACACACCACGACGGGCGCGCCGCCGGACAGCTCGCGCATCCGCGGCAGCGTCGTGTCGTAGTAGCCGCCGCCCTGGCCCAGCCGCACGCCCTGCGCGGAGATCGCCAGCGCGGGCACGAACGCGACGTCGACCTGCGCCAGGACCTCCGGCCCCAGCTGCTGCCGGTCGGGGTCGGTCAGGTCGGCCCAGTCCAGCCGCGGCTTGGTCAGGGTCACCGGGACCAGCACCCGCACCCCCGCGGCCAGCAGCGCCTCGGTGAGCCCGTCGACCGGGGGCTCGGTGCGCATCGGCTCGTAGGCCGTCACGCACATCCCGGCGACACCCCCGCGACCGGAGCGCGCGGCATACCCCTCGAGGTAGGACAGACCCGCCCGGCCGAGCGCGGCGCCGGCCTCCGCCCGCACCTGCGGCGTCCAGCGCTCCGCGAGGGCGCGGCGCTCGGCGCGCACGAGGGCGCGCCAGGTGACCTTGTCGGCGACCACGTCGCCGGTGGGCTCGTAGGCGGGAAGGACCTGGGAGGGGCTCATCGCCCCATTGTGGCCCTGACTAGGCTGACGGTGTCGTCCCCGAGAGAAAGGTCCGCCGATGATCAGCGTCGAGGAGCACCTCGAGGCCGTCCTGCGCCAGATCGTGCCCGTCGGCACCCAGCGGCTCCCGGTCGCCCGCGCCCACGGGCTGGTGACGACGGCGGACGTGGCCAGCAGGGCGGACCTGCCGCGCTTCGACAACTCCTCGATGGACGGGTATGCCGTGCGTCGCGAGGACCTCGAGGGCGCCACCCCCGAGACGCCGGTCCTGCTGCGGGTGTCGGGGGACGTCGCTGCGGGCGACCCCCTGCCGCGCGAGCACGTGCCCGGCCAGGCCTGGCGGATCATGACCGGCGCGCCGATGCCGGTCGGCGCCGACTCGGTGGTGCGCGTGGAGGACACCGACGGGCACGTGCGCGAGGCCCAGTTCCGCGTGCAGCCGGAGGAGGGCGCCAACGTCCGCCGCGCAGGGGAGGACGTGCGCACCGGCCAGCTGGTCCTGCCCGCCGGCACCCGGATCGCGGCCGCGCAGATCGCGGCGCTGGCCTCGGCCGGCGTGGAGGAGGTCGACGTCGTGGGCCCCGTGCGCGTCGTGGTCCTCTCCACCGGCGACGAGCTGGTCCCGCTGGGGCAGCCGGTCGGACCGGGCCAGATCGTCGACTCCAACGGCCCGATGCTCGAGGCGCTGGTCCGCGAGGCCGGGTTCTTCCCCGTCCACGTCGGCCACCTGCCCGACGACGAGGCGGCCACCCGCAAGGAGCTGCGCCACCACCTGGGTCACGCGGACGCGGTCATCACCACCGGCGGGGTGAGCAAGGGCGCCTACGACATCGTCAAGAAGGTGCTCACCGGCGAGGGTTCGATGGAGTTTCTCGAGGTCGCGATGCAGCCGGGCAAGCCGCAGGGCTTCGGGCTGCTCGGGCGGCGCCGGATCCCCGTCTTCACCCTGCCCGGCAACCCGGTCAGCGCCATCGTCAGCTTCGAGGTCTTCGTCCGCCCCGCCCTGGAGAAGCGGGCCGGGCGGGTCGTCTCTGACCGGACCACGACCGGCTACGCCCTCACCTCGTGGCGCAGCGCCTCGGACCGGCGCACCTACACGCGGGTCCGGGCCACCCTCGACGCGACGGGGGAGTATGCCGTGGAGCCGGTCGGTGGCAGCGGCTCCCACCTCGTGGCCGGGCTGGCGCTCGCCGACGCCCTCGCCGTCTCCGCGGAGGACGTGACCGAGGTCGAGGCCGGTTCGCGCGTCGACCTGCTGCTGCTGCGGCCCCGCCGGGAGATCGACGGGCGGCTGGCCAGGGAGAAGGAGACCGGGGGATGACCGGGCCGGACCGTGGGTCCGCTCCCGCCGGGCTGACCCATCTGCGTCCCGACGGCACCGCGCACATGGTCGACGTCACCGCCAAGGCCGTCACCGCCCGCACCGCCTCGGCCGCCGGTCTGGTGCTGCTCTCCCCGGAGGCGGTCGCGGCACTGCGCGGCGGCACCGTGCCCAAGGGCGACGCGATCGGCGTCGCCCGGATCGCCGGCATCCAGGCCGCCAAGCGCACCCCCGACCTGGTGCCGCTGTGCCACCCGGTCGCGGTGCACGCCGTCGAGGTCGACCTGGAGGTCGTCGACGAGGGCGTGCGGATCGCTGCGACCGTGCGCACCGCCGACCGCACCGGCGTGGAGATGGAGGCGCTGACCTGCGTCAGCGTCGCAGCGCTGGCCCTGATCGACATGGTCAAGGCGGTCGACAGGCTCGCCACGATCACCGACGTGCGGGTCACCGCCAAGTCCGGCGGCCGCTCGGGGGACTGGACCCGACCCGCGTGAACGAGGGTGGCTGGCGCTGGCCGGTCAGCCGGCGCACGGTGCTGCCCTCCGGACAGCTGCTGACCCTGCGTCCGCTGGAGCGTGCCGACCGCGCCGCCTGGACGGAGGTGCGGCGCCGAAACCGGGCCTGGCTCGCGCCGTGGGAGGCCACGGTCCCCGGCGAGCGGGCCGGGCGCACGACGTACCCCCGGCTGCGGCGCAGCCTGGACCGGGCTGCCCGGGACGGGCTGATGCTGCCCTTCGTCGTCGACGTCGACGGCGCGCTCGTCGGCCAGATGCAGCTCTTCGACGTGCTGTGGGGGTCACGGGCCAGCGGCTGGGCCGGCTACTGGCTGGACGAGGGCTCGACCGGGCGCGGCTACGCGACCTGGGCGCTGGCCACCCTCGTCGACCACGCGCTCCTGGCGGCCGGCCTGCACCGGGTGGACGTCGGAGTCCGCCCGGAGAACACCACGAGCCTGGCGGTCGTGCAGCGGCTGGCCATGCCCGAGGAGGGGGTCCGGCGCGAGCTCATGCACGTGGACGGCGGCTGGCGCGACCACCGCTGCTTCGCGGTCGTCGCCGCGGACCTCGCGCCCGGAGGGTATGCCGCGGGCGGCCTCGTCGAGCACCTCCGCCGGCGCGGGTAGGCACCGGCCGCTGCTCCTCGGAGGGCGCGCCCGGCCGGTCCGGGCCAGGACTTCCACGACACTCCGGGGGCGCTGGGACGCCTGTGGTGCTGTTGGGACTAGCGTGACGTACGTGCCTCCCATGAGCAGTCTTGTCTTCGTCGTCATCGTGGCGGTGTGGGCTGTCTACCTCGTGCAGCACTGGGTCCGTCGCCGCGACCACCTGGCCACCGCCCGCTCGGTCGACCGGTTCTCCGAGGCGATGCGCGTGCTGGAGCGCCGCCGGGAGCTGCCCGCCCCGGAGGTCGACGCCGCGCCCCGTTCCTACGCCGCCTCGCCGCTGCGTCCGGCGCGACCCGGCAGGCCCGAGGTGGTCGTCAAGAACGGCGCGCACGGCGCCACGGCCGTCGCCCCGTCCGCCGCCTACCGCCGCACCCGCGCCACGGCCCGCGTGCGGGGCGCGGTGCTGCTCATCGGCTCCCTGGCGATGATGACCCTGGTCACCCTCTCCGTCGTCGGCGTCCTCGGGCGCTGGTGGGCGGTCGCCGGCGTCGGTGTCGCCGCGGTGGCGCTCGTGCTGGTCCGCTGGTCGGTGGCGACGGCTGCGGCGGGCGCCCCCGCCGGCGCGCGTCCGCGCCCGGCGAACAGGCCGGTCACGCGGGTGCACCACCCCGCAGCCCGCGTCGAGCGCCTGGCGGCGACCGGGGCGGCAGATCACCAGTTCGCGGCGCAGAGCCTCGCCGTGACCCTGCGCAGCCCTGCGCGCCGCGACGCCGTCGTGGCCCCTGCGGCCGCCTCCGCCCCGGCCCCCTACGACGCGGCTCCCTACGACGTCGTCGAGGTCGAGGCCGGACTGCGGCCGAGCCGACCGGCCGAGCCGGCCGCCCCCGTGGTCCAGCCCACGGACGGCACCTGGAGCCCGGTCCCGGTCCCGCCGCCTACCTACACCCTCAAGGCCCCGGCCAGGCGCGGCGAGCTGCGCGGCTCCGTCTCCCTGCCCGCCGACGGCACCGAGATGGCCCTCGAGGAGGAGTTCGAGGACCTCCCGCGCATCGATCTGGTCGGCTGACGGCGCGTCCGCAGCCAGCAGCGGCAGGGCTCTACGACGGCCGCACGGATTTTTCCCGTCCGGTGCCGAGGTGTATAGTCGGTAGCCGCACAAGGGGCTGTGGCGCAGTTGGTAGCGCGTCTCGTTCGCAATGAGAAGGCCAGGGGTTCGAATCCCCTCAGCTCCACCAGAAGAAGCACCACGGACCCTGTCCGCCTGTCGGCGGCAGGGTCCGACCGCGTTAGCGGAGGTCCGCTCGCCTCGACGGTCGGGCGGACCCGCCCACGCTCGGAGGGTCCTGCCGGAGTCAGGAGGCCCTGCTGCCGGCCAGCACGGCACGCACGATCTCGTCCGCGGCCGGGTCCACCTCGGCCCGCGTGGTGGACCTGCCCAGCGTCAGGCGCAGCGAGCCCAGGGCGACGTCGTCGGCGAGCCCCGCCGCACGCAGCGAGGCGGACGGCGTGTGGGTCCCGGCGTGGCAGGCGCTGCCGGTCGAGGCCGCCACACCGGCAGCCCTGGCGAGGATGTCTTCCCCGAGCTGCCCGGGGACGGCCACGAGCAGCGTGTTGGGCAGCGCGGACTGCGACGGGGTGATCCGCACCAGCGGGGACAGTGCCCTGCTGAGCAGCTGCCACAGCCGCTCGCGCAGGCCGGCCTGCCTGGCCGGCTCCGTGGACAGCAGGGTGCCGGCCAGCTCCGCGGCGGCCCCCAGCCCGACGATCCCGGCGACGTTCTCGGTGCCGGGGCGGATCCCGCGCTCCTGACCGGCTCCGCGCAGCACCGGCGACAGCGGCACGCCGCGGCGCACGAACAGCGCCCCGACGCCTTGCGGCGCGTAGAGCTTGTGCCCAGCCACGCTGAGCAGGTCCACGCCCAGCTCGTCCACCTGGACCGGGATCTTCCCGACCGCCTGGGCGGCGTCGGTGTGGACCACGCCGCCCCGCGCGTGGACGGCCTCGGCGAAGACCGCCACCGGCTGCACCGTGCCGGTCTCGTTGTGGGCCAGGATCACCGTCCCCAGGCCGACCGGCCCCGCGGGCCACCGGTCCGTCAGGAACCGGGCGCTCGGGTCGACCGGCAGCTCGTGCACGAGCCAGCCGTGCCGCTCGCGCAGGTGGGCCACCGGGGCGGTCGTGGCGGGATGCTCCACCGGGGAGGTCACCAGGACCCGGGTCCCGGCCACGTCGGCGGCGCCCCGGACCGCCAGGTTGTTCGCCTCGGTCCCGCCGGAGGTGAACACGACCTCGTCCGCGTGCGCACCGAGCAGGGCGGCGACCTGCTCGCGGGCCTCCTCGACGGCACGTCGCGCCCGCCTGCCCTGCGGCGTGGTGCTCGAGGGGTTGCCGTGCCGCTCCGTGAAGTAGGGCCACATGGCCTCGGCCACCTCGCCGGCGACCGGTGTGGTGGCGTTGTGGTCGAGGTAGATCGAGTTCTGCATCGTCGGACCTCCGCACCCGGCCCGTGCCGTTCACGGGTCCGTGCACGCACATCATGGCCGAGGCGCCGGACGTGGTCACGCCGACGGGGACGGATACGCTAAACCCTCACGGGCGCCGGTCGTCCGCCGCCGCACGAGGGAGGAGCACGCACGTGGCCGTCAACCTGAGGGGTCGCAGCCTGCTGTCGCTGGTCGAGGAGACCCCGGCCGAGATCCGCTACCTGGTCGACCTCGCCCGCGACCTGAAGCGGGCGAAGATCTCCGGCCTGGAGCGACGGCGCCTGGAGGGCCGCTCGGTCGCGCTCATCTTCGAGAAGACCTCGACCCGCACCCGTGCGGCCTTCGAGGTGGCCGCCGCCGACCAGGGCGCCCACACCACCTTCCTGGAGCCGTCGAGCACCCAGATCGGGCACAAGGAGTCCGTCCGTGACACCGCGCGGGTCCTGGGTCGCATGTACGACGCCATCGAGTACCGCGGTGCCCGCCAGGAGACCGTCGAGGAGCTGGCCCGCCACGCCGGCGTCCCCGTCTACAACGGACTGACCGACGAGTGGCACCCCACCCAGATGCTCGCCGACGCGCTCACGATGACCGAGCACACCCACAAGCACCGGCACGAGACCTCCTTCGCCTACCTCGGCGACGCACGCAACAACACCGGGCACTCGCTGCTGCTGCTGGGGGCCAAGCTCGGCATGGACGTGCGGATCGCGGCGCCCGCCGGTCTGCAGCCGGCCACCGCCGTGGTCGAGCTGTGCCGGGGGTTTGCCGAGGAGTCGGGGGCCCGACTGACGATCACCGATGACGCTCGCGAGGCGGTCGTCGGCGTCGACTTCGTCCACACCGACGTGTGGGTGTCGATGGGTGAGCCGGTGGAGGCCTGGGACGAGCGCATCGACCTGCTGCTGCCCTACCGCGTCGACGCCACCCTCATGGCCGCGACCGGCAACCCGCGGGCCCGGTTCATGCACTGCCTGCCGGCCTTCCACGACGCCCGGACCACCGTCGGCGCCGCCCTGGTCGCCCGACGCCCGGAGCTCGCGGACGGCGTGGAGGTGACCGACGAGGTCTTCGGGTCCTCCGCCAGCATCGTCTTCGACCAGGCAGAGAACCGGCTGCACACCATCAAGGCGCTCATGGTCGCCACGCTCGCATGAGCCAGGGGGGTATGCCGTCCGCGCGCCTGCGCGAGCCCGCCCACCGAGTGAGTCCGCGCGCCGTGCGCTACTGGGTGGTCAACTCCGCGCTCGGGGGCGTCGTCGGTTGGGCGGTGATGTTCGCGATCGCCTGGTTCCTGCCCGAGCACGCGTGGTGGGCGGTGGGGCTGCGCTGGCTCTTCGTCCTCGGCATGGCCGCCAACGTCGTGGAGGTCGTCCTCGAGCCGACGATCCGCTACCGGCGCACCCGCTGGGAGGTTGCCGACGGCAAGGTCTTCGTCCAGACCGGCTGGCTGTCCCGGGACCAGCGCATCGCACCGCTGTCCCGGGTGCAGACCGTCGACACGCACCGCGGCGCGATCATGCGGCTCTACGGCCTGGCGAACATCACCGTCACCACCGCCTCGGCGGCGGGCCCGATCACCATCCCCGCCCTGGACAGCGACCTCGCCGACCGGGTCACCGCCGAGCTGGCGCGCATCACCGGCCAGACCCGCGGGGACGCCACGTGACCCTGCCCGACCTGCCGCCGCCGGTCGGTGCGCCCGTGCCGGGGCCGACACCGCCCGGCGCCGCCCGACCCGGGGAGTGGCAGCGGCAGAGCGCGCGCATGCTCCTGGTGCACCCCGTGCGCATCCTCGGCTCCTTCGCGGTGCCGATCCTGCTGGCCACCTTCGGCTTCCGGTCCGGGCAGGACGGGGGCCCCCCGACGTGGCTGTTCCTCCTGGTCGGCGCGACCTTCGCCGTGGCCTTCGGCGTCGCGTCGTGGTTCGTCACCCGCTACCGGTTCACCGACGAGCAGGTCCAGCTGCGCACCGGGCTGCTCAACCGGCGCGTCCTCACCGCCCCGCTGGACCGCGTCCGCAGCGTCGACGTCGAGTCCTCCGTCGTCCACCGCGTCCTGGGTCTGGCCAAGGTCAAGATCGGCACCGGCGTGGACGACAAGCGGATCGAGCTGGACGGCGTGAGCAATGAGCAGGCCGGCGAGCTGCGCACCTTCCTGCTCGCCCGCTCGCGGACGACGGCCGGCACGCACGCGCAGGTGCCGGATGGCTCGCCCGCGGACCTGCAGACCCGGCCGGCTCCCGACGAGGAGGACAGGCGCACGGCATACCCCGTGGGCGGTGCGGAGGACACCGAGCTGGCGCGGATCGACTGGGGGTGGCTGAGGTATGCCCCGTTCAGCCTGTCCAGTCTCGTCGTGGTCGCCGGCGCCGTCGGTGCGCTCTTCCAGTTCGGCGACGAGCTGCCGGTCGACGAGCTGGACGTGGCCCAGGACGCGTGGCGCTGGGTCGTCGCCCAGGCGGTGCTGATCCTGGTGTCGGCGGTCGTGGTCGCCGTCGTCCTCGGGTGGGTCGTCGTCTCCACCGCGAGCTACGTGCTGACCTGGTGGAACCTGCGCGTCGTGCGCGAGGGGCGGGGCAACCTGCGGATCACCCGCGGACTGCTGACCACGCACAGCCAGACGGTGGAGCGGGCCAAGGTGCGCGGTGCGCGGATGGGCGAGCCGTTCCTGCTGCGGCTCGTGCGCGGCGCCGAGCTGACGGCGCTGGCCACCGGAGTCGGCAGCGGCGGCACCACCAAGGTCCTGCCGCCGGCACCGCGGGACGTGGTGACCGCGGTGGGCCACGACCTGCTCGAGGAGCAGGGGCCGCTGACGATGACCCTGGTCGGGCACGGTCCCCGGGCCCGGCGCCGGATCCACGTGCGCCACCAGTGGGGCACGCTCATCCTGGTGGCCGTGCTCGCGGTCCTCACCTACCGGGTGGACGCGTCGTGGCTGGACCGGCTGCCGGGCTGGGGCCCGCCCGCCCTGCTCGTCGGCCTCGGCGCGCTCAGCGCCGTGGTGGCGGAGAGCGCCTGGCGCAACCTCGGGCACGGGCTGACGCAGCGCCACCTCGTCGTGCAGACCGGCGCGCTCGTGCGCACCCGCGAGGCGCTGGAGACCGCCGGCGTCATCGGCTGGGTGGTGCAGCAGTCCTTCTTCCAGCGCCGCCAGGACCTGTGCGACCTGGTGGCCACGACCGCGGCGGGTGGCGAGCAGGTCACGGCGCCGAACATCCCCGTCCCGCTCGCCGTCGAGCTCGCGCGCAGGGCCACCCCGGGAATGCTGGAGGGCTTCCTGGCGTAGTGCCAGACATGAGCGACTTCGAGCAGACCTGGCGCGAGCTCGGGCAACCTGCCGCGGGAGTGCCGCAGATCGGGCTGCCTGCCGACGACGACCTCGACGACCACGCCCGCTACGACCGGGCGACCTTCCTGTTCGAGACCCGCAGCTACAGCCAGGCCGCGGCGCTGCTCGAGCCGCTGGCGACCGAGCACCCGGACAACGCCGAGGTCCTCCTGCTGCAGGCGCGGTCCTTCTACTACTCCGCGCAGCTGGGCCGGGCCGAGACGGTGCTGCGCGGCATGGTCGAGCGGTGGCCCAGCGACGGCTACGCGCACCTGCTGCTGGCGCGTACTCTGCAGCGTGCCGGCCGCGCCGAGGAGGGCGCCCCGCACCTGAAGCTGGCCGAGGCGATGGGCCTGGGCGACTGACCGGACCGTCCCGGGACGGGGGACCCTAGGTCCAGAAGTCGAACCACATCCGCAGCTTCCACTCGTGGCGCGGGATGACCATCGCGGTGTGCACCGGGTAGTACCAGACGAACCAGGCCACGGCCAGGGTCAGGTAGCCCACGACGAGGACGGCGCCCCACCTGCGTCGTCGACGTGAGGCGTCCGCGGGCCCCAGCGCCAGGCCCAGGCAGCACACCACCACCAGCACGAGCCAGGGCACGAACGCCACCGCGTAGAAGCTGTAGATCGTGCGCGTCTGGTAGAGGAACCACGGGAACCACCCGGCGACGACCCCGGCCAGCGCCGCCCCCGCACGCCAGTCGCGCCCGAGCAGCCACAGGAAGGCCACCACGAGCAGGCCCAGCGTCGCGCCCCACCAGACGAACAGGTTTCCCAGCGAGGCGATGTACTCGACGCAGTCGGCGACCTCGCAGCCCTTCTCCCCGCGGGTGGGCCACTCGCTGAAGAACAGCGTGGGACGCCACTGGACGCTCCAGCTCCACGGGTTGGACTTCCAGGCGTGCTCGTTCTGCAGGCCGACGTGGAAGGTGTACATCTCCTGGTGGTAAGCCCACAGCGAGCGCAACGGGTCGGGGACCAGGGCCGCCAGGCCCCCGGTCGCCGGGTGGTCCTGCGCCCACTCCCGCTTCCAGCCCCCGGTGGTGGCCAGCCAGCCGGTCCAGGAGGTCACGTAGGTGACCAGGGCGACGGGCACCACGGTCAGGAAGGCCGGTATGCCGTCGCGCACGACGCCGCCGGTGAACCACCCGGGTGCACCCGCCGTCCGGCGCGCCCCGATGTCCCACCAGACGGTCATCAGACCGAAGACGGCCAGGAAGTAGAGACCGGACCACTTCGTCCCGGTGCACAGGCCCAGGCTGATGCCGGCGGCCAGGCGCCACCAGCGCATCCCCAGGCCCGGCCCCCACCAGCGCATCCACCGCTGCAGCGGGTTGCGCGGCACCGCTCGTCCGCGGATCCGCTCGGACCAGGGTCCCCAGCGCACCGCCAACCGTCGACGTGCCTGCTCGCGGTCGAGGAGCAGGAAGAAGAAGGCCAGCAGCGCCCACCACATGACGAAGATGTCGAGCAGCCCGATCCGGGACTGCACGAAGTGGTGGCCGTCGGCGGCCAGGAGCGTCGCCGCCGCCACGGACAGCAGCGCGTTGTGCCACAGGTGCCAGGCGATGCGGCCCAGCAGCAGGATCGACAGGGTGCCCACGACCGCCGAGCTCAGCCGCCAGCCGGCCGCGGAGTCAGGGCCCATGAGCATCTCGCCGAGGGCGATCATCCACTTGCCCACCGGCGGGTGGACGACCAGGTCGGGGGCGGTGCCGAAGACGTCGGGGGTGCCGTGGGTGAAGAGCTGGTCGGGCTCCTCGAGGCCCTCCCGGACCTCCCGCTCGTAGCCGAAGAGGCGCAGCGACCAGGCCTGCTTGACGTAGTAGGTCTCGTCGAAGACCAGCTCGTGGGGGTGGCCCAGCCGGAAGAACCGGACGGCCCCGCCGAGCACGGTGACCAGCAGCACGCCCAGCCAGGCGGCGCGGTCCGAGCGCGGCAGGGAGCTGGGGTCCGGCCCGAGGAGCCGAGCCCGCAGATACTCCATACCGGTCATCGTAGGGGCGCCGCAGGGCGCCGACGACCGGCACCACGGGAGTAGTACCCTGCCCCCGTGGCCACTTCAACCCTTCCCGCGAGCACGGACCGCAGGCGGTCCAGCATCCTGCTGAAGACGATCATGGCTGCCAGCGGCCTGTTCTTCATCGCCTTCCTGCTGCTGCACATGTACGGCAACCTGATGATCCTCTCGGGGCGCGAGGCCTTCGACGAGTACGCCGAGCACCTGCGCACCTTCGGCGGCGCGATGGTCCCTGAGCGGGGGGCGTTGTGGGTGATGCGGATCGGGCTGCTCGTCGCGCTCGTGGCCCACGTGGGCAGTGCGGTCGTGCTGTGGCGGCGCGCCGGGGCGGCGCGATCGGTGCGCTACCAGGTGACGCGGCGCAGCTACGGCAACTTCTACGTCAAGGCCATGCGGTGGGGCGGGCTGGCGATCCTGGCCTTCGTGATCTTCCACCTGATGCACTTCACCTGGCAGACGGTGACGATCGGCGAGGCGCACGCCAGCCCGGCGGCCAGGGTGATCGACAGCTTCAGCCACTGGTGGGGTGTGGGCATCTACGTGCTGGCGATGATCTTCCTGGGGCTGCACCTGCTGCACGGGATCTGGGGGGCGGCGATGACCCTCGGTCTGAACACCTCGCTGGAACGGGCCGAGAACATCCGCCTGACCAGCATCGTGGTCACCACGCTCATCGTGGTCGGCTTCCTGATCCCGCCCTTCGCCATCCTCTTCGGCCTCGTCAAGTAAGAAGGACCAGACATCACCATGACTGACCAGCTGATCGACGGCCTCTACCGCGAGGGCGAGCCGATCGCCGACACCAAGGCCCCGGACGTCCCGGTCCCGGAGATGTGGACCCGGCGCAAGTTCGACGCGGCCCTGGTCAACCCGGCCAACCGGCGCAAGCTCGACGTGATCATCGTCGGGACCGGCCTGGCCGGCGCCTCGGCGGGGGCGACCCTCGGCGAGGCCGGCTACAACGTCAAGTCCTTCTGCTACCAGGACAGCCCGCGGCGCGCGCACTCGATCGCCGCCCAGGGCGGGATCAACGCGGCGAAGAACTACAAGGACGACGGCGACTCGGTCTACCGCCTCTTCTACGACACCGAGAAGGGCGGGGACTACCGCTCGCGGGAGACCAACACCTACCGGCTGGCCGAGGTGTCCGCGGGCATCATCGACCAGTGCGTGGCCCAGGGCGTGCCCTTCGCCCGCGAGTACGGCGGCCTGCTCGACAACCGCTCCTTCGGCGGCGTGCAGGTCTCCCGCACCTTCTACGCGCGCGGCCAGACCGGCCAGCAGCTGCTCATCGGCGCCTACCAGGCGCTGGAGCGGCAGATCGCGGCGGGCACGGTCCAGATGTTCGCGCGCCACGAGATGCTCGAGCTGGTCGTCGTCGACGGGCGGGCCCGCGGCATCATCGCCCGCGACCTGGTCAGCGGCGAGATCGAGACGCACATGGCCGACGCGGTCGTGCTGGCCAGCGGCGGCTACGGCAACGTCTTCTACCTGTCGACCAACGCGATGGGCTCCAACGTCACCGCGGCGTGGCGGGCGCACCGCAAGGGCGCCTACTTCGCCAACCCGTGCTACACCCAGATCCACCCGACCTGCATCCCCCAGTCCGGGGAGCACCAGTCCAAGCTGACGCTGATGAGCGAGTCGCTGCGCAACGACGGCCGCATCTGGGTGCCGAAGAACGCCGAGGACTGCGACAAGGACCCGCGGCAGATCCCGCCGGAGGACCGCGACTACTACCTGGAGCGCATCTACCCGGCCTTCGGCAACCTGGTGCCCCGCGACATCGCCTCGCGCCAGGCCAAGAACATGTGCGACGAGGGTCGCGGCGTCGGCCCGGAGGTCGACGGCGTCCGGCGCGGCGTCTACCTGGACTTCGCGGCGGCGATCGAGCGGATGGGCGAGGAGGCGGTCCGCGCCAAGTACGGCAACCTCTTCGAGATGTACGAGCAGATCACCGGCGACAACCCCTACCAGGTGCCGATGCGCATCTACCCGGCCGTGCACTACACGATGGGCGGGCTGTGGGTCGACTACGACCTCGAGGCGAGCATCCCGGGCCTGTTCGTCGCCGGCGAGGCCAACTTCTCCGACCACGGCGCCAACCGGCTGGGGGCCTCGGCGCTGATGCAGGGTCTGGCCGACGGTTACTTCGTGCTGCCCAACACGATCCGCGCCTACCTGGCCAAGGGTCCCTTCGAGAAGGTCGCGGAGGACCACCCCGACGTGCAGGACGCGCGCCGCTCGGTCTCGGACCGGGTGGAGAGGTTCCTGTCCGTGGGTGGCACCCGCAGCGTCGACTCCTACCACAAGGAGCTCGGCAAGATCATGTGGGAGAAGTGCGGGATGGAGCGCACCGACGCCGGGCTGCGCGAGGCCATCGAGCAGGTCCGCGCGTTGCGCCAGGACTTCTGGGACAACGTGCGGGTGCTCGGCACCGCCGATGGCCTGAACCAGTCCCTGGAGAAGGCCGGCCGGGTGGCCGACTTCCTCGAGATGGGCGAGCTGATGTGCATCGACGCCCTGCACCGGCGCGAGTCCTGCGGCGGCCACTTCCGCGCCGAGTCCCAGACCGAGGACGGCGAGGCGCTGCGGCACGACGACGAGTTCGCCTACGTCGCCGCCTGGGAGTGGGGCGGGGACGGCGGCACCCCGGTCCTGCACAAGGAAGACCTGACCTTCAAGGCCATCGAGCTCAAGCAGAGGAGCTACAAGTGAAGCTCGCCCTCAGCATCTGGCGGCAGGACGGTCCCCGAGCCAAGGGGCGGATGGTCCGCTACGACATCGACGGGGTCTCCGAGGACAGCTCGTTCCTGGAGATGCTCGACATGCTCAACGAGCAGCTCATCGAGGAGGGCGAGGAACCGGTCGCCTTCGACTCCGACTGTCGCGAGGGCATCTGCGGGATGTGCGGCGTCGTGGTCAACGGCTCGGCCCACGGGCCGGAGCGGACGACCACCTGCCAGCTGCACATGCGCTCCTTCAAGGACGGCGACGAGATCGTCATCGAGCCGTGGCGCGCGGACCCCTTCCCGGTGATCAAGGACCTGGTCGTCGACCGCAGCGCCTTCGACCGGATCATCCAGGCCGGCGGCTTCGTCTCGGTCAACACCGGTGCCGCCCCCGACGCCCACGCCGTGCCGGTCCCCAAGGAGCACGCCGACCGGGCCTTCATGGCGGCCGAGTGCATCGGCTGCGGCGCCTGCGTGGCGGCCTGTCCCAACGGGTCGGCCTCGTTGTTCATGGGTGCCAAGATCACCCATCTGGGCGAGCTGCCGCAGGGCCAGCCGGAGCGCGACGCGCGCGCGGTGGCGATGACCGAGCAGCACGACCACGAGGGCTTCGGCGGCTGCACCAACCTCGGCGAGTGCACCCGCGCCTGCCCCAAGGGCATCCCGCTCAACGTCATCTCGCAGATGAACGGCGACGTCCGCCGCGCCGGCTACGGGCACCGCTGAGCGCCCTGCCGCACACCAGCACCACCGGACCCCCGGCCCGCCGACGGCGCACCGGGGGTCCGTGCGTCGTAGCCTGCACCCCATGACCACCGGAGCCCTCGTCCTGGCCGCCACCCCGATCGGGGACCCGCGGGACGCCAGCCCCCGGCTGCTGCAGGAGCTGTCCGGGGCGGACGTCGTCGCGGCCGAGGACACCCGGAGGCTGCGCCGGCTGGCCGAGCGGCTCGGGGTCCGGGTCGGCGGCGAGGTCGTCAGCTACCACGAGCACAACGAGGCCTCCCGCACGCCCGACCTCCTCGCCCGGATCGCCGCCGGGGACCGGGTGGTGCTGGTCACCGACGCGGGCATGCCGTCCGTCTCCGACCCCGGCTACCGGCTCGTCTCCGCGTGCGTCGAGGAGGGGCTGCCGGTCACCGGCGTGCCCGGCCCGTCGGCGGTCCTCATGGCGCTGGCCCTGTCCGGGCTGCCGGTCGACCGGTTCTGCTTCGAGGGCTTCCCGCCCCGCAGGCAGGGGGAGCGCGCACGGGTCCTGGCCGCGCTGGCCGCCGAGCCGCGCACGATGGTCTTCTTCGAGGCGCCGCACCGGCTCGCGGCGACGCTGACGGCGATGGCCTCCGCGCTGGGGGAGGACCGGCCGGCGGCCGTGTGCCGGGAGCTGACCAAGACCTACGAGGAGGTCCGCCGCGGAGGGCTCGCCGAGCTCGCGACCTGGGCCGCCGAGGGCGTCAGGGGGGAGATCACCGTCGTGGTGGCGGGGGCGGACCCGCTGGCGGGCGGGCCGCAGGAGGCGAAGGACGTCATCCCCCAGGTGCTGGCGCGGGTGGCGGCCGGCGAGCGGCTCAAGGACGTGTGCCGGGACGTCGCCGCGGCGACCGGCCTGTCGGTCAAGGAGCTCTACGACGGCGCCCTCGCCGCCCGCTGACCGACCGCGCGGTCTTGACACGAGGCCGACCGGCGACAGACTTGGTCCGACGCCTCGAGGTGGAGGCGCGCTGGGACTTGGAGGTCGGCACGTGGTGATCAACTGGCGGGCGATCCTGTCCGGCCTGCTCGGCGGGGCGGTGGCCGCCTGGGTCGCGGGGTATGCGGTCACGACCGTCCTGCACGCCGCCTCCGGCGCCTACTCGACCGGGGACATGGTGCGCGCCGGTGCGGTCGCGCTCGGCGGCGGCGTGCTCGGAACGCTGCTCGGGTGGCTGGGCAACGGCCGACGGGCCTCGGGCCTGAGCGGGATCGCGGCGATCGTCTCGTTCGTGGGGGCCGTGTGGGCCACGGTCGCGTGGGTGCGTGTGGTGGGGCCGACCGACGAGACCGGCCTCTACGTCGTGGGTGCGATCATCCTGCTCGGGGTGGCCCTCGTGGCGCTGGTCGCGGTGTGCGGGCTGACCGTCGCGCTGCTGCGGCCCGCCTCAGCGGCGGCCCGCCCGGCGACCGACGTCTAGGAGCGGTCGCCGCGCTGCCCCTTGGGCGGACGCCCGCGACGGGGCAGCGGGCCGGCGTCGCGCGGTGCGCGCCCGGCGCGTCGCAGGCCGTCCCGCAGCAGCAGCTCGACCTGGGCGTTGACGCTGCGCAGCTCGTCGGCCGCCCACCGCTGCAGGGCCTCGTGGACCGCCGGGTCCAGGCGCAGCAGGACGGACTTGCGCTCCGCCCCGGCACGGCGCCTGGGCGGGCGGTCCTCCTGCTCCTCGCTCATCTCAGGTCCGCTCACGGGTCGGTGCGTCCGGCTCCGCCGCTCAGGCGTAGAGCGACCCCGCGTTGACGACGGGGGTCGTCCCGCGCTCGGAGCAGAGCACCACGAGCAGGTTGGAGACCATCGCCGCGCGGCGCTCGTCGTCGAGGTCCACGAGCCCCTTGTCCTCCAACCTGTGCAGGGCGTTCTCCACCATGCCGACCGCGCCCTCGACGATCTTCTCGCGGGCGGCGATGATCGCCGAGGCCTGCTGGCGCTGCAGCATGGCCTGGGCGATCTCCGGGGCGTAGGCCAGCGCCGAGATCCGCACCTCGATGACCTCCAGGCCGGCGAGGGTGATGCGCTCGGCCACCTCGGTGGCCAGCTCTCCGGAGATGACGTCGGTGTCGCCGCGCAGGCTGACCGCCGAGGCGTCGGCGTCGTAGGGGTGGCTCATCGCCACGTGGCGCAGCGCCGACTCGGCCTGGACGGCGACGAAGTCCTCGTACTCCTCCACCGAGAAGGTGGCGCGGGCGGTGTCGGCGACCTGCCAGACGACGATCGCGGCGATGTTGATCGGGTTGCCGTCGGCGTCGTTGACCTTGAGCTCGTGGGTCTCGAAGTTGTGCACGCGCACCGAGACGTTCTTGCGGGTGCTCAGCGGCACCGTCATCCGCAGCCCGGGCCGGCGCACCGTCCCGATGTAGCGGCCGAAGAACTGGACGACCTTGGTGTGCCCGGGGGCGACGATCGTCAGCGAGGCCAGGAGCAGGATCGCGACCAGGGCCAGGATGCTGCCGATGGTGAGGCCGGCGGCCCCGCCCTCGCCCGCGTCGGCCGCGATCGCCCCCACGGCGAACTGCCACACGCCCACCCCCAGCAGGGCGAGCGCGAGCACCAGCCCGCCGAAGCCGTCGACCGACCAGGCGCGGCGCTCGGTGATGTCGACGCGGGTCCCGTCGGGACCGACCGGGCGGCCCGCGGGTTCGCCGCCCGTGGACTCGTCCGTCTGCGGCTGCGTGGTCGGCTCGGTCATGGTGCACCCCTTCGGATCAATGTGAGATCAAAATGATATCACTTTATTGACCCAGGGGCTCCGCCGGGCGCCGCGCAGGGGAGTGGCCTCAGCTGTAGCCGGCGTCGGCCATCAGCTGGTCGCGACGCCTGCGACGCTGCCAGCGCCGTCGCCACAGGGCGAAGCCGCCCCACAGCAGGAGCAGCAGCAGGAAGATGACGAGCACCGGCAGGAAGATCGCCACCAGGCTCAGCGTCACCGACGCGCCGTCCTCGGCCGCGGAGACGACCGGCGTCCCGAGCCCGGCGGTGCCGACGTTGACGACCGGCCGGGTGACCGCCTTGCCGGTGTGCACGATCCCGGCGGTGATGATGCCGAGCAGGACGCCCACCCAGGGGTTGTCGGCCAGGAACGAGGAGCTCTTCTCGAAGTCCTCCGCCGCCGTGGTCGCGGCGAAGATCAGCCCCCCTGTCGCCGGGCGCACGAAGGTGCCCACGGCGTCGTTGAGGTGGTCGACGACCGCGACCTTGTCGAGGACCACCTCGGAGAGCAGCAGCGCCGCCGCGATCCCGATCGCCCAGTTGGACTCGATCCAGGCGTACTGGTGCGGCAGGGTGATGACGTCGGTGAACCGGGCGATCAGCGCCACGAGGAGGAACGGGATGTAGGCGTTCAGCCCCGCGGCCGCGGACAGGCCGGCTCCGGTGAGGGCAGCGAGCATGCGACGGCCTCGCCTTTCGTCTCTCGGCCGTCCCCCGGCGGGGGGCGGTCGTCCACAGTCAACCACGGGGTATGCCGTGCTTCTTCCCGGTCGGCGGCGGTGCGCTGACCCGGACCCCTCCGCCCTGCCCCCAACCTTTCCTGCCCTCGTTCCGTTACCGGTGCGAGGGCAGGACAGGATGAGACCAGGAGGCTCGGTGCAGACCAAGGATGAGGACGACGCGGCATACGTCGAGTTCGTCGACGCGTCCAGATCGACGCTGCTCGCCTACGCCTGGTTGCTCACCGGCGAGGGGAGCGCCGCCGAGGACCTGGTCCAGGAGACCTTCGTGCGGGTCTACGTCCGGTGGCGCAAGGTGCGCGACGGGCAGCCGCTGGCCTACGGGCGCAAGGTCCTGAGCAACCTGCACACCGACCGGTGGCGCTCGCGCCGTCGCGAGGTGCTGCGGGGGGAGGTGCCGGAGACGGCATACACCTGCGACCCGATGACCACGGACCTGGTGCGCGCGCTGCAGCGGCTGTCGCCGCGGGAGCGCGAGTGCGTGGTGCTGCGGCACTACCTGGACCTGTCCGAGAAGGAGACCGCCGCCACGCTGGCGATCAGCGTGGGCAGCGTCAAGAGCTATACGTCCAAGGGGCTGGCGGGACTGCGCCCGCTGCTCGCCGTGACCGAGGTGGAGCGTCATGTCTGAACATCAGCTGAGCGAGCTGCTCGACCGGGCCGTCCACGACGCACCCCCGATGCACCTGACCGGGGAGGCGATGCTCGAGGCGGGCAGGGGGCGTGTCCGGAGGCGCCGCGCGACCGGGATCGGCGTGGCCGTCGGGTCCCTTGCCGTGGTGGCCGCCGTGTGGGGAGGCCTCGCCGGCGGTGGGTCCGGGATGCTCACCGGGACGACCGACATCCAGCCGGCGTCGACGCTGTGGGAGCCGGGCGAGACCGTGGAGGGCACGCTGTTCACCGGAGTGCACACGGTCGACCAGGACCAGGTCGGGCACTCCTACGCGGCGGAGCTGTCGCGCGCGTCGGGCCAGGGGCCGGTCACGCTGGTCCTCTCCGACGGCGGTGGCGTGGTGGAGAGAGTCCCGGCGGCCTCGCCGGTGCCGGGCCTGGACGTCTTCTCCGGCGAGCGGATGACCGTCGCGGTCTGGGCCGAGCCGGACGGTGTTGTCGCCTCGGTGCCCCTGGTCGGGCCGCACGACCCCGGCGGGCCGGCGAACGTGCAGCACGCGGAGGTCGGCGGCGAACAGCTCGCCTATGCCGTGTGGTCGGCGGACGTGGTGCCGCTCCCGGAGCAGCTGGTGGACGTCTACCTGGTGGGCCGGGACCGCGCCGTGGCGCTTTCGGGCGCACCGGTCCGGTGGGTCGGGGCTGGGACGGCCGGGCACCGTCTGCACGCCTTCGCCGACGAACGGCGCGGCGTCGTGGGCTGGGCGGTCGACGACCAGGAACCCGTGCTCACCCAGCTCGGCGACCGACCGGCCCAGGCCTTCTCCTCCGGCGCGCTCTCCTCGGGCGGCACCGAGACCCGGGTGCTCGTGCTGCCGGAGGGCTCCGAGGTGGAGGGGACCGCGGACGAGGACGAGCGCGGGGTCGACTGGGTCGCGACGACGCTTCTCGACCGCCCCCTGGCCCTGGTCGTCCGCGAGGACGCGGGGCAGAGGCCGCCGTCGGACGTGAGGTTCACGCTCGGTGGCACGTCCTCCACCTTCGACGCCTACGTCGAGGACCTGAACGTGCTGGACGTGGACGGCACCGCGCTGGTGGCGCAGCCAGGCGAGGGACAGGGGGAGGTCACCCTGTGGCGGCGCGACACGGACGAGCCGGAGGCGACCTTCGGGGCCGGTGGCGCCTTCGCGGTGCAACCGGTCGGTGGCAGCCTGGTCGTGCTCGCGGAGGGCTGGGACACCGACGCGACCGTCCGGGCCGACGCCCGGGTGGAGGTCACGCGGGACGGGGCCGCCCGGTGGGTCGCGCCGACGGACCTCGCCCAGGTGGCGCTCGACGACGGCCGCCTCGTCACGCTCCTGGCGGTCGACGCCGAGGACGGCCTCGAGGTGACGGGCGTCGGGCTCGAGCGGGGCGGGGAGGTCGAGCGCTGGGCGCCGCCGGCCGGGACTCTCGGCGAGGGCGTCGAGCTGCTGGTCGCGGACGGGAAGGTCGTGCCCTCCGTCGACGGGCAGCAGCTCGTGCAGGTGGGCGGGTCGAGTCTCGGTGACGCCCGGCTCTACCGCCGTCCGGCCGACGCCCCGGGCGACGACCTGCTGGTGCTGCCCGCCGGTCTGGACAGCGACGTGGTGGTCCCCGTCCTGCGCAAGGGCGACGGTGCCGACCCGGCACCGTGGCTGCTCGGGGCGACCGTCTCGGTGCCCACGGAGGCCGGTGCGGTGCGGGTGGTGGCGGTGCCGCCGGGGACGATCGAGAAGGGCGTGCAGCTGGCCCTGCGCTCGGCCACCTCCGCCGTCAACACGTGGACGCTCATGGGCGCCTCACCCAGCGGCCACCTGGTCCTTGACCCCGGCCTCGTCGTCACCGTGGGCGCCGACGGCTGGCTGCTCTACGAGAAGGGCGACGCCTCGGACGGCGGCGGGCTGCGCGCAGGCATCGTCGGCCAGACGCTCGCCGAGCTGCAGCGCCCCGACGAGCCGTCCCGCTACGACCTCGTCGCGGTGCTCCCTGCCGGGTCCGACCCGGAGCTGATCGCCGGTCCGGGGGTCGAGGTGCACGCGTCCACCACCTATCAGGGCCCGGTCGGGGGGGTTGAGGTGTGGACCGCCGACGTGAGCGTCCCCGACGGCGTCTCGCCGGCCGCCGCGGTACCCTGCCTTGACCTCGACGGTGACGGCGAGCCGGACCTCCGGCCGGCCTCGCGCGGCTGACAGCGGGTGGCCGACCAGCGGACCTGTGCACCGTAGAACGACGTGTGCGCGAGGTATTTCCTAGGCATAAGTCCGGAAACGGTGCACAGGTCGGTCAGGGCGGGTCACCTCGTTCGCACCAGCACGCCCACGAGGTGCTCCAGCGTGGCGGCAGGGTCCTGCGTCGTCCCGCCGTGCACCGGCCCGGGCTGCACGATGGTGCTCCGTGGAGCGCTCAGCCAGCCGAACCGCGGCCCGGGGCGCCCCGGCGGCGGGGTGCCGGGGGAGCGCTCGCCGGCGGCGACACGGCATACCGTCTCCAGCGCGGCGCGCACCGCGTCGAGGTCGAGGTCCGGCGCCAGCGCGAGCACCCGCGCCCCGTCCAGCTCGAAGGCGGCCTCAAGGAAGTCCGCCTCCTGGCTGTAGAGCACCACTCCGACGTTGACGAACTCCTCGCGCTCGACGCGGGGGACGAGGCGCAGGACGACGTACTGGTAGTCGACGGTGGTCACGAACCGCCTCCCGGCAGCCAGACCTGCGGCATCGCCACGCGCGCCAGCAGGTGGTCGAGGTATGCCGTGCGCACCGCGTCCGTGTCCGGCAGGTGGTCGGTGGTCTCGAGCCACTCGTCGGGGACCTGGTCCACGACGTCGGCGACGAGGTCGGCGGTGACCCGCGGCGCGAGGGTGGCATGGGCGCCGGGCAGGTCGGTCGCGACCGCGCCGAGCACGTGGTCGTCGGCGCCGACGCGGAAGGGCTGGTGCGCGAAACGCTCGGCGTCGGGAGCGCGGCCCGGCCAGGAGTGGTGGAACCAGAGCGCGGCGCCGTGGTCGATGAGCCAGGTCCTGCGGTGCCAGGTCAACAGGTTGGGGTTGGACCAGGTGCGGTCGACGTTGGCGGTGAAGGCGTCCAGCCAGAAGATCTGCGCGGCGAGCTCGGCGCCGGGCGGGTGCGAGCCGTCGTACCCGAGAGCGCCCGGCAGCAGGTCCACGCCGAGGTTGGTGCCGGGGGAGGCGTTGAGCAGGTCCTGCACCTCCGCGTCGGCCTCGTAGCGCGCCATCGCCGGCGGCAGGTCGATCGTGACCAGGCGCGGGACCGGCAGCCCGAGCCGACGGGCCAGCTCGCCGACGACGACCTCGGCGACGAGCACCTTCACCCCCTGGCCGGCGCCGCGGAACTTCACGACGTAGGTCCCCAGGTCGGCGCCCTCGACCACGCCCGGCATCGACCCGCCCTCGCGCAGGGGCGTGACGTAGCGGACGGCGGTGACGTGGTCGAGCACGAGCGACAGGCTATCGGCAGGGTGTCGGGAGCGGACCCGTCGTCGGTCCGGGACGCGACATCTGGTAAATAGAGCATTATGACGAAGCTCTCACCGCCGCGCGTGCCGAAGATGTCCGCGCTGCGCGCGTCCCGCTGGTTCCCGCTGGTCTGGGCGCTGCCGCTGGCCGCCGTGCTGCTCGTGCTGGCGGTGCTCGGCTCGCAGTGGTTCCTGCGCTCGTCGGCGGGCCAGGAGTTCCTGGCGGCCTACCCCGGCGCGTCCGCGGTGCCGGAGGGCACTCCCGAGGGCTTCCCCTGGTGGATGAAGTGGCAGCACGCGCTGAACTTCTTCCTCATCGTCCTCATCATCCGCGCCGGCTGGCTGCTGCGCGTCCAGCAGCGGCCGGAGGCCTACTGGACGCGGCGCAACACCGGACGGTTCAAGACCAGGAAGCCGCCGACGAAGATGAGCCTCTACCTGTGGCTGCACCTGCTCATGGACGCGCTGTGGGTGCCCAACGGCATCCTCTTCGGGGTCCTGCTGCTCGTGACCGGCAGCTGGCGGCGCATCGTGCCGACGAGCTGGGACGTCTTCCCCAACGCGGTGTCGGCCGCGCTGCAGTACCTCTCCCTGAACTTCCCGGTCAACGAGCCGTTCCTGAACTACAACGCGCTGCAGGTGCTGGCCTACTTCACGACCGTGTTCGTCGCGGCCCCGCTGGCGGCGGTGACCGGCATCCGCATGTCGCCGGCCTGGCGCGCGGAGTGGAAGATCTCGAAGGTCTACCCGGTCGAGCTCGCCCGCGCCCTCCACCTGCCGACGATGTTCTACTTCGTCGTCTTCATCGTCACCCACGTCGCCCTGGTCCTGGTCACCGACCTGCGGCTCAACCTCAACGCGATGTACTCCTGGCACGACGAGCCGAACCCGACCAGCTGGTGGGGGCTGGTGGTCTTCATGGGCGTGCTCGTGGTCGTGGTCGCCGGCTGGGTGGCGGCCCGGCCGATCTTCATGCAGTCGGTCGCCAGCATGTCCGGGAAGGTGACCCGACGGTAGGAGGCCCCAACCGCGGTACAACCTTTGCGCGGCCTGGCGCGTTGGGGACCCGTGGGACGGCACAGTTGACCGTCACGGGTCGGAGGAGGTCGGTCGTGCGCAGGCAGCAGGAGGAGACGTTCGTCGCGTTCGCGACGGCCGCCAAGCCGTGGCTGCTGACGACCGCCTGGATGCTGGCCGGCGACCCGCACACCGCCGAGGACCTCGTCCAGGAGACCCTGGTCCGCCTCTACACGCGGTGGTCGCGCGTCGGCCACCAGCAGCCCGCCGCCTACGCCCGCCGGGTCCTGGCCAACCTGCACACCGACCGGTGGCGGCGCACCCGCCGGGAGGTCCTCGTCGAGGACCACGCGGAGCGCTCGGGCGGCCACGCCCCGGACCCGGTCCTCGTCGACCTCGTCCGGGCGCTGCAGGGCCTGGGCCCGCGCGAGCGCGAGTGCGTGGTTCTGCGCCACTACCTGGACCTGTCCGAGAAGCAGACCGCCGAGGCGCTGGGCGTCAGCGTCGGCGCGGTCAAGGGCTACACCTCGCGCGGGCTGGGCGCCCTGCGCGACGTGCTCAAGGAGGCCGACCATGTCTGACCGCGACGTCACCGCGCTGCTCGACCGGATGGCTTCGGCCACGCCGCCCATGGACGTCTCGGTCCCGGAGGTCGTGACCACCGCCCGGCGCCGCGTCCGCCGCCGCCGCGTCCTGTCCTCGGGTATGACGCTCGCCTCCCTCGTCCTGCTCGTCGCAGCCTGGGTCGGGATGGGACAGGGCGGGGACGGTCTCCGTTGGACCCAGCAGGTCTCCCCGGCCGGGTCCTGGGAGGTGGACGAGCCGTCGCCGGTCGAGCTGCCCGACGGGCTCGCGCTCGTGGGCGACGTCCAGCCGCTGACCCTGAGTCGTGGTCCGGGAGGGTCCGAGGCGAGCTTCCGGGTGGACGGCCTCGAGGAGACCGCCGAGGGCCGGACCCTCGCCGACGGCGTCGAGGTCTACCGGGGCGTGCGCGGCACCCTCGTCGTGTGGCAGGCGAGGCCCGGGGTGCACGGCCAGCTGCACCCGGTCCCGGCCGTGACGCGTGGCTGGGCGGAGGTCACCGTCGCCGGAGAGCGGCTGGCCCTCGTGGCCATCGACGACGCCGGCTACGAGCCCGAGGACGTGCTGTTCTTCGACGAGCACTCCCTGTGGACAGCGAAGGGGGCGGCGGTGGAGACGGAGCACCTGCGCGACGGGCGCGTCGAGGTCACCGTCTACGGCATACCCGAGCTGGACGTGTCCGGGTACACCGACGGCGCGAGCCTGTACGACGTCGACACCCTCACCGTCTCCAGCGTCGACCGGCCCTGGTGGCGGGGCGGAGGATATGACCTCGCGACCGTCGCGCGGCTGCCGCGCCAGGCCGTCTTTGCCCGGGAGGTCCTCGTCGACGGCAGCGAGGTGGTGCGCGCCTCCGAGCCGCGCCTGACCTCGCTGGTGGGGGGCTGGTCGATGGTGCTCTTCGTCTCCGACTGGGCCGGTGGCGGACCGGAGTCGCAGGATCTCGTCTACACCGTCGAGTGGTCGACCGACGGCGAGACGTGGCACGAGCAGTCGCCGGCACAGACGCGGGCGCCCACCCCGACGCAGGGACGGGTCGGCCCCGGCGGCGAGGTGACGCTCCTGGGCACGACCTACCGGGTCGCCCTCGACAGCCACGGCTGGCCGGAGCTCCTCGAGGCCGACGGGACGGTCTTCCTGCGCGTCTCCGACGACGAGGGCCCGCCGGCGGGGGACGGCAGCGGCATGGTCATGTGGCGCGCGCACTGGTGGCCCTGGTCGGACCGCGACGTGGTCCACTTCCGGCTGGACGGCCAGCCCGAGCTGGTCCCTGGTGAGGAGGGCCGGGACCGCGTCACCGTCACCGGGCCTGCGGGCGAGGTAGGGCTGGTCGCGGTCCCGGCTGGCTCCTGACCCTAGAGCCGAGGCCCGGGAACCGGTGGCGAGGTCCGCAAACCCTGTTGCGCCGGAGCGCCGTCCGTGCCGACGATGAGGCGATGAGCCACACCCCGTACCCGATCCGGACCGAGCGGCTCCTCGTGCGCATGCTGCGTGAGGAGGACGTCGACGTCCTCACGGCATACCGCAACGACCCCGAGGTCGCGCGTCTGCAGGACTGGGATCTGCCCTGGCCGCGCGAGCGGGCCGAGCGGCTGGTCGCCGCGCACGCCGACCGGAGGGACGTCGTGCCGGGGACGGGCACCCAGCTGGCCCTCGACCTCGACGGCGAGCTGGTCGGCGACCTCTACGTCGGGCTCGACGAGCACTGCGGGGTGGCCGAGCTCGGCTTCACCCTCGCCGCCGCCCACCAGGGCTGCGGGTATGGCGTGGAGGCGGTCTGCGCGGTCGTCGACGACCTCGTCGACCGGCTGGGGGTGCACCGGCTCGTGGCCGAGCTCTCCCCCGACAACCTCGCCTCGGCGCGGCTGCTGGAACGGGTCGGGATGACCTTCGAGCACCTCGCCGAGAAGTCCTTCTGGTGGCGCGGCGCGTGGGACGACAACCTCTGGTACTCGATGACCGCGGACGGGCGGCGGGCCTGGCGCGACCGCCCGCGCACGCCGCCCCAGGACGTGCGGCTGGTCGAGCTCACGCACGAGAACGCCGCGACCTACGGCCGGCTGCGCACCCACCGGACGCAGGAGAGGTTCGTGGCCACCATGGCCGACTCCTACACCGACGCGCTCTTCCCCGAGCCGGAGGGCGGCCACCCCGTGCTCCCCGTGCTGCGCGGGATCGAGGCCGACGGCGAGCCGGCCGGGTTCCTCATGTATGCCGACGGGATCAACGAGGGCACCCCCGAGCCCTACCTGTGGCGCTTCCTCGTCGACCGGCGCCACCAGGGCCGGGGCATCGGCAGGCGTGCCCTTCAGCGGTGGGCCGCGGACCTGCGAGCCGCCGGTCACACGGTGGCGGTGACCAGCTGGGTGCAGGACCCCGGCGGCCCGGAGCCGTTCTACCTCCAGCTCGGGTTCGTGCTGACCGGCGAGAGGGACGAGGGGGAGGCGGTCGCGCGACTGGAGCTGTGAGCCGCGAGGTGACGCAGCGGCCCGGAAGGAGGGGGAGGCACCGGACCTAGACTGTGGCCCCATGACCCACGTCCTGACCTCCGTCGCCTGGCCGTACGCCAACGGTCCGCGCCACATCGGCCACGTCGCCGGCTTCGGCGTCCCGTCCGACGTCTTCAGCAGGTACATGCGGATGGCCGGCCACGACGTGCTCATGGTCAGCGGCTCCGACGAGCACGGCACGCCGATCCTGGTGCAGGCCGACAAGGCGGGGATGACGCCGCAGGAGTTCATCGACGTCAACCACCGGCTCATCGCCGAGGACCTCGTCGCTCTCGGGGTCTCCTACGACCTCTACACGCGCACCACGACGGCCAACCACCACCAGGTCGTGCAGCAGATGTTCCTGGCCTGCTACGCCAACGGCTACATGGTCGAGCAGACGCAGCTGGTGGCGATCAGCCCCTCGACCGGCCGCACGCTGCCGGACCGCTTCATCGAGGGCACCTGCCCGATCTGCGGCTACGCCGAGGCGCGCGGCGACCAGTGCGACAACTGCGGCAACCAGCTGGACCCCACCGACCTGATCGAGCCGCACTCCAAGATCAACGGCGAGACGCCGGAGTTCAAGGACACCCAGCACTTCTTCCTCGACCTGCCGGCGCTCGCCGAGGCCCTGGGGGAGTGGCTGGACGGGCGCGAGGCCAGTGGGCTGTGGCGCCCCAACGTCATCCGCTTCTCCACGAACATCCTGCAGGAGATCCGCCCGCGCGCGATGACGCGCGACATCGACTGGGGGATCACCGTCCCGCTGCCGGGGTGGGCGGAGCACCCGACCAAGAAGCTCTACGTGTGGTTCGACGCGGTCATCGGCTACCTCTCGGCGTCCGTCGAGTGGGCCCGGCGGCTCGGGGACGGCCACGAGGAGCGGTGGCGCGACTGGTGGAACGACCCGGAGGCGCTGTCCTACTACTTCATGGGCAAGGACAACATCACCTTCCACTCCCAGATCTGGCCGGCGGAGATGCTCGCGCACAACGGGGAGGGCAGCAGAGGCGGTGAGCAGGGCCCCTTCGGCCACCTCAACCTGCCCACCGAGGTCGTCTCCAGCGAGTTCCTCACGATGGAGGGCAAGCAGTTCTCCACCTCGCGCTCGATCGTCATCTACGTCCGCGACGTGCTGGACCGCTACCAGCCCGACGCGCTGCGCTACTTCCTCTCCGCCGCCGCGCCCGAGACGCACGACTCCGACTTCTCCTGGCCGGAGTTCCTCAAGCGCACGAACACCGAGCTCGTCGCGGGTTGGGGCAACCTGGTCAACCGCACCGCTTCGATGATCGCCAAGAACTTCGGGCAGGTCCCTGCCGCGGGCGAGCTCGAGGACGTCGACCGGGCGCTGCTGGAGCAGGTCCGCGCCGGGTTCGGCGCCGTCGGCGGCCTCATCGGTGCCCACAAGCAGAAGGCGGGGCTGGCCGAGGCGATGCGCCTGGTCGGTGAGGCCAACGCCTACGTCTCCACGACCGAGCCGTTCAAGCTCAAGGGGGAGGACCAGCGCGAGCGTCTCGGCACGGTGCTGCACGTGCTCGCCCAGGCGGTCGTCGACCTCAACACCATCCTCTCGCCCTACCTGCCGCACAGCTCGACCGCGGTCCACCACGCGCTGGGAGGCGAGGGCATCTTCCAGCCGATGCCGCAGATCCAGGAGGTCAGCGACCTGGACGACCCGTCGATCGGCGATTATCCGGTCATCACCGGCGACTACACCTCGGCGCCCCGCTGGGAGCACCGCCCCGTCACCGTGGGCGCGCCCGTGGCCAAGCCGTCGCCGATCTTCACCAAGCTCGACCCGTCGGTGGTCGAGGAGGAGCGGGCGCGGCTCGGGCTGGTCGACGGGGCCGGGGTATGACGTGGCGCCGGTGGGTGCGGCCGTGACCGCCGAGCGTCGCGCCGGGCGGCCCCCCGCGCCCGACCCGCTGCCCATCCCGGTGGCGGACAACCACTGCCACCTGGACGTCCGGCGCGACGACGCGCCCCTCGTCGGGCTCGAGCAGGTCGTGGCCGAGGCAGCAGCCGTCGGCGTCGACCGGCTCGTGCAGATCGGCAGCGACATCGGGTCCGCGCGGTGGACGGTCTCGGTCCTCGACGACCACCCCGCGGTCCTGGGCGGCGTGGCGATCCACCCCAACGAGGCACCCGGTCACGAGACGGCCGGCGACCTGGACGAGGTGATCGACGAGATCGCCGCCCTCGCCCGGCACCAGCGGGTCCGGGTGATCGGGGAGACCGGCCTGGACTACTTCCGCACCGGGACCGAGGGCGTCGCGGCGCAGCACCACGCGTTCCGCCGGCACATCGCGCTGGCCAAGGAGCTGGACCTGGCCCTGCAGATCCACGACCGGGACGCCCACGAGGACGTGCTGCGGATCCTGGCCGAGGAGGGTGCACCGGCGAGGACGGTCCTGCACTGCTTCTCCGGCGACATGGCGATGGCGCAGGAGTGCGTGCGCCGCGGCTACTACCTGTCCTTCGCGGGCACCGTGACCTTCAGGTCGGCCAAGGGCCTGCGCGACGCCCTGGCCGTCACGCCGGTCGAGCACCTGCTCGTCGAGACCGACGCCCCGTACCTCACCCCGACCCCGCACCGGGGCCGGGCCAACGCGCCCTACCTGATCCCGCTGACGGTGCGGGCGATGGCGGCGACGCTCAACACCAGCGTGCCCCAGCTGTGCCGGGCGCTCTCCGACAACAGCGAGCGCGTCTACGGGCCCTGGTGACCTCGCCGGCGGCGGGGGACAATGGAGCCGTGCGCGTCGCAGTGGTGGGGTCCGGTCCGGCGGGGATGTATGCCGCCGCGCTCCTCGCGCAGGACGAGCGGGTCGACGCGGTCGACGTGCTCGACGCCCACCCGACCCCCTTCGGGCTCGTCCGGCACGGCGTGGCACCCGACCACCACTCGACGATGTCCGTCGCCCAGGTCCTGACCCGCACCCTCGAGCTGGACGGCGTGCGGTTCTTCGGCAACGTCACGGTGGGCAAGGACGTGAGCCGCGCCGAGCTCCTCGAGCGCTACGACGTCGTCGTCTACGCCGTCGGGGTGGACCGGGACAGGGAGCTGGGCGTCCCCGGAGTGGTCGGCTCGCTCCCTCTCATCGAGTGGTACACCGGCCTGCCCGGCTGCCCCGCGCTCGACCTGTCCGGGGTCCGTTCCACGGTCGTCGTGGGTGGTGGCAACGTCGCGCTCGACGTCGCGCGCCTGCTGCTGCTCGACGCCGCCGAGCTGCGCCGCTCGGCGATGCCCGACGACGTCCTCCTCGCCTACTCGGGAGCCCGCGTGGAGCAGGTCCACCTCGTCATCCGTCGCAGCGCCCTGGACGTGAAGTTCTCCGTGCCCATGCTCCGGGAGCTGCTCGCCGTGCCCGGCCTGGGCACCGAGCTCGACCCGCCCGGTCTGCCGCCCGTCCCGGACGACCTGTCCGGGGTCGAGGGACGGCAGGTGGCCAAGCGGCTCAGTCTCTTCGCCGAGGCGGCGGCCCGCACGCAGGAACGTGACGACCTGTCACGGCTCGTGGTCTTCCACTTCGGCAGCGAGGTCGTCGAGGTCGGCCCGGCCGGGCCGGACGGGGCGGCGGAGGTCGTCCTGGAGCGGTCGGGGCGCGAGCCGCTCGTCCTCACCTCGGGCCTGACGGTGAGCGCGATCGGCTACCACGGCACGCGGGTGCCCGACCTGCGCTACGACGAGAGCACCTCGACCATCCCCAACGCGGACGGGCTCGTCACCGGCAACGAGCCCGGGGTCGCCGGGCGCGAGTTCGTGGTCGGCTGGGCGGGCCGCGCGCCGACGGGCGTCATCGGGACCAACCGCTCGGAGGCGGCACGGACGGTGGAGACGATCTGGCGGACCGTCGGGGAGGAGGTGCCCGCGCGCCCTCGACCGGGGGTCGAGGACCTGGCGGCACTCCTGCACGGTCGCGGGGTGCGCTTCGTCGACGCGGACGGCTGGCGACGGATCGAGGCGGCCGAGCGGGAGCGAGGCGTGACGCGCGAAGCGCCGCAGGTCCGGATCAACGACCCTGACGAGCTGCTCTCCCGGGGGACCTCCGACCGCTGACGACGGCCATCGCGCGGCGGTCCGGGGTGGGGTGCGGACCGGTACGGCCGTCAGCGGGCTGCGCCGGTCTGCGGACCAGGTGCGGCGATCCGGGCCAGTGCGGCGTCGACGGCCTCCCGACCGGTCGGCCGGACGACCCGGTCGACCTCCACGCCGTCGAGCAGGAAGATCAGCGTCGGCCAGAGCTTGACCCGGTAGGAACGCCCCAGCGCCCGCCCGCGGCCGTCCTCGACGGCGTGCACCGGAACGTCCGGGTGCTCGGCCAGGGCCGGGTCGACGTAGCGCTCCGCCGCCCGGCAGTAGCCGCACCAGGTGGTGCCGAACATGACGACGGCCGGCCCCTCGGCCGCCTCCAGGGTCTCCCGCGCGGGCTGCTCCGGGCTGTAGGTGGTGCTCATGGCTCCAGCATCTCCGGCCCCGATCGTGACCGGACCACCGGGTGGGTGCAGGGCGTTGTCCGTCCCTGGATAATGCAGCCGTGAGCGAGCCCGAGGAGAGCACCGCCGTGACCCTGCTCGGCCCTGCGCAGATCCGCGACCTCGCCGCCCGGCTCGGCATCCGCCCCACCAAGCAGTGGGGGCAGAACTTCGTCATCGACAAGGGCACCGTCCGGCGCATCGTCCGGGCGTCCGAGATCACCGCCGAGGACGTCGTCCTCGAGGTCGGCCCGGGACTGGGCTCCCTCACGCTGGCGATGCTGCCGCACGCCCGGCACGTGACGGCCCTGGAGATCGACCCGGTCCTCGCAGAGCAGCTGCCGAGGACCGTCGCCGACCTCGCGCCGGACCTGCTCGACCGGCTCGACGTGGTGCACGCCGACGCGCTGCGCGTCGCCGAGATCCCCGGTCCTGCGCCCACGGCGTTGGTCGCCAACCTGCCGTACAACGTCGCCGTGCCGGTCGTCCTGCACCTGCTCGCGACCGTCCCGACGCTCGAGACGGTCCTCGTCATGGTCCAGCTCGAGGTCGCCGAACGCCTCGCCGCCGGCCCGGGGAGCAAGGTCTACGGGGTGCCGAGCGTCAAGGCCGGCTGGTATGCCGAGGTGACCGGAGCCGGGCGCATCGGGCGCACGGTCTTCTGGCCTGCGCCCAACGTCGACAGCGGACTGGTCCGCATGGTGCGCCGCGACCCGCCGGTGACGCTGGCCACGCGCCCGGAGGTCTTCGCGGTCGTCGACGCCGCCTTCGCCCAGCGGCGCAAGACGCTGCGCGCCGCGCTGTCGGGCTGGGCCGGGAGCGGTGCCGCGGCGGAGCAGGCGCTGCGCGCGGCCAGCGTCGACCCGCGCGCCCGGGGCGAGGTGCTGACCGTCGAGGATTTCGCCCGGATCGCCGAGCACCGTCCGCGGACCGAGCGGGTCGAGCGTTGAGGTGTACCGGCAGCTCGCCTGGCCGGTCTTCGTCCCCTCCGTCCTCGTCGGCGTGGCGCGCGGCGCCACCCTGCCGGTGTCCGTGCTGGCCGCGATGCAGCTGGGAGCCTCCGCGGCTCTGGCCAGCCTCATCATCGCGCTGGTCGGTGGCGCGGCGCTGCTCACGACCGTGCCTGCCGGCCGGTTCATCGACCACGTCGGGGACCGTCCGGCGATGCTCGTCTCCGTGGCGGCCGGCGCGGTCTGCACGGCCGCGATCGTCGGCGCCCTGGTCTGGGGTGGTCAGGGAGCGCTGAGCCTCTTCGTCGTCGCCATGGTGCTGAACGCACCGGTGATGTCGGTCTGGACCCTCTCCCGACAGGCGCTCGTCGCCGACCAGGTCCCCACCGTGCAGCGCGGCCGGGCGATGACCGCGCTGGGGGGCACCCTGCGGGCGGGCAACCTGGTGGGGCCGCTGCTGGGCGCCGCGCTCCTGCTGCGCCTGCCGATCTGGTCGGTCTACGTGCTGAGCATCGGGTGCGCGCTGCTCGCGCTCGCCGTCCTCTACAGCCCGGCCGGCGCGGCGCTCGACGTGGCGGCCCGGGAGCGCGGGGGCGGGCGCGGCGCACGCCCGGCAGGAGGACCGGGACGGGCCCTGGTCGCGCCCGGGGCACAGAGGGCGGGCGCGAGCCTGCCCACCGGCCCGGCGTCGGCCCACGTCCGGTGGCGGGCCGTGACGCTCGCCGGTGCCGCGGTGGGCGCCCTCGCCGTCGCCCGCGCGGCCCAGCCCGTCGCCCTGCAGCTCTGGGGCGTGCAGCTCGGCCTGACGGCCTCGGCGATCTCCACCCTGGTCGCCGTCGGCGCCGCGGTCGAGCTGGTCCTCATGCTGCCCGGCGGGCACCTCAAGGACCGTGTCGGGCGCACGCCGGTGCTGATCGTGTGCCTCGCCGTCTACGGCGCCGGGTTCCTGCTCATGCCGACCCTCCCGTCGCCGCCGGGCATGGTCACGGCGGTCCTGGTCATGGCGCTGGGCAACGGTCTGGGTGCCGGGATCAACATGACGATCGGCGCGGACCTGAGCCCGGAGGTGGGCCGGGCCCGCTTCCTCGGCGTCTGGGCGCTGTTCAGCGGAGCGGGTGTGCTCCTCGGACCCGCGACGGTGTCCGCCCTGGTCGCGATCGGGGGAATCGGCCTCGCCCTCACGGGCGTCGGCGGGGTGGCGCTGGGCGGTGCCGCGTGGACCGCGGCGGTCGCGCGTGCCGTCGGCCTGCCGCGCGGCCTGGGCCGCGACGCACCCGGCACGCCCCCCGCCTCGGGACCCCCGCCGACCCCATAGGGTGAGGCGCATGAGCCCTGGGACGAGCACCGACTCCGTCGCCGTGCGCGTGCCCGGCAAGGTCAACCTCGAGCTGCTCGTCGGTGCGCAGCGCGAGGACGGCTACCACGAGGTGTCCACCGTCTACCAGGCCGTCAGCGTCTATGACCGCGTCACCGTCCGCCCGGCCGAGCGGTGGTCGGTGAGCGTGACCGGTCCCTACGCCGACCGCGTCCCCACCGGCGACTCCAACCTCGCCCTGGTCGCGGCCAAGACCCTCGGCCGGCGCCGCCCGCGGCACGGCCGGTCCTCGCCGGTGCACGTCGAGATCGACAAGACGATCCCCGTCGCCGGCGGGATGGCCGGCGGCTCGGCCAACGCGGCGGCCGCCCTGGTGGCCTGCCGCGAGCTGTGGCAGCTGGACCACGTCGACAACGAGCTGCTCGACCAGATCGCCTCCGGGCTCGGCTCGGACGTCACCTTCCTCCTCCATGGCGGGACCGCGATCGGCTCCGGCCGCGGCGAGCAGGTCACCCCGGTGCTGGGCCGCGGGGAGCTGCACTGGGTCCTGTGGGTCGGTGAGGGCCTGGAGCTGTCGACCCCCGAGGTGTATGCCGAGTGCGACCGTCTCCGCGAGGCCGCCGGTGAGACGCCCCCCGCCCCCGAGCCCTCCAGCGAGCTGCTGACGGCCCTGCGCCGGATGGACGCCGCGGACGTCGCGGCCGCGCTGCACAACGACCTCCAGGCCGCCGCGGTCTCGCTGCGGCCGGAGCTCGCCGGGGTCATCGAGGCCGGCACCGAGCTGGGCGCCCTCGGTGCGATGGTGTCCGGGTCCGGTCCGACGGTCGCCTTCCTGGCCGGGTCGCAGACCGAGGCCATCGACCTCTCCGTCGGACTGGCCGCCAACGGGCCCGTCGGCGACATCGTCCGCGCCATCGGCCCCGTGCCCGGCGCCCAGGTCGTCCAGCACCTGCGCACCCCGCCCCCGGCGCCGCCCACCCGGCCGGTGGGGCCGGTCACCGGCTGATGGCGGCCCCGCCCGCCAACCTCGTCGCCCTCGACCGCGCCCGGCTGGTCGCCGGCACCCAGGTGCTGCTCGACGACGTGTCCGTAGGCGTCTCCGACGGCGACCGGATCGGTGTGGTCGGCCGCAACGGTGGCGGCAAGTCCTCCCTGCTGGGGGCCCTGGTCGGCACCCGCCCGCTGGACGAGGGCAGGGTCGTGCGGGCCGGCGGCGTGAGTGCCGGGATGCTCGGCCAGGTCGACGCCCTCGACCCCGTCGCCACCGTCCGCGAGGTGGTCCTGGGCGATCTCGCCGAGCACGTGTGGGCCGGCGACCCTCGCGTGCGCGAGGTGCTCGACGGGCTGCTCGGCGGCACCGACGCGCAGGCGCTCGGCGGCTGGGACGCGGTCGTGGGGCCGATGTCGGGCGGTGAGCGCCGCCGGCTCGCGCTGGCCGCCCTGCTCGTCGCCGACCCCGACCTGCTCGTCCTCGACGAGCCCACCAACCACCTGGACGTCGAGGGGGTCGCCTGGCTCGCGGCATACCTGTCCTCGAGGCGTCCGCGGAGCGGCAGCGGGCTGCTCGTGGTGACCCACGACCGATGGTTCCTGGACGCGGTGAGCACCCGCACCTGGGAGGTCGCCGACGGTCAGGTGCACGTCTACGAGGGTGGCTACGCCGCCTACGTCCTCGCCAGGGTCGAGCGCCAGCGGGTCGCGAAGGTGACCGAGGAGCGGCGGGCCAACCTGGCCCGCAAGGAGCTGGCCTGGCTGCGGCGCGGTCCCCCGGCGCGCACGAGCAAGCCGCGCTTCCGGATCGAGGCGGCGACCGCGCTGATCGAGGGGGAGCCGCCGCCGCGCGACTCGGTCGAGCTGGTGCGCTTCGCCACGACACGGCTGGGCAAGGACGTCTTCGACCTGGTCGACGCCACGGTCACGGTCGGCGACCGCACGCTGCTGGAGGACGTCACCTGGCGGATCGGGCCGGGCGACCGCTACGGCGTCGTGGGTGTCAACGGCGCGGGCAAGTCCACCCTGCTGCGGGTGCTCCAGGGTCAGCACCCGCTGGCCGCCGGCCGGCTCAGGACGGGCAAGACGGTGCAGGTCGCCTGCCTGAGCCAGGAGCTGCGCGAGCTGGACCGGGTCGCCGGGTGGAGCGTCATCGACTCGATCACCGAGGTGCGCAGCTTCACCATGATCGGGGGCAAGGAGGTCTCGGCCTCCTCCCTGGCCCAGCGGCTCGGCTTCACCGGCGGTCGGCAGCAGTCGCGGGTGGGTGACCTCTCCGGCGGGGAGCGGCGCCGGCTGCAGTTCGTCCGGCTGCTCATGGACGAGCCCAACGTGCTCATGCTCGACGAGCCGACCAACGACCTGGACATCGACACGCTCACCTCGATGGAGGACGTCCTCGACGGCTGGGCCGGGACGCTGCTCGTCGTCTCCCACGACCGCTACCTGCTCGAGCGGATGACCGACCGGCAGGTGGCGCTGCTCGGCGACGGCACGCTGCGCGACCTGCCCGGCGGGGTCGAGCAGTACCTCGAGCTGCGAGCTCGGATTCGCGAGGCAGGCAGGGTGACGTCGGCGCGGAGCACCTCCGCGCCCTCGTCCGCAGGCTCCGGAGGGGCGTCGACGCCGCGGGCGGCCTACACCCCGGCGCAGGTGCGCGAGGCCCGCAAGACCCTCGCCCGGGTCGAGCGGGCGCTGGACCGGCTGCACGAGGAGGAGGTGCTGCTGCACGACCAGATGGCCGCGGCGGCCACCGACCCTACGAGGCTGGCGGAGCTCACCGAGGCGCAGCGCACCCTGGCCGAGCAGGAGGAGGCCCTGGAGCTGGAGTGGCTGGAGGCCTCCGAGGCGGCCGAGGGCTGAGGGGGGCTCCACCCGCAGACCCGGCCCGCATCCCCGGCGCGTCGCGCACAAGGACATGGTGTGCGCCGCGGCGCGTCGGCTGCCAGGGCGACCGTCCTGCACATGACCCCGGGCGTCCTGTCCGGACCGGCGGCGGAGGGTCGCCAGCCCGGTGGTGCGTGCTCAGGCCTGCGGCGCGGCGTGCTGCCTGGGCACGACCGTGATCTCCCCCGAGGACTCCAGCGCCGCCGACTTGACCTGGTCGAGCCGCTCCAGGCCCTGATCCTTGCGGTCGGCCGCCACGATGTCGGACTCGTCCAGCCGGTCGAGGTCGAGCGCCTGCCGCAGCCGGGCGCCGTCGGGGACGAGCAGCGAGGGCACCTCCTCGGTGACCCGCGCGAACGGCGTGAACCTCCACGCCAGGAAGTCGCTGCTGCGCTGCAGCAGGACCAGCGTGACGATCACCAGGGCGGCGTGCACGAGCGAGAAGTCCTCGCCGAGCAGGCCGGCACCAGCTTCTCGGCCGCGGGCTGCGGGGTGATCGACTGCAGGTCGACGCCCCGGGTCCGGTCCGCCCTCAGCTCGAGGGTCACCCCGCCGTCGTGGGCGGCGTCGACGGCGAGCAGGAGCGTGAGCCACGGGCCGCCCGCCGCCCGCATCCTCACGACCTGCAGGTCATGCGGTCAGGAACGCCCGTGGACCTGTCGACGGCCCAGCCCGAGCAGGCCGAGGGCGACCCCGACGGCGGCGAGCACGAGCAGCACCACCAGGGGCGCGACCGTGAGCTCCTCGACGGGGACCTGGGCGGGGTGGCTCAGCGGTGAGACGTCCATCAGCCAGCGCGGCAGGTCGAGCAGGGTGCCGAAGTTGCCCACGAGGACCATCACGCCCACCAGCGTCCAGGCGACGGGGGCCAGCAGCACCGGTGCCCATCCGTAGAGCAGCGCGCACAGACCGAGGACGACCAGGACCGCGGGGACGAGGTTCACGTGCGCCAGGAGGGTGCGCCCAAGGAGCGAGCCGTCGCCGGTCACACCGGCGGCCGCGAGGCCGGTGAGCAGCCCCGTCGCGACCATGATGGCGGCGGCCCACGCGGCGACCACGACCAGGTGGGACCCGGCCCATGCGGCCCTGCTCGTGGGGGTGGCCAGCACGGCCTCGGCGCGGCCCCGGGCCTCCTCGACGCGCAGGCTCTGCACGGCGAAGACCACGTAGGCGCTGGTGACGTAGCCGGTGAGCACCGCGAGGAAGGCGAGGTAGCCGTCGGTCATCCCCCGCGTGCCGAACATCTCCTGGATCGCGGGCGGCAGCTCGGAGGCGGAGTCCACGAGCGCCTGGGCGAAGAGGCCGTCGACGACGCCGAGGGCCACGACCGCCAGGCCCCAGGCGAGGGCGGAGGGGCGCTGCAGCCGGGCCGCCAGCCCCAGCGGTGTCCCGAGAGAGGGGCGCGCGACCGGACGGCCGGGGCGCGCGGCCACCAGCCCGGCGCCCAGGTCGCGCCGCGACTGCAGCCAGAAGGCGAGGGTGACGGTGACGACGACGAGGGCCACGTGGAGCAGCAGGGGCCACCAGCGGTCCAGGACGTAGGGGGCGGCCTGGCTGCCCCACCCGAGCGGGGAGGCCCAGGAGAGGGCGGAGCCGCCGACCTGCGCCATGTCGCCCAGCGCGCGCAGCACGAAGGCCACGCCGAGCGCCCCGCCGGCCAGGCCCGCCGCTGAGCGGGAGTACTCGCTGAGCTGGACGGTGACGGCCGTGATCCCGGCGAACGCCAGACCGACCAGCCCGCAGGCGACCCCGACGATCAGCGAGCCGGTGGCCGCGAACCCGTTGGCGCTCGCCAGCCCGGCCACCACCAGAGTCACCGCGACGTCGGCGACCAGGGCCACGACCAGCGCGGCGGTGAGCGCGGCGTGCCGCCCGGCGACGTTGGCGCGGACCAGCTCGGCGCGGCCGCTCTGCTCCTCGGCGCGGGTGTGGCGGGCGAGAAGCATGATGTTCATCAGGGCGGCGATGACGAACAGGTAGAGGACGTAGCCGGCGGCGAAGAAGCGCTCGTAGGTCGGTGCGTCGAGCCCGAGGCCCGGTCCGGTGAACATCCGCCCCACCGGCTGGTTGAAGACGGGCACGACGCTCGCCAGCGCCTCCTCGGTGGGGGCCACCCCCGGCAGCGCGACGCCCACGTAGACGACGAACAGTCCCATGCCGCCGACCCACGCGGGCAGCTTGAGGCGGTCCCGGCGCAGCATCAGGCGCACCAGCGTGCCGGTGCCGGTCAGCGGCCCGGTCCCGGTGCGCCCGGCGGTATGCCGTGCGGTCGCGGCCGGCATCTCAGCGCGCCTCCAGCGCGGCCTGCTCGGCACGGTCGCGCTGCGCGAGGTCCTCGCCGTAGTGGCGCATCAGCAGCTGCTCCAGCGTCGGCGGGTGGGCGACCAGCGAGCGCACGCCGATGTCGGCGAGCGCTCGCAGCACCGGCTGCACCTGGTCGCCGTCGACCTCGAGGCGGACCTGGCCGTCCCCGACGTGCAGGTCGTGCACGCCGGGCTGCTGGGCCAGGTGGGCGGGATCGCCGACCGCGTCGGCGATGATCGTGGTGCGCGACATGTGCCGCAGGTCCCGCAGGCTGCCGCTCTCGACGATCTGCCCGTGCCGGATGATCGAGATCCGGTCGGCGAGCACCTCGACCTGGGCCAGGATGTGCGAGGAGAGCAGGACGGTGGTGCCCGTCTCCCGCGCCTCCCTGATGCAGTCCTGGAAGACGACCTCCATGAGCGGGTCGAGCCCCGCGGTCGGCTCGTCGAGCAGGAGCAGGTCGACCGGCGAGGCCAGCGCCGAGATCAGGGCCACCTTCTGCCGGTTGCCCTTGGAGTAGGTGCGCGCCTTCTTGCCGGGGTCGAGGTCGAAGCGCTCGACCAGCTCGTCGCGCCGGTTCTTGTCGAGGGCCCCGCGGAGGCGGGCGAAGAGGTCGATCGCCTCGCCGCCGGTGAGGTTGGGCCACAGCTCGACGTCACCGGGCACGTAGGCCAGCCGGCGGTGCAGCTGCACCGAGTCGGCCCACGGGTCGGCGCCGAAGAGCTCCACGGTGCCGCCGTCGGCGCGCAGCATCCCGAGCAGGACGCGCATCGTCGTCGACTTGCCGGCGCCGTTGGGCCCGAGGAAGCCGTGGACCTCGCCCGGCTCCACGGTGAGGTCGAGCCCGTCGAGGGCGGCCGTCGCGCCGAAGCGCTTGACCAGCCCGGTGGTCCGGATGACGGGTGCGTTCATGACATCCCTTCCGTGACGACGGCGTCGTGCGTCAGGACGCCCTGGGTGAAGATCTCGACGGCGGCGCGCAGATAGGGCAGCACGTCGCCGCCCTCGTCGAGCAGGTCGACGTCGAGCAGCCGCTCGAGCTGCTCGTGCAGCACCAGCGCCCCCAGCGACCAGACGGTCAGCACGACCATCCGGGCCCGGGGGTCGGCACTGGGCCGGACCTGGCCGTCGGCCTCTGCGGCGGCGGTGTAGTCGAGAGCGTCGGCGATGAGCTCGTCGATGAGCTCGTCGACCTCGGGGCTGGGTTCCACGACGGCCCGGGCGAGGTAGCGCAGCAGGGGGCGACTGTCCTCGATCTGCGCGAGCACGCCGCCCGGGTGGAGCTGGGCGCCTCGGCGCAGGGCGGCACCCTTGGTCGACCGGACCCGCTCGGCGAGCCGGCGGTCGCACGCGGTGCGCAGCCCTGCCTTGGACCCGAAGTGGTGGACGACCAGCGCAGGGGAGACACCGGCCTGCTCGGCGACCGCCTTGAGAGTCGTGGAACGAAGGCCACGGCGGCCGAAGAGGTCGACGGCGGCCACGAGGATGCGGTCCTGGGCGCTGCCGGACGGAGGGGCGGTGGACGTGCGCTCGCTCGACACACCCTCACCGTAGGACTGACTGAACGTTCAGTCAAGAGATCTGGGGTCAAGGGTCCCTCGATGTCGAGAGACATGGAGGTAGGCTCCCGCCATGGGTCAGGGCCGCGTGCGCGGGGAGGGCGAGGACGACGTCGACGGTGTCGTCGCCGCCTGGCGCCGCGAGCGCCCGGACCTCGACGTCGCCCCCCTGGAGGTGCTCTCGCGGGTCTCCCGGCTGTCGCGTCACCTGGACATCGCGCGCAGGCAGGCCTTCGCCGACCAGGGCCTGGAGGCCTGGGAGTTCGACGTGCTCTCGGCGCTGCGCCGCTCCGGCGACCCCTACCAGCTCACCCCCGGCGACCTGCTGCGCGAGACCCTCGTCACCAGCGGCACGATGACCAACCGGATCGACCGGCTCGCCGCCCGCGGCCTGCTGACCCGCCGCGCCTCGCCGCGCGACCGGCGCGCGGTGCTGGTCACGCTGACCGAGGAGGGCCGCCGGCTGGCCGACCAGGCCCTCGAGGCCCTGCTCGAGCACGAGCACGAGCTGCTGGCCGGGCTGCCCCCCGGCGACCGGGCCGAGCTGGCCGTCTACCTCAAGAGGCTGCTGGTCGACTTCGAGCCCTGAGCGGTGCGCCGGCGCCGGGCGCGCAGGGGCGGGCGGGCTCCCCGGGTAGGAATCGAACCTACGTCGCTAATCCTGATTCAAAGTCAGGCGGCCCCTACCAGCAGAGCAACCGGGGAACGTCCCAGCAGGACCCGACAAGCCTAGGCCACCGGGGCTCAGCCCTTGTGCGGCTTGGTGCGCAGCGTGGGCCTGGGCTCCATGCCGGACAGGCCGTTCCACGCCAGGTTGACCAGGTGGGCGGCCACGTCCTCCTTCTTCATCCGGCGCGAGTCCAGCCACCAGCCGCCGGGGATCGCCACCATGCCCACGAGCATCTGCGCGTAGAGCGGCGCCGTCTTGGGGTCCAGCCGCTGCCGCCTGAACTCGGCGGCCAGGATGTGCTCGACCTGGCTGGCGATGTCGCTGATCAGGCTGGCGAAGGACCCCGTGGACTGCCCGGGCGGGCTGTCGCGGACCAGGATGCGGAAGCCGTCGGTGGAGCTCTCGATGTAGTCCAGCAGGGCCAGCGCGGCCGCCTCGAGCAGCGCTCGTGAGTGCGGGGCGCGGCCGGGCTCGGTCGGCTGCAGGGCCGCCGTCACCTGCGTGAGCAGGGCCTGGATCTCGCGGTCGACGACGACCGCGTAGAGCCCCTCCTTGCCACCGAAGTGCTCGTAGAGGACCGGCTTGGACACCTCGGCGGTCGCGGCGATCTCCTCCACCGTGGTGCCCTCGAAGCCCTTCTCGGCGAAGAGCCGACGCCCCACCTCGATGAGCTGCTGGCGGCGCTGCGGGCCGGTCATCCGGTTGCGCGGCGAGGACTTGGGGTGGGAGGCGGTCACGGCGCCATCATCCCAAACCCGTGGGTATGGGGTTCGCCCGCCGCGGGTACAGTCGTCACCGTGACCTCGTACCACCCTGCCGCCGTCATCGTCCTGGCCGCCGGCGAAGGCACCCGGATGAAGTCCACGACCCCCAAGGTTCTGCACCGCATCGGCGGTCGCTCGCTGCTGGGCCACGCCCTGCACGCCGCCCGACAGGTCGCTCCGGAGCACCTGGCCGTCGTGGTCCGCCACGAGCGGCAACGGGTCGCCGACCACGTCGCCGAGCTCGACGCCGGGGCCCTCGTCGCCGACCAGGACGAGGTCAAGGGCACCGGGCGGGCCTGCGAGTGCGGGCTGAACGCGCTGCCCGCCGACCTGACCGGCACCGTCCTGGTGACGATGGGCGACGTGCCCCTGCTCACCGGCCAGACCCTCGTGGAGCTGACCGAGCGGCACGAGTCCTCCGGGGCGGCCGTCACCGTCATCACCGCCGAGCTGCCCGACGCCAAGGCCTACGGCCGGGTGGTGCGCGACGGGGCCGGGGACGTCGTGGAGATCATGGAGTACAAGGACGCCCTGGCCCACCGCGAGGCCGGCGACGAGTACGCCCACGTGGTGGACGTCCGGGAGATCAACTCCGGCATCTACGCCTTCGACGCACAGGTCCTTCGGTCGGCGCTGGCCGAGGTGGGGACCGAGAACGCCCAGGGGGAGAAGTACCTCACCGACGTCATCGGGATCGCCCGCCGCGACGGCCGCCGCGTGGCCGCGCTGCTGGTGGACGACGTCTGGCAGACCGAGGGCGTCAACGACCGGGTGCAGCTGGCCGAGCTGGGCCGGGAGCTCAACCGCCGCACGGTCGAGCACTGGATGCGCGAGGGCGTCACCGTCGTCGACCCGGCCACGACCTGGATCGACGCCGACGTCACGATCGGCCGGGACACCACGGTGCGCCCCGGCACCCAGCTGCTGGGCGCCACGACCGTCGGCGCCGACGGCGTGATCGGCCCGGACACGACGCTCACCGACGTGGAGGTCGGCGACGGCGCCAGCGTGGTGCGGACCCAGGCCGAGCTGGCCACGGTCGGCCCCGGCGCCACCGTCGGCCCGTTCTCCTACCTGCGGCCGGGCACGGTCCTGGGGGCGGGTGGCAAGATCGGCGGCTTCGTGGAGACCAAGAACGCCCAGATCGGCGACGGTGCCAAGGTGCCGCACCTGACCTACTGCGGCGACGCGACGATCGGCGAGGGTGCCAACATCGGCGCCGGCACGATCTTCGCCAACTACGACGGCGTCGCCAAGCACCGCACCACGGTCGGGCGGCACAGCTTCGTCGGCTCCGACTCCGTCCTCGTGGCTCCCGTGGAGATCGCCGACGGCGCCTACGTCGCGGCCGGGTCGACCATCGAGGGCCGGGTGGGCCCGGGCCAGATCGCGGTCGCCCGCGGCCGCCAGCGCAACGTCGACGGCTGGGTGGCGCGTCGTCGCGCCGGCACGGCGACGGCGCGTGCCGCCGAGGAGGCGCAGCAGGCCGCCCGGGACGGCGCCGTTGACGGCGAGGCACGGCATACCTCCCCCGAACCCACCCCCACCCAGGAGAGCTGAATGACCGGCATCCACCGCACGCCCGAGAAGAACCTGATGGTGTTCTCCGGCCGCGCCTACCCCGCGCTGGCCGAGGAGATCGCGGACAACCTCGGGACGTCGCTGGTGCCGAGCCAGAACTACGCCTTCGCCAACAGCGAGATCTACGTGCGCTTCGACGAGTCGGTGCGCGGGTGCGACGCCTTCGTCATCCAGAGCCACACCGCGCCGGTCAACGAGTGGATCATGGAGCACCTGATCATGGTCGACGCGCTCAAGCGCGCCTCGGCCAAGCGGATCACCGTGGTGCTGCCGTTCTACGGCTACGCCCGCCAGGACAAGAAGCACCGCGGCCGTGAGCCGATCTCGGCGCGCCTGATGGCCGACCTGTTCAAGACCGCCGGCGCCGACCGGCTGATGGCCGTCGACCTGCACACCGCGCAGATCCAGGGCTTCTTCGACGGGCCGGTCGACCACCTCATGGCCCTGCCGATCCTGGCCGACTACGTCAAGGAGAAGTACGGCCACGAGCAGCTGGCGGTCGTCTCCCCGGACGCCGGCCGGATCAAGGTCGCGGAGTACTGGTCCAACCGGCTCGGCGGCGTGCCGCTGGCCTTCATCCACAAGACCCGCGACATCACCCGGCCCAACCAGTCGATGGCCAAGCGGGTCGTCGGGGAGGTCGAGGGCCGCACCTGCGTGCTGGTCGACGACATGATCGACTCCGGCGGCACGATCTGCCAGGCCGCCGACGCGCTGATGGCCGACGGGGCCCGCAGCGTCGTCATCGCCGCCACCCACGCGATCTTCTCCGACCCGGCCGTGGACCGGCTGCGCGAGTCGGTGGCGCGCGAGGTGATCGTCACCAACACGCTGCCGATCTCGGAGGAGGCCCGGGCCCTGGACAAGGTCACCGAGCTCTCGATCGCGCCGCTGATCAGCCGCGCCATCCGCGAGGTGTTCGAGGACGGCTCGGTCACCTCGATGTTCGACGGCCGCGCCTAGGGTCCCGACGCCGCCGGGACGGGATTTCGCCGGGTCCGGGGCGGGCGCTAGACTTGCCGGGTTGCCTCGGCGAGGGACACCGCACGGTTGCGGCCCGTCCGTGATTCGACGAAGCGTGCTGGACGCCCCGGTCCCGGGTGCCTCCTGCGCCTCCGCGAGCACCCGTGCCCTGTCCCGCGTCGAGGCCCGACCCGACCGACCACCCAGCGACCGAAGGACCTCCCGCATGTCCGACCAGATCAAGATCACCGCAGAGCAGCGCACCGAGTTCGGCAAGGGCGCGGCCCGCCGCATCCGGCGCACCGACAAGATCCCCGCCGTCCTCTACGGGCGCGGCACCGAACCCGAGCACCTGACCCTGCCCGGCCACGCCACCATGATGGCGCTGAAGATCCAGAACGCCGTCCTCACCCTGGACGTCGAGGGCGAGGAGCGCCTGGCCCTGGCCAAGGACGTCCAGCGCGACCCGATCAAGCGCACCATCGAGCACGTCGACCTCGTCCTCATCAAGAAGGGCGAGAGGGTCGTCGTCGACATCGCGATCCACGTCGAGGGCGACGCCGCACCGGACACCTTCGTCAACCTGGAGTACCCGCACATCTCCGTGGAGACCGAGGCCACCCACATCCCCGAGTCCTTCACCGTCTCGGTCGAGGGCAAGGAGCCCGGCTTCCAGATCCTTGCCGGCGGCGTCGAGCTGCCCGAGGGCGTGACCCTGGTCACCGACCCCGAGGAGCTCATCGTCCACGTCTCCAAGTCCATCTCCGAGGAGGCCCTGGAGGCCGAGCTCGCCGAGGCCGAGGCCGAGGCCGGCATCGAGCACGAGGAGAGCGACGAGGAGGCCGCGGCCGAGGGCGAGGGTGAGGCCGCCGTCGAGGGCGGCGACGAGGACAAGTCCGAGGAGTGAGCCGCTGAGGCACACCCCCACCGCGCACGCACGGCCACGTCCCCGCCGGGGGCGTGGCCGTGCCCGCACCACGACCGCCCCGCACGTCGCAAGGAGCAGCTGCCCGTGGACGCACCCTGGCTCGTCGTCGGTCTGGGCAACCCCGGACCGCGCTACGAGGGCAACCGGCACAACGTCGGCGCGATGGTCCTCGCCGAGCTGGCGCGCGGCGCCTCGGCCACGCTGCGCCAGCACAAGAAGGCCCAGGCCTGGGCCGCGGAGGTGCGGCTGGGCACCGCACCGGGCGGGCTGCCCGGCCCGCGCGCGGTGCTCGCCCGGCCCGCGACCTACATGAACGTCTCCGGGGGACCGGTCGCCGGCCTGGTCAACTTCTACAAGGTGCCGCTGGAGCAGGTGGTCGTCGTCCACGACGAGCTCGACATCGACTTCGGCGCCGTCCGGCTCAAGCGGGGCGGCGGGGAGGGCGGCCACAACGGGTTGCGCTCGATCAGCCAGTCCCTGGGCAGCCGCGACTACCTGCGCGTCCGGCTGGGCGTGGGACGACCCCCGGGCCGCCAGGACCCGGCCGACTACGTGCTGTCCGACTTCCCCGCGCGCGACCGCACCGAGGTGGAGCTGCTGGTCGGCGACGGCGGCGACGCGGTCCTGGACCTCGTGCAGCTGGGGCTCGAGGCGACCCAGCAGCGGTTCCACTCCCGCTGACGGCGCAGCACGGCAGATGTGTATGCTGGCACCCATGCTCAGCGCGCACCGCTATTTTCCCTTCGGGTCGGCTCCGGCCGGCGCGAAGATCTGCTGACGCGCGCACACCGGAGCCGACCCAGGGCGTGGACCACAAGGTCCGCGCCCTTCGCCATTTCACCAGGCGGGCGCCCCGGGACCAGGGCGGCCGCCGCCCAGGAGGAGACATGACCCCCACCACGACCGCGGGACGCGCCACCGACGACCTGCGCGTGCTGCGGATGGAGCCGCTGCCCACCCCGCGGGAGGTCCGGGCCGGCCTGCCGCTGCCCGAGGCCTGCGCCGAGCTCGTGGACCGCTCCCGGCGCGAGGTCCAGGAGGTGCTGAGAGGCCAGGACGACCGCCTCCTCGTCGTCGTCGGCCCCTGCTCGGTCCACGACCCCGTCGCGGCCCTCGACTACGCCCGGCGTCTTCAGGCCCAGGCGCGCCGGCTCGAGGACGACCTGCTCGTGGTGATGCGCGTCTACTTCGAGAAGCCCCGCACCACGACCGGCTGGAAGGGTCTGGTCAACGACCCCGACCTCGACGGCAGCTACGACATCCCCCGTGGGCTGCGGCTGGGCCGGCAGGTGCTGCTGGACGTGCTCGGTGCCGGGCTTCCGGCGGCCTGCGAGTTCCTCGAGACGACCACGCCCCAGTACCTGTCCGACGCGGTCACCTACGGCGCGGTCGGGGCGCGCACCGTCGAGTCCCAGGTCCACCGCCAGCTCGTCTCCGGGCTGTCGATGCCGGTCGGCCTCAAGAACGGCTCCGACGGCGACGTGCAGGTCGCGGTCGACGCCTGCGTGGCGGCCGCGGCGGCGCAGACCTTCCTCGGCGTGGACGCGGACGGACGCGCCGCCGTGGTCGAGACGGCGGGCAACCGGGACGCGCACGTGGTGCTGCGGGGCGGCCGGGCTGCCCCCAACCACGACGCGGTCTCGGTGCAGGCTGCGGCCGACCGGCTCGCCGGCGCGGGCCTGCAGCGCCGGCTCGTGGTGGACGCCAGCCACGGCAACAGCCGCAAGGACCACGTGCGCCAGGCCGGCGTCGCGCGGGAGATCGGGGCGCAGGTCGCTGCGGGCGAGGACGCCGTCGTCGGCATCATGCTGGAGAGCTTCCTCGTCCCGGGCCGTCAGGAGCCGGCACCCGCCGGCCTGGTCTACGGGCAGTCGGTCACCGACGCGTGCATGGGCTGGGACACGACGGTGGAGGTCCTCGACGACCTCGCCGGGGCGGTCCGGACGCGACGGCAGGTCCGCCGCTCCGACCCGGCCTGAGGGACGGCTCCGCCCCACTCACGTACCGGCGTTGTAGAGAACTCGTGATGGATCATGCGTTCTCTACAAGAAGAGTACGTAAGTGGGGCCCCGGGCGGGGCCGGACCTCAGCCCTGCTGGTTCTTCAGGGCCTGCAGGCGAGCCTCCACCTCGGCGTCGGCCGAGCCCGACTCCAGCTCGGCGAACTGGTCCTCCAGCGAGGTGGACTGCGCCTCGGCGCGGCCCTGCACGAGCGCCTCCTCCTTGCGGATGCTGTCGTCCCACCGGGACAGGTCGCTGGTCGGGTCCATCACGTCGATGGAGGACATCGCGTCCTGGACCTTGTTCTGCGCCTCGACGCTGCGGGCCCGGGCCACGAGCGTGCTGCGCCGCGACTTCAGGTCCTCCAGCTTGGTCTTCATCTGGGTCAGCCCGTCCTTGAGCTGCTCGATGGTGGCGTTCTGCTGCTGGACGTTGGGCTCCATGACCTTGACGTCGTTCTCGTGCTGGATCTGCCGGCTGAGGGCAACCCGTGCGAGGTCGTCGAACTTGAACGCCCCGTCGGGGTCGCCCTTGCCGCGCAGCTCCTCGGCCTTGGCCGAGGCGGCCGCCGCCTTGCGTCCCCACTCGGCCGAGGCGTCGCGGTCGGACTGCAGGTCGGACTCCGCCATCCGCACGTTGGCGATGGTCTGGGCCACCGCCTCCTCGGCCTCGGCGATGCTGTTGGTGTAGTCCCGGACGAGCTGGTCCAGCATCTTCTCGGGGTCCTCCGCGCGGTCCAGCAGCGAGTTGATGTTGGCGCGCGCGAGCTGGCTGATGCGCCCGAGGACGGTCTGCTTCTGGGTCATGCTCGGTTTCCTTTCGTCGGATCCTGCGTCTTGTTGACGGTATGTCGTGTGCTGGGGTTCCGCGCCAGGTGCGCCGGTAGCGACGGGGCACCCGCGGCGACGCCTAGAAGCGTCCGCCGCCGAACGTGCCTCCTCCACCGCCGCCGAAGCTGCCGCCGCCGAAGCTGCCACCCCCGAAGCCTCCTCCGCCGCCGAAGCCGCCGCCACCGCCCCAGCCGCCGCTGTGGTGGTGCCCCCCGCCGCGGCCCCCGAGCAGGATGCCGCCGAGGATCACCGACCACGGGTCCAGGCCGCCGCGGCGCCCGCCGTAGCCCCCCGACCCGCCCCAGGAGTCCATGTCGTTCTGTGCCTCGGTGAGCGCCTGCTCGCCGAGCTGCTCGGCCCGGGTGAGCAGGCCCATCGCGTTGGTCGGGTCCTGCTCGGCCGCCTGCTGGGCCTCGTCGAAGACGCGCAGCGCCTCGGAGATGCGGGTGCGGGCGCCGCTGTTGACCGCGCCACGGCGGGTGCGGATCGTCTCGTCGATGCTGCGCAGCCGGGCACCGACCCGGGCGACGCGCTGGGAGAAGTTCTCCCGCATCCGGGTGGTGTGCTCCTCGGCGTCGCGCATCGGCTGGAGCAGCGTGTCGAGGTCGTGCTCGGCGGCGTCCAGCTCGGCGATCGCCCGCAGCGGGTCGCCGGAGGTGCGCGAGCTCTGGGCCTGCTCGACGGCCGCGCGGGCGCGGTCGGCGGCCTGGGCGATGACCGGCTCGCGCGGCGCGAGCCGCTGCACGTCACGCAGGTCGGAGGTGATCGAGGCGACGCGCCGGGTCAGCTCCTGCGCGGATCCGGCCAGCGCCTGGTCGGCCTGGGAGATCTGGTCCAGCAGCGTGACCGCCTGGCCGACCGACTCCTCCGCCGCGCGGGCGGCTGCCACCGCCGAGGGGCGGTCGTCGCGCTCCAGCGACTGCCTGCCCGCGGTGACGAAGCCGTCGGCCGAGCGGAGCAGCTCCTCGGCGTGGGTGCGGTGCTCGCGCACCGTCACCAGGGCCTGCGTGGGGTAGCGCGCGGAGAGACCGGCCAGCTCCTGGTCGGCGACCGGCAGCCGCTCCTGCACCTCGCCCAGCCGGGTCCGCAGCTCGGCGAGGAACTCGGGCGCGCGGTCCTGCAGGGCGCGCAGGGTGGCGAACTCCTGGGTGTGCTCGTCCAGCGTCGTGCGCGCGGTGCCGGTCAGCTCGATGATGCGCGCGAGCATCGTGCGCTCGACGTCCTCGGGCTCCTTCTGGTCGTCGTCGAGCTGCTGGCGCAGGGAGAAGGCCTCCTTGGCCGAGGCGCGCGCCCGCCCGAGCACGGTCCTGAACTGCTCGGTGCGCTGGGTCCCGAACTGCGCCTCGGCGAAGGAGAGCTCCTCCTGCGCCGAGCGCACCGCGTTGTCCATGCCGACGAGGGCCTCGGCAGCCTGGCGCTGCAGGTCCGGCAGCGAGACGCCCTGGGCCGAGGTCGGCACCGGGGCGCCCGAGCTGGGACGCCGGCGACGCTTGCCCATCGCGGTGACCAGTCCCGCGCCGGCGAAGAGCACGACCGGCGCGGCGAAGAGCAGGGTGCCCAAGCCGCTGCCGAGCCCGCCGGAGGAGCGGGGATAGACGGGGCCCTGGTCCTCGGGGACGGCGACCCCGCCCCCGCTGCCGGCGCTGGCGTACTCGCGCTCGAAGCCGGTCACCGCACCGGACACCGCGCCCGCCCAGTCCGAGTCGCGCAGCGCGGGCTCGATGTCCTGCAGCTGCACGGTGCGTACGGACGCGGCGGGCAGGGTGCCGGACACGTCGCCGACGCCGTAGAGCCGGTCGTCGACAGCCACCGCGAGCACGAGGTCCCCGTCCCCCATCCGGGAGACCGACGAGGTGTCCTGCGCCCACGTCGGGCCGTCAACGGGGCTGCCCGAGCTGTCCTCGAAGGTGTCGACGAAGACCACGAACAGCTGCAGGCCGGTCTCGTCCCGCAGCTGCTCCACCTCGGTGCGCGCGGCCTCCTCCTCGGCCGGGCTCAACGCGTCGGCCTGGTCGGTGACGGAGTCGGCCAGGTCGAGCGGCTCGGAGGCGTGCGCGGGGGCGCCGGGGCCGAGCAGGCACGACGCGGCGACCCAGCCGGCGACGAGGAGGGCGCGGCCGCGCGGCCGTCGTCCCCGGAGCGGTGCGAGCGTGGTCATCACGTGGTGATCCTCCCTGACCAGCGAGCTGCGGTCCACCCGTGGGGGGTGAACCGTGTGCGGATCAGCATCCCACGCACGGTCCTAGACTGGACCACTGGCCACCTGCCAGCACCCCGACCGCCCGCCCGGCGAAGGACCCTCACCGCATGCACCTCTCACCCGTCGTCGACCTGCTCTGCGCCGATCCCGCCGCCGCGCGGGTGCTCGAGGCCGCCCGCTCCGGCGAGCCGGTCGTCGAGGTGTCCGCCGCGGCCGGCGCCCACCCGGCGCTGGTGGCGGCGCTCGCCCGCGCGGACCAGGCCCCGCTGCTGGCGGTGACGGCCACCGGGCGGGAGGCCGACGACCTCGTCGCCGCGCTCGGCTCGCTCCTCGAGGAGGGACCGTCCGCGGTCGCGGCCTTCCCCAGCTGGGAGACGCTGCCGCACGAGCGGCTCAGCCCGCGCTCGGACACCGTCGGCCGGCGGCTGGCCACCCTGCGCCGGCTCGCGCACCCGGACCCGCAGGACGAGCAGGCGGGCCCGGTCCGGGTCGTCGTCGCCTCGGTGCGCGCGCTGCTCCAGCCGCTCGTCAGGGGGCTGGGCGACCTCGTCCCGGTCCGGCTGCGCGCCGGTGACGAGCGGCCGCTGTCGGAGGTCGTCGACGCGCTGGCGGCCGCGGCCTACACCCGCACCGACATGGTCGAGCGCCGCGGCGAGTTCGCCGTGCGCGGCGGGATCCTCGACGTCTTCCCGCCCACCGAGGAGCACCCGGTGCGCGTCGAGTTCTGGGGCGACACCGTCGAGGAGGTGCGCTGGTTCAAGGTCGCCGACCAGCGCTCGCTGGAGATGGTCGGCCAGGAGCACGGGCTCTACGCCCCGCCCTGCCGCGAGCTGCTGCTCACCGACGACGTCCGCGAGCGGGCGCGCGAGCTCGTCGGCAGCCTCCCGGGCGCCGCGGACCTGCTGGCCAAGGTCGCCGAGGGCATCGCGGTCGAGGGTATGGAGTCGCTCTCGCCGGTCCTCGTCGACGGCATGGAGACGGTCGTGGACGTGCTGCCCGCGGGCTCCCGGGTCGTCGTCGTGGAGCCCGAGCGGGTGCGCACCCGCGGGCACGACCTGGTCGCCACCAGCCGGGAGTTCCTCGAGGCCAGCTGGGCGGCTGCGGCGACCGTCGAGGGCGCGGCCCCGATCGACCTGCAGCGCGCCCTGGGCACGGCGTCCTCGTGGGAGCTGGGCGACATGCGCGAGCACACGCTGGCCACCGGGCGGGCGTGGTGGTCGCTGACCTCCTTCGCGGTCGACACCGAGCTGGCCGGGGACGACACCCTCGAGGTGCCGAGCTCCCCGGTGAACTCCTACCGCGGCGACCGGGAGGCGATCTTCGCCGACCTGCGCTCCTGGCTGGGCGAGCGCCGGCGGGTGCTCGTCAGCCTGGACGGGCCCGGCATGGCCAGGCGGGTGGCCGAGATCCTGGGCGAGAACGACATACCTCAGCGGCTGGAGAGCGAGCTGACCTCCGCGGAGGTGCTGAGCCCGGACCGGATCACGCTGACCACCGGCGCCGTGGGGCACGGCTTCGTCCTGCCGGGTGCCGGCTTCGTGCTCGTGGGGGAGGCGGACCTGATCGGCCAGTCGTCCACGGGGGGCTCGACGCGGGACATGCGCCGGATGCCCTCGCGCCGCCGCCAGCAGGTCGACCCGCTCGCGCTGCGTCCCGGCGACTACGTCGTGCACGAGCAGCACGGCGTGGGCCGGTTCGTGGAGATGGTCCAGCGTCAGGTCCAGGGAGCGACGCGGGAGTACGTCGTGCTGGAGTACGCGAGCTCCAAGCCGCGCGGGCACGGCATACCGGACCGGCTGTACCTGCCGACCGACCAGCTGGACCAGCTGACCAAGTACGTCGGCGGCGAGGCCCCCACCCTGAACCGGCTGGGCGGCTCGGACTGGCAGAAGACCAAGAGCCGGGCGCGCAAGCACATCAAGCAGATCGCGGCCGAGCTGATCCGGCTCTACTCGGCGCGGATGGCCAGCCAGGGGCACGCGTTCGCCCCGGACACGCCGTGGCAGCGCGAGCTCGAGGACGCCTTCGCCTTCACCGAGACCCCCGACCAGCTCTCCTCGATCGAGGAGGTCAAGGAGGACATGGAAAAGCCGGTCCCGATGGACCGGCTGATCAGCGGCGACGTCGGCTACGGCAAGACCGAGATCGCGGTGCGGGCGGCGTTCAAGGCGATCCAGGACGGCAAGCAGGTCGCGGTGCTCGTGCCGACGACGCTGCTGGTGCAGCAGCACTTCCAGACCTTCTCCGAGCGCTATGCGCAGTACCCCGTCACCGTGCGCTCGCTGTCGCGCTTCCAGTCGGACAAGGACGCCAGGGAGACGGTCGCGGGGCTGGCCGACGGCTCGGTCGACGTGGTGATCGGCACGCACCGGCTCCTCGGCTCCACCGTGCGCTTCAAGGACCTCGGCCTGGTCATCATCGACGAGGAGCAGCGCTTCGGCGTCGAGCACAAGGAGCAGCTCAAGGCGCTGCGCACCGACGTCGACGTGCTGGCCATGTCGGCCACGCCCATCCCGCGCACCCTGGAGATGGCGGTGACCGGCATCCGGGAGATGTCGACGCTGGCCACGCCCCCGGAGGAGCGGCACCCGGTCCTGACCTTCGTCGGCGGCTACGACGAGAAGCAGATCGCCGCGGCGGTGCGGCGCGAGCTGCTGCGGGAGGGCCAGGTCTTCTTCGTGCACAACAAGGTGAGCTCGATCGAGAAGGCCGCCTCCCGGCTGCGCGAGCTGGTCCCGGAGGCCCGGATCGCCACGGCCCACGGGCAGATGGGCGAGCACCGGCTGGAGGAGGTCGTCGTCGACTTCTGGGAGCGGCGCTTCGACGTCCTGGTCTGCACCACGATCGTGGAGACCGGCCTGGACATCTCCAACGCCAACACCCTCATCGTCGAGCGGGCCGACACCTTCGGGCTCTCCCAGCTGCACCAGCTGCGCGGACGCGTGGGCCGCGGCCGCGAGCGCGCCTACGCCTACTTCCTCTACCCGCCGGAGAAGCCGCTGACCGAGACCGCCGTCGACCGCCTGCAGACGATCGCGGCCAACACCGACCTCGGCTCGGGCATCGCCGTGGCGATGAAGGACCTGGAGATCCGCGGTGCCGGCAACCTGCTCGGCGGCGAGCAGTCCGGCCACATCGAGGGGGTCGGCTTCGACCTCTACGTGCGGATGGTCGGCGAGGCCGTCGCCCGGTTCAAGGGAGAGGGCGAGGAGGCGCCGGCCGAGGTCAAGATCGAGCTGCCGGTCGACGCGCACCTGCCGCACGACTACGTGCCGGGGGAGCGGCTGCGGCTGGAGGCCTACCGCAAGCTGGCGCAGGTCACCGACGAGGCCGAGCTGGCGCAGATCCGCGAGGAGCTCGTGGACCGGTACGGCGAACCGCCGGTCCCGGTGCAGACCCTGCTGGAGGTGGCGCGGCTGCGGACGGTGGCCCGCGCCGCGGGGGTCGCCGACGTGGGCGTGCAGGGCAAGATGATCCGCTTCGCCCCCGTCGAGGGGCTGCGGGAGAGCCAGCAGCTGCGGCTCAACCGGCTCTACCCCGGGACGATCATCAAGCCGGCTCTGCGCCAGGTCCTGGTGCCCGCGCCGACGACCGCGCGCGTGGGCGGCAAGCCGCTGCGCGACGGCGCGGTCCTCGAGTGGGCCTCCCAGCTGCTGAGGGCCGTCCTGCTGGACGACATCGCGGCCGCCGCGGGCGGAAGCGTCGGCTGAGGGCCGGGCGGGGGCGCCCGGCGCCCTCGGTCAGGAGCCAGCCAGCGCGTCCAGCGCCTCGTCGATCGGGTCCGGCCCGTTGTTGAACTGCACGGTCCGCCCGTGCAGGTCCTCCCGGTCGACCACGGCGGCGGCGACGCGGGCGACGTCGTCCCGGCTGACCTGGCCCGCGCTGACGCTGCCGGTGCCGTCGTCGACCTCGACATGGCCGGTCCCAGCCTCCAGGGTGAGGGTGCTCGGGGCGAGGACGACCCAGTCCAGGCTGCTCGCGCGCAGGTGGGCGTCGGCCGCGGCCTTGGCCTCGGCGTAGTGCACGAACGGGTTGTCCTGGGGGACGCCGTGGTCCGGCCCGGCGCCGAAGTAGGACACCATGACGTAGCGGTCGACGCCCGCGCGGACGGCGGCGTCCATCGACCGGATCGCCGCGTCGCGGTCGACCGCGTAGGTCCGGTCGGGGTCGCTTCCGCCGGCGCCGGCCGACCAGACGACCAGGTCGTGCCCGGCGAGCAGGTCGGTGAGCGCGTCGGTGTCCATGGACTCGACGTCGGCGACCACGGGCAGGGCCCCCGTGGCGGCCACCTCCTGCGCGTGGTCGGGGTTGCGGATGATCGCGTCGACCTCGTGCCCGGCCCCGCGCAGCAGCGGGCTGAGCCTGAGGGCGACCTTGCCGTGTCCTCCGATGATGGCTATTCGCATGACAGGGACAGCAAGTCCGGGGCGCCGGACATTCCCTGGGTGGCCCGGCCCGGCCCGGGTCCGGACCTGGGAGGGCCCCGTCAGCACGCCGTGCGATGATGGCGCGCGTGAAGCGATCACGTCTCGTCCCCGCCCTCGCCCTGACCGCCATCCTGGCGCTGGCCGGGTGCTCGGCCGTCGGATCCGACACGGGTGTCTCCGTGGACGGCCAGAGCTACTCGATGGACGACCTGCACCAGGCCACCACCCAGCTCAACGAGGCGTTCGGCCCGCAGGCCGGCGGCCAGCAGCTCGGCGCCCAGCAGGTCATCGCCAGCCTGGCGCTGCTCCCCCTGCTCGACCAGGTCTTCGAGGGGTCCCCAGCGGTCGTCAGCGACACCGAGGTCCGGTCCTCGCTCGGCGAGAACGGCGTCTCCGACCCGGGCCCGGCGACCATGGACGCCGAGCGCTCCCGGCTCTACCAGACCAAGCTCGGCGACCCGGCCACCCTGCAGGACCCGGCGATGGCCGAGGTCCTCGCCCGGGCCCAGTCGGTCACCGAGGAGGACCTCGCGGCCGTCGACGTCGAGGTCAACCCGCGCTACGGCACCTGGGACGTGGCCAACGGCGGGCTGGTCCCGCAGGTCCCCGCGTGGATCCAGAGCTCCGACGACAGCTGAGCCTGCTGCTGAGCAGCCCCCGCATCGCGCCCGGGCTGCTCTCGGCCGCGGCCTGGGAGGCGCTGGGCGCCGCGGACGCCGTGCTCTGCGCTGATCCCGGGGGCCCGCAGGCGACGGCGGTCCGCGCCGCGGGCATCGAGGTCGGCGCCGTCCCGCCGGCGGCACGGTCGCCGCAGAGCCTGGCCGAGCACCTGCTCGGCCGCGCCGCCGAGGGATCTGTCGTCTGGGTCGGCTCGCCCGACGGCGACCCGGGCCTGGCCGAGGCGCTCGCCGTCGCCCTGCCCGAGGACGAGGCCCCCACGCTCGAGCTGCTCGTCGGCTCCTGGGACGTGCCGGGCGCCCGTCTGCTGGACGCAGTCGCCGTCATGGACCGCCTCCGGTCCCCGGGCGGCTGCCCCTGGGACGCGGAGCAGACGCACGCGAGCCTCACCCCATACCTGGTGGAGGAGGCGCACGAGGCCGTCGAGGCGCTCGAGGTGCTCGACCGCCCGGACGCCGACCGCGACCACGCGGTCGAGGAGCTCGGCGACGTCCTCCTGCAGGTGCTCTTCCACGCCCGGGTCGCGGCCGAGCACCAGGACGACCCGTTCGACGTCGACGACGTCGCGGCCGGGCTCGTCGACAAGCTCGTGCGCCGCCACCCCCACGTCTTCGCCGACGTCGACGCCGACACCCCCGAGGCCGTGGAGGCCAGCTGGGAGCAGATCAAGGCGCGGGAGAACAGGGGCAGGCCCGACCGGGCGGGCCTCCTGGACGGCATTCCCGCAGGTATGCCACCGCTCGCCCGCGCGGCCAAGGTCGCCTCGCGGATGCGCCGGGCCGGGCAGGAGGAGCGGCTGCGCGACTGGGTGGAGGCGCGTCTGGAGCAGCGTGACCCCGGCGCCCTGCTGCTCGACGCGCTCCTGGACCTGCACGACGGCGACGTCGACGCGGCCGCCGCGCTGCGGCAGACCCTGCGCGACCTGCAGGAGCAGGTCCGGGGCGAGTGACCGGCACCCTGGGCCACTAGGCTGCTGGGTCAGACAGCCCATCCTCATCAGAAGGAGCGCCCATGGCCGCCATCGACGCCATCATCGCCCGCGAGATCCTCGACTCCCGAGGCAACCCGACCGTCGAGGTGGAGGTGGGCCTGGACGACGGCACCGTCGCCCGCGCCGCCGTCCCCTCCGGCGCCTCGACCGGCGCCTTCGAGGCCGTGGAGCGCCGGGACGACGACGAGAGCCGCTACCTGGGCAAGGGGGTGGAGGGCGCCGTGACCGCGGTGATGGACGACCTCGAGCCGCGGCTGCTGGGCTTCGACGCCTCCGAGCAGCGCCTCGTCGACGCCGAGATGATCGCCGCGGACGGCACCGACAACAAGGCCGAGATCGGCGCCAACGCGATCCTCGGCGTCTCCCTCGCGGTGGCCAGGGCCGCGGCCGACTCGGCCGGGCTGCCGCTCTTCCGCTACGTCGGCGGACCCAACGCCCACGTGCTCCCGGTGCCGATGATGAACATCCTCAACGGTGGCTCGCACGCCGACTCCAACGTCGACATCCAGGAGTTCATGATCGCCCCGATCGGAGCCGGCTCCTTCCGCGAGGCGCTGCGCTGGGGCACCGAGGTCTACCACGCCCTGAAGGCGGTGCTCAAGGAGCGCGGGCTGGCCACCGGGCTGGGCGACGAGGGCGGTTTCGCGCCCGACCTGGAGTCCAACCGAGCCGCGCTCGACCTCATCGTGGAGGCGATCGAGAAGGCCGGCTACACGGTGGGCTCCGACATCGCCCTGGCCCTGGACGTCGCCGCCAGCGAGTTCTACCAGGACGGCTCCTACACCTTCGAGGGCGCGGCCAGGACCGCCGAGGAGATGGCCGCCTACTACGGCGAGCTCGTCGACTCCTACCCGCTCGTCTCCATCGAGGACCCGCTGGACGAGGAGGACTGGGAGGGCTGGCAGCAGATCACCGCTGCCCTCGGGGAGAAGGTCCAGCTGGTCGGTGACGACCTGTTCGTCACCAACCCCGAGCGGCTCCAGCGCGGCATCACGCAGAAGGCGGGCAACGCCCTGCTGGTCAAGGTCAACCAGATCGGCACGCTCACCGAGACCCTCGACGCCGTCGCCCTGGCTCACGCCAACGGCTTCCGCTCGATGATGTCCCACCGCTCCGGCGAGACCGAGGACACCACGATCGCGGACCTGGCGGTGGCCACCAACTGCGGCCAGATCAAGACCGGCGCCCCGGCCCGCTCCGAGCGCGTCGCCAAGTACAACCAGCTGCTGCGCATCGAGGAGGAGCTCGACGACGCCGGCATCTACGCCGGGGCGGGGGCCTTCCCCCGCTTCCGCGCCCAGGGCTGAGCAGCCACGGCGCGGGTGACCGGTTCGTCGGTGACGTGACGCGCCCCGCCGGGCCTGCCTCACCGGCTGACCCGGGGGGACGGCATACGCTGAGGACCGTCCCTGCCACGTGACCACCCAGGCCGACCCCAGGAGCACCATGACCACCGCACGCGGCCCGCGCGACCGGCGCGGCAGCGCCGCGCGCCCCGGGCGGGGGGCCGGCTCCAGGCGACCGGGCCCGCGGCCCGGCGCCCGGGCGATCTCCGGGGCGGGCGCCTCCGCCGCCTCGAGCATGCGTCGCGCTCCCGCGCACGTCCGGCGGATGCTGCTGCTGCTCGCGCTCGTCGTGGTGATGGCCGTCATCGTGGCGCCCGTGCTGTCCGGCTACCTCCAGCAGCGCGCCGAGATCACCGCCGCCCAGGACCGGCTGGTCACCGAGCAGCAGCAGATCGACCGGCTCCAGGGGGAGCTGAAGAAGTGGGACGACCCCGACTACGTGGAGCAGCAGGCCCGGGAGCGGCTGCGCTTCGTCAAGGAGGGTGAGACCGCCTTCACGGTCATCGACGACACCGGCAGCGACTACACCGAGGCGCTGCCCGGGATGGCGCCGGTGAGCGACGAGGTCCTGGCCGACAGCCCCTGGTACGGCCAGGTCTGGGAGTCGGTCAAGATCGCCAACGAGGGCCTGCCGGAGCCGACGCTGCCATGAGCCGTCCGGAACGCACCACGCTCGACGAGGAGCCCACCTTGGAGGACCTCGCCGTCATCGAGCGCCAGCTGGGCCGTCCGCCGCGCGCCGTCGTCTCGATCGCGCACCGCTGCCCCTGCGGCTGCCCGACGGTCGTGCGGACCGAGCCGCGGCTGCCGGACGGCACGCCCTTCCCGACCACCTTCTACGCCACCTGCCCCCGGCTCACCGGCGCGATCTCCACGCTGGAGACCAGCGGCATGATGAAGGAGATGAGCGACCGGCTCGAGGACGACGACACGCTGCGGGCCGAGTACGTCCAGGCCCACGAGGACTACCTGCGCCGCCGCGAGGAGCTGGCGCACGTGCCCGAGATCGCCGGGATCAGCGCCGGCGGCATGCCGAACAGGGTCAAGTGCCTGCACGTGCTGGTCGCCCACGCGCTGGCGGCCGGACCGGGCGTGAACCCGCTCGGCGACGAGGCGGTCGAGGCGCTGCCGGACTGGTGGGTCGAGGGTTGCTGCGGTGCGCTCGAGCCGCCGGAGCAGGCATGAGACGCGTCGGCGCCGTCGACTGCGGCACCAACTCGATCCGCCTTCTCGTCGCCGACGTGGGCACCGACGGGACCGGCCGGCCGGTCCTGCAGGAGATCTCCCGCCAGCTGCAGATCGTGCGCCTGGGGGAGGGGATCGACGCGACCGGGCGGATCTCGCCGGAGGCGATGGCGCGCACGCTTGCCGCCGCGGAGGGGTATGCCGTGCTCTGCCGGGAGGCCGGCTGCGCCTCCGTGCGGTTCGTGGCCACCTCGGCCGCCCGCGACGCGGAGAACGCCGCGGAGCTCACCGACGGCGTGGTCGCGGCCTTCGGCGACCTGCACGTCCGCCCCGAGGTGCTCTCCGGGACAGCGGAGGCCGAGCTGTCCTTCGTCGGCGCCACCAGCGCGCTGCGGGCGGAGCACGCGCCCGGCCCCTACCTCGTCGTCGACATCGGTGGCGGCTCGACCGAGTTCGTGCGCGGCACCGAGAGGGTCGAGGCCTCCGCCTCGGTCGACCTCGGGTGCGTGCGGATGACCGAGCGCCACCTGCACGACGACCCCCCGCACGAGGACCAGGTCTGGGCGGCCCTGTCCGACATCGTCCGGGCGATCGACGGCGTCGCCGAGGACGTCGACCTCACCGGGGTCGGCACGCTCGTCGGGCTCGCGGGGTCGGTCACCACCGTCGCCGCGCACGCCCTCGACCTGCCCTCCTACCGGCGCGAGCGGATCCACGGCGCGCAGCTGCCGGTCCCCGAGGTGATCGACGCCTGCACCGACCTGCTCCTGATGCCGCACTCCCGGCGCCGCGGGCTGCCGTTCATGCACGAGGGGCGCGTCGACGTCATCGGCGCCGGAGCCCTGATCTGGCGCACCGTGGTCCAGCGGGTCGCCCACGACTCGGGCCTGGACACCGTGCGGGCCTCGGAGACCGACATCCTCGACGGGATCGCGCTGTCCCAGCGATGAGGACCGACCCGCACCCGGTCACCGGCCAGCCCTTTCCCTCGCCGGTGCCCCCGGGCACGGGCTGGCCCGAGGACCCCGCCACCGCGCAGACCCGTTCGGCCCGCTCCGCCGCCGGCGTGCGCCGGCTGGCCGCCGGCTCGACCACCGCCGCCGAGCTGGACGCCCGGGTCTCGGTCTGCCGTGCCTGTCCCCGCCTCGTCCGCTGGCGCGAGCAGGTGGCGACCTCGGGGCGGCGCGCCTCGTACGCCGACCAGCCCTACTGGGGGCGGCCGGCCCCCGGGATCGGCGACGGGGACGCGCCCGTCCTGGTGGTGGGGCTGGCGCCGGCCGCCAACGGCGCCAACCGCACGGGGCGGATGTTCACCGGTGACCGCTCCGGCGACTGGATCTACGCCGCCCTGCACCGGGCGGGCTACGCCAGCCAGGCGGAGAGCCGGCACGCGGGGGACGGGCTGACGCTGCACGGCATACGCATCGTGGCCGCCGTGCACTGCGCCCCGCCCGACAACAAGCCCACCACCGAGGAGAAGGCGACCTGCTCCGGCTGGCTGGAGCGGGACCTGCAGCTGTCCGAGCCGCACCTGCGCTCCGTGCTCGCGCTCGGCGCGATCGGCTGGGACGCCTTCCTGCGCGCGGCCCGCGCGGTGGGCTGGCAGGTGCCGCGACCCAAGCCGCGCTTCGGCCACGGCGCGGAGGCGGTCCTGACGACCCCGACCGGCCGGTCGGTGCGGCTGCTCGGGAGCTATCACGTCAGCCAGCAGAACACCTTCACCGGCACGCTCACCGAGGAGATGCTCGACGCGGTGATCGCGCGGTTGTGAGCCCGCCCGCGGCGCTATCCTGACGGCGCCCCCGTAGCCCAACCGGCAGAGGCAGCCCACTTAAAATGGGCACAGTGCGGGTTCGAGTCCCGTCGGGGGCACCTTCCTGCCACCTCGTCCGCACCCGTTCGCTACGGTGGCCATCATCACGATCCCGGACCGGCAGGTCCCTCACCACAAGGTGCTGTCATGAACTCTCTGCTCCTCGCGGTCATCGGCGTGGGCATGATCCTGGCGGGATACTTCCTCTACTCGAAGTTCCTCGCGAGCAAGATCTACGCCCTCGACGACTCGCGGCCGACCCCCGCCCACACGATGGAGGACGGGGTCGACTACGTCCCGACCAACAAGTACGTCCTGTGGGGCCACCACTTCACCTCGGTGGCCGGCGCCGCGCCCATCGTCGGCCCCGCCATCGCGGTGATCTGGGGCTGGCTGCCGGCCTTCCTCTGGGTCACGCTCGGCACCGTCTTCTTCGCCGGCATGCACGACATGGGTGCACTGTGGGCCTCCGTCCGCAACCGCGGCCAGTCCATCGGTGCGCTGTCCGGCCGCTACATCGGCAAGCACGGCCGCAACCTCTTCCTCGTCGTCATCTTCCTGCTGCTGCTCATGGTCAACGCGGCGTTCGCGGTGGTCATCGCCAACCTGCTGATCGGCACCCCGACCGCCGTCATCCCGACGTGGGGCGCGCTGGTCGTGGCCTTCCTCGTCGGCCAGGCGATCTACCGCCTGAAGTGGAGCCTGCCCACCGTGTCGGTGGTCGGCGTCGTGGCGCTGTATGCCCTCATCCTCGTGGGCAACAGCGCGCCGCTCGCCCTGCCCGAGACGGTCTGGGGCCTGCCCGACAAGGCCGTGTGGATCATCCTGCTGTTCGTCTACGCCGGCATCGCCTCCATGCTGCCGGTCTGGATGCTCCTCCAGCCGCGCGACTACATCAACGGCCTCCAGCTGTTCATCGCCCTGGGCATCCTCTACGGCTCGGTCCTGCTGGCCCGCCCGGAGGTCGTCGCTCCGGCCTACAACCAGAACGTCCCCGACGGCACGCCCGGCATCGTCCCGCTGCTGTTCGTCACGATCGCCTGCGGCGCCATCTCCGGCTTCCACGGCATGGTGTCGTCCGGCACCAGCTCCAAGCAGCTGAACAAGGAGAGCGACGCCCGCTTCGTCGGCTACTTCGGTGCCGTCGGCGAGGGTCTGCTCGCCCTGGGTGCGATCATCGCCACCACCGCCGGCTTCCGCACCCTGGCCGACTGGGAGAACGTCTACCAGGCCTTCAACGACGGCGGAGTCAACGCTTTCGTCCAGGGCGGCGGCACGATCATCGAGGCGGGCCTGGGCCTGCCGCAGTCGCTGTCGGCCACGATCATGGCGACCACCGCGATCCTCTTCGCGGCGACCACCATGGACACCGGTGTCCGCCTCCAGCGCTTCGTCGTCCAGGAGATCGGCGACGTCATCGGCGTCACCGTCCGCAAGAACCTGGCGACCTTCATCGCCGTCGCCGTGGCGCTCGCGCTCACCTTCGGTGCCGGTGTCGACGGCTCCGGCGGTCTGCTCATCTGGCCGCTGTTCGGCACGACCAACCAGCTGATGGCCGGTCTGACGCTGGCGATCCTGGCGATCATGCTCATCCGCCGCAAGCGCAACCCGCTCCCGGCGCTGATCCCCCTGGTGTTCGTCGGGGTGGTGACGATCTACGCGCTGTTCATCCAGCTCGGCACCTTCTACGAGCAGGGCAACTGGCTGCTCCTGGTGCTCGACGTCATCATCCTGGTCGCCTCGATCTGGGTGATCGTGGAGGCCTTCGGCGCGATGAAGGCTGCCCGGTCCTACACCGGTGACGACGACGCCGAGCTGCTCGCGGAGGCGACCTACGAGGCCGAGGACGCGCGGGAGTAGCGCGCGCCCTACCCTGGCAGCATGTCCGATCCGACCCCGGAGCCCCGCGGCCGCCTCTCAGGGCTGGCCGCGGGGCTGCGGGACTTCTACAGCGGTCCCTACCGGCGCACCTTCGCCCGCGCCCAGCAGGACGAGGACGACCTGTTCATGGTCATCGTCATGGCCGAGGCGCTCGGCGTGCCCAACCCCGCCAGCTACTACACCGTCGAGCTGCTGCCCGCCGTCTACGAGCAGTTCCACGCCTGGCACCGGCGGATGGGCCTGGACCGCTCGCCGCTGGACACCTTCTCCTGCTGCTGATCACGGTCCTCCACCCCCCGACCCCAGGAGCCCGATGTCCCACCCGCTGACCGACCTGGCCCGAGAGCGCGAGGTCCTGTTCGTCGGGGGCAAGGGCGGGGTCGGCAAGACCGCCGTCGCCTCCGCGCTCGCCCTGGCGCAGGCACGCGCCGGCCGGCCGACGGTGGTGGTCTCCACCGACCCCGCGCACAACCTCGGGCACCTGTGGGGACGCGAGGTGGGCGACGAGCCCGTCGAGCTCGCCCCGCTCCTGCGTGGCCTGGAGATCGATCCCGGTCGCACCACCGACGCCCACCTGAAGACGGTGCGCACGACCTTGCACCGGCTGATGCCCGAGCACCTGCAGCGCGAGGTCGACAAGCACCTGGACCTGGCGCGCGACGCGCCAGGCACCCACGAGGCCGCGGTGCTCGAGCGGGTCGCCGAGGTCGTCGAGGCTCGCGCGCCCGAGGAGCTGGTGATCTTCGACACCGCGCCGAGCGGGCACACCACCCGGCTCATCGCCCTGCCCGAGCTCATGCAGGCCTGGACGGAGGGGCTGCTGCGGCGTCAGGACCGCTCCTCCAGGTTCGGGGCCGCGCTGCGGGGGCTCGAGGGCGAGGACCGGGACCGGGACCCCGCCGCCGACGTCGTCGGGACCTCGGTCGGCCCGCGCCGCACCCAGGACCGTCGCGCCCGGCGCGACGAGGAGATCCGCGAGGTGCTCGACCGCCGTCAGCACCGCTTCCGCAATCTGCGCGGGGTGCTGCAGGACCACGCCGCGACCGCGTTCGTCATCGTCACCGCCGCGGAGCGGCTGCCCGTGCTGGAGTCGGTCGAGCTGCACGCGCAGCTGGTCCGTTCCGGGATGGACGTGGCGGCCGTGGTCGTCAACAAGCGTTCGCCCGCGGACGCCGGCGACCTGCTCGCCGCCCGCCGGGAGGTGGAGGAGGGCTACCTCGCCCAGCTGCGCTCGTCGCTGCCGCAGCTCCCGCTCGTCGAGGTGCCGCTGCTGCCGGGCGAGGTGCTGGGGGAGGACGGTCTGGTCGAGCTGGGCCGATACCTGGCCCGCACGACCGGCCAGGCGACGGACGGATGACTGGAACCCCCTGAGCGCAGCGGCTGCGCTCCGGGTCGTGGCCGAGGGCCGCCGGAGCCGGTCAGGCCACGCCGTCCGGTCCCACGGTCGCGTCGTCGGGCACGGGCCGCGCACCGGGGGTGGCACCCAGCAGCGCGTCGCCGACCACCCGCACCCCGGCCCCGAAGGTCCAGTCACCCTCCACGGTCAGCGAGGACGCCTCCCGCAGCGAGGGCGCGCCGTGCGGGAAGCGACACTCGAACGCAGCCAGCGTGCGGTAGTGCTCGCCGAGCGTCACCAGCGGCAGCGGGTCGACGACGGGCTCGAGCCGGGCGTCGTCGGTCAGCTCGAACGCGTCCGAGCGCAGCAGCAGCAGGTCGTCGGTGGTCTTCACCGGACGGAACCTCGTGCGCGGCACCTCGATCGCCGTGGCCCCCTCGAACACCTCGATCGCCGAGCCCATCGCCGTCTCGACCTGCACCACGCGCGGAGAGGTGGGGTCGGTGGGGTCGACCGTCTTCTCGTTGCGGATCAGCGGCAGGCCCAGGACGCCGCCGCGCTCCTTCAGCACCGAGGCGACCTGGTCCAGGTCGAGCCACAGGGTGTTGGTGTTGAAGAAGCGGTGCCGGTCGACGTCGGCGAAGGCGTCGGCGTCCTCCGGCGCGGTCTGCGCCTTCTCCCGCAGCACCAGCTGCCCGTCGGACCGGCGCACCGCCAGGTGGCCGCCCTTGCGGTCGGCGGCCGTGCGCCGGCACACCTCCATCGCCAGCGGCGCCCCGCTGCGGGCGAACCAGTCCGCGATCGCCGCCGAGGGGGCAGCCCCGACGTTGTCGGAGTTGCTCACCATCGCGTAGCGGAAGCCCGCCGCCCTCAGCTGCTCCAGCATCCCGGAGGCCAGCAGCGCGGGGTAGAGGTCACCGTGCCCCGGCGGGCACCACTCCAGGTCCGGGTCCGCCGGCCACTGCACCGGGGCGAGCGTCCCGGCGAGCAGCTTGGGCTCCTGGCTCTGCAGGAAGTCGGCGTCCACGCCGTCGACCGGCAGGTCCGGGTGCTCGGCGAGGACCGCCAGGCTGTCCTCGCGGGTGCGGAAGGAGTTCATCAGCACCAGCGGCAGCCGCGCCCCCGACCGCTCGCGCGCGTGCCGCACCTGGTCGATCGTCAGCTCCAGGAAGCTGCGGCCCTCGCGCACGGGCACCAGGGACTTGGCGCGGTCCATGCCCATCGAGGTGCCCAGTCCGCCGTTGAGCTTGACGACCGCGGTGCGGCCCAGAGCCCGGGCCTCGGCGTCGGGATCGAGGTCCTGGAGGCTGTCCAGGTCGGTCACCGGCTCCAGCTGGGTCTCGGCGAGGGTGCCGGTGTCCCCGCGGGCCAGCTCGGTCCACGCCTGCCGGAAGACCTCCACGGCGACGTCGGACACCCGTGCCGCGCGCATCTTCGCGGTGGCAGCCTCCAGCGATGCAGGTGTGCTCGGGTTCACGAGCCTCATCGTGGCAGAGGGGTATGCCGTGCCGCACCCGGGCGCGGCCGCCGGGCGTGTCAGCCCACCAGGTCCGGGAGGGTGGCTCAGCCGCCGAGGGAGGACCAGAGCAGGGCCCGGGCGACCAGGGCGTACTGCCCTTGGGATGGGCCCGGAAGAGCGGCTCGGAGCCGATCAGGACGGTGCGTGCCCCGGTCGCGTCGTCCTCGCCGCGCACGACCAGCGCCTGCCCGGCCGCGTCCCCCGGACCGCCCGTGCCGTCGTCACGGGGACGCCAGTGCCCGCTGAGCAGCGGGTCCGGGGCGAGACGCTGCTCCACGACGACGCCGCTGCCGAGTCCGGTGAACCACATCGGGGCGTAGACGAAGGTGTGCTCCGGTGCGCCGCTGCCCAGCGGGCCGGTGGCGTTGTCCACGGTCACGACGCCGTTGGCGTCCCCGCGGCCCTCCACGGCGGTGACGTCGAGCAGCCCCAGGGCGGCGTTGAGGGCTGCGCCCTCCGGCCCGCGCGCCACCACGCCGCCGCCGTCGTCGACGAAGGACCGCAGCTCGGCCCGGGCGTCCGGGGTGAGCTCGGCCCACCGCAGCCCCGAGGAGACGTAGAGCGCGTCGAGCCCGGACAGGTCGAGCCCGTCGTTGAGCGCCGCGCTGCTGACCGGCTGCGCCACCAGGTCCATCTCGCCGATCGCCCAGCGCTCCTCGGGCGTGCCGGCGACGCCGACGAGGAGGTGCTCGAGGGGCTCACCGACGCTGCCCCGCGGTGCCGCGGCCAGCTGGACGCCGTGCTCCTGCGCCACCGCGGCCGCGTCGGCACCCTGCGGCACCAGGACCGACCCGTCGTCGAGCCACTGCACCGGGACCCCTGCCCCGAGCAGGTCCGTGAGGGCGGCCACGTCCGCCGGGTCGTCGAGATGCAGCACCCATCCCGTGCGGGACGGCTCGACCGACGCGGTGGCGGCGGCGGCCTCGACCGGCTCGTCGGCCACCCGCAGCGGCGCGCCCTGCGGCACGGTGACGACGTCGGCGCCCCACAGCAGCCCCAGGCTCCACCCGGAGATGTCGTACATCGCCCCGACCCGCTCGGAGATGTCGGTGCCCGGCCCGAGCGTGGTGTTGGCCAGCCCGCGCAACGGCTGGTGCAGGTCGACCACATAGCTGCCGACCGGGTAGGTGGCGCCGTCGATCCGCGCCGCCCGCGTCAGCCGCCGCACCTGCACGCCGTCGGCGAGCAGATGGTCGACCAGGCGCGCGGCCGCCGGGGCGGAGCGCTGCCCGGGACCCACGGGTATGACGTAGGCGCGCGGGTAGAGGGTGGTCCAGACATCCTCCTCGCCGGCCACCTCGGGCAGGACGTCGGCCACCCGGCGCTGCGGCTCGCCCGCCGCGCCGCGGCGGAAGACCTCGATCTGGTCGGCGAGGAGGGCGGAGCGGTGCGCCGCGACATACCCCAGCGTCGCGGTGATCACGGCGTGGGCGACGTCGGTGTTGATCGCCGCCCGGCGCCGCAGCTCCTCGACCGGCAGCTGGTAGGAGGAGTTGTTGACCCGCAGCGGGATCTCGACCGTGTGCGCCACCGCACCGTGGAGGGCGGCGTACTGGGGCGCGAAGATCGGCGGCCAGTCGTCCCAGCCCTCGTCCCAGTCGCGCAGCGGCACCTGGGGCGGGCGCAGGCCGTCGGACTCGCCGTAGCCGAGGTCGAGGATGGCCTGCTCGATACCGAGCGCGTTGGGCCAGGCGTGCTTGAGGAAGAGGTCGTATTCGTAGTTCTCCCCGTGCGGCGGCGTCGTGGGCTCCACCAGCGTGCCGTTGACGTAGCCGTGCAGGTCGATCATCATCACCGGCTGGACCCGGGCCAGGACCTCGCGCAGCGCCCGCGACTCCGGCTGGCTGGCGGTGAGCAGGTCGCGGTTGAGGTCGAAGCCGGCCGCGTTGCGCCGGGTGTTGGCGGCCCGGCCGTCCGGGTTGGCCGAGATCACCAGGTGCACGCGGGTGGTCTCCAGGGTGCGCACCACCTGCGGGTCGGTGGAGGTCGCCCACTCCTCGACCAGCCGCAGCGCCGCGTCGGTGCCCTCGAACTCGTTGCCGTGGATGTTGGCGTCGACGAGCACCGGCACCTTGTAGTCCCGGGCCACCTCGGTGTCGCGGGCGGCCAGCGCCGGACGGTCGCCGACCAGCTCGCGCATCGCCTGCTGACGCTCGATCTGCGCCGGGGTCTCCGGCGCGGTGAGCGTGACCATGACCACGTCGCGGCCGCCGGCGGTGGTGGTGAGCACCTGCGCGGAGACCCGGTCGGAGGAGGCGACGGCGGCGTTGATCCGGCGCGAGACGTCGTGGTAGGGCGTCAGCCCCAGGCGCAGCGCCGGGTCGGACGCGTCGACCGGCGGCTCGGGCAGTGGTTGGCGGAGCGGCTGGACGGGGTGCTGCGGTGGCGCGATCGTGCGGGCGGACGTCGTGGGGCTCGCGCCAGCGACCAGGCCCGTGCCGGCGACACCGCTCAGTCCGACACCGGCGGTCAGCACCAGGGCGAGCGAGCTGCGGGCGCGCCGGCGCGAGGGGGCGAGACGCGCCATACCCTCACTCCTTCCGGCCGGATGACCCCCAGAGCCTAACGGCCACCCCCGACAAACGGAATCCCCGCCGTCCTGCGGTCGGCCCTCAGGGTGACGCGTGCGTCAACGTCGGGTAGACAGGGCACATGCCACCGACGCACGACATCCATGGCGACTGGTCCGGGCAGCTGGTCGCCACCGCCATCCACCAGGGCCACGAGCTGCGCCCCGAGATCGCCGCCGCGATGATCCTCGAGGAGGCCGTGCGGCTGCGCGAGGAGGATCCCTTCACCGACGTGATCGGCGCGGCCGCCCCGGCCCGCGTCGTCGCCCGACGCTCGCGCTTCGAGGTCGACCTCAACCGGCCCCGTGAGACGGCCGTCTACCGCACGCCGGAGGACTGCTGGGGGCTGGAGGTATGGCGTGCGGACCCGCTCGAGGAGGAGCTCGTCGCGGGGAGCCTGCAGGTCTACGACGCCTTCTACGCCGACCTCGCCCGGCACCTGGACGAGGTGGCGGCGCGCGGTCCCTTCGTGGTCTACGACGTGCACTCCTACAACCACCGCCGGGACGGTGCCGACGCCGACGAGGCGGACGTCGAGGAGAACCCGGAGGTCAACCTGGGCACCGGCACCGTGGACGAGAGGTTCGCCCCGCTCGTGCAGGCCTTCTCCCGGACGCTGCGGGCCCAGCAGGTGCAGGGACACCACCTGGACGTGCGGGAGAACGTCAAGTTCGAGGGCCGGGCCCTGGCCTGGTGGGTCCACGAGCGCTACGCAGGCGTCGGCGTCTGCCTCGCCCTGGAGTTCAAGAAGACCTTCATGGACGAGTGGACCGGCCAGCCGGACCGGCAGCACCTGCAGGAGCTGGCGGACGCCCTCGCCGCCACCCACGCGCCGGTGCTGGACGCGCTGCGCACCCTGGAGCGCAGGTGAGCGCGTGACCCCCGCCGAGGGTCCCGCCGTGCTGAGCGCCGAGGACCTCGCCGTCGACCACACCCTGGCGATGCTCTCCTCGGGCATCCGCTTCATCCTGGACGTCACGCCTGTCGACGCCGAGGCGCACCGCGCCGAGTTCCTGGCCGGCACTGTGAAGGAGCCTCCGTTCCGCTACCGGGAGCTCGACGCCGACCCCGACGTCCTCGACGCCCAGCTGGACCACGTCGCCCTCGACCGGGTCGGCGACCCGACGCTGGGCGACCTGCTGCGCCGCAAGCACCGGGAGATGAAGCTCCAGCTGGAGATGCTCCGGGCGCGGGGCACCGCCGACTTCCGGGCGCTGTCGGTGGAGCTGTACGGAGCCGTCGGGCCCACCCTGCGCGGGCAGGCCCAGGACCTCGTCGCCCGGCTCGACGTGGCCGGGCAGCCCGGCGACATGCTGACCGCCGAGGAGTTCCTGGCGCTGGCGGAGGCCGAGATCGAGACCTACCGCGAGGACGATCCCGATGTCGGGATCCACGCCGAGGTCCGGCCCGACGTCAGCGGCGTGCTCGTCGAGGGCAGCACCCTGCTGATCAGCGAGACCGCGGCCGTCGCGGCCGTCCGCGGCGACGCCCTGCTCCAGCACGAGGTCGGCACCCACCTGGTGACCCAGGTCAACGGGTCCGGCCAGCCGGTGAAGACCCTCGGCGAGGGCCTGGCCGGCTACGACGAGACCCAGGAGGGCCTGGCGGTGCTCGCCGAGGTGGGCTGCGGAGGCCTGACGCCGTTCCGGCTCCGGCAGCTGGCCGTGCGGGTGCTCACCGTCCACCGGATGCTCTCCGGCGCCTCGTTCCGGGAGGCGCACGCGGCCCTGGTGGCGGACGGCGTGCCGGCGGGCACGGCCTACACCACCGTCATGCGGGTCTACCGCTCCGGCGGGCTCACCAAGGACGCCATCTACCTGCGCGGCCTGCTCGACCTGCGTGACCACCTGGCCGGCGGCGGGACCCTGGACCTGCTCTTCCTGGGCAAGTTCGCCCTGCGCGACCTGCCGCTGGTGCAGGACCTGCACGACCGCGGGATCCTGCGCCCGCCCCGACTCACCCCCCGCTGGCTGCGCGACCCCCGCGCCGTCACGCGCCTGCACGAGGTCGCCGGGACCGACGACCTCACCACCCTCACGAAAGGCCTGGGATGAAGATCGCCTTCGTCGTCAACGACGTCATGACCGAGCAGTCCGTCTACACCACCACACGGCTGGCGATGACCGCCACCAACATGGGTCACGAGGCCTGGCTGATGGGGATGGGCGACTTCGGCTACGAGCCGGACGGCTCGCTGTCCGCGCGCGCCCGGGCGGGGGCGGAGAAGACCTACCGCTCGCTCGAGCGCTATCTGCACGACGTCCAGAAGCCGGAGGAGGACGAGCAGATCCCGCTCGACGAGTTCGACGTCGTCATGCTGCGCAGCGACCCCGCCGAGGACGCGGACGGAGCGGCCTGGGCCAACAACGCCCTCGTCGGTTTCGGCGACCTCATCGCCTCCGGAGGCGTCCTGGTGGTCAACGACCCGGGCAGCCTGGCGACCGCGCTGTCCAAGTCCTACTTCCAGCACTTCCCGGAGGCGGTCCGGCCGCGGACCCTCATCTCGCGGGACGGGCTGCGGATCGAGCAGTTCGTCCAGGAGCTGGGCGGCAAGGCGGTGCTCAAACCGCTCCAGGGATCCGGCGGCTCGGGCGTCTTCATGGTCAACTCCAAGGAGTCGCCCAACCTCAACCAGATCATCGAGGCGATCGCGCGCGACGGATATGTCGTGGTGCAGGAGTACCTGCCGCAGGCCAAGGACGGCGACGTCCGGATGTTCGTGATGAACGGTCGCCCGCTGAAGGTGGACGGCAAGTATGCCGCCTTCCGGCGCCGGAGCACGAGCGAGGACATCCGCTCCAACATGTCCGCCGGCGGCAAGGCGGAGGCGGTGGAGGTCACCGACGAGATGCTCGGCCTGGTGGACGCCGTGCGGCCCAAGCTGGTCGCCGACGGGATGTTCCTGGTCGGGCTCGACATCGTCGGGGACAAGCTCATGGAGGTCAACGTCTTCAGCCCCGGCGGGCTGGGCAGCTGCGAGGCGCTCTACGAGGTGGACTTCGCGCCCGCCGTCATCGAGGACCTCGAGCGCAAGGTCGCGATGCGCGCGCACTACGGTCGCGAGCTCGCCAACGTCAGGCTCGCCACCCTCTGACACAGACCCGCCGCGGAATGGTCTGCGCCGGTCGCTCGTTCTAGGCTGTGAACCGACACGGCGGGGGACTTTCCCGTCGTGCCACGCGAACCACGGAGGTTTCATGGCCGTCAACCCGGTCTTCAACCGCATCGACAGGGAGGCCGCGCAGCGCGCCTACGCAGGCTTCGGCCAGCAGGCCGGTGGCCACGCCTCTGCCCAGGGCGCGCCGACCATCCCGGCCGGCTACCAGCCCGGCCCCAGCGAGACGCTCACCGACCGGCAGCTGCGCGACATGTACGCGCAGACGCCCGCGGGCCCGGCGCAGACCGGACGGCTGACCCTGGACGACGTCGTCGTCAAGTCGCTGATGCTCTTCGGCGTCGTGCTCGCCGTGACCGCCGCCACCTGGTTCTACGTGGGTGCCCAGCCGGGCGTGGCGATGCCGGTCTGGCTGCTCGGCATGTTCGGCTCGCTCGCGCTGAGCTTCGCCATCGGCTTCTCCAAGCAGGTCAACGTCCCGCTGATCATGGTGCACGCCGTGCTGCAGGGCCTGTTCCTGGGCGCGGTCAGCGTGACCTTCAACGCGATGTACCCCGGCGTCGTCACCACCGCGGTGGTCGCCACGATGGCGACCTTCGCCGGGATGTTCATCGGCTGGAAGGCCGGCTTCATCAAGGTCACCAGCAAGTCGCGCCGCATCTTCGGGATGATGGCGATGGGCTACCTGGTCTTCCTGCTCGTCAACATCGGTGCCTCGTTCCTGGGCTTCGGCGACGGCTGGGGCATCTACGGCGGCCCGCTGGGCATCCTCGTCTCGCTCTTCGGTGTCGGCCTGGCGTCCTACTCGCTGGCCGTCGACTTCGACTCGATCGACCGCGCGGTCTCCGGCGGTGCGCCGGAGAAGTACTCCTGGCTGCTCGCCCACGGCCTCGTGGCGACCCTGGTCTGGCTCTACATCGAGTTCCTGCGTCTCTTCTCGATCCTGCAGAGGAGCTGATGACCGACCCCGGCCGCACGGTCGGGGACGAGCTGGAGCGCGTGGTCCGGCGGTGGCAGCAGCTGCCCCTGGACCGCGCGCTCCCTGCCGTCCCGGGGGTGTCGGCGACGGTGCAGGCGCTCGCCGACGCGGTCGCCGACGTGCAGGGTACGGAGCGTGTCCCGGTCCCCGACCTCGGTCCCGGGGTCCTCATGGACCAGCTGCGGGTGATGGTCTACGACTGGCGCGCGGCCGGGCTGGGCGAGGAGGAGCTCGGCGGGCGGCTGACCGCGCTGCGCCGCTCACTGCCCTGATCCCGGCCCGCCCCGTCGGTAGGCCGAGGGCGGCACCCCGACCACGGCGGTGAACGCGCGGGTCAGGTGCGCCTGGTCGGCGAAGCCCAGGTCGCTCGCCAGCGCGGCGAGGTCCTGCCCGTCGCCGGTGTCGATGGCGCGCGCCGCATCCTGCAGGCGGTAGCGCCGCAGCACCCACAGCGGGGAGGCTCCGACGTAGCGCGCGAACATCCGCTGCAGCGTCCGGGTCGACACGTGCAACCGGTCCGCGACCGGCGCGAGCGTGGTGTGCTCACGCGCCCGCATCAGGTCCACCGCCCCCAGCACGGTCGCGTATGCGGTGTCCTCACGCACCCGCTGCAGCTGCGGATCGAGCACCTCGAGCAGGTAGGCGAGGAGAAGCTGACGGCGGGTGGCCTCGTCCGGCTCGCCCAGCACCGCCTGCGCGGCCTCGCTCACCCGTGGGCCGAGCACGTCCGCGGCCCGCACGATCCGGTCGGTCAGGTCACGCACGTCCCGGTCGAGCAGGGCAGCCAGCCCGCCGGGCCGGAAGGCGACCCCTGCGACCCTGCCGGCCGTCGGCAGGTCGGGCGCGAAGACGCGGGTGAGGAGCCCGTGGACGAGGGCGGACGGCATACCGACACCGTGCATGCGTCCGCCCTCGGCGTCCTCGACCGTCAGGTGCGCCACCGGGTGGCCAAGGACGTGGGGCCGGAACGGGCGGACGGACTCCCGACGCCAGCGCACCCACCAGTAGTGGCTGACGACCTCGGTGATCGGCTCGGACACCTGCTCCTGGCCGACGTCGTAGACGTCCTGACCGCGGGCCGGCCAGAGCACCCCGGCAGGTCGCGCCGGGCCAGATCGTCGCGGATCTTCAAGCGGCACGTCGCTGATCCTAGGAGGGTGGGTGACATGACGACAGACACCCGACCCTCTGCCCCGACGCCGTACCGGCCCGTGGGCTACAGCACGCTCACCCCCCTGCTCGTGGTCTCGCCCGCGGCGGAGGCGGTGGACTTCTACACCGACGTCCTCGACGCCCGCGTGACCAGCCGGATGAACGGCCCCGACGGCAGCGTCTGGCACTGCGAGCTGGAGCTCGAGGACGGCCGGTTGCAGGTGATGGACGCCAACGAGCAGTTCCACGCCGTGGCCAACGACCCGGGCAGCGACGACGCGCGGTTCAGCATCGCTGTCTACGTGCCCGACGTCGACGCGACCCTCGCCCGCGCCGTCGCCCGGGGCGCGCGGGTGCGCGAGGAGGCGGCCGACTTCGAGGTGACGGGTGACCGCTTCGCCTCGGTGCAGGACCCCTACGGCGTGCGGTGGACGATCATGACGCGGGTGGCGCAGCGCGACGACGAGCAGGTGCAGCAGGCGCTCGACGCCTGGGCGGCCTCGATGGGCTGACCACCAGACCGACCGGCGACACGGTCGGCACGGTCTCAGTGCGCGGCTGCGTGCTCCTGCGCCCCGTCCTCGTCGTGGGAGGGCAGGAGGGCCCGGACGCCGACCAGGACCAGTCCGACCACGAGCCCGAGCAGGGCTGAGAAGAGGGTGTTGGTCAGCCAGGACAGGACGCCGCCGATGGCAGGCACCCAGGAGCCGACGACGCCCTCGGCGTGGTGGACGAAGTCGTAGATCGGGTGGAAGCCGAGCTCGTCGATGCCCACGAGCAGGATGTGCCCGCCGACCCAGAGCATCGCCACGACGCCGACGGTGGCGAGCACCTGGAGCACGTGCTTCATCCCCTTGACCAGGCTCGTGCCCAGGCGCTGCATCACCGGTGACGGCTTGCCGGCCAGATGCAGTCCGACGTCGTCCATCTTGACGATGATCGCGACCACGCCGTAGACCAGCGCGGTGATGCCGATCGCCACGATGACCAGGATCGCCGCCCGCGAGAGCAGCGGCTCGTGGGTCACCTCGCGCAGCGCGATGACCATGATCTCCGCGGAGAGGATGAAGTCGGTGCGGATCGCGCCGGCGACCATCTTCTTCTCCTGCTCCGGACCCCGCCGGACGGCCCGGTCCTCGACCTCCTCGGCCGCCTCGTGGCCGCCCACCCCGAACCACTCGAGCATCTTGTGGGCGCCCTCGTAGGACAGGTAGGCCCCGCCGAGCATGAGCAGCGGCGTGACGACCCAGGGCAGGAACTGGCTGAGCAGCAGGATCGCCGGCAGGATGAAGAGCAGCTTGTTGCGGATCGATCCCAGCGCGATCTTGTGGATCATCGGCAGCTCGCGCCGGGGGTCGAACCCGGTGACGTAGCGCGGGGTCACCGCCGTGTCGTCGACGACCACGCCGACCGCCTTGGTGCTCGCCCGGCCCGCGGCCGCCGCCACGTCGTCGACGGACGCGGCCGCCAGGCGGGCGATCGCCGCGATGTCGTCGAGCAGGGCGGCGAGACCACCGGCCATAGGGGTACCTCACGAGGTCGGTCGGGGGCAGGACGCGCCCAACCTTACCGGCAGCGCGTCCGCGCCGCCGGGTAGGCGCTCAGCTGAGCCGCTCCAGGACGATCGCCATCCCCTGGCCGCCGCCGACGCACATCGTCTCCAGCCCGAACTGCTTGTCGTGCGTCTGCAGGGCGTTGATCAGGGTGGTCGAGATGCGCGCGCCGGTGGAGCCGAACGGGTGGCCCAGCGCGATCGCGCCGCCGTGCACGTTGAGCCGCTCGTAGTCCATGCCGAGCGCGTCGGCAGAGCCGAGCACCTGGACGGCGAAGGCCTCGTTGATCTCGTAGAGGTCCATGTCCTCGATGGTCATCCCGGCCCGGGCCAGGGCCTGCCTGGACGCCTCGATCGGACCCAGACCCATGATCTCGGGGGAGAGGGCGGAGACGCCGGTGGACACGACGCGGGCCAGCGGCCTCAGCCCCAGCTCCTTGGCCCTGGTGTCGCTCATCACGACCAGCGCGGCGGCGCCGTCGTTGAGCGGGCAGCAGTTGCCCGCCGTGACGGTGCCGTCCTCGCGGAAGACCGGCTGGAGCTGGGAGACCTTCTCCATGGTCACGCCGGGACGCGGGCCGTCGTCGGTGGAGACGACCGTGCCGTCGGCGAGGGTGACCGGGGCGATCTCGCGCTCGAAGACTCCCTCGGCGATGGCCTTCTCGGCGCGGTTCTGGCTGGTCACGCCCCACTCGTCCTGGCGTTCGCGGGGGATGCCCAGGGAGGTGGCGACGTTCTCGGCCGTCTGGCCCATCGCGATGTAGGCGTCGGGGATCAGGCCCTGCTCGCGCGGGTCGGTCCAGGTCGCGTTGGTCCTGGCGGTCTCCTTGGTGCGCGCCATGGCGTCGGCGAAGAGGGGGTTGTGCCACTCCGGCTTGCTCTCGCCGGCACCCTTGAAGTCGGCGTAGCGCGAGACGCACTCGACGCCGGCGCTGATGAAGACCTCGCCCTCGCCGGCCTTGATCGCGTGGAAGGCCTGCCGGGTGGTCTGGACCGAGGAGGCGCAGAAGCGGTTGATCGTCGAGCCCGGCACGGTGTCGAGGCCGAGCATGACCGACACGACTCGGGCCATGTTGAAGCCGTGCTCGCCCCACGGCTCGGCACAGCCGAGGTAGAGGTCGTCGACGGTGGTGGGGTCGAGCCCGGGGACCTGGTCGAGGGCCGCGCGGATGACGCCGGCAGCCATGTCGTCGGGGCGGACGGAGGTCAGCGAACCCTTGAAGGCGCGACCGATCGGGGTACGGGCGGCGGCGACGATGACGGCCTCGGCCATGGTGGTCCTCCTTGCGACGGGCGGGTATGCCGTGAGTCTAGGCGGTCGCGGATCTCGCCTTCACGCCGCACGCGTCAGCCGCACGCGTGCTCCGCCAGCCGCTCCAGCCCCTCGGCGATGCTCACCCGCGGCTCCCAGTCCAGCACCTCACGGGTGCGCCGCTGGTCGAACCAGTGCGCGGTGCTCAGCTGCTCGGCGAGGAAGCGCGTCAGCGGCGGCTGGGTGATCGTCGGGAGGAGTTCGACCCGCTCGGAGACCGCGACGGCGGCCTCGACCGCACCGCCCAGTGCCCACGCCACCGGCCGCGGCACGTGCAGGCGCGGCGGCGGTGCACCGACCGCACGGCAGATCGCGGCGAGGAGCTCACCGACGGGCCGCGGCTCGCCGTTGGTGACGACGAACGCCTCGCCCCGGGCCTGCTCGATCCGCTCGAGCGCGGCCACGACCGCTTCGGCCGCGTTGTCCACGTAGGTGGTGTCGATGAGCGCGGTGCCAGGGCCGACGAGGGCGAGCCGCCCCTGCTTCGCCCGCTCGGCGATCCGCCCGACCAGCTGGGTGTCCCCGGGACCCCACACCAGGTGCGGGCGCACCGCGGTGACGGCGAGGTCGGGGGAGTCGGCCAGCAGGGCGAAGAGCTCGGCGGCGGCCTTGGTGCGCGCATAGCTGCCCCGTGCCCGCATCGGGCTGGCCGGACCGGCGCCCGCCCCGGCCAGCGAGCGGCCGGTGTGCGCCACCGAGGGCGAGGAGACCTGCACCAGCCGTCCGGCACCGGAGGCCCGCACGGCCTCCACGACGTGCCGCGTCCCGGTCGCGTTGACCCGCACGAAGTCCATCCACGGCCCCACGACGTCGACCTTCGCGGCCAGGTGCACGACGGCGTCCTGGCCGGCGACCGCCCGCGCGACCGCGTCCTCGTCCCGGACGTCGCCCAGCGACTCCCGGTGGCGGCCCCCCGAGGAGCGGCGCTGCATCACGGTGACGTCCCAGCCGCGCGCGGCCAGGAGGTCGGCGACGGCGCCGCCGAGCATCCCGCTCGCGCCCGTCACCAGGACCCGCTGCCCGGCACCCCCGACCGGCGACACGGTGGGCGCCGCCGGTGGACCAAGCGTGTCGCCGGTCGGGTGGGTCATCAGCGGCTCCTCGTCCTCGGTGCCCGGTCGCGCACGGCGTCCGCGAGCCGGTCCCGCAGCGGGCGACCGTGCAGGACCCCCGTCGCCCAGCGGGCCAGCTCGCCGCGGTCGACCTTGCTGGCGTGCCGCACGTCGACCGGCAGCCAGTCGCGCACGAGCACGGCGCAGACGGGGACGCCGGCGGAGGCGCGCACGGCCTCCGCGACGTCCGCCGGGGCCAGCACCGCCGACCCCCGCGGGGCCCCGGTCAGCCGGGCGGCCGGCCCGCCGCGACCGGGCGGCACGACGACGACCACGACCTGCTGGGTGCCGGCCGGGCCGACCCCGGCGACCGCGACGTCGGCGATCGCGGGCAGCCCGCGGAGGCGCTCCTCCACGGCATACGGGGTCACCGGCCCGGCGGGCGTGGTGATCACGTGGGCGAGCCGGCCCTCGACCCAGAGCCGTCCGCGGTCGTCCAGGTGCCCCACGTCGCCGGTCCGGTGCCAGCCGTGCGGCCGGTCGCTGGCCTGCTGGTGGGTCCACAGCCGGTCGTAGCGTTCCTTGACGTGCGGGCCGCGCACGACGATCTCGCCGAGCACGCCGGCGTCGCCGACCAGGTCCTCGGCCGGCACGCCGTCCGCGTCGAGCGGGGCGATCGCGACGGTGACGCCGGGCACCGGCTCGCCGACGCAGACGCCCGGCTCGTCCGCGGGGTCGAGCGTCGTCGGGTCGAGCGTGGCGACCGGCAGCGCCTCGGTCATCCCGTAGGGCGTGTGCGTCGCCGCCTCGGGCAGCAGCTCGCGCACCTGGCGCAGGAGCGCCACCGGGACCGGTGCGCCGGCCGACAGCACGAGGCGCGGCCGGGTCAGTGCGTCGCGCTGCTGCTCATCGAGCTCACCGGCCGTGGCGACCACGTTGCGCAGGGCTGCGGGGGCGGCGAAGACGGCGGTGGCGCCCACCGCCGCGACGGCGTCGGCGAGCGCCCGTGCGGTGAGGGTGTGCGGTGCCGTGACGTCCATGTCGGGCACGACGCTGGTCAGGCCGAGCGCCGGACCGTACAGGGCGAAGGGCGCGAACGCGGCGACGAGGGCGTCGCCGGGCGCCAGCGCGAAGGTGTCGCGCAGCAGCCCCACCTGGGCGCCCAGCCGGGCGCGGGTGTAGACGACGCCCTTGGGGGGCCCGGTCGCCCCGGAGGTGAACAGCACCGCCCCGTCGGCGTCGCCGTCGAGGTCGCCCTCCTCGGGCAGGCCGGGGTATGCCGTGCGCCCCTCCTGCGCGAGCGTGTCCAGCTCGGCGCCCCCGGTCCCCACCAGCAGGTGCTGGCCCGGCACCCCGGTGAGGCGGGCCAGCGCGAGCGCGCGGCCGATCCCGACCACGTGGCGCGGGCCGGCCGAGCGCAGCGCGCTGCCGAGCCGGCCCAGTCCGAGGCCCGCGTCGGCGACCACGACCACGGCCCCGAGCCGCCACAGCGCGTAGACCAGCGTGGTCAGCTCGATGCCAGGGGGGACGAGCACGGCGACGCGGTCGCCCTGCTGCACGCCGCGTGCGGCCAGCCCGCGTGCGACGTCGTCCACGCGACCGGCCAGCTCGGCGAAGGTGACCGAGCGGCGCCCGTCGCCCATCTCCACGACCGCCGGCTCCTCGGGTCGGCCGACGTCGACCCGGACCGGCACGCGGGCCACGTCGGTGCCCGCGCCGATCCCGGACCCGCCATCGACGTCCTCGGGTCCGGTGAGCACCTGCTCCGCGGCCGCGCGTGCGGCGACCTGCTGCTGTAGCCAGCGCCAGACCACGCCGACCCCCTCGGGCCTGTCCTCGAGCACCAGGTGCGAGGCGCCGGGGTAGCGCTGCACGTCCGCGTGCGGCACACGGCGCACCATGTCGTCCAGGTAGCGCTGCCCGAACACCGGGTCCCGCGGCCCCCACACCAGCAGCGCGGGCACCTGCGCGAGGTCGGCCAGGCCGGCCGCGATCGCGTCCAGCGCCTCCCGGCTCGGGTGGTCCGGCTCGAACGGGATGTCGGCGACGAAGTCGGCCACCGCGGCCCGGCGCCCCGGCGTCGCGTAGGGCGCCGCGAAGGCGTCGCGCACCGCCCTCGGCAGCGGAGGCACGGACAGGGCGGTGGCGGCGCGGACGAAGAGAGGCGTGCGACGACATACCTGGGCGAGCAGGCCGGGCGCCCGGGCGAGGCGGATCACCGCCGGCGGCGCGAACTGCGCCGGCTGGTGGACGGCGGTGTTGGTCAGCACCACGCCGAGGAGGTCGGGGACGTGGCGCAGCGCCCACCCCAGCCCGACCGGGCCGCCCCAGTCGTGGGCGAGCAGCGCGACCGGCCCGGACCCGTGCAGGCCGAGCGTCGCGGCCAGCCCGTCCAGGTCCTCCACCCGCTGCGCGAGCCGCCGCGCCTCGGCGGTGCGCTCCGACCAGCCCATGCCGAGCTGGTCGACGGCCACGACGCGCCAGCCCCGCGGAGCCTGGGCGAGGACCTCTCGCCACAGGTAGGACCACGTCGGGTTGCCGTGCACGCACAGCAGGGTCGCCGCGACCTCCTCGCCGCGCCCCTGCAGCAGGGGGCCGTTGTCGAGGACGTGCCAGTGCCGGACCGTGCCCTCCCCGTCCGGTGCGACGACGACCCGAGACCAGGCAGGGTCCAGCCCGGGCAGCTCCCGCGCCGGGATCCCGGGCGGGTCCGAGACCGCGCGCCCCGCCGGCCCGTGGGCGTGCTGGGCGAACGGCCGGGTGTGCGGGTCGGTCACGCCGGTCTCACCAGGTCAGCTCGAGGCAGGTCATGTTGAGGCCGGAGCCGATGCCCATCATCAGCACCCGGTCGCCGCGCTCCAGGCTGTCGGCCTCCTTGGCGAGGGTGATGGCGACCGCGGCCGGGCCGACGTTGCCCAGGGTGGGGAAGGTCAGCGGGATCCTCGACTCGTCCAGCCCGAGGGCCTGGGCGGTCCGGCTGGTGTGCACGCTGGAGACCTGGTGGACGACGTAGCGGTCCATGTCCTGCCAGTCCCACTCCTGGCCGGCGTCCCGCCACAGGTCGCCGGCCAGGGCCAGCCCGCCGGTGAGCAGGCCCTGGGTGTCGGTCCGCATCTCGTCGAAGTCGCCGACGCACAGGTCGTGGTGCTCGGTCGCCGCGCGGCTCACGCCGCCCACCACGCGGTGCCCCTCCGGGTGCTCGCTCGCCCGGCCCAGGACCATGGCGGCCGCGCCCGAGCCGAGGGTCAGCGTGGCGAACTGGGTCAGGATGTCCTCGGTGGTCGCCTCCTGCGAGGCCAGCCGCTCCAGGGTCCGCTCCTGCGGCTCGCGCGAGCCCTCCCCGTCCACGACGAGGGCGTAGTCGATCTGGCCGGCGTCGATCATGGTCGCCGCCAGCTGCATCCCGTTGACGAAGCCGAGGCAGGCGTTGGTGAGGTCGAAGTTGAGGCAGTGCGTGGCCAGCCCCAGCTCGGCGTGCACGCGGACCGCGATCGAGGGCTCCAGGTGGCTGCGGCTCACCGAGGTGTTGACCAGCAGGCCCACCCGCGAGGGGTCGATGCCCGACTGCTCCAGCGCCAGCCGGCCCGCCTCGATCGCGCCGTCGACGAAGTGCTGGCCCTCGCCCCACCAGCGGCGCTCCCGGATCCCGGCGAGCGCGGCGAGCATGCCCGGCCGCAGCCCGTTGCGCCGGTAGGAGTCGCCGATGCTCGCGTCGAACTCCTCCGAGGTCCGCACCACCGGCGCGTCGACGGCCGTCACGGACAGGACGGCGACGTCGCGGTGGCGGAAGGTGGCGTTGCCGGTCACGTGGTGGTCCTTGCTGTCTCTGGTGTTGGGGCGTCCGCCATTCGACCACAGCGAGCCCCGTGCCGAAGAACCGCCGGTGCGGTGCGGGGCCGCGGTGTGCCACGATGGTCCTTCACGGGCATGCCTCCTTCCGGGGCGTCCCACCGGAGGGGAAAGGACGCCCGAGATGAAGAGCACGCACCGCCGCTGGGCCGGACTGCTGACGGCCGGAGCCCTCGGGCTCAGCCTCGTCGCCTGCGGGGGGGACGACCCGGCCGGCCGGACGACCGACGTCCCCACCGGGACCACGCAGGAGTCCGCGACCGGCACCGAGGCGGCGGGGGAGAGCTCCACCGAGACCGCGGCCGGCACCGAGGCCGCCACGCCGGCCGAGGGCCAGGAGGTGGACATCCAGGAGTTCCTGGCCATGCTCAAGTCGCCGGGCGAGGAGAAGCTGTCCAGCTACACCCTCGACATGGTCATGAACATGGGCAGCCAGGAGATGGACATGTCCGGCAAGGCCGACCTGAGCGGCGACAGCCCGGCCTTCGACATCGAGATGACCCTGCCCGGCATGGGTGAGGCGCACATGATCCTCGCCGGCGGCGAGGTCTTCATGTCGATGCCCGGCGTGACGCAGGAGGGCAAGTTCATGCAGGTGCCCAAGGAGCAGCTCGGTGACGCAGCCTCCCAGCTCGACGAGGTCGACATCACCACGACGTGGGACGCCTGGGAGGAGGGTGCCTCCAAGGTCGTCTTCCTGGGTGAGGACGACGTGGACGGCCAGCAGATGCGCCACTACGAGGTGACGGTCGACAGCGCCGCCGCGCTCGACGCCTCGGGCCAGACCGGCGACGACGCCGCGGCCGCCTCGGCGATGATGGGCGAGGAGATCACCTACGAGGTGTGGCTCGACGCCGACAACCTGATGCGCAAGATCGCCTTCGAGCTCGACGGCGTGGTCAGCGAGATCCACGCCGACAACTGGGGCGAGCCGATGGACATCCAGGCACCGACGGCCGAGGAGATCCAGGAGGGGCTGCCGAGCAGCGGCTGACCCGGCGGACGGGCCGTCCTGCAGGGGGGCCCGCAGCACCCCTCACCGCGGGGGGAGCACGTCCTGCTGGGCGGGCAGCTCGTCCTGGCGGACCAGCCCGACCGGGCAGGTGTAGCCGTTCGGGCCGTGGTTGCAGTAGCCCCCGGGGTTCTTGTGGAGGTACTGCTGGTGGTAGCCCTCCGCGTAGTAGAACGGCCCGGCGCCGGAGGCCGGCTCCAGCTCGGTGACGATCCGGCCGTGCCCGGCGCTGGTGATGACCTGCTCGAAGGCGTCCCGCGTGGCCAGCGCCGCCCGCTCCTGCTCCGGTGTGGTCCACCAGACGGCCGAGCGGTACTGCGTGCCGACGTCGTTGCCCTGCCGGTTCGGCGTGGTCGGGTCGTGGTTCTCCCAGAACGCCTTGAGCAGCAGCTCGGGGGAGGTCTGCCCGCGGTGGTAGGCGACCAGCACCGCCTCGGCGTGCCCGGTGCGACCGCTGCACACCTCCTCGTAGGTCGGGTTCGGCGTGCTGCCGCCCAGGTAGCCGGCCGCGGTGGTCACCACCCCCGGCAGCTGCCAGAAGATCCGCTCGGCCCCCCAGAAGCAGCCCATCGCCACGTAGAGCACCTCCACGTCGTCACCCGGCCACGGACCGCGCAGCGGGGTGCCCAGCACCTCGTGCGTCGTGGGGATGCCGGGAAGGGGGTCGGGACGGCCGGGGAGCGGGGCGGAGAACTGCATACCTCCAGTGTCACACGGCCCGGCCGGTGCGTCCGGTGGCGCCGACCCCCGACCGTGTGGCACCTTGCCTTCCATGTACTGGACCCTCGGAGTCGTCCTCCCGCTCCTGCTGCTGGTGGTCGGCGTCCTGCTCTTCCTGCGCGGGCGGGCCGCGATGGACGAGGCGACCCGCCCGCGGGCGGGCTTCGGGGGGCCGCCCGGGTCGCTCGACATCGGCACCGAGCTCGGCTTCGGGGTCGAGGAGGCTCGGGAGTCCGTCCTCGCCGCGCACCGGCTGCGGCTGTGGGGCCTGGTCCTCGTGGGTGTCGCGGTCCTCTGGCTCGTCGTCGCGCTGATCGTCGCGCTGGTGTGAGCCACCTGCTCGTCGACGTCGGCTCGACCTTCACCAAGGCCGCCCTCGTGGACGAGGGCGGCGGCCTGCTCGCGGGTGCCGCGGTGCCCACCACCGCCGGTCCGGGCCGCGACGTCCTCGACGGGATCGTGCGGGTATGCCGCGCGCTCGGGCCGGGTGCGCCCGACCCGCTCGCCGACGGTCCCGGGTCGGACCGCGTCCTGGTGTGCTCCAGCGCGGGTGGGGGGCTGCGGCTGGCGGTCGTCGGCTACGAGCGCGAGGTGACGGCCGAGGCGGGGCACCGGGTCGGCCTGTCGGCCGGCGCGAAGGTCGTGCACGTCGCCGCCGGCAGGCTGACCGTCGCCGGGGTGGCCGCGCTGCGCGCCGCCCGGCCGGACGTGGTCCTGCTCGTCGGCGGCACCGACGGCGGCAACGCCGAGGTCCTCGTGCACAACGCGCGCCGCCTGGCCCGCTCCCGCGTCGGCGCGCCGGTCGTGGTGGCCGGCAACGCCGAGGCGCGTGAGGAGGTCGCGGCCGAGCTGGCCGCCACCGGCCGCCGGGTGAGGCTGACCGACAACGTGCTGCCCCGGATCGGCGTCGTCGACCCCGGCCCGGCGCGGCGGGCGATCCGCGAGGTCTTCCTCGGGCACGTGATCGGCGGCAAGGGGCTGTCGCGGGGACCGCGCTTCGCCGGGCTGGTCCGGGCGGCGACGCCGGACGCGGTCCTGGCCGGAGTCGAGGTGCTGGCCGAGGTGGTGGGCGGCGACGTGCTGGTCGTCGACGTCGGCGGGGCGACCACCGACGTCTACTCCGTCCTCACCCCGCAGGGCGAGGACGCCACGCTGCGCAAGCACGTGGTCGCCACGCTCTGGCACGCCCGCACCGTCGAGGGAGACCTCGGGATGCGGTGGGGCGCACCTGGGGTGCTCGAGGCCGCCGCGGCCGAGGCGCTGCCGGGCACCGACGACCCGGCGCTGGCCGCCTGGGTGCGGCAGGTGCACGACGACCCCGGCCGGCTCCCGCTCGACGCGGCCGAGCAGGCCCACGACCTGACCCTGGCGACCCTCGCCGCCACCGTCGCGGCCCGTCGGCACGGCCGGCCGGGCGCGCCCGGCGAGGCACCGAGACCGCTGCGGGACGTCCGGCTGCTGCTCGGCTCCGGCGGCGTCCTGCGGCACGCCGGGCCGGGCGCCGCCCAGCAGGTCCTCGGCGCCGTGGCCGGTGACCACGGCGGCGGGTGGCGTCCCCCGGCCGCAGCACGGACGCGGGTGGACGCCGCATACCTGCTCTTCGCGGCCGGCCTGCTGGCCCCGGTGCGTCCCGAGCTCGCGCGCGCGGTCGCCGCCCAGGTGGCCGACAGCGTCGCCGACAGCGCTACGGTGTGAGGGTGTCCACGATCCCGACCGTGACCCTCGACGACGTGCTTGCCGCGCGCGAGGTCCTCGCCGACGTCATCGCCCCGACTCCGATGGAGTTCAGCCAGGCGCTCTCCGACCGCACCGGGCTGCCGGTCCACCTGAAGTGCGAGAACCTCCAACGGGCCGGCTCGTTCAAGATCCGCGGCGCCTACACGCGGATGTCGCGGCTGACCGAGGAGGAGCGCCGCCGGGGCGTCGTGGCGGCCAGTGCCGGCAACCACGCCCAGGGTGTGGCCCTGGCGGCCCGGCTGCTCGGCATCGAGGCCACCGTCTACATGCCCAACGGGGCCTCCATGCCCAAGCTGGCCGCCACCCGCGGCTACGGCGCGACGGTCGTGCAGACCGGGGAGACCCTCGACGACTGCATCGAGGTGGCGCGCCAGCACGAGACGGAGAAGGGCGCCGTCTTCATCCCGCCGTTCGACCACGCCGACATCGTCGCCGGGCAGGGCACCTGCGGGCTGGAGATCCTCGAGCAGGTCCCCGACGTGCGCACGATCGTCGTCGCCACGGGCGGCGGCGGTCTGCTCGCCGGGATCGCCGCCGCGGTCAAGGCCACGCGGCCCGACGTCCGCGTGGTCGGCGTGCAGGCCGAGCAGGCGGCGGCCTGGCCCGGGTCGCTGCAGGCCGGCCACCCGGTCCCCGTGGCCAGGATGAGCACGATGGCCGACGGTATCGCGGTGGGCCGCCCCGGAGACGTTCCCTTCGAGCTGGTCGCCGAGCTGGTCGAGGCCATGGAGACCGTCAGCGAGGCTGCGATCGCCCGTGCCCTGGTCTACCTCGTGGAGCGGGCCAAGCTGGTCGTCGAGCCCGCGGGCGCCGCCGCCACCGCCCACCTGATGGAGCTGGGTGAGCAGGCCGCCGTCCGCTACGAGGGCCCCGTCGTCGCAGTGCTCTCCGGCGGCAACATCGACCCGCTGCTGCTGCTGCGGATCATCCGGCAGGGCCTGACCGTGGCCGGGCGCTACCTGCAGCTGCAGGTGCGCGTCCCGGACAAGCCGGGCAACCTGGCCGGTGCGCTGACCATGCTGGCGCAGATGCAGTGCAACGTGCTGGAGATCCAGCACCACCGGCGGGTGCCCGGCCTCGGCCTCGGCGACGTGGCCATCTCGCTCACCCTCGAGACCCGCGGACACGAGCACTCCGACGGGGTCGTCCAGGCTCTGGTCGACCGCGGCTACGCCGTCGAGCGCGCCTGACGCGCCTCGACTCGCGGTCCGTTCCCGACTATCATGGGGTCCTTAACCACGGTCCGGGCGATTTGGTGCCCGGACCTTGTGTTTGGACGGTGCCGAGTGGGGCCCAACGCCCGACGCACGACATGAGGAGTGAGGACGTGACCGAGATCGCCAAGGATGCGAGCTACCTGACCCAGGAGGCCTACGACCGCCTGAGCACCGAGCTGGCCCAGCTCACGGGCGAGGGCCGCGCGGACATCTCGCGACGGATCGAGGCCGCCCGCGAGGAGGGTGACCTGAAGGAGAACGGCGGTTACCACGCCGCCAAGGAGGAGCAGGGCAAGATGGAGGCCCGCATCCGCCAGCTCCAGCACCTGCTCCAGAACGCCATCGTGGGCACCAGCCCCGCCGACGACGGGGTCGTCGAGCCGGGCATGGTCGTCACCGTCGAGATGTTCGGCGAGACCGAGACCTTCCTGCTCGGCTCCCGCGAGATCATCGGCGACGACGACGACCTGGGCGTCTACAGCGAGAAGTCGCCGCTGGGCGCCGCCCTGATGGGCGCCGGGCCCGGACAGACCGTGAGCTACGAGGCGCCCAACGGCAAGCAGATCGAGGTCAAGGTGCTCAAGGCCAAGCCCTACAAGGCCTGAGCCGCACCTGATCGGACCGCGTGAGACGCCGCCCGGCCACCGGCCGGGCGGCGTCCCGCGTCGTTCCCCCCGGGGGCCGGCCGGGTCAGTGGCGCGGCACCTCGTCGGCGTACCAGCACTCGGACACGTAGCCGGTGACGGCCTCGGTCGCGGTCTCCACGCTCATCACCTGGCGGCTGGGGGAGGAGTCCGAGGGCGGGACCCTCACCTGCGTGCGGCCCACGACGGCGTGCGAGTAGTCCTGTGCCTCCAGCTCGCAGTCGACCGCCCGGGAGGGGTCGCGGCGCAGGTCGAAGCGCACGTCCACCTGCCGGTCGGAGACGATCTGGAAGCCGGTGTCGACCCAGTGCACCCGACCGGACGTCGCAGAGATCCCGAACCACACCGCGAGGGCCGACATCAGCACGACCGCCACGACGCCGATCGTCCACCAGCGGCGGCGGACGTCCGGGTCGGTGCCCGGGCCGGCGTGGCGGTCCGCGTGCTCGGCCGCCTCCTCCTCGGCGTCCCAGTCCACCGGTGCGTGCTCGTCGGGGCGGGGTGCGAAGGTCACGGTCGGTCCGTCCTGCCGGGGGTGAGAAGATGGTCGCTGTGCCACGCGCCGGTGCAGCGCGGCACACCCATTGTCCGTCACGACCCGGGACGGCCGGATGCCCGGCCGCCACGAAGGAGCCTTACGTGATGACGACCGCTCAGGACCTGCGCCTGATGGCCGTGCACGCCCACCCCGACGACGAGTCCTCCAAGGGTGCGGCGACCTCGGCGAAGTACGTCGCCGAGGGGGTCTCGGTGCGGGTGGTCTCGTGCACGGGCGGGGAGCGCGGGGACATCCTCAACGAACGCCTCAAGGGCGACCCGCACATCCTGAGCGACATCACCCGGGTGCGCCGCGACGAGATGGCGCGGGCGGCCCAGATCCTCGGCGTGAGCCACACCTGGCTGGGGTTCGTGGACTCGGGACTGCCCGAGGGCGACCCGTTGCCGCCGCTGCCCGAGGGCTGCTTCGCCCTGGCGCCGCTCGAGGCGTCGACCGAGGCCCTGGTGCGGGTCATCCGCGAGTTCCGGCCGCACGTGCTCACCACCTATGACGAGAACGGCGGCTACCCGCACCCGGACCACATCCAGACGCACGTGGTGACGATGTCGGCCTGGCGGGCCGCCGGCGACCCCACGGCATACCCGCACGCGGGCGAGCCCTGGCAGCCGCTGAAGCTCTACTACAACGGCTGGACCCTGGAGCGCACGACCGCGCTGCACGAGGCGATGCTCGCCGCGGGGCTGGAGTCGCCCTGGGCGGACTGGCTGGCGAACATGCGCCGCCGTCCCCGCCGAGTGCTCGGCACCCACATCAGCGCTGCGGAGCACTTCGCCCAGCGCGACCAGGCGCTCCTCGCGCACGCCACCCAGGTCGACCCCGACGGGCACTGGTTCGCGGTCCCGCTGGAGCTGCAGCAGCGCGTCTGGCCGACCGAGGAGTTCGAGCTGGCCCGCTCGATCGTGCCGGCCACGATGCCGGAGGACGACCTCTTCGCCGGGATCCGCGAGCTGGACGACCCGGACGAGGTATGCCGTCGCGCACCCGCGCGCGACGCCGACGGCGAGCCGGTGGTCGCCTACGTGGGCGAGCCGCCGCTGCCCCCGGACGAGCCGGGCCTCGACGCGCGGTCCACCGCTCCGCAGGACGCGGACGCCGACGAGCGGGACGAGATGCGTGAGGGAGAGGGGCACACCGAATGAGCAACACCAGCGTGGAGATCACCGCCGGGCTGGGCGGCTTCCTCGTCCTCTTCGGCCTCATGGTCGTGGTCTGGTTCCTCGGCCGGGACATGACCCGGCGGCTGCGCCGGATGCGGATGGCCGAGGACCAGCGCCTGGAGACGCTGCGCCGCGAGCAGGCCGGGGCGCAGCGGCCCGAGGACGAAGACGGGCCGAGGACCTGACCGTGCCGACCTGACCAGACCGGCGCGTGCCGGACGGTCGGCCTAGGAGACCAGGGCGGCGCGCTCGGCGAGGACCGCCAGCAGCGCGGCCGTCCAGTGCGCGGCGAAGGCGGCCACCGTGAACGCGTGGAAGACCTCGTGGAAGCCGAACCACCGCGGTGAGGGGTTGGGTCGCTTCGCGCCGTAGACCACGGCGCCCAGCGTGTAGAGGATCCCGCCGGCGGCGATGAGCAGCACGATGGCCGGGCCCCCGTGCTGCCAGAACGGCGCCAGGTAGAAGACCGCGACCCAGCCCAGGGCGACGTAGACGATCGTGTAGAGCCAGCGGGGGGCGCCCACCCAGAAGACGCGGAAGACGACGCCGGCGACCGCCCCCGCCCAGACCACCCACAGCAGGGTGCGGGCCTGGCCCGGCGGCAGCAGGGTCACCGCGAACGGGGTGTAGGTGCCGGCGATGATGAGGAAGATGTTGGCGTGGTCCCAGCGCTTGAGGAGGCGGGCCACGCGGGGGGACCAGCGGCCCCGGTGGTAGGTCGCCGAGGTGGCGAACAGCAGCACCGCGGTGATGCCGAAGGCGAGGGCGGCCACGCGCTCCACGGTGCCGGGGGCCAGCGCGACGAGCACCACCGAGGCGGCCAGGCTGACGGGGACCATGCCCACGTGCAGCCACCCGCGCAGATGCGGCTTGACCTGGTCGACCAGGGCGTCGACGGCTTCGCCGGCCCGTATCGCGACGTCCTGGGCTGCCTGCCTGCTCCTGCTCATGGGTGCCAGCGTAACTTACGGTGCCGTAGGTTACGACAGCGTAGGTTGCCAGGACGTAGCCGTGCTCGAAGGCGGTCCTCCCGCCTTCTCCCAGTGCAGCCCAGTAGGTTTCTCCCATGCAGACACCGCGGGACCTCGTCTACCGGGCGTACGCCCAGTCCCTGCGCCGTCAGCTGCCGCTCGAGGAGCTCCCCCGCCACGTCGGCGTCATGCTGGACGGCAACCGCCGATGGGCCCGGGAGCGGGGTGCAGGGTCGACCGAGGGGCACCGTGCCGGTGCCGACAACATCGCCCCGTTCCTGGGGTGGTGCGAGGAGGCGGGGGTCGAGGTCGTCACCCTGTGGCTGCTGTCCACCGACAACCTCAACCGGCCGCCGGCCGAGCTCGAGCCGCTGCTGGACATCATCGAGCAGGTGGTCGCCGACCTCGCCGCCGCCCAGCACTGGCAGATGCACGTCGTCGGGGCGCTCGACCTGCTCCCGGAGGAGACCGCCGAGCGGCTGCTGCGGTCTGCGGCGAGCACCGCCGCCGTCGACGGCATGGTGGTCAACGTGGCGATCGGCTACGGGGGGCGCCGGGAGATCGCCGACGCGGTCCGCTCGCTGCTGCGGGACGCGGCCGGTCGCGGCACGTCGTTGGACGAGCTCGCCGAGACGGTCACGGCGCAGGACATCGCCGAGCACCTCTACACCAAGGGCCAGCCGGACCCGGACCTGGTCATCCGCACCTCGGGGGAGCAGCGGCTGGGCGGGTTCCTGCTGTGGCAGAGCGCGCACAGCGAGTTCTACTTCTGCGAGGCCTACTGGCCCGACTTCCGCAAGGTCGACTTCCTGCGGGCGCTGCGCTCCTACGCCGAGCGCGAACGGCGCTACGGAACCTGACCCGGGCGTGGGCGCTACCTGTCCGGGGCAGTGCACCTATACAGTTCGGGCATGAACATTCGATCTCTCTGGACGGCCACCGCTGTCGCTGGCCTGGTCCTGTCCCTCTCCGCATGCGGCTCCGACGACGGGGCCGACGCGGGTGACACCGGCACCGGCACCGGCACCGGCGACGTGGCAGCAGCCGATCTCGACCTCGTGACCGACGGCACCCTGACGGTGTGCTCCGACGTCCCCTACCCCCCGTTCGAGGACTTCGACGAGTCCGCGCCCTCCGGCTTCAGCGGCTTCGACATCGACATCGTCCAGGCGGTCGCCGACGGCCTCGGCCTCGACCTGGCCGTCAAGGACTCCTCCTTCGACGGGCTCCAGTCCGGCCTCTCGCTCAACGCCGGCGAGTGCGACCTGGCGGCCTCGGCGATGACGATCACCGACGACCGCAAGAAGAACCTCGACTTCAGCGAGGGCTACTACGACTCGCTCCAGTCCCTCCTCGTCCCCGCCGGCAGCGACATCACCGCCATCGGCGACCTGGCCGGCAAGAAGGTCGGCGTCCAGCAGGGCACCACCGGCGAGGCCTACACCAAGGAGAACGCCGCGGACGCGGACATCATCGCCTTCCCCAGCAACGCGGAGATGTTCCAGGCGATCCAGGCCGGTCAGGTCGCCGCCCTGCTGCAGGACCTGCCGGTCAACGTCGACAACGCCAAGAAGAGCGACGGCAAGTTCGAGATCGTCGAGGAGTACGACACCGAGGAGACCTACGGCCTGGCGATCAAGAAGGGCAACACCGCCCTGGTCGAGGCCGTGGACAAGCAGCTCGGCGAGCTCCGGGAGAGCGGCGAGTACGACACCCTCTACGACAAGTACTTCAGCGCCGACGACGCCGCCGCCAGCACCGACGGCTGAGACCCGGCACAGGACGAGGAGGAGGGCGTCGATGGCGATGACCAGGCGACAGCGGCAGCGCACCATCCGCATGGTGCTGTATGCCGTGTTCGTGGCGCTGGTCGTCGTCGTCCTCCTCCTCGTCGACTGGGAGAGCGTCAGCCACAACTTCTTCCTCACCGAGGGCTTCACCGGCAACTGGCAGGACATGATCCTCGTCGCGGCGAAGAACACGATCCTCTACACGATCGTGGCCTTCATCGGCGGCTTCGTCCTCGGCGTCCTGCTGGTGCTGATGAAGCTGGCCCCGGTCGCGCCGTTCAGGTGGGTGTCCACGGCCTACATCGAGCTCTTCCGCGGGCTCCCGGCGCTGATCGTCATCATCTTCATGGGCCTGGGCGTGCCCATCGCCTTCGGCTGGCGGCCCCCGGGCGGCACGGTCGGGGCCGGGCTGGTCGCGCTGATGATGGTCTCGGGCGCCTACATGGCCGAGACCCTGCGGGCCGGCATCGAGGCTGTCCCCAAGGGGCAGTCCGAGGCTGCGCGCAGCCTCGGGATGAGCGCGCCCTGGACGATGACCTCGATCGTCATGCCGCAGGCGCTGCGGATCGTCGTCCCGCCGCTGACCAACGAGCTGGTCATCCTCATCAAGGACACCTCTCTGCTCTTCGTCATCGGTCTGGCGGCGAGCCAGAAGGAGCTGACCACGATGGCCAGGGACTTCATGGCCAGCGGACCCTCCGCAGGCACGGCGACCAGCCTGGTGTTCGCCGCCCTGCTCTACCTCGCCATCACGCTGCCGCTGACCCAGCTGGTCGCGTGGATGGAGCGCAAGCAGAAGAGGAGCCGCTGATGGACGAGCTGCACCCCGACCAGCACGTCGACTCCTCCGCACCCGCCATCCAGGTGCGCCAGCTGCACAAGAACTTCGGCGACAACGAGGTGCTCAAGGGCATCGACTTCCACGTGGACGCGGGCCAGGTGGTCTGCGTCATCGGGCCGTCCGGCTCGGGCAAGTCGACGCTGCTGCGCTGCGTGAACCGGCTGGAGGAGCCCACCTCGGGGCAGATCTTCGTCGAGGGGATCGACATCACCGACCCCGACACCGAGCTGGACAAGGTGCGCTCGCGCATCGGCATGGTCTTCCAGCAGTTCAACCTCTTCCCGCACATGACGGTGCTGCGCAACCTCACCATCGCCCAGCAGCGGGTGAAGGGGCGCGGCAAGACCGAGGCGGAGAAGGTCGCGCGGGCCAACCTGGACCGGGTCGGGCTCGCCGACAAGGAGGGCGCCTACCCGGCCCACCTCTCCGGCGGGCAGCAGCAGCGGGTGGCGATCGCCCGGGCGCTGTCGATGAACCCGGACATGATGCTCTTCGACGAGCCGACCTCGGCGCTGGACCCCGAGCTGGTCGGCGACGTGCTGGACGTGATGAAGAAGCTCGCCTCGGAGGGGATGACGATGATGGTCGTCACCCACGAGATGGGCTTCGCCCGCGAGGTCGGCGACAACCTCGTCTTCATGGACGGCGGCGTCATCGTGGAGGAGGGCGACCCGGTCAAGGTGCTCGGCGACCCGCAGAACCGTCGCACCCAGTCCTTCCTGTCCAAGGTCCTCTGAGGCCACGGGGGGCAGGACGCTCGCCGACACGACACGCGGCGCTGACGTCCACCCCGGTGGTGCCTGCTCGTCATACGGTCGGAGCAGACGCAGGACGCCCGTCCTCGTCTCGGGAGGCCCACCACATGGAGCTGACGCTCGAGGCGGAGGGCCGGCACCGGCACTGCGCCACCGTGGCGAGAGGCCGGTCCCGGTCCCACCACCGACGAGACGCGTAGCGCCGAGGCGCGTCCTGCAGGAGCCGACATGACCACGACCAGCACCGACCGGACGCGCGCGACCGAAGCACTCAGGCCCCCGCTGGACGTGCTGCCGTCCACCGGCCTGCGCACCTACGTGCTCGACACGAGCGTGCTGCTCTCCGACCCGCGCGCCCTGCTGCGCTTCGCCGAGCACGAGGTCGTGCTGCCCGTGGTCGTCGTCACCGAGCTGGAGGGCAAGCGGCACCACCCCGAGCTGGGCTACTTCGCCCGGGTCGCGCTGCGGCTGCTGGACGACCTGCGGGTGGAGCACGGCACGCTGAGCGAGCCGGTCCCGGTCGGCGACACCGGCGGGACCTTGCACGTGGAGCTCAACCACAGCGACCAGAGCACGCTGCCGCCCGGCTTCCGGCTCGGGGACAACGACAGCCGGATCCTGGCGGTGGCCGCCAACCTGGCCGGCGAGGGCAAGGACGTCACGGTGGTCAGTAAGGACCTGCCGATGCGGATCAAGGCCTCCGCGGTCGGCCTGGACGCCCAGGAGTACCGCGCCGAGCTCGCCGTCGACAGCGGGTGGACCGGGATGACCGAGCTGGAGGTCGACGACGAGCAGATGCACCGCCTCTACGAGGAGGGCCGGCTGGAGGGCACCGCGGCGGCCGAGCTGCCGGTCCACACCGGGCTCACCGTGCTCGGCCCGACCGGCAGCGCGCTGGCCAGGGTGGCGCCGGACGGCAGCGTGCGGCTCGTCCGCGGCGACCGCGACGCCTTCGGGCTGCACGGCCGGTCGGCGGAGCAGCGGATTGCCCTGGACCTCCTCCTCGACCCGGACGTCGGCATCGTCAGCCTCGGCGGCCGCGCCGGGACCGGCAAGAGCGCCCTCGCGCTGTGCGCCGGGCTGGAGGCGGTCATGGAGCGCCGCCAGCACCGCAAGGTCATCGTCTTCCGCCCGCTCTACGCCGTGGGAGGGCAGGAGCTCGGCTACCTGCCCGGCAGCGAGAACGACAAGATGGGTCCGTGGGCGCAGGCCGTCTTCGACACCCTGGGGGCGGTGGTCTCCAAGGAGGTCGTGGAGGAGATCCTCGACCGGGACCTGATCGAGGTGCTGCCGCTGACCCACATCCGTGGGCGCTCGCTCCACGACGCCTTCGTCATCGTCGACGAGGCCCAGTCCCTCGAGCGCAACGTGCTGCTGACGGTGCTCTCGCGGATCGGGCAGAGCTCGCGCGTCGTGCTCACCCACGACGTCGCCCAGCGGGACAACCTGCGCGTCGGACGGCACGACGGCGTGGCCGCGGTCATCGAGGCGCTCAAGGGCCACCCGTTGTTCGCCCACGTCACCCTGACCCGCAGCGAGCGCAGTCCGATCGCGGCGCTGGTGACCGAGCTGCTCGAAGGCGGGCACGCCCTGCCCTGAGCGGGTGTCGAGCGGGACGGGCGGGACGCACGGGGCTGGTGGTGCGGGCCCTGCCAGGGTGACGTTCGCCACAATAGGGCTCGGAGGTTTGACTCACCGGTCGCCAGGAGGGCACCGTTGAGGAGATAGATCACGATTCGGTAACGCCGCCAGTCCCCCCGGGATCCCGTGACGAGGTGCCCCTGACCTCCGAGCCCGGCAGCGGTGGACCCGGTCTCGACGATAGGTATCCCTTTGATCCTCCAAGCCCCGCAGCGGGAGCGCGCCGCCTCCGGCCGCCACCGCAAGTCCCGCGCTGGCGGTCCCGCCAGCGCGGTCACCGCAGGTATCGCCGCCGGTGCCCTGGCGGTCGCCACCTACGCCGCCTCGACGGCCACCGCCCCCAGCGAGCCCGCCGTGGCCACCGTCACGCGGGCGGACCCGGCGCTGGCCGCCGAGGCCGTCGGAACGCTGACCACGGCGACCGGGACGCAGGTGGGACGGGTCTTCGCCCAGGTCCGCCAGACGCGTACCAACCAGGGCGTCGCGGCGCTGTCCCTGTCGACCGACCTGAGCAGCAGCGGCGCCGACGCGGTCCGTGACGCGTCCAAGGCGATCACCAAGCAGAAGAAGAAGGCGGCGGCCGAGAAGCGCGCGGAGGAGAAGCGCGCGGCCGAGGAGGCCGCGGCAGCCCAGCGTGCCGCCGAGCAGCGTGCCGCCGAGCAGCGCGCGGCCGAGGAGTCCGCCGCCGCCGAGCGCGCGGCCGAGCAGCGCGCGGCCGAGGAGGCCGCCGCCGCCGAGCGCGCCGCCGAGCGGCGCGAGAGCGACCAGGCCGCCTCGCGCAGCAGCCAGCGACAGGCACCCGCCCCCCGGCCGGCCCCGGTCTCCTCCGGCGACGCGCGCTCCATCGCGCGATCGATGCTGGGCAGCTACGGCTGGGGTGACGACCAGTGGGGCTGCCTTGACTCCCTGTGGATGCGTGAGTCCGGCTGGAACCACACCGCGATGAACGCCTCCTCCGGCGCCTACGGCATCCCGCAGTCCCTGCCCGGCAACAAGATGGCGACCGTCGGTGCCGACTGGCAGACCAACCCCGCCACCCAGATCCAGTGGGGTCTGGGCTACATCTCCGGCCGTTACGGCAGCCCGTGCGGCGCCTGGGCCCACTCGGAGTCCGTGGGCTGGTACTGAGCCTGAGAAGGTGCCGGCCCAGGCCGGCGCCGTCCCGTCCCGCAACCCTCGTAGGGCCGCGCCGGAACCGGCGCGGCCCTACGCTTGCCCTGTGGACGACGTCGAGCAGCTGGGTCAGGAGGCCGCGCAGACGGCCGAGAAGGTCGCGGGCAACCGTTGGGTGGAGCGTCTTGCCCGCGGCGGCTACGCGGCCGCCGGTCTGATCCACGTGGTCATCGGTGGGATCGCCGCGCAGGTCGCCTTCGGACGCGGGGGCGAGGCCGACCAGTCGGGGGCGCTGACCTCGTTGCGCGGGGCTCCTGCCGGGCCGGTCCTGCTGTGGGTGTGCGTCGTCGGCCTGGCGATGCTCGCGCTCTGGTACGCGGTCGCCACCGCCACCGGGAGCGTGCCGGGCAAGACCCGCTGGAGCACCGCGGCGCTGACCCTCGTGTACGCGGCCCTCACCGTCACCACCTTCGGCTTCGCCCGCGGCGGGGGCTCGGACGGCGAGGAGCGCACCAACGACATCACCGCCATCCTCATGGGCCTTCCTGCCGGACGGCTTCTCGTCGCCGCGACCGGCGCGGTCATCGTCGGGGTGGGGGTCTACCACGTCTACAAGGGTCTCTCGTTGAAGTTCCTCGAGGACCTGCGCACCAGCGGCGCGGGGGCGGCCGGCAAGGCCGTGCGCCTCGTCGGCACGGTGGGCTACGCGGCCAAGGGCGTCGTGCTGAGCGTCGTGGGGGTGCTGTTCGCCGTCGCTGCCGTGCAGGCCGACCCGGACGAGGCGGGAGGCCTGGACGCCGCCCTGAAGGCGCTCGCCGGGCAGCCCTTCGGCCGCACGCTGCTGGTCGCCGTGGCCGTCGGGCTGGTGCTCTACGGCCTCTACTGCTTCGCGCGGGCTCGCTACGCCCGCATGGGCGACTGACGACCTCAGAGCCGGCGCAGTCGCACCCGGTCCACGCCGTGGTCCGGGCCCTTGCGCAGCACGAGGGTGGCCCGGCTGCGGGTCGGCAGGATGTTCTCGACCAGGTTCGGCGCGTTGATCGTGTCCCAGATGTCGCTGGCGGTGGCCGCGGCCTCGTCGTCGCTGAGCGAGGCGTAGCGGTGGAAGTGCGACTCAGGATCGGCGAAGGCGGTCTGCCGCAGGCGCAGGAAGCGGGAGACGTACCACCTCTTGATGTCGGCGACGTTGGCGTCCACGTAGACGGAGAAGTCGAAGAAGTCGCTGACCGCCAGCCCCGCCCCGCGGCCGTTGACGTGCGGCATCGGGGGCTGCAGCACGTTGAGGCCCTCCACCACCAGGACGTCCGGCTGGCGCACGACGATCTGCTCGTCGGGGACGATGTCGTAGACCAGGTGGCTGTAGAGCGGGGCGGTGACCTCGGCCTGGCCGGCCTTGACCGAGGAGACGAAGCGCAGCAGGCGGCGTCGGTCGTAGGACTCCGGGAAGCCCTTGCGCTCCATGAGCCCGCGCTCGCGCAGGACCGCGTTGGGGTAGAGGAAGCCGTCGGTGGTGACGAGGGCGACGTCCGGGGAGGACTGCCAGCGGCGGATCAGCTCGGCCAGGATGCGGGCCGTCGTCGACTTGCCGACCGCGACCGACCCGCCGACGCCGATGACGAAGGGGGTGCGCTCGGCTCGCTCGAGGAGGAAGTCGCTGGTCACCTTGTGCAGCCGGCCGGTCGCCTGCTCGTAGAAGGAGAGCAGCCGGCTGATCGGCAGGTAGACCTGCTCGACCTCAGCCATGTCCAGGGGCTCCCCGAGGCCGCGCAGCCGCTCCACGTCCTGCGCGTCGAGGTGCATCGGGTGCTCCTCGCGCAGCCTGGCCCAGGCCTCGCGGTCCAGCTCCACGTAGGGGGAGGGGATGCCGGCGCCGTTGCCCTGGGAACCCATGGCCGCATTCTCGCAGAGGCGCCGGCCGCGGCGTCGGCGCGGCTGTCCGGGTCGGGCAGGACGTAGGCTTGGGCCCATGTGTGGAATCGTCGGATATGTCGGCCCCCAGGTCGGCGACAAGGCCCTGGACGTCGTCATGGAGGGCCTGGGTCGCCTGGAGTACCGCGGCTACGACTCGGCCGGCGTCGCGCTCGTCGGGGACGGCAAGGTCGAGACGCGCAAGCGGGCCGGCAAGCTGGCCAACCTGCGCCAGGCCCTGGCCGAGGCCGACCTCCCGCAGACCGCGACCGCGATCGGCCACACCCGGTGGGCCACCCACGGCGGCCCTACGGACGCCAACGCCCACCCGCACCGCGGTGGCCACGACGGCAAGCTCGCGCTGGTGCACAACGGGATCATCGAGAACTTCCACGGGCTCAGGGGGCGGCTCGAGGCCGAGGGCGTCACGTTCACCTCCGAGACCGACACCGAGGTCGTGGCCCACCTGCTCAGCGCCGCGGTCGACCGCACCGGCGACCTCACCGAGGCGATGCGCGAGACGGTCGCCGACCTGGAGGGTGCCTTCACCCTGCTGGCGGTGCACGCCGAGCAGCCGCGCACGGTCGTCGGGGCGCGCCGCAACAGCCCGCTCGTCGTCGGCCTGGGCGAGGGAGAGAACTTCCTCGGCTCCGACGTGGCCGCCTTCATCGGCTACACCAAGCAGGCGATGGAGCTGGGCCAGGACCAGATCGTGACGATCACGCCCGACACCTACGCGGTGATCAACTTCGACGGGACGCCCTCGGACGGCAAGGCCTACGAGGTCACCTGGGACGCGGCCGCCGCCGAGAAGGGCGGCTACGACACCTTCATGGAGAAGGAGATCCACGACCAGCCGCACGCCGTGCGCGACACGCTCATCGGCCGCACCGACGCCCGCGGCGACCTGGCCCTGGACGAGCTGCACATCGACGAGGACGAGCTGCGCGCGGTGACCAAGATCGTCATCGTGGCCTGCGGCACCGCCTCCTACGCCGGCATGGTCGCCAAGTACGCCATCGAGCACTGGACCCGGATCCCGGTGGAGGTGGAGCTCGCCCACGAGTTCAGGTACCGCGACCCGGTCATCGACGAGCACACGCTGGTGGTGTCGATCTCCCAGTCCGGCGAGACGATGGACACACTCATGGCGGTGCGCCACGCCAAGGAGCTGGGGGCCATGACGGTCTCCATCTGCAACACCCACGGCTCGACCATCCCGCGCGAGTCCGACGCCGTCCTCTACACGCACGCGGGCCCGGAGATCGCGGTCGCCTCGACCAAGGCCTTCCTGGCCCAGATCACCGCCAGCTACATCCTCGGCCTCTACCTCGCCGCCCTCCGCGGCACCAGCTACGGCCAGGCGGCGGCGGAGATCATGGCCGAGCTGCAGGCCATCCCCGACAAGATCGAGGCCCTGCTGGGCACGATGGACCGGGTCAAGGAGATCGCCTACTACATGGCCGACTCCCGCGCGGTGCTCTTCCTCGGGCGCCACGTGGGCTACCCGGTCGCGATGGAGGGTGCGCTGAAGCTCAAGGAGCTGGCCTACATCCACGCCGAGGGCTTCGCGGCCGGCGAGCTCAAGCACGGCCCGATCGCGCTCATCGAGCCGGGCCAGCCGGTCTTCGTCATCGTCCCCTCGCCGAGCAGCGAGCACGGGCTCCACGGCAAGGTCGTCTCCAACATCCAGGAGATCCGCGCCCGCGGCGCCCGCACGCTCGTCATCGCCGAGGAGGGCGACGAGGACGTCGTGCCCTTCGCCGACGTCGTCATCCGCGTCCCCCGCACCAGCCCGCTGCTGGCGCCGCTGCTCACCGTCGTCCCGCTGCAGGTCTTCGCGCTCCAGCTGTCGACGGCCAAGGGCCTGGACGTGGACCAGCCGCGCAACCTGGCCAAGTCGGTCACGGTCGAGTAGGGCGTGGCGAGCGGCGTGGACGCGGGGCCGGCGTGATCATCGGACTGGGGATCGACGTCGTCGACGTCGCCCGCTTCGCCGCCCGCATCGAGGCCAACCCGCGCCTGGCCGAGCGCCTCTTCACCCCCGAGGAGCGGGGCCTGCGGCCCGAGTCGATGGCGGCACGGTTCGCGGCCAAGGAGGCGCTGGCCAAGGCGCTCGGCGCCCCCGTCGGGCTGCGCTGGACGGATGCCTGGGTGGTCCGCGACAGCACCGGCCGTCCGCACCTGCGCACCCAGGGCACGGTCCGGGCGCGCGCCGACGAGCTCGGCATCCACCACCTGCACGTCTCGCTCTCCCACGACGCCGGGATCGCCTCCGCGGTCGTCGTCGCGGAGGACTAGATGCTGCGCGGGTATGCGGTCCCCGACGTCCGCGCGGTCGAGGACCGGGTGCGTGCCGGCCTGGGCGACGGCGAGCTGATGCAGCGGGCCGCGCGCGGACTCGCCCACGTCGTCGCCGAGCGGGCCCGCGCCCGCCGCGCGCGGCACGTGGTCGTGCTCGCCGGACCCGGCGACAACGGGGGCGACGCGCTGTGGGCCGCCGCGCTGCTGGCCCGCGAGGGGCTGCTGGACGACGGACCCGCGCGGGACGGGCTCATGGTGGTGGGCGTCGCGCACGGCCTGCACGAGGCCGGACAGGACGCTGCCGAACGGGCCGGCGTCCAGGTGCACCTCGTGGACCCCGACGCCGACCTGGCCGCCGAGGTCGCCCGCACCGTCTCGTCCGCGGACCTGGTGGTCGACGGCCTGCTCGGCATCGGCGGACGCCCCGGCCTGCGGGGCGCCATGGCGCAGGTGGTGGCCGCGGTGCGGGAGACCGCATACGTCGTCGCGGTGGACCTGCCCAGCGGGGCCGACCCTGCGGGGGAGGCGCAGCTCGGGACCGCGGTGCACGCGGACGAGACGGTGACCTTCGGGGTGGCCAAGCCGGTGCACCTCCTGCCCGCGACCGCTGACGCCGTCGGCCGGCTGACCGTCGTCGACATCGGCCTCGCCCTCCACGTCTCGCCGGTCGTGGAGCGGCTGCAGCCCGACGACGTCGCGACGCTGTGGCCGGTGCCGGGCCGGCAGGACCACAAGTACTCGCGCGGTGTCGTCGGCGTCGTCGCGGGCAGCGACCGCTACCCGGGCGCAGCCGTGCTGTGCAGCACCGCGGCCCTCGAGTCGGGCGCCGGGATGGTGCGCTACGTCGGGCCGCAGCACGCCACGGACCTCGTCCTGGCCGCCTGCCCCGAGGTGGTTCCCGGTCCGGGGCGGGTGCAGGCGGCCGTCGTCGGCCCGGGCATCGACCCGCAGGGCTGCGACCACGAGGACTGCGAGGACCACCAGGTCGAGCGCGTCCGTGAAGCCCTCGGTGAGGACGTGCCCCTCGTCGTCGACGCCGGTGCCGTGCAGCTGCTCGCCACGTGGCTGGACTCCGGCCACCGCCGGCCGGCCCCGACGCTGCTCACCCCGCACGCCGGGGAGCTGGCCGGGCTGCTGACCGCGATGGAGGACGGCGAGGTCACCCGCGAGCAGGTCGAGGCCGCGCCCCTGGAGCACGCCCGCCGCGCCGCCGCGCTCACCAGCTGCACCGTCCTGCTCAAGGGGGCCACGACCCTGGTCGTGGATCCGGACCCCGAAGTGCCGGTACGCGCCCAGGCCGACGCCCCGCCGTGGCTGGCGACGGCCGGGGCCGGCGACGTCCTCGCCGGGCTGGCCGGGGTGCTGCTCGCGGCCGGCCTGGAGGCACGCGATGCCGGCTCCCTCGCCGCCCTGGTCCACGGGCTCGCCGCCCATCGGGCCAACCCCGGGGGCCCGCTGCGCGCGCTCGCGGTGGCGCACTCCATACCCTCGACCGTGGCGGCCCTGCTGACCGGCTGACCAGCGCTGCTAGGTTGACGGCATGGATCAGCGAGTCTCCCTGGTGACCCTCGGCGTAGCCGACATGGACCGTGCCCGTGAGTTCTACGTGGCCCTCGGCTGGCAGCCGGGGCCCTCGCCCGAGCACATCGAGTTCTTCCAGGTCGGCGCCATGATCGTCGGGCTGTGGGACCGCATGGCGCTCGCCGTGGACTCCGGCATCGACATCGACGACGAGACCGAGGAGACGCCGGGCGCGGGCGAGGTGTGGGGCGGCAAGGTCGTCGGCCTCAACGTGTCCAGCGCCGCCGACGTCGACGAGCAGTTCGAGACGGCCGTGGACGCCGGTGCCACCGTGCTGCGCCAGCCGGCGAGCCGTTACTGGGGCGGCTACTCCGGCGTCTTCGCCGACCCGGACGGGCACGTGTGGGAGATCGCCTACAACCCCTACTGGACGGTCACCGAGGACGGCAAGACGATGCTGGGGGACGGACGGGGCTGACCCCGCCCGCCCCACCGCCCGGCGAGGCTGCGCCGGTCGGGGACGCCCCGTCGGTCAGCGACCGGGCCGGTTGAGGGCGCTGGTCACGGCCCGCAGCGACGCGGTCACCGTGCTGGGGTGGATGCCCACCCCCCAGCGCACCTCGCCGTCGACCGCGCACTCGACGTAGGACGCGGCCAGGGCGTCGGAGCCCGAGCTCAGCGCGTGCTCCTGGTAGTCGAGCACGCGGACGTCGATCCCGACCGTGGACAGCGCGTCGGTGAAGGCCGCTATCGGGCCGTTGCCGGTCCCGGTGATCTGCTGCTCGACGCCGTCGACCTCGACGGTCGCCTCGATCTGGTCCGCGTCGCGCGCGTCGTCGTGCGTCACCGTGTAGTCCTTGCCCACCAGCGGGCCGGGCTGCTCCAGGTACTCGCGCTGGAAGGACTCCCAGATCTGGGCGGGGGTCATCTCCCCGCCCTCGCTGTCGGTGTGCCGCTGGACCGCGCCGCTGAACTCGATCTGCAGCCGGCGCGGCAGGTCCAGCTTGTGCTCGGTCTTCATCACGTAGGCGACGCCGCCCTTGCCGGACTGGCTGTTGACCCGGATGACCGCCTCGTAGCTGCGGCCGACGTCCTTGGGGTCCACGGGCAGGTAGGGGACCTCCCAGCGGAACTGCTCGACGGGCACCCCGGCTGCCGCGGCGTCCCGCTCCAGCGCGTCGAAGCCCTTCTTGATCGCGTCCTGGTGGCTGCCGGAGAAGGCGGTGAAGACCAGGTCGCCGCCCCACGGGTGCCGCTCGGGCACGGGCAGCTGGTTGCAGTGCTCGACGGTGCGGCGGACCTCGTCGATGTCGGAGAAGTCGATCTGGGGGTCGACGCCCTGGGTGAACAGGTTCATCCCCAGCGTGACCAGGCACACGTTGCCGGTGCGCTCACCGTTGCCGAACAGGCAGCCCTCGATCCGGTCGGCGCCGGCCAGGTAGCCCAGCTCGGCGGCCGCGACTCCGGTGCCGCGGTCGTTGTGCGGGTGCAGCGACAGCACGACGTTCTCGCGGTGGTTCAGGTGCCGGCTCATCCACTCGATCGAGTCGGCGTAGACGTTGGGCGTGGCCATCTCCACGGTCGCGGGCAGGTTGATGATCACCGGCTTCTCCGGCGTCGGGACGAAGACCTCCATGACCGCGTTGCACACGCGCACCGCATACTCCAGCTCGGTGCCGGTGTAGGACTCGGGGGAGTACTCGTAGTAGATCTCCGTGCCCGGAGCCATCTGCTCCTCGTACTTCTTGCAGATGCGCGCTCCCTGGACCGCGATGTCGACGATCTCGTCCTCGCTGGCGTCGAAGACGACCCGCCGCTGCAGCGTCGAGGTGGAGTTGTAGAGGTGGACGATCGCCTGCCTGCATCCGGCGATCGACTCGTAGGTGCGCTCGATCAGGTGCTCGCGTGCCTGGGTCAGCACCTGGATGACGACGTCGTCGGGGATCAGGTCCTCCTCGATGAGCATCCGGACGAAGTCGAAGTCGGTCTGGCTGGCCGCCGGGAAGCCGACCTCGATCTCCTTGTAGCCCATCTGCACCAGCAGCTCGAACATCCGCCGCTTGCGGTCGGGTGTCATGGGGTCGATCAGCGCCTGGTTGCCGTCGCGCAGGTCGACCGCGCACCAGCGAGGGGCCTGGGTGATCGTGCGGCTCGGCCAGGTGCGGTCCGGCAGGTCGACAGCGGGGTATGGGGTGTACCGCTCGAACGGCATCCCGCTCGGCTGCTGGGGGTTGCGTGCGGAGGCGGGCGCGGTGGGGGTGGCGATGCTCATGGTCTGGATCTTCCTCGCTGCTGGGGGCTGTCGTGGTCCGAGGACAGCGCAACTCCGCAGCGAGGGCCGGACCTAGGTGGTCTCGCTGCGGCGTCGAAGGAGGAGCAGGTGAGTCATCGACCGCTACTATAGCCGACCGTGATGACGCTGCGTCAACGTGACGCTCGTCACACGACGTCACCCGCGACCCTGTGCTGACAGACTGCACGAATGCAGTTAGGCTGCACGGACCCTGTTCAACGACGAGCTCAGGAGCAGCATGAGTCATCGCACACCACGGCGCGCCGCCCTCGGCGTCGCGACCGCGACGATCGCCCTCTCCCTGGCGGTGGCGCCAGCCGCCACCTCGGCCCCCGGCAACGGGAAGGGCGACGGGAACGGCAAGGGCGGGCCCGCGGCCAACATCACCGCGCTGGAGCGTCAGGACGCTCGCGGCCCCAAGGCCGCGACGCCGGGCTACTCGGGCGTGGAGATGCCGGCTGCCTACCCGCACCAGCCGACCCTGCGGGTCTTCCCGCACGACCCTGACGACCGGTCCTACTCCGGTGACCTCGTCGGCTACGCCGACCTGGCGCCCTGGCTCAACGACCTGATGAGCCGCAGCGACCGGGTCTCGGCGCAGGTGGTGGGCCGGTCCACCCTGGGCCGCGACCTCTACCTGGTGACCGTCACCGCGCCGGAGAAGGCGAACGAGACCCGCAAGCAGACGGCATACCGGGAGATGATCCAGAACGAGCCGCACAAGGCGGCCAGGGACAAGAAGCTCAAGGCGGAGTACAAGACGCCGATCTGGTTCTCGGCCAACATCCACGGCAACGAGTGGGAGGGCACGGACGCCTCGATGCAGTTCATCGAGGAGCTGGCCACGGCGCCCCGGTCGGACGTGGCGGACCTGCTCGACGGTCACCGCCTCTACTTCTCGCTCACCCTCAACCCTGACGGGCGCAACCTGGGCCAGCGGGTCACGGCGCTGGGCTTCGACCCCAACCGCGACATGATCACCAACACCAACCCGGAGTCTGAGTCCTACGTGCGGCTGACCCAGTCGCTGCTGCCCATCAACGCCTCGGACCTGCACGGCTACACCGGCAACCTGCAGGTCGAGCCGACCGGTCCGCCGCACGGCGAGAACTACGAGTACGACTTGTTCATCCCGCACAACTACGCGATGGCCCTGCAGATCGAGCAGGACGTCGTCGACGCGGCGATCGAGGGCAACCCGCTGACCGCGGCGGGTGGGATCAAGATCCCCTACCGTGACACCCCGTCCGGCTGGGACGACTACCCGCCGATCTTCACCGCGCAGTACGCCGCGTTCTACGGTGCGCTGACCAGCACGGTGGAGCTCCCGCTGAGCCGGGACCGCAGCACGGGGGTGCAGACGCCGGAGCGCGCCGCGATCAACGTCGAGGTCGCCCTGCAGGTGCTGCGCAGCACGGTGGACTACGTCCACGAGAACGACGGCGAGATCCTGGCCAACCAGATCGAGTTCTTCGACCGCGCGCTCTCGGGCGAGGAGAAGACCGCGCTGACGGTCGACACGATCGACGGGGTGGCCGGCCCCGAGCAGTGGAAGCCGCTGTGGGACGTCGCCGACGACCAGGACCCGGTCGACCTGCCGCAGGCCTACGTCATCCCGGTGGGCGAGGGACAGCGCTCGCTCAGCGACGCCACGTCGCTGGTCGAGCAGCTGCTGCTGCACGACATCGAGGTCCGCACGCTGAACAACGCGCGGACGATCGACGGCACGACCTACCCTCGCGGCTCCTACGTCATCGACATGGCGCAGTCCAAGCGGGCGCTGGCCAACGCGCTGCTCGACCTGGGCAGCGACATCTCGGCCAAGGTGCCCTCGATGTACGACATCTCCGCGTGGAGCTACTCCTACCTGTGGGGCGCCACGGTGGACAAGGTCGGTGACGTCGGCGACGGGCCGGTCAAGGCGACCAAGGCAGCCTCCGCCCCGACCCGGCAGGCGTCCGTGCCCAAGCGTGCTCAGCACGTGACCTTCGACGTCGCCGGCGTCGAGGACTACGTCGCGCTCAACGACCTGCTGGCCCAGGACGCGGTCGCCTGGCTGCTGCCGTCCGGCCAGGCGGTCGTCGCGCCGGAGTCGCACGGGCTTGTGGTGAACGCCGCGCTCGAGCACGACATCGCCTTCCGGGCCGCCACGGCGGCCGAGGTCGGGACCGTCACCTCCGGGGACGCCAAGGAGCTCGACGAGGTCCGCGTCGGCTATGTCGGCACCCAGGACCCGCGCACGTCGCTGGAGCAGCTCGGCTTCGACGCGGTCGAGGTCTCCGCTGCCTCCATCGACGCCGACCAGGGCATCCTGGACGACCTCGACGTCATCTGGCTGAGCTCGGCGTTGAACTTCACCAACAACCAGGTCAACGGCCGCGACGCGACCCAGGCCTGGCTCGACGAGGGCCACGCCCTCGTCGGCTCCGGCAGCAGCGCCTTCACCACGGCGCGCAATTTCGGTCTGGTCTCGGCGACGGCGGTGAGCGGGCAGAGCCGCGGCAACGGGATCGTCGCCGTCGACACCCCGGCGGACTCGCTGCTGGCGAACTACGGCCAGGACTACGCCTTCGTCTACCCGGCGCAGTCCTACACCGACCTCGGCGAGGGCACCCGGGCCGAGCAGTTCTACGGCGAGGGCAACCCGCTGCTCTCCGGGCACTGGCGCGGCGACGGCACGGCCAGCCCCCAGGCGGCCGCGGGCAACGCCGCGGTCATCTCGGGCGAGTCGGCGGCCGGCGGCAAGGCGGTCGTCTTCGGCACCTCGCCGTTCTACCGCACCCACCCCAAGGGCGGTATGAGCCAGGTGGCGCAGGCCATCTTCGCGGTGACGCCGGAGGGCTGACCCAGCGGCAGGCATCTGCGTCAGGCATCGCCAGGGTCCAGGCCCTGGCGATGCCTGACGTTCGTGTTGTCCACAGGGTGGCGCTAGCCGTCCCGGCATCTGCGCCACCATGGGTCGTGATGGGAAACCGCAGCGAGGACGCGACGGAGGCGCGGCAGCGCGTCGCACGGATGACGACGGCGCGGCGCCGGGACACGGTCGGGCGTGAGCTGGGTGCCCTCCACGACGGGGTCGTCCGCTTCTGCGAGCTCTACGAGCTGGGCCTGACCTACGACCAGATCCTCGCCGAGGTCGACGCGGGGCGCTGGCACCGGGTCGGCCGGCGAGCCGTCAGCATCGTCGGCCCGCGGCTGAGCACCGAGGCCTCCTGGTGGGTCGCGGTGTGGGAGTGCGGGTCGGGGGCGGTGCTCGACGGTGTGTCCTCGCTGCTGGCTGCCGGACTGAGGTCGTGGGAGGAGAGGGTCGTCCACGTCAGCGTGGCCAGGGGCACGCGTACCCGACCGCGTCCCGGGGTGCGGATCCACCACCAGCGCCGCCTCGGGCGCACGGTCGACGCCGGGATACCGAGGACCGCCCCCGAAGTGGCGGTGCTGAGGGCGGCCCAGTGGGCGGTCTCGGACAGGCAGGCCCTGACGGTCCTGGCGATGACCGTCCAGCAGCGGCTCGTCCCTCCCGGTCGGCTGCTGGCGGCGTGGGAGGCCACCGAGCGGCACCGGCGGCGCCGACTCCTCGCCCGGGCCGTCCCTCTCGTCTGCGACGGGGCGCACGCGCTGGGTGAGCTGGACTTCGCACGGGCCTGCCGGCGCCGGGGACTGCCCGAGCCTTCTCGGCAGGAGCTGCGCACCACGCCCCACGGCGTGGTCTACCTCGACGTGCGCTTCGACGGCTACGGCGTCCACGTGGAGATCAACGGCGCCCAGCACTACTCCAGGCTCGCCCCTGTGGCCGACGCCCTGCGCCGCAACGACCGCACGCTCGAGGGCGACCTGTCCCTCGAGATCCCGGTCCTCGGCCTGCTGCTCGACGAGGACGGCTTCCTGGACCAGGTCGAGGACGCGCTGCGTCGGCGCGGGTGGCGGTGCGCCGCCTGAGACAGCAGTGTCAGGCAGTTGTGTCAGGCACTCCCGGGGCTGGAAGCCTGGCGGTGCATGACACAGATGCCTGACACCACCGCAGGGGTCCCGCAGCCGCCACCGCTGCGTCACCCGGCGGACGATGCCGCCGCGGCCACCTCGCGATAGATACCTACCAGCCGCTCGGCGGCGGCCGCGCTGTCGAAGCGGTCCGCGATCCGGCGGGACCGCTCCTGCCACGCCCGGTAGGTGAGCGGTTCCTCGCGCAGGTGGACGAGGGCCTCGCCGAAGGTCGCGTCGCGGCAGCGCAGCACGTCGTGGCCGAAGGTGTCGTCGTACTCCGGGATGTCGCGGGCCACCACCGGCAGGCCGACGCCAGCGGCCTCGAGGATGCACATCGGGTGGTTCTCCTGCTCGGCGGGCAGGCAGAACACGTCTGCCGCCTGCAGGTAGCGCCGGACCTCGGGGTGCGGCAGGACGTCGGTGAAGCGCAGGTTCTCCGGCGCTCGTTCCATGAGGCGCCGCATGGCCCCGTGGTCGGCGGCGAGGTGCTTGAACGGGATGCCGCCCACCCAGACGAACGTCATCCCGGGGTGCTCGCGGGCGAGCCGGTCGAAGAGGTCGACGCGCTTGCGCGGCTGGACCTGGCCGACCCCGAGAACCACGAACGCGTCGTCGTCGAACCCCAGCTCCAGGCGAGCGGCCCCCCGGTCCTCCGGGGAGGTCCGGTAGGCGGCCATGTCGATCGTGTTGTGGAGGACCTCGATCCGCCCCGGGTCGACGCGCAGCTCGGTCTCCAGCGCGTGCGCGACCGTCCCGGAGACCGCCAGGACCCTGTCGGCCCGCCGGTAGAACCACTGCATGTAGCGCCGCGCGAGCGGACGCCACCACCTGGCCCCGCGCAGGGAGCCGACCAGCGAGTCGGGGACGACGTGGGCGGAGACGACCGTGCGGGTGCGCGGGTCGAGGATCTTGGGCCACACGCCGGTGCCCATGGTGTGCAGGTGGTAGACGTCGCAGTCGACGCGCTCGCCGTAGCGTCCGCGCACCACGTCGACGTCGTCGCGCCGCTCCAGCGCCGTCGCGAGCTCGAGGTATGCGGTGTGCACGCCGTGCCCCTGCACCGAGACGTCGCTCTCGCTCGCCATGTTGACGACCAGGTTCATCGAGCTCACCCCGCCAGCCACGGGATCCAGCGCGACAGCAGGGTCAGGACCCCGAAGGTGTAGATGATCAGCGCCCAGGGCTTGAGCAGCACGACGATCACCACGAAGGTGCGCCACCGCATGCGGGAGAGCCCGGCGAGGTAGCAGAGGAGGTCGTCAGGGCCGAACGGCAGCGCGATCGCCACCGCGAACCAGGCGGCGAAGTGCCGGTGCTGGAGCCAGCCGAGCCAGCGCTGCACGGTGACCGGACGGAACCGGGCGGAGATCAGGTCGTGGCCGAGGTGCCGGGAGAGGGCGAAGACCAGCATCGAACCGAGGCAGGTGGCGCAGTAGGCCACGACCACACCGAGAACCGGGCCGAAGAGGATGGGTGCGGCCATGATGGTCGCCGAGCCGGGGAAGACCGGGAAGACCGCCTCACCGGCGCCGACCAGCGCGTAGACCACGGGCGCCAGCGGCCCCACGCCGTCGACGAGGTCACGCAGCTGCGTCGCCGAGGTGAGCACCCCGGACTGGACGCCCCACAGGACCATCCCGGCCAGGCCGAGCCAGCCCACGAGCGCGACCGGGCGGGACCAGCGCACAAAGGTCTCCGCGGACGGCGATCGGACAGGCCGAACGGTCGTCGACGACCGTGTCGCGACCACGTGCGCCCCCGTCGCGGCGCTCATGCCGCCCACCTCGCCGTGCCGACCGGACCGCGGGCGCGGTCGTAGGCGGCGCAGATCGCGTCGACGAAGGTGTCACGGCCGAAGCCCGCAGCGGTCTGCACCGCGCCCTCGCTCCAGCGGCGCCGCAGCCCGGCGTCGTGGAGCAGGTCGCGCAGCGTCCGGGTGAACTCCTCGGGGGTCTGGTAGCGACGACCGTTGTGGCCGTCCACCACGACGCCGTCCACGGAAGGGTCGTCGCGGCAGAGCACCGGCACACCGCTGGCCAGTGCCTCCAGGTAGGTCAGGCCCTGGGTCTCGCTGCGAGAGCCGGAGACGAAGACGTCCGCCAGACGGTAGAACTCCGGGACCCGGGTGGGCTCGATGGCCCCGACGAAGCGCACCCGCGGCGTCAGGCCCAGACGGTCGACCTGGCGACGCAGCGCTCCCGCCTGCGGCCCGTCCCCGGCGACGACCAGCTGCCACGGCTCGTCGACGCTGGCCAGCAGGTCGATGACCTCGGCGGTCCTCTTCTCCACGGCCAGCCGCCCGAGGCTCAGGACGACAGGCACGCCGGGTGCCAGGTCGAGGGAGGCGCGAAGGTCCGCCGAGCCGGGACCGGGGGTGAAACGGGTGAGGTCGATACCGGTGGGGACCACGCGGACCGGGGCGCGCACGCCATACCCGTGCAGGAGGTCCTGGATCTTGGCGGTGGGGGCGATGACCAGGTCGGTGCGGTTGAGCGTGCCACGGGCGAACCGGGCGCACAGGGCGCGGCCGGCGCGCTCGTGGGGGAAGAAGTAGTGGGTGTAGTCGGCGTAGAGCGTGTGGTAGGTGTGCACGTGCGGGACCGTCAGCCGGTTCGCCAGCCGCCGCGCCCACCAGAACGCCGCGAACTCGGTGTGCGAGTGCAGGATCTCCGGGCGCCAGGCGACCAGGTCGGCGAAGAGGCCCCGGTCCACGGGACGGCCCAGGCGGGCGTGCGGGTAGATGTGGCTCGCGTCCAGCGACGGCAGCCGGTAGACCTCGCCGTCGAATGTGGTCCGCCGCGTCGGGCCGACAGTCAGCACCCGGACCTCGTGACCGGCCTCGACCAGGCCCCGGTGCAGCTCCTCGATCGAGGCGACGACACCGTTGACGGTCGGACGGTAGGAGTCGGTGAGCAGGAGGATCCGGCGCGGACGGGCATGGCGTCGGGGTGGCACGTTCATGTCTCCAGCGTCGCGGACGGTGAGGGCCCGGGCCATGGTGCGACCCGCCGGGGCGAGGTGGGGTTAACCCGACCGGACTGCGCCGTTGCGGGCAGCGGAGCAGCAGACAGGGAGACTACGCCCTACTCGACGGCTGCGGTGACGACCGGCTTCCATGAGGGGCGGGCGGCCTCGTAGGCGGTGATGTCGTCCTCGTGGCGAAGAGTCAGGGAGATGTCGTCCAGACCGTTCTCCAGGCGCCAGGCGACGTAGTCGTCGATGGTGAAGGTGGCCACGACGTCGCCGCAGGTGACGGAGCGAGCGGGCAGGTCGACGGTGATCGTCGTGCCCGGCTCGGCCTCCAGCTGCTTCCAGATGAGCTCGATGTCGCCCTGCTCCAGCTGGGCGGTGAGCAGCCCGCCCTTGCCGGAGTTGCCGCGGAAGATGTCGGCGAACTTGGAGGACAGGACGGCGCGGAAGCCGTACTGCTGCAGCGCCCAGACCGCGTGCTCGCGGCTGCTGCCGGTGCCGAAGTCCGGGCCGGCGACCAGCACCGAGCCCTGCGCATAGACCGGTTGGTTGAGCACGAAGGCGGGGTCCTCGCGCCACCGCGAGAACAGCCCGTCCTCGAAACCGGTGCGGCTGACCCGCTTGAGGTAGTGCGCGGGGATGATCTGGTCGGTGTCCACGTTGGCGCGGCGCAGCGGGACGCCGACGCCGGTGTGCGTGCTGAACTTCTCCATCAGAGCAGCGCCTCCTGGTTCAGGTCGGCCGGGGAGGACAGGGTGCCCCGCACCGCGGTCGCGGCCGCGACGACGGGGGAGACCAGGTGGGTGCGGCCCCGGGCGCCCTGACGGCCCTCGAAGTTGCGGTTGGAGGTGGAGGCGCAGCGCTGCTCGGGAAGCAGCTGGTCGGGGTTCATGCCCAGGCACATCGAGCAGCCCGCCAGCCGCCAGTCCCCACCGGCGTCGGTGAACACCTTGTCCAGGCCCTCCTCCTCCGCCTGCAGACGCACCGCGTGCGAGCCGGGCACGACCATCAGCTGGACGCCGTCGGCGACCTGGTGACCGCGCAGCACGGCGGCCGCGGCCCGCAGGTCCTCGATCCGGGCGTTGGTGCACGAGCCGAGGAAGACCACGTCGACGGCGACCTCCCGCATCGGCGTCCCGGCCTCCAGACCCATGTACTCCAGCGCACGACGCGCGGAGTCCTTCGCATCGTCGGTGTGGAAGCTGAGCGGGTCGGGCACCGCCTCGCCCAGCTGCACCGACTGCGCCGGGTTGGTGCCCCAGGTGACGTAGGGGGTCAGCTGCGCGGCGTCGAGGTGCACCTCGGCGTCGAAGACCGCGTCGTCGTCGGTGCGCAGCGCCCGCCACGCCTGCACCGCCGCGTCCCACTCCTGGCCCTTCGGGGCGTGCGGGCGGCCCTTGACGTAGGCGAAGGTCGTCTCGTCCGGTGCGATCATCCCGGCCCGCGCCCCGGCCTCGATCGACATGTTGCAGATCGTCATCCGGCCCTCCATCGAGAGCGCCTCGATCGCCGACCCGCGGTACTCCAGCACGTAGCCCTGTCCGCCGCCGGTGCCGATCCGGTTGATGACCGCCAGGATGATGTCCTTGGCGCTCACCCCGGGGGGCAGCTCCCCGTCGACGTTGATCGCCATCGTCCGGAACGGCTTCAGCGGCAGCGTCTGGGTGGCCAGCACGTGCTCGACCTCGGAGGTGCCGATCCCGAAGGCCAGCGCCCCGAACGCGCCGTGCGTGGAGGTGTGGGAGTCCCCGCACACGATCGTCATGCCCGGCTGGGTCAGCCCCAGCTCCGGACCGATCACGTGCACGATGCCCTGACCCAGCCGGCCCCGCTCGTGGTGGACGATCCCGAACTGCTCGCAGTTGGTCTTCAGGGTCTCCAGCTGGGTGCGCGAGACCGGGTCGGTCACCGGGCCCAGCGTGGTCGGCGTGTTGTGGTCCTCGGTCGCCAGCGTCAGGTCCGGCCGCCGCACCTGGCGCCCCGCGGCGCGCAGCCCGTCAAAGGCCTGCGGGCTGGTCACCTCGTGGATGAGGTGCAGGTCGATGTAGAGGAGGTCCGGCTCTTCCTCGGCAGAGCGCACGACGTGCTGCGCCCAGAGCTTCTCGGCCAACGTCAGTCCGGCCATCTCGCGACCCCTTCCTCTCGTCCGCGGCGGGTGCGACAGAATGCACACACTGTAGTGCCCGAGGGTTGACGCAACGTCAGGAGGTCCCGTCATGCGCCGACACGCCATCGCCGTCCTTCCCGGGGACGGTGTGGGTCCGGAGGTGACCCGGGCCGCGCTCACGGTCCTGGACGCCGCCGAGTCCCGCTTCGACTTCACCACCGGGCGCACAGAGGTCCCCCTCGGCGCCGACCACTACCTGGAGCGGGGCGAGCTGCTCACCGAGGGGACGGTCGAGCAGCTCCGCGCGCACGACGCCATCCTCTTCGGCGCGATCGGCAGCCCGCGGGTGACTCCTGGCGTCCTCGAGCGCGGGATCATCCTGGCCCTGCGCCGGGCGATGGAGCAGGCGATCAACCTGCGCCCGGTCCGGCTCTATCCGGGCGTCCCGACGCCGATCGCCGGGCTCACCCCCGAGCGCTGCGACCTCGTCGTGGTCCGCGAGAACACCGAGGGCGCCTACGTGGCGCAGGGCAGCAGCGTCCACGTCGGCACGCCCGCTCAGGTCGCCGTCCAGGAGTCGGTCAACACCTGGTATGCCGTCGAGCGCGCCGTCGACTTCGCCTACCGGCTCGCGGCGGTGCGCCGGGGGCGGCTGACCCTCTGCCACAAGACCAACGTCCTGGTCGAGGCCGGCAAGCTGTGGACCGCGGTCATGGAGAGCGTCGGGGAGCGCTTCCCCGACGTCGAGACCGACTACGTCCACGTCGACGCGATGTGCATGCACCTGCCGGTCAGCCCGGAGCGCTTCGACGTCGTCGTCACCGACAACCTGTTCGGCGACATCGTCACCGACCTGGGCGCCGTGCTGCAGGGCGGCCTCGGCGTGGCCGCCAGCGGCAACCTGAACATCGCCGGCAACGGCACGAGCATGTTCGAGCCGATCCACGGGTCGGCACCGGACATCGCGGGCCGCGGCTGGGCCAACCCGGCCGGTGCCTGCCTCTCGCTGGCGATGATGCTCGGCCACCTCGGCGAGGGAGAGGCCGCGGCCGGCGTCGAGGCTGCCACCACCGCCGTGCTGGCCGGCCTGCCGGCCCTCGCCGGTGAGGGCATGGGGGCCTCCACGCAGGAGCTCGGCGAGCGGATCGCCGGCCTCCTCGCCGACGGCTCGGCCCCGCCCGTGGAGGGCAGCCTGATGAGCCAACTGACGCAGGTGATGGCCAGGTGAGCGCCTACCTCGACCTGTGGCCCGCGCGGGCCACCGTGGACCTCGACGCCATCGCGGACAACGTCCGGGCGCTGCGCGAGCACGTGGGCGGGACCGAGCTGATGGCCGTGGTCAAGGCGGACGCCTACGGCCACGGTCTGGTCCCCTCCGCCCGCGCGGCCCTGACCGGCGGTGCCTGTGCGCTGGGCGTCGCCCAGCCCTCCGAGGCCCTCGCCCTGCGCGAGGCCGGGGTGGAGGCACCGGTGCTCACCTGGCTCGTGGCGCCCGGCACCGCCGTCGCGCCGCTGGTGTCCGCCGGTGTCGAGGTCGCGGTGTCCGCCCCGTGGCTGCTGGACGAGCTGGCCGAGACCGCCCGCGACCTGGGCCGCACGGCGACCGTCCAGCTCAAGGTCGACACCGGCCTGGGCCGCAACGGTGCCTTCGGCCTGCCGCTCGTCGACGGCGACCCCCGGACCGCCTGGACCGACCTCGTCGAGCACGCCGCCCGGCTCGAGGCGGAGGGTGCGGTGCGCGTCCGCGGCGTCTTCACCCACTTCGCCTACGCCGACGCCCCGCAGCACCCGACGGTCCGCGCCCAGCAGGACGCGTTCGCCGACGCCGTGGCCGTGGCCGAGCGGGGCGGACTGACCCCCGAGGTCCGCCACATGGCCAACTCGGCCGCCACGCTGACCACGCCGCAGGCCTCCTGGGACATGGTGCGGCCCGGGCTGGCCGTCTACGGGCTCTCGCCCGTCCCTGACCTCGGCCCGGCCGCCGAGCTCGGCCTGCGCCCGGCGATGCGCGTGACCGCGCGGGTCGCCGTCGCCAAGCGGGTGCCGGCCGGACAGGGTCTGTCCTACGGCCACACCTACGTCACGCCGCGCGAGACCACGGTGGTGGACGTCCCGCTCGGCTACGCCGACGGCATACCTCGTCATGCCTCCGGGAGCGGTCCGGTGCAGATCGGCGGGCGACGCTTCACGGTGTCCGGACGGGTCTGCATGGACCAGTTCGTCGTCGACGTGGGCGACCTGCCGGTCGCCGCGGGTGACGAGGTCGTCTTCTTCGGACCCGGTGACGGCGGCGAGCCCACCGCTCAGGACTGGGCCGAGGCGGCCGGCACGATCTCCTACGAGATCGTCACGCGCTTCGGGCCGCGGGTGCCGCGGGTCTACGTCGGCGGCGCAGCGTGAGCGCGTCCGCCGGGGGTGCCGAGCAGGTCGGCCGGGTCCTCCCGACCGCCGACGACACCCGGGAGCTGGGCCGCACGCTCGGAGGACTGCTGGTGGCGGGCGACCTGGTCGTGCTGACCGGCGAGCTCGGGGCCGGCAAGACCACCTTCACCCAGGGGCTCGCCGAAGGTCTGCGGGTGCGCGGTCCGATCACCTCGCCCACCTTCGTCATCGCCCGCGTGCACCCCTCGCTCGTGGGCGGCCCGCCGCTCGTCCACGTCGACGCCTACCGCCTCGGCGGGGCGGCCGAGCTCGACGACCTCGACCTCGACGAGTCGCTGGAGGAGTCGGTGACCGTCGTGGAGTGGGGGCACGGCCTCGCCGAGCAGCTGGCGGAGCAGTTCCTGGAGGTCGTGCTGGAGCGGTCGGACAGCGAGGACGGCGACCAGCAGGAGCGGCGTGTCCTGCTGCGCGGGGCCGGCCCGCGCTGGGCCGGGCTGGTGGCTGGGCTGGAGGTCACGCGCCCCGGTCACGGCTAGGGTGACGACGTGGCCGAGATCGGGATACTCACCGTCTGCACGGGCAACGTGTGCCGGTCCCCGCTCATGGAGCGGCTGCTCCAGCGCACGCTCGACCAGCGCTACGGCCGGGGCGTGGTGCCGGTGCGGTCGGCCGGCACGAGGGCGCTGGTCGGCTCTCCGATGGACGAGCGCGCGGCCGAGGTGCTGCGCGGCCTGGGCGGGGACCCCGACGGTTTCGTGGCCCGCCGGCTCGTCGAACCGATGGTCAGCTCGGCCGCGCTGGTGCTGACCGCGACCCGCGAGCACCGGGCGCAGGTGTCCCGGATGCATCCGCGCGCGATGAGACGGACCTTCACCTTCCGCGAGCTGGCGCACCTCCTGGACAGCGTCGGCGACGAGGAGGAGCTGCCCGACGGCGAGGACCCGCAGGCGCTGCTCGCCCGGCTGGCCGAGATCGGCACCGCCCACCGCGGCCTCCACCGCCCGGCCAGGCAGGAGGACCTCGACGTCGCCGACCCCTACCGGCGCGGGGACGAGGTCTACGCGCTGATGCGCGAGCAGGTCGTCACGGCATACCCGGCCCTGGCACGGGTGCTCGGAGGACGGTGAAGGACCCCCCGGACGGGCCGGGCGGACCCGGAGCGGGGAGGGGGTGGACGTGAGGCCCGTTGCTGGCTAGTCTGCCAAAGGTAAAGAAAGGGTAAGGATCTCGTCAGGCGCCGCGGTGAGTCGGCGTCACGGGTCCTTGCAGATGGGAGCCCTTTGACCGCATCGGTTGAGGTCTCGCGCGAGCCGCAGGGGGCTCCCCGGGACCTGGAAGTCATGAGAGCGGCGCGTCCTGCGCCGCTCTTCGTCGTGCCCGAGTCCCTCTCGCCGACGCGCAGGCACGCGCCTGGCCGAGCGCGGCGCTACCTCGTCGGCTACCTGCGCGCGGTGCGTCTCACCGACCTTCTCGTCGTCACCGTCGCGGCCCTCGGCGCACAGGTGGCCCGCTTCGGCCTCGAGGGGAGCCACCTGCAGAGCGGCTTCGGCGAGATCGACTACGTGGCCGTCTCGGCGGCCCTCGCCCTGGGCTGGATGCTGGCCCTGCACCTCCAGGACGCCTACGACGGGCGCCTCGTGGGCCACGGCGTGCAGGAGTACAAGCAGGTCTTCCAGGCCTCCACCTGGCTCTTCGCCATCCTGGCGATCGTCGCCTTCGCCTTCAAGCTCGACTTCGCGCGCGGCTACGTCCTCGTCGCCTTCCCGGTCGGCACCTTCCTGCTGCTGCTCGGGCGCTGGGTGGCGCGCCGCTGGCTGGTCACCCAGCGCAGGCACGGCGAGCTCTCCGACCGGGTCATCCTCGTCGGCGACCGCGAGCACGTCGCCAGCCTGGTCGTCGCGCTCGCCCGCACCCCTGACGCCGGATACAACGTCCTGGGCGCCTGCGTGGACAACGCCGCCGCCGGCAAGGTCGCCGGCGTCCCCGTGCTCGGGCCGGAGTCCGACGTCCTCGTGCGCGCCGTGGAGCTCCAGGTCGACGTCGTCGCGGTCTCCTCCTCGGCCGGGCTGGGCCAGCAGGGCCTGCGCCGCCTGGGCTGGGCGCTGGAAGGGACCGACATCGACCTCGTCGTGGCGCCCGGCATCATGGACGTCGCCGGGCCGCGGGTGCTGACCCGCCCCGTCCAGGGGCTGCCGCTGATCCACGTCGAGGCGCCCGTCTTCGCCGGCCCGCAGCTGGTGGCCAAGAACGTCCTGGACCGGCTCGGCGCGGTGCTCGCCCTGGTGGTGCTCTCGCCGGTCCTCCTCGCGGTCGCGGTCGCGGTGCGGCTCGAGGACGACGGCCCGGTGGTCTTCCGCCAGGAGCGCGTCGGTCGCGACGGCCGGACCTTCTCGATGTACAAGTTCCGCAGCATGGTCCCCGACGCAGAGTCCCGGCTGCCGCAGCTGGCCACCGCCAACGACGCCGCCGGCCCCTTGTTCAAGATGCGCACGGACCCGCGGGTGACGCGGACCGGGGCCTTCATCCGCAAGTACTCCCTCGACGAGCTGCCCCAGCTGGTCAACGTCCTGCGCGGCGAGATGAGCATGATCGGGCCCAGGCCGCCCCTGCCCCGCGAGGTCGCCGAGTACGAGGCCTCCACCCGGCGCCGGCTGCTGGTCCGGCCCGGACTGACCGGCCTGTGGCAGATCAACGGCCGCAGCGACCTGTCCTGGGACGAGGCGGTCCGCCTGGACCTCTACTACGTCGAGAACTGGACGCCGGTCCTGGACCTGATGATCCTGTGGCGCACAGTGCAGGTGGTGCTCCGACCGGAGTCCAACGGGGCCTACTGACCTGCTCGCCGGCCAGGCAGGACACCCGGAGGAGCACCGGTCCGACGACGGCCCGCGCGGCGCGGCTATCGTGCCCAGGGTGACGCGCATCGCCTACCTGGGGCCGGCCGGGACCTTCACCGAGCAGGCGACCCGCCGATGGGCTGTGGAGAGAGGTGCCGACCTCCCGACCGGCACGGGGCCGGACGCGCAGCCCGAGCCGAGCGTGCCGGCAGCGGTCGAGGCGCTCCGTTCCGGGCGCGCCGACGCCGCCGTCGTCCCGTTCGAGAACTCCGTGGAGGGCTCGGTCCCGGCGACCCTGCAGGCCCTGCTGCAGGTCGGCGACGACGTCCGGATCGTCGGCGAGGTGCTCGTCGAGGTGCAGTTCTCCCTCCTCGTGCGCCCCGGTCGGGCCGACGAGCCGGTCCGCACGGTGGCCTCGCACCCGCACGCCTTCGCCCAGACCAGGGACTGGCTCGACGCGCGGCTGCCCGGTGCCCGCCAGGTGCCGGAGAGCTCCACGGCGGCCGCGGCGCAGGCCGTGGCCGAGGGCCGCTACGACGCCGCCGTCGCCGCTCCCGGGGCGGCCGAGGCCTACGGCCTGACCGCGGCGGCCAGGCACATCGCCGACCGCGAGGGCGCGGTGACCCGCTTCGTCGTCCTGCGCAGCGGCGCCGCCGCGCCCCCTGCCACGGGCAGCGACCGGACCACCCTGGTGGCGCTCATCTGGCAGAACCGCCCGGGCGCACTGCTCGAGCTGCTCGAGCAGTTCGCCACGCGCGGGATCGACCTGAGCCGCCTGGAGTCGCGTCCGACGGGCGAGGGGCTGGGGGAGTACTGTTTCTGGATCGACGCGGACGCCCACCTGAGCGAGCCGCGGATGCGTGAGGCGCTCATCGGCCTGCGGCGCACCTGCCGGGACGTGCGCTTCTTCGGTTCCTACCCGCGCGCGGACGGGCGCGCCAGCGTCGTGCCGGCGCACGCGGGGGCGGACACCTACGCCGAGGCGCTGCGGTGGGTGAACACCCTGGACCGCGGGCCCGCGGACGCTGCGGGGTGAACGGCCGGGCCGGTCAGGACTCGAGCTGCAGCCAGTCCTGCCAGCCGCCGTTGAGCACGAGCCAGGCGACCAGTCCGTAGCCGGCCTGCCCCGGGTGCACCGTGTCCCCGGCCGCGAGGTCGGACTGCCACTGGTCGTGCCCCTGCAGGGCGCTGAAGCAGTCGACGAACGTCACCCCGCGGCGCGCGCACACGTCGGACTGGGCCTCGGCCAGCACCTGCAGGCGGGCGTTGACCTCGGAGTCGAGCGTCGGCGTGGGGCCGACCACGAAGGTGCCGACCCCCGTGGAGCTGGCCTCGTCGAGCACGTTGGCCAGGTTGAGCCGCGACCGGGCGGTGGTGACGCCCTGCTGCACGTCCTCGGCGCCGACGCCCACGACCAGCCGGCGCTCGTTGCGGCCCTCCCAGCGCGGGGGGCACTCGGTGCGCCAGCGGTTCATCACGTCCGCCGAGCTGCTGCCGCGCACCCCGAGGTTGTAGGAGGTGAGGTCGGCCTCCTCCAGCGCCGTACGCCCGACGACGCGGCTCACCCAGCCCAGCGCCCTGGGGTCGCCGTAGCCGGCGACGAAACCGTCACCCACGAAGCACAGCCCGATGTCCCGCGGTCCCTCGGTCACCTGGAAGTGGGCGCTCGGCGTGTATTCGATGTCGGTCGTGGTCCCCGTCGTCGCGTCCGTGCTCACGGCATGCCTCTCATCAGTCGTCGTCGTCCTCGCGGGCGAGCCAGGTGGCCAGCCGGTCCACCGGCACCTCGAACTCCGGGTGCAGGTCCACGAAGGTGCGCAGCTGCTCGGCCAGCCACTCGAGCGTGACCTCGTCCTGGCCACGGCGGGTGGCGAGCTCCTCGATGCCGCGGTCGGTGAAGTACACACCTGCAGGTTAACCGCAGACCGTGCCCGTGCCGCTCAGGCGGCGCCGTCAGGACGCGCGCCCACCGGGGGTGATGCGCTCCTCGGAGCCGCTGCCCGCAGCCCGGTCGGTCGGCGGGTTGAGCGTGCGGTGCCAGGACTGGGTGGTGTACCTCGTACGCCAGCCCATGGACAGGTAGAGACCGTCGGCGCCGGTCGGAGAGTCCGCGTCGACCTCCAGTCCGACGGACGCCCGCCCGCGGGCCGCGGCGTCGGCGATCACGGTGCGCAGCAGGCCCTTGGCCACCCCACGGCCGCGGGCCAGACGGTGGACTCCGATGTACTCGACGTAGGAGGAGTCGGGCTGCGCGACACCGTCGTCGCTCACGGGCATGGTGACGGTGACGGCGACCAGCGCGCCGGCGGGCTGACCGTCCACCGTCGCCAACCACCAGTGGTCCCACCGGTGACCCGGGTCCTCGCGCAACCGACCGAGGAACTCCTCGAAGGTCTCACGGTAGGAGTTGAAGTGGTCGGCGAAGGAGTGCTCCAGGACGTCGTGGACGGCGTGGAGGTCTGCCTCGTCGGGCATGCCGACGCCGTCGTCGCGCCGGACCCGGCGGATCTCCACCCCCTGGCGCAGCGGCGGATGCTCCAGGTCCGAGGCCGGGTCCACCGGCCGGACCATCTGCCACCAGTTCCGGGTGTGCTCGTAGCCGGCCGCGGCCAGCCAGCGCTGCTGGCGCGGGTCGTCAGCGTACGCGCCCGAGTCCAGCTGGGTCTGCGCCATGCCCCGCCGCCTGAGCACCTCGCGCCCGAGGTCCTGGGCGCGGGCGAAGCCGTAGAGGGCCAGCGGGTCGGCCTGGGCGTCCGGCAGGTCGGGGTCGACGGTCACGCCGACGAGGACGCGGCCGGCCGCCCGGTCGTGGCAGTTGATCCAGGCGCGCAGCACCCCGTCGCGGTCGCGCACCGTCTCGTGCAGGTGGGTGGTCGCGCCGCGCCCGGTCACCTCGGCGGCGACGGTCTCGCTGTCCGCGCCGGGCCAGCCGCGGGCCTCCCTCTCGTGCCTGCGCAGCAGGCGGGCGAGGTCCCCGAGGTCGTCGGGCCCCGGCGTGTATGCGGTGTGCCCGGGGGGCAGGACGGGTCCGGCTGCGTCGACGCTCATGCGGGACATTCTTCCAAACGTCCTCATAAGGTCACTTCCACAGGTTCCTCGCCCCGCTGTACCTGCCACGGGGACCAATCTCCCGACGTCCTGGACCGGAGCCACAGCTCGCCGTGGCATTCCAGGACGTCGACCTCGATCATTCACGGTGACGGTGTGAGGCCGTGACGCTGCAGCGGCGGCCGGGCGTAGGTCGCTGAGGGGCCGTAGGCGTGCGGGGGCGGCCGGTCCGCTCGGGGTGGGCGCCGGGTTCCACGGGCCGGGTCTGCTGGGTGGTGGCTGGACGGGGGCAGGACCTGCCAGCGCGCGCTCGAGGTCCGCGATGGCCTTCTCGTCTAGGCGCGCGGTCACCGAGTCCGTGGCCGAGGCGCGGGCACACCCCGTGACCACAACGCTGCTCCTCCTGGTCTCCTTGGCCATGACGGCCGCAACGTTGCTCACGGTCGGTCGCTCGGCGGCAGCCGAGCGTGACATCCTCGACGGTCTTGACGCGGAGGGGACTCGCCTCATCACCGTCCTCGCCCTCGACGAGAGCCCGGGCATCCCGCCTCGGCAGCTGGGGACCATCGGTGAACTCCCGCAGGTCGAGTGGGTCCTTGGGTTGGGTCCGGCGGAGGACGTGCGCTCCGGACCGACGGGTGAGCGTGTCAACGTCTGCGCCCGGGTGCTCGTGAGCGACCTGCCACCCCTGGTGACCATCGAGGTCGGCCGGGCGCCCTCCCCGGGAGAGGCCGTCACGAGCGTCCCCGCGCAGCGCACGCTACGGCTGCAGCACCTGCGCGGTGGCTCACGGTGAACAGCCACCCATGTGCGGTCGTCGGCTCCTTCACCGCCGGCGGGGTGATCTCCGACCTGGACCGACTCGTCCTCACCGGTAGCTCGGACCATCCACCTCACGCGACGCTCGTCTACGTGCTGGCGCGCGACGCGCAGCATGTCCCCCTCGTCGTCGAACACGTCAGGATGCTCGTCGGCGGCGATCCGGATCTCCTCTCGATCCGCACCTCCGATGCACTGTTGTCGGCCAACGAGGTGATCAGCGGTCAGGTAGGGGCCTTCTCCCGGCAGATCGCGGTCGGCGTGGTGGCCCTCGGTCTCCTCCTGGCGCTGCTGACGGTGAGCCTGGCCCTGGCGAGCCGTCGGGCGGACATGGGTCGCCGTCAGGCACTCGGGTCCTCCCGCTCCGCTCTGGTCGCGCTCGTCATGATGACCGTGACCATCCCCACGCTCGCCGGAGCCGTGCTGGGCACAGTCGTGGGTGTGGGTGCGATGGTGATCATGCACGGCTCGTTGCCCGACCCGCTCTTCGTGCTGGCGGTCAATCTACTCACCCTGGGCGTGGTCGCAGTCGCCACGGTCCCGCCTGCCCTGAGCGTGGCTCTGCAGTACCCCGTCGCGGTCCTGCGAGTTCCGTGAAAAGCACCCGAGTGCTCTAGCTCAGCCCCGGCCGGACGTCGCTGGGGCCCGTCCTCAGGGCAGCGGAGAGCGGCGTGCGCCGGCGTGCCCGACCCAGCCAGCGCTCAGCGGACTCCGGGCCTGTCGACCCACGACGCCGGGTGGTGACGAACGGCGTACACGACGGGAGTGGCGAGGGCGACGTCTCAGGTCAGGCGATCGAGGTCTGGAGCGGTCGCGAGATCTGCACGCCGGTCGGCACCGGGACCCGCCCCAGGTCAGGCGAGCGAGCCCAGCAACAGCCCGAGGCCGGCCAGGAGCACGGTCGTCACCAGCGTCCCGGCCCCCACGAGGACGCCGGTGGTGCGGCGGCCCTCCTGGAGCAGCCGCACGGTCTCCAGGCTCGCGGTCGAGAAGGTCGTGTAGCCGCCGAGGAAGCCGGCGCCGAGGACGGTCGCGACGTCCTCGGGCAAGCACGTGCTGGCCGGCCAGGCCGGTGACGAGCCCGAGGACGAACGAGCCGCTGAGGTTGATCGTGACGGTGCCCCAGGGGAAGGCCCGAGCCGTCCGGCCCGAGACGTACCCGTCCAGGGCCAGGCGGGCGGCTGCGCCGACCCCGCCGGCGAGGGCGACCAGGACGAGCAGGAGCGGGGTCATCGCGCGACGGCCCTCCCGGAGGGTCCCCGGCCCGCGGCCGCCAGCGCGACCCCGGCCCACGTCGCCAGCGCCCCGAGGAGCAGCGTGGCCGCCGCGTAGACCAGGCCGGTGGCGGGGCGGCCGTCGCCGACGAGCGTGGCGGTGGCGGTGGCCAGCGCGCTGTAGGTGGTGAAGCCGCCCAGGGCGCCGGTGCCGAGCAGCAGCCGCAGGGTGCGTGCCCCGCCGCTGCCCGGACCGCGCCGGGCCAGCGGGTCGAGCAGCAGGCCCAGCAGGAGGGCGCCGCCGACGTTGATCCCCAGCACCGTCCACGGCACGCCGTCCACGGGCGGCAGGGCCAGGGTCAGCGCCTCCCGGGCGCCGGTGCCGACGGTGCCGCCGACGAGGACGAGGCCCAGGTGGGAGGGGCGCAGGTGGGAGGGGCGGGGGTCGAGGCCCTGAGGGTCGGCCGGGGTCATGCGGAAGGCTGGTCCTGCCGGGCCGGGGCGGGGGCGAGGGGCACGACGAGCACCGGACGGTGCTGACGGTGGGCCAGGTGGGCGGCCACCGAGCCGTTGACCAGCTCGCGCAGGGACTCGCGCAGCCCCGCCTCGCGGGTGCCGACCACGATCATGGCGGCGTCGAGCTCGTCGGCCAGCCGGGCCAGCTCGCGCGCGGGGCCGCCGGCCAGCGCCCGGACGCTCCAGCGCACGTCGAGCCCGCGCAGGTGCTCGGACAGCATGGTCTCCAGCGCGGGCCGGAGGCCCGGCCCGGGCAGGTCGAGCAGGTCCGGGTCCACCGGGACCGACAGGTCCGGCCGGTCGACGTCGTGCGTCAGCGGGTAGCGGGCGGGGTCGACGCAGGCGCAGACGAGGTCGGCGCCGAAGCGGTCGGCGAAGGTCGCGGCGGTCCGCGCGACCGCGGCGGGCTGACCCAGCACGACGCCGACGACCACGTGGGGCGTCGGCGTCGTGCTCATGCTGGGGTCCGTGCGGTCCGGTCGCTGCCGTGGTCAGTCGCTGATGCGCTCGCCGCTGCCGACGTTGAAGACGTGCAGGTGGTCGCCGTTGGGCTGGAAGTGCACGACCTCGCCCTTCTTCGGCGGGGTACGGCCGTCGACCCGGGCGATGAACGGCCGGTCGGTCGGCTCGGAACCGGGCATGCTGCCGTAGATGTAGGCGTCCGCGCCGAGCTCCTCGACCACGTCGACCTCGATCGGCAGCCCGCGGCCGGAGTCGGAGATCTCCAGGTCCTCCGGGCGCACGCCCAGCACGACCTCGTTGCCCTCGACCTTGGCCAGCACCTCCCGCGCGACCGGCTGGACGTGGTCGCCGAGCTTGATGCCGCCGTCGGCCACCGGGACGGTCATCAGGTTCATCGCAGGGGAGCCGATGAAGCCCGCGACGAAGACGTTGTTGGGGTGGTCGTACATCCGCCGGGGGCTGTCGACCTGCTGCAGGACGCCGAAGTTGAGGACGGCCACCCGGTCGCCCATCGTCATCGCCTCGACCTGGTCGTGGGTGACGTACACGGTGGTGACGCCGAGGCGGCGCTGCAGCGAGGCGATCTGGGTCCGGGTCTGCACGCGCAGCTTGGCGTCCAGGTTGGACAGCGGCTCGTCCATCAGGAAGACCTGCGGCTGGCGCACGATCGCGCGGCCCATGGCGACGCGCTGACGCTGACCACCGGAGAGCGCCTTGGGCTTGCGATCCAGGTAGGGCTCCAGGTCCAGGATCTTGGCGGCCTCCTCGACCCGCTCGCGGATCTCCGCCTTGGGCTTGCCGGCGATCTTCAGCGCGAAGCCCATGTTGTCCGCGACCGACATGTGCGGGTAGAGCGCGTAGTTCTGGAAGACCATCGCCACGTCGCGGTCCTTGGGAGGCATGTGGGTGACGTCGCGGTCGCCGATGAGGATGCGTCCGCCGTTCACCTCCTCCAGCCCTGCCAGCATGCGCAGGGCGGTGGACTTGCCGGAGCCCGAGGGGCCGACCAGCACGAGGAACTCACCGTCGGCGACCTCGATGTTGAGCTGGTCCACCGAGGGGCTGTCGGCCCCGGGGTAGGTGCGGGTGGCCTGGTCGTAGGTCACGGTTGCCATCGGAAACTCTCCTTCACCGGCAGGTACGTGCCGGACGATCCGTCGTAAAGGAACCCGCCCGCGGCGCGGGCGGGCGTCGTGCAGGTCTCCGGTGCCGACGACGAGGTGGGTGCTGCACGGCGTCGTTGCCGGTGACGAGCATCACGGTAGCAGAGGCGCTGCCACTCGTTCTGCAAGATCTTGCAAGGACTGTCGGATGGCTGCATACTGGCTCGACCACCTCACAGGTTCGAAGGAGAACGCATGAAGCGCACCACCACCGGCGTCTTCGCCGTCGTCAGCGCCGCGGCGCTGGTGCTGACCGCCTGCGGCGGCACCACGGACGACACCAGCGACCAGACGACGGCCGAGCAGTCGGCCGAGGACACGGCCGCCGCGTCGGCCGAGGACACCGAGGCCGCGGACCCGGCCGCGACGACCGAGGAAGGCGGTGAGCCGGCCGCTTCCGACGGCACCAACCTCGTGATCTGGGCCGACGACCTGCGCGCGGCCGCGCTGGAGGAGCACGCCAAGACCTTCGAGGAGGAGACCGGCGTCCCGGTCAAGATCCAGATCGTCGCCAACGAGAAGCTGCGCGAGCAGTTCAAGGACTCCGTCGGTGCCGGCGCCGGGCCGGACATCGCCGTCGGTGCCCACGACTGGCTGGGCGAACTCGTCCAGAACAACGTCGTGGCCCCGGTCCAGATGTCCTCGGACGTGGTCGACGCCTTCACCCCCGAGTCGATCGAGGCGGTGACCTACCAGGGCCAGACCTATGCGGTCCCCTACGCCGTGGAGTCCCTCGGTCTCATCCGCAACACCGCTCTCGCGCCGGAGGCTCCCGGGTCCATGGAGGCGCTGGTCGAGAACGGCAAGAAGCTCGTCGAGGACGGCAGCACCGAGCTGATCATGACCCAGGAGGTCGGCAAGGAGGGCAACGCCTACTCCCTCTACCCCTACCTCTCGGCCTACGGCGGCGGGATCTTCCCGGTGCTGCCCGAGGGTGGTTTCGACGGCACCAAGGTGATCCTGGACTCCGAGGAGACCATCCAGGGTGCCGAGAAGATGCAGTGGCTGGCCGACGAGGGGGCCCTGTCCACCAACCAGGACGCCTCCAACGTCATCCCGCTGTTCAGCGACGAAAAGGCCGCCTACATGGTCTCCGGACCCTGGGCGGTCGGACAGATCAGCGACGCCGGCATCGACTACGCCATCGACCCGATCCCGGACTTCGAGGACGGCGGTGAGACCAGCCCGTTCCTGGGCGTCCAGGCGTTCTACGTCTCGGCCGCGTCGAAGAACCCGCAGATCGCGCAGACCTTCGTGCAGGAGTTCGTCACCCGGCCCGAGGTCCAGGTCTCGCTCTACGAGGCCGGCAACCGGCCCCCGGCGCTGATCGAGGCCTACGAGCAGGTCGCCGCCGAGGACGACGACATCGCCGCGTGGGGCAAGGCGGCCGAGGGCGGCACCCCGATGCCGAACATCCCGGAGATGAACGCCGTCTGGGGTCCGCTGGGCAAGGCGACAGCCGACATCGTCAGCGGTCAGGACCCGGCCGAGCGTCTCGCCACCACCCAGAAGGAGGTCGAGGACGCGCTGAAGCAGTGACCTGCTGAACCCGCCCGGGGACGGACAGGCCGTCCCCGGGCAAGGTCCGGTGTGGCGTGCGTGATGGCAGCCGGCCGGACGCCGTACCAGGTCCCGCCCACCTCCCCACCGCCCCCGGACCGGCCCACCCGGGCCCCGCACCACGACGGAGCAGACACCGATGTCGACGACGACCGATCAGCCCGCACGGACGGCCGAGCCGCCCCCGCAGCAGGACGCCGTACGCACCCCCGGGTGGGTGCTGGCGGCCAAGTGGGGCCTGATCGCGCTCACGATCCTGGGACTCGCATGGGCCTCTCAGCTGGCGATCCAGAACGGCTCGTGGCTCGTCGTCACCGTCTGCGCGTTCGTCGCCATGGCGGTGCTCGTCGTCTACGCCACCCGGGGCCTGGTGCCGATGAAGTACCTGCTTCCCGGCCTGGTCCTGCTCCTGCTCTTCCAGATGTGGCCGATCGTCTACACCGTCGGCACCGCGTTCACCAACTACGGTGACGGGCACACGCTGACCAAGCAGGAGGCGATCGACGCGATCCAGGCGCAGTCGGTGCGCCCCACCCCGGACTCACCGCGCTACGCGATGTCGATCGCGGTGCCCGACGGCCAGCCGATCGAGACCGGTGAGCTGGCCATGCTGCTCACCACCCCGCCCGCGGACGTGCAGGACCTCGAGGCCGAGGGGGTGGAGACCTCCGACCAGGGCAACGTCGCGCCTGACGGCACGCGGCTGTTCGTCGGCACCGAGCAGGGCCTGGAGCCGCTGCCCGCCGACGGGGTCGAGCTGCGCGGCAACGGGACCGTGCAGACCGCTCCCGGCTACCGGGTGCTCAACCTGCTGGAGGCCAACCAGCGCGCCCAGGAGGTCCAGAGCTTCGCCGTCCCGGTCGGTGACGCCGGGGCCGGCATCAAGGCCGCGACCACGACGCAGGCGTTCGTCGGCCGGCCGACCGTCAGCTACGACCCGGACACGGACACGATGACCGACCTCGACGGCAAGGTCTACGTGGCGAGCGAGGGCAACTTCGTGCCGCAGGACGGGCAGGGCCAGGCGCTGACCGCGGGCTGGACCGAGAACGTGGGCCTGGCGAACTTCGCCACGATCTTCACCGACCCCAGCTTCCGCACCGGCTTCGGCAAGATCTTCCTGTGGAACCTGGCCTTCCCCCTCATCACCGTGGTGAGCACCTTCGTGCTGGGGATGCTGCTGGCGATGCTCTTCAACGACCCACGGCTGAAGGGCAAGTCGATCTACCGGTCGGTGATGGTGCTGCCCTACGCGCTGCCGATCTTCGTCACCGGCATCATCTGGGCCTCGATGTTCAACCAGCAGTTCGGCCTCATCAACAACGTCACCGGTCTCAACGTGGACTGGCTCGGTGATCCGTGGGCGGCGCGCGCGGCGCTGATCATCACCAACCTGTGGCTCGGCTTCCCCTACATGTTCCTCATCTGCACCGGCGCGCTGCAGTCCATCCCGCAGGACGTCAAGGAGGCGGCTGCCGTCGACGGCGCCGGACCGGTCCGCACCACGTGGTCGGTCATCATGCCGCTGCTCCTGGTGGCGGTCGGCCCGCTGCTCGTGGCCAGCTACGCGTTCAACTTCAACAACTTCACCCTGGTCTACCTGGTCACCGGCGGCGGTCCGTTCGACTCGTCCAACAGCCTCGTCGGCAACACCGACCTGCTGATCAACTTCGCCTACCGCCTGGCCCTGGAGTCCGGCCAGCCCAACATCGGACTGGCCTCCGCCGTGAGCATCGTGATCTTCCTCCTCGTCGGAGTGATCAGCTACATCGGCTTCAGCCAGTCCCAGGCCCTCGAAGAGGTGAACTAGAGATGTCCCAGCAGTCCCAGCTCGAGCCCGGTGGTGGCCTGGCCGCCGAGGAGACCATCGACCCGGGCGGCGAGCTCCGTGCCGGCGACACCCCCGTGCACGCCGCGGGGTCGCGGCCCCGCACCGGCACCTGGTGGCGGCACCTGATCGCCCTGATCGTGGTGGCGTGGGCACTCTTCCCGGTGCTCTTCGTCGTGTCCGCGGCGCTCAACCCGGCCGGCACGCTCAGCGCCACCTCGCCGATCCCGCAGCACTTCTCGACGAAGAACTTCGACGACCTGTTCTCCTCGACGACCTTCCCCTTCTGGACGTGGTTCAAGAACTCGCTGGTCGTGGCCGGCCTGGGCACGCTGATCACGGTGTTCATCGCTGCGGCGGCCGCCTTTGCGTTCTCGCGGCTGCGCTGGAGGGGGCGGCGGCCAGGCCTGATGGCGCTGCTCCTGGCGCAGATGTTTCCCGCGCTGCTCGCCTTCCCGGCGCTGTACCTGATGTTCCTGCACCTCGGGCAGTCGCTGCCGGTGGTCGGGCTGAACACGCTGTGGGGCCTGCTGCTCGTCTACCTCGGCGGCGCGATGGGCGCCAACGTCTGGCTGCTCAAGGGCTACTTCGACACGATCCCCAAGGAGCTGGACGAGGCGGCGAAGATCGACGGTGCCAGCCACGCGCGGATCTTCTTCACGATGACCCTGCGCCTGGTCAGCCCGATCCTGGCGACGGTGGGGATCCTCGCCTTCGTGGGCCTGTGGGGTGAGTTCATGCTGGCCAGCATCTTCCTGCTCGACCAGGACGTCCGCACGCTCGGCGTCGGTCTATACTCGCTCAACCTCGCCGACCGCAACCGCTACTTCGGGATGTTCGCCGCCGGCGCGCTGGTGGCATCGATCCCGCCGGTGCTGGTCTACCTCAGCCTGCAGAAGCAGCTGATCGGCGGCCTGACCTCGGGCTCGGTGAAGTGATCACGGCGCCCGCGGACCCACCGACGCGGGGCCGCCTGGCCGACCTCGCGGCCTACGCGGGGGTCAGCGAGGCGACGGTGAGCCGGGTGCTCAACGACAAGCCGGGGGTGGCGGCAAAGACCCGGCAGGGCGTGCTCACCGCGCTCGACGTCCTGGGCTACGAGCGGCCGAGCAAGCTGCGGCGCAGCAGTGCGGGCCTCATCGGGCTGGTCGCTCCCGAGCTGACCAACCCGGTCTTCCCGATGTTCGCCCAGGTCATCGAGACCCGGCTGGCCGGCGCCGGCTACACCCCGGTGCTGTGCACCCAGACGCCCGGCGGCGTGCACGAGGACGAGTACGTCCAGATGCTGCTGGCCCGCGGCGTCTCCGGGATCGTGTTCGTCAGCGGCCTCCACGCCGACACCCGGGCGAGCACCGAGCGCTACACCGGGCTGCGCGACCGAGGCCTGCCGATCGCGCTGGTCAACGGCTACCGGGAGGGCATCGACGCGACCTTCGTCTCCCACGACGACCTCGCCTCGATGCGCGTCGCGGTGCGGCACCTGCGCGACCTGGGGCACAGCCGGATCGGCTTCGCCACCGGCCCGCGACGCTACGTGCCCGTGCAGCGGCGCATCGCCGGCTTCCGCGAGGCGATGGCCGACGTGCCGGGTGTCGATCCCGACGAGCTGGTCAGCACCACGATGTTCTCTGTCGAGGGCGGCGCGGCGGCCACCCGGCAGCTCGTCGAGGCCGGCGCGACCGCGGTCGTGGCCGGGTCGGACGTGATGGCGCTCGGTGTGCTGCGCGCCGCCCATCACCTCGGTCTGCGCGTGCCGGCGGACCTCTCGGTCGTCGGCGGCGACGACGTGCCTTTCATGTCGTTCATCGACCCGCCCCTGACCACGGTGCGGATGGACGTGGCAGCCATGGCCGAGGCCGCCGTCACCGCCGTCCTCGAGGAGGTCGCGGGCGAGCGGGTCGAGCACCGGGAGTACCTCTTCGCTCCCGAGCTCATCCTCCGGCGCTCGACCGCGCCCGTGCCTGCAGCACGGCCCTGAGCACCCCGACGAGCCCCGGCTCGTCGGCCACCCGGAACTGCGCCGCGGTCTCGCCGTCGCCGACGCGGACGGTCAGCCGCCGTGCGGCGCGGGCGGCGTCAGGATCCTGCGCCAGCGCCTCGAACCCCTGCTCGTCGGTGACGTCGTCGCCGGCGTAGAACACCGCGTCGACGCCGAGCTCCTCGGCCAGCGCCACGAGCGCGGTGCCCTTGCCGACATGGGCGACCGCGAGCTCCACCACCTCCTTGCCAGGCGTCACCACCAGTGCGGTATGCCGCTCGCCGAGGGCGGCGGCCGCGTCCAGGGCGGCGGCGCCCACCTGCGGGTCGATCCCGCGCGTGTGCAGGACCCGGCCGGCCGGCTTGTCCTCGATCCGGGACCCAGGGTGGGCCTCGGTGACCTCCCGGAGGTCGGTCTCGAGGGTCGCGAGCAGGTCGCGCTGCTCCTGGGAGAGCACCAGGCCGTCGGGGCGGCGGGAGTCCTCCGCCCCGTGGCTGCCGACGAGCACGAGCGGTTCGGCCGCCCCGGAGAGCTCGCGCAGCGCGGCGAGGTCGCGGCCACTGACCAGGGCGACCGTCGTCCGGGGCAGGTCGGCGAGCGCGGTGAGCGCCTCCATACCTCCCTCGAGGGGGCGGGAGTCCGCGGGATCGAGGACGAGGGGGGCGAGGGCGCCGTCGAAGTCGGTCGCGACCAGCACGCTCGGGTGGGCGGCGAAGACCTCGACGGCGTCGAGCAGGGCGGGGTCGGGCACGGTTTTCCTTCTTTCTCAGACCATGGGTGAGATGCTGCGGCGCGATCTCGGCGGCCGGTGCGGCGCCACCTCGAGCGCCCTGAGGAAGTCCTGGGCCCAGACCTGGACGTCGTAGGTCCGGACCTGCCGGCGCAGCGACCGCATGCGACGGCGCTTCTCCTCGTGGTCGTCGCGGATCGCCCGCAGGATCGTCTCCTTCAGGCCGGCGATGTCGTGCGGGTTGCACAGGTAGGCGGTCTTCAGCTCCTCGGCCGCGCCGGTGAACTCCGAGAGCACCAGCGCGCCGCCGCCGTCGTGGCGTGCGGTGACGTACTCCTTGGCGACCAGGTTCATCCCGTCGCGCAGCGGGGTGACGAGCATGACGTCGGCGACCTGGAAGAGCGCGGCCATCTCCTCGCGCGGGTAGGACTGGTGCAGGTAGTGCACCGCGGTGTCGCCCAGGTGGGAGAAGTCGCCGTTGATCCGCCCGACCGTGCCCTCGATCTGTTCGCGCAGCGTCCGGTAGGCCTCCACGCGCTCGCGGCTGGGCGTGGCGACCTGGACGAAGGTCACCTCCGGTGGGGAGATCTCCCCGTCGGCGAGCAGCTCACCGATCGCGCGCAGCCGGTGCCGGATGCCCTTGGTGTAGTCGAGCCGGTCGACGCCGAGCAGCACCACCTCGGGCTCGCCGAGCGACTCGCGGATCTCCTGAGCGCGGGCCTTCACCGAGGGGCTGTCGGCGAGGTCGCGGAAGCCCTGGGCGTCGATCGAGATCGGCACGGCTGCCGCGCGGACCGACCGTGGCGCGGCGCCGGAGCGGCCGTCGTCGGAGCCGCCCCAGGTCACGACGTCGCCCTTGTGGGTCGCGCCGAGCACCGCGCGGCAGGAACGGATGAAGTTGCGCGCGTCGTCGGGACGCTGGAAGCCGACGAAGTCGGCGCCCAGCAGTCCGCGCAGGATCCGCGCCCGCCACGGCAGCTGGGCGAAGAGCTCCACGGGTGGGAAGGGAATGTGGTTGAACCAGCCGATCCGCAGGTCCGGTCGCTGGTCGCGCAGCATCGCCGGCACCAGCTGCAGCTGGTAGTCGTGCACCCACACGGTCGCGCCCTCGGCGGCGACCCGCGCGACGTGGTCGGCGAAGCGCTGGTTGACCGTGCGGTAGACGTTCCACCACGAGCGGTGGAAGGTCGGCGGGACGATGACGTCGTGGTACAGCGGCCACAGCGTCCCGTTGGAGAAGCCCTCGTAGTAGTCGGTGAGCTCCTCCGCCGACAGCCCCACCGGCACCAGCCGCAGGTGCCCGTCGTCGAACGGTTGCGGAGCCTCGCCGGGGAAGCCGGCCCAGCCCACCCAGGCCGCCTCACGGTCGCGCATCACCGACTCCATCGCGGTGACCAGCCCGCCGGGGCTGGTCCGCCAGGTGGTCGTCCCGTCCGGCTTGACCTGCCGGTCGACGGGGAGCCGGTTGGCGGCGATGACGAAGTCGTAGGTGCGGTGCGGGGCTGGCGAAACCATGTGGCCTCCTCGGTCGTTGGCCTTCCTGACCACCCTAGTTCGACGCCGTCCGCCCCGCGGGCCGAGGTCGCAGGGGCGACCTGACGCATCCGCGAGGAGACCGCATACCGTGGACCCTGTGACGACCGAGCTGCCCCGCACGCCCGGCGCGGAACCGACGCGCCCGGTGGTGGTGCCGCGCGTGCTGGGCGACTACGAGCTCGACCGGCGGGTGGGTGAGGGCGGCATGGGGGTGGTGTGGCGTGCCCGCTCGCAGGACGGCCGCGAGGTCGCGGTCAAGGTGCTGCGGGAGCACATCGCCCACGACGAGCACGCGCGCGCCCGGCTGCGCCGGGAGGTGCACACCCTGGCCCGCGTGCACCACCCGCGGGTCGCCGCCGTGATCGACGCCGACGTGGACGGGCCGGCGCCCCACGTCGTCACCGAGTTCGTGCCGGGTGACCCCCTGGACCGCGTCGTCGCCGAGCAGGGACCGCTGCGCGGCGACGCCCTGCTGCGCCTGGGCCGGGGACTGGGGGAGGCGCTGCACGCCATCCACGCCGCCGGGATCGTGCACCGCGACCTCAAGCCGGGCAACGTGCTGATGGTGCAGAGCGGCGACGGTGCGCTCGACCCCGTGGTCATCGACTTCGGCATCGCCCAGGTGGCTGACGACGTGCGGCTGACGGCGACCGGGATGGTCATGGGGACGCCGGGCTACCTCTCGCCGGAGCTGGTCGAGAGCGGCGAGGTGAGCGAGGCGACCGACTGGTGGGGGTGGGCGGCGACGCTGGCGTTCGCGGCGAGCGGGGAGCCGCCCTTCGGGCGCGGCCCGCTGACCGTGGTGCTCGACCGGGTGGTGCGCGGGAGGCTGCGGCTGGAGGGCGTGGACCCACGGCTGCGGCCGCTGCTGGCCGCAGCGCTGGACCCCGACCCCGCCCGGCGGCCCGACGAGCGGCAGGTGCTCGACGGGCTGGAGCGCTACGCGCGCGGGCAGGACGTCACCCGCGCCCTGCCGGCCTGGGTGCGCGAGGAGCAGCGCGCGGCCAGCGTGGCGGATCCCACCAGCGTGCAGCGCGAGGGGCCGCGCACGCGGGTCGCGCCGTCGCGACCAGGGCGGGTGGTGCCGGTCCGGGATGCCAGGAGCAGGGGGGCCGTGCCGCCGGGCGGGGCGCCCGGCCAGGTGGCCCACGGCGCAGGTGCCTGGCCCGCCGTCCAGGGCGGCGCCGTCCACGACCCGGCCTACGCGGACCCGGCGTACCGCGGCCCGGCATACCCGGACCCGGTCGCGCCGCCTGCGCCGGGGGAACGGGGCGGCGCCGACCCGCGCATCGGCCGCAGCTCGCGGACCGGGACGCTGGTGGCGCTCCTCGTCGCGCTGGTCGGAGGTGCGACGGTCGCGCCCCTGCTGGCGTGGGGGCTCTTCGGGCTGTGGAGCGTCGCGGTGCGCACGGTGGACGGCTCGCTCACCGGCATGGTCCTGCGCCGTCACCACGCAGGGCGGCGCCGCAGCGACGTGCCGGTGCTCGTGCTCACCTCGCCGTGGCACCTCGTCAGTGGCGTGCTCGTCACGCTCTTCGCGCTCGTCCTGCCGCTGGGCGTCGGTGCTCTGGTCGCCCTGGTCTTCGCCGGGTTCGTGTCCTCGACCGGCACGATGGTCGGCATCGGGCTGGACCACCCGCTGGCGGTCGGGCTGGGCTCCCTGGTCGGGGCGGCGCTCGCCTGGTGGGGCCTGGGTTCGGTCTCGTTGCGACGCGGCTCCCGCACGGTGCTGCGCGGCATCCTGCCCCGCGGGCCCCTGACCCTGGTGCTGGTGACGCTGTGCGTCGTGGGCGGCGGCGCGCTGGCGGTCTGGTCGGTGCTGGTCGGGGGGCCGGTCTCGTGGTGGCCGCTGGGGCCTGACTTCGACCCTCGCTCGCTGCTGCCGTTCCAGCTCTGAGGACCGCACGGGTGGACACGCGCAGGTGACGCTGGTCACACAACCCTTCCCAACACGCCATGGAGTGCCCTACGGTGGTCGTCGCTCTCGTCTCACCCGTCACATCTGTCCCGGTATGACGGACCGCCCGCCGGAAGGACGCCCCTCCCATGGCATCTGTCACGATCCCTCGCCGCTCCCGTGCCGCCGCCGTCGGCCGGCGTGCCGGCGGACTCACGCTGGCCGGCGCCGTCGCCTCCGTCACCGCCGTCGCGCTGCCCGCCCCTGCGGCCCAGGCCGCCGAGGGCAACGTCTGGGACCGGGTCGCGGACTGCGAGTCCAGCGGCAACTGGAGCATCAACACCGGCAACGGCTTCTACGGGGGGCTGCAGTTCTGGCACCCCACCTGGCAGGGCTTCGGGGGTCCCGACTTCGCTCCCTACGCGCACCAGGCCACCAAGCTCCAGCAGATCACCGTGGCCCAGCGGGTGCTGCAGGTGCAGGGCCCGGGGGCCTGGCCGGTCTGCTCGGTGCGCGCGGGGCTGACCATGGCGAACGGGATGGCCCCGTACCCGGGCCAGGACACCCCGGCGCCGGACCCCGGCACGGCCGGGACGTGGTGGGTGAGCGCCTCCGTCGGTGCGAACATCCGCTCGGGCCCCTCCACCACCTACCCGGTCGTCGGGGCGGCCGGGCACGGGACCAAGGTGACCGGCACGCTGAGCGGCGGCTGGGTCAGGCTGTCCGACGGGCGCGGCTGGATCAGCGCGGCGACCCTGACCGCCCAGGACCCGGCGCCCGCGCCGCAGCCGGCGCCGGACCCACCGGCGACCTCCGGGACGTTCGTCGTGACCGCCACCGCCGGCGCCAACATCCGTTCCGGGCCGTCGACGTCCTACGGGGTCGTCGGTGCAGCCGCGCACGGGACGCGGGTGAGCGGGCAGATCAGCACCAACGGCTGGTTGAAGCTCTCCGACGGGCGCGGCTGGATCAGCGGGGCGATCGTCGCGCCGGTCGGGGAGGGCGGGGGCTCGGGCGACATGGCGCCGCTGGCCCTCGACGGCAGCCGCGGCCCGCTGACGGTCAAGGCGGTCCAGCGCTGGGTCGGCGTCAGCGAGACAGGCCGTTGGGACGGCGGGACGGTGAGGGCGCTGCAGGCCGAGGTCGGCACGCGGGTGGACGGCGCCTGGGGACCGATGTCACAGGCCGCCCTGCAGGACTGGATCGGGCTGTCCCGGGACGGGTCGACCTATATGAACCACCGCACGGTCGTGGCCCTCCAGCGGTGGCTCAACGCCAACGTCATCGGCTGATCGTCCCTCCCCGCATGGGGCAGGTGCACAGCCCCGGACCGCCTAGACTGGGCGCCGCCGCCGCGGCCCTGCCGCGGCGTGCGCTGGCGTGGCGCAATTGGTAGCGCACCTGTCTTGTAAACAGGTGGTTGAGGGTTCGAGTCCCTTCGCCAGCTCTCCTCCTGACCAGCGATTTCACCCCTCTGACCTGCGGAAACATCGCTGGCACGGCCTACCTCCATGCGGTCACCCGTTGTCAGAAGTGGTCGCGAAGTGGCACCCTTGTTGCACGTATATTGCACGAAATGGGGTGCGGGATGGCGACGAGACGAGGCTTCGGGGCACTGCGGCGACTGCCGTCGAAGCGGTGGCAGGCGAGCTACACCGGGCCGGATCTGGGGCGGCACACCGCTCCGCACACCTTCGCCGCGAAGGTTGACGCCGAGGCCTGGCTGGCGAAGGAGTGGGCCCTGGTGAACGGGGACGGCTGGGTCGCCCCGAAGCGGCGGGCGGAGCTGGCCAGGCGGATGGCACCGCCGACGTTCGGCGAGTACGCGCGCCAGTGGCTCGCCGACCGGTCCCTCAAGCCGCGGACCCGCGAGGGATACGAGCACCTGCTGCGGCGCTACCTCGCGCCGGAGTTCGGCGACCTGCTCGTCTCCGACCTCACGCCGGCGCTCGTGCGCCGGTGGTGGGCCGGCCTGTTCCCGGAGCACCCGACGGTCAACGCCCGCGCCTACGCGCTGCTGCGAGCCATCCTCACCACCGCGGTCACCGACGAGCTCCTCGCCAGCAACCCGTGCCGCGTCCGTGCCGCCTCAAACCCGCCGACCAAGAAGGAGATCCGTCCGGCGACGCTCGCCGAGCTGGACGTGCTCGTGAAGGAGATGCCGGACCAGCTCGGTGCCCTCGTCCTGCTGTGCGCCTGGTGCGCGCTGCGCGTGGGGGAGGTGCTCGAGCTGCGCCGGCGCGACCTCGATCTGAACCGCGGCGTCGTCAAGGTGACCCGGGCCGTCTCATGGGTCCGCGGCCAACCGATCGTCGGCACGCCGAAGTCGGCCGCTGGGACCCGCGAAGTGAGCGTGCCGCCGCACATCGTCCCCGTCCTGGAGCAGCACATGGAGAAGCACGTGCGGCCCGGAGCGGACGCCCTGCTGTTCCCTTCCATGCGTGATCACCAACGTCATCTACAGCCGACGGTCCTGCACACGGCGTGGCGCAAAGCCCGAGCCGCTGCCGGCCGCGAGGACCTCAGGATCCACGACCTCAGGCACACCGGCGCCACGATGGCCGCCATGACCGGCGCGACCCTCGCCGAGCTACAGGCCCGCCTTGGGCACTCCACTGTCGCTGCCGCGCTGCGCTACCAGCATGCAGCCCAGGGTCGCGACGCAGAGATCGCCGCGAAGCTCTCCGATCTCGCCCGCCCTCCCCAGGGGGAGTGAGATTCGGAGCGGTCACCGACTTGGGAGGCGCCACATCCCGCTCCGCCGCCGACAGGTCCTGAGCGAGAGTTACCGCGCAATCGGAGGCGAAGCAGGGGCGATTGGCGCATCAGCCCTCGCCGGTGCGTCACTTCGCCCACTATGGGACGCGTCCTTCCGCCCACTATGGGCTACCCGGACTCAAGAGCCTTCATTGAACTGGAGGGGGAGTCTGCTGAAGGTCGTGACATACCGGATCCGCCGAGAGTCGGGTGTTGGCTCATGCACCCAGATCGACCCGCGATGCCGCTGGTCGTGACATTGCGCCTCTACCGATGGTCGGACGTTAGGAGTCGGCCATCCAGACAACCGGCTTATCCGGCTGCGGCACCCACGTAGCCAGTCACGCAGGGCCGCGTCTGTGTCCGCCACCGGTTCGCGTGCGTGATCAGGACCGATCCACTCGCCGCGAACGAGGGTGTGCGCCCCTCCTGCAGCAGATCACGGACGACAGACTCCGCGATCGCCAGTCGCGTGCTGAGTAGCTGGTCGGCGCTGCCCGGTCGTTGCATCGAAGTCATGCGGCCCTACCTTGCGCACCCCCGCAGCCGGGCCTCTGATCGTGCAGAGTTTCACCTTCCCGGTGTGCAGTCTGCTCCGCATCTCTACACGGACGTATGCCGCCACGGCGTCGCGCGCCGAGTGGGGCTTCACGGGAGGCCACGGCTGGTAGTGACCCGGTCTTATGCAATATCGACTGTCTTCACCATGACGCAGTTCTTCAGCCCTTTGGGCCGGTCGTAGGTGAAGCCGAGCCGCTCGTAGAGTCGACGGGTGCCGTTGTAGAGGAACGACGACGACATCTTCTTGGTCTGATTGGTCAGGTCGTGGGGGTAGCTCTCCACCCGCCCGCCGCCGGCCTGCGCAATCTGGTCGAGTGCGCCGGTGATCGCCAACTCCGTCACACCCTGTCGCCGGTGACGCTTGTCCACGAAGACGCAGGTGATCCGGTAGTCGGGGTCCGAAGTCTTGGTGGCGTCGTACTGCTTGCGGTGGTGGATGTTGGGCAAGCCGGCCGGGGTGCCGTATTCAGCCCAGGCGATGGCCTCGTCGCCGTCCATCACCAGTGCCGCATGAGCCTGTCCGGTCTCGACCAGCCGCTTCTTCAGCGCGCGGTTGCCCTCGTACGACTGCCCCCGCTCGGCACAGTCGGGGTGAAAGTAGATGCACCAGCAGCCCCCGAAGATGCCGTTGTGCCGCTGCACCAGCGCATCAAAGGCGGGCCACGTTTCGGGGCTGAGGGGCGCGATGGTGTATGACGACTCGGTAGCCACGTCGCACCCTATCCCGTTGGGCCCGCACGCCACCGCGGGATACTGGAGCTGGCGGTTCAATCCTTCTTCGCAGCGGACACGTCGACGCAGAGGATTCCCATGTTGCCGTCCTGGTCGGCGATCACGGTGAGCGAGGGCGCGTTGCTGTCATCGACGACAGTCCCGCCCGCAGCGACGGCGGCGGCGATCCGTTCCTCGGCCACTTCGGGCGCCACGTAAACCTCGATGTGGACCCGCTGACGCGGGGTCTCGTGCTCGTCGGCGTCCCCGAACCACAGGTTCGGTACCCGTCCCGTCGCGTCCCGGATCTCGTCGCTGGGTGACCCGTGGCCCTGGGCCTCGGCGTTCCCGGTCAGCAGGGCGGCCCACACTGGGGCAATGGTCGCGGAGCGTGCCGTGTCGAGTCCGAGCTCGATGTGGCTGACCGAGGCCGGGTCGGCGTCGATCTTGTGGGTGGCGGCGATCTCGGTGATCCGTCGCGCGAGGTCGACGTCCTGCTGGGCTACCCATTGGAGGACGTGGTCGGTGCCCTCGTCATCTCGGTAGATGGCGTCGTCGCTGACCAGTTTGAGGTCGACGTATCCATTGCCGATCGACACGCTCGGGTGGTGTCCGAGCTCGTCGCCCGCCTCGCCCACCGCGGCGATGAACCGTGCGCTGTTGCCGAAGTCGTCGACCAGGTAGCGGGCGTGCAGTCCCTGGGCCAACTTGCGCCAGTCCGTCAGGTTGGCCTCGGCGATCTGTTCGCCCATCAGCATGTCCATACACGGACCCTATGCCTGAATCAGCCCGCAGCGCTGGCGCAACGAACAACCGGGACCTGCCGCGCTCAGGTCAAGTCCGGTGGAGTGGTGTACGAGGGTGATCCCTCGATGAGGGGTTAGGCGGTGAGGGCGGGGACGAGGGTGGTGCTCACTCGGAGGCTTCGTAACGGTGAAGCGCCCCAGGTTCTCTGCCGCTCTCATACGGGCTGCGGCTCGGGGTTGAGGGCAGCATAGTGGGCTTGCTCGTACTCGATCGGTGGGACGTTGCCCAGCGACCCGTGGAGCCGACGGGTGTTGTACCAGTCGACCCAGCCGGCGGTGGCGTACTCCACGTCGGCGAGGGTCTTGTAGGGCCCCGCGTGGAAGACCGTGGTGCGGATGCACTCGGCCTTGTAGAGCCCGTTGACCGTCTCCATGAGCGCGTTGTCGTACGCGTCGCCCCACGGACCCGATCGAGGGCCGGATCTCCTCCAGCGCGAGATGCTCGGTGAGGCGGATCGAGGTGTACTGGCTGCCCGCATCACTGTGATGTATCAGCTGCCCGGGCACCCTGGGGTGGCCGTCCCGTTCTCGTTGCCAGATCGCCATCCGCAGCGGGATCATGACCAGGTCGGTGTGCTTGGTGCTGGCGGCGTGCCAGGCCACGATCCGCTGGGAGAACACGTCCAGGATGAACGCGACGTAGACGAACCCGGCCCACGTCCTGGCGTAGGTGAAGTCCGTGACCCACACGAGGTTCGGTGCGTTGGCGGTGAAGTCACGATTCAGCAGGTCACCGGCCCGGATGCCGTCCTTGGCCGGGATCGTCCGGGTGCCCTTGTCGCGGCGCACCCCGACCAGCCCGAGGGTCCTCATGGCCCGGTCCACGGCCCCGGCAGACGCCGCGGGCATCGTCGTGCGGCGCACGTACGCGGTCATCTTCCGGCGCCCGTACAGGCCCTCCGGGGCCAACTTGCGGCGCCCGTGCGGCGTGGTGGTCCAGGCGATGTCACGCACCGCGTCCACAACCTGGGCGTCGGTCACCGTACGTGCCGCGATCGTTCGACCGGTCTGCTTCCAGGATCGGTAGGTCCGCGCGGCAACCTGGCAGCCCTGCTCACGCAGCACCACACAGACCGACTCGACCGCGTGGCCCTGGGCTCTCATGGTGTCGATGAATCCCATGATCATCGGTTGCGGGGGTCGAGCTCCCCGACGAAGAAAACCGTCTTATGCGGGTGATCGGTGTCAAGCGGGGGTGTCGTCGAGGCGTCTGAGGAGGGTGTCGTAGACCTCGGCGCGTCGGGTCTGACCCTTGGCGGTGGCGTCGTCGCGTTGGGTCTGGATGGTCGGTCGGTGCTCGATGGTGGTGAAGAACATGGTGCAGGATTCGCAGATCGTCTCGTAGCGACAGTCGAGCTCGAGGGGTCGGGCGCAGTAGCCGTTGCCGAGCAGTCTTTTGCTGGCCTCGGCATGTACGGCTCGCATCGCCTGCCCGGCCGCCTCGGCCGGCAGAGTCACCGGTGAGGTCGTGGGGCGGGCGTCGGCGTAGAGGGACTCGATCTTGGCGGTGACCTTGAAGTACTGGTCGGCCACTGTGCGGTCGCCGATGCGGGCGTAGACCATCGTCATCGACAGGTCGTGGTGGCCCAGGAGCGCGGCGATCGCCTCCAGGGACATGCCACGGTTGATCGCCTGGGTGGCCAGGGTGTGGCGCAGCTGGTGAGGGTGGACGTGCCCGAGGCCGGCCAGGGCGGCGGTCTTGCGGACGGCGGCGTCGACGCGGGTGGGTGGGATCGGTCGGCCGCGGTCGAGCAGGAGCAGGTCAGAGGCCTGCCAGGAGGCTCGGTGCGCCAGCCAGTCATCGATGAGGTCCTTGACCTGTGGGTGCAGCGGGATGTACCGGTCGGTGTGCAGCTTGCCGACGGGGGTGCGCAGCCAGTAGCTGGTGCCGATCTGCACGACAGCGTCGATGGTCAGACCGAGGAGCTCGCCGCGGCGCATGCCGGTGCGGGCCAGGGTCTGGACGATGAGGCGGTCCAGGGGGTCGGGCAGGTCGCGCGCGGCGTTCATGAACGCGGCGGCCTGGGCGTCGTCGAGGAACTTCGGCAGGGGCCGGTCCAGGCGGGGTCGGTCGGTGGCGTAGACCGGGACGCGGGCGGGGACGTCGTCGTAGTCCCACTCGATGATGCGGGTGAAGAAGGAGCGCAGATGGCCCATCCGCATGCCCAGGGTGGTCTTGGACAGGCCGGGCCTGCCGCGGTACCCGGGCCGGCCGGCCAGCCAGGTCTTGTAGCCCTCGACATGCTCACGCCTGATGTGGGCGACGGCGTCCATATCGGGATGGTGGTCGAGCAGGTACCCGGCGAACTGGCGCAGCGTGGTGTCGAACAGCGCCACCGAGGAGGGGCGCAGCGACAGGGCGCACTGAGCCAGGTAACGGCGCATCGTGGATGCGAGGACGGGTGCGTCGGCGCTGATGTGGTCCCAGTCGACCTGCGCCGCGCGGGTGTGCAGCCAGCGGCGGCGCTTGTCCGGGACGGGCGCCTGACCGCGGTGGAACATCACGGCGTCCAGCCCGAACAGCGGCGTGGACAGCGACCTGTGGGGCACGTCCCCGCCGTGACGGGCGACCATGTGCTCGAAGAAGGCGGCCCGGGCGGCGGTGTACTGCTCGGGTGTCAAGGCCGCCGGCGAGGTCCCTGCGATGACGGCGATGCGAGACAGGTGGGCCCACATCCGCCCGGTCTCCCTGGCGCAGAAGCCCAGGCCAGTGGCCTGAGCGAGGAAGTCCTCGTACTGGTGCCGGTGGGTGGTGCGCACGTAGCTGCCCCACCGGCAGCCGCCGGTGACCACGAACGCGGGATCGACGGCCAGGCCGGTGGCCACGGCGGCGTGCGCGGCGAAGGACATCACGCCGGTGCGGACGCCGCGACGCACCGCCACGGCGGTCTGGTTCCACCCGTCGAGGTCACCGAAGGTGCGCTGGAAACCGGCCACCCCGAGCCGGCGGCACTTACGCGCCGCCTCGGTGTCCCCGGCAGCGATGTAGGCCTCGGCGACCCGTGCCAGGGTGGCATCGGCGATGTCGGGGCTGCTCACGGGTGAGGGGTTCACGGGTGCTCCTGCTCGTAGAGGCGGTCGAGGACGGCCATGGCCTGCTGGTACTCGCCGGCGAGCCAGTCGTTGGACAGGTGCAGGTAGATCCGGGTGGTGTCCAGGTTCGCGTGCCCGGCCTGAGCCTGGATCGCCTCCAGCGCCATCCCGGCCTCCCGCAGACGGGTGAAACACGTGTGCCGCAGCTCGTGGCACGAGGCGTGCGACAGCCCCGCCCGGGACCGGGCACCGGCGAGCACCTCGTCCAGTCCCGCCGCAGACAGGCGACGTCCGCGGGTGGGGCCCTTGAGCACGACGAAGACCGACTCGGGATCCGCGCCGGCAGGTCGCTCGCGGGCGAGGTAGGCGCTGAGGTGGGTGAAGAAGGCTGGCACGACCGGCACGATCCGCTGGTGCCCGCCCTTGCCCTCGGCGACGAACACACGGCCGTCGCCGGGCTGGACGTCGACGAACCGCAGGCCCAGCACCTCGCAGCGGCGCAGCCCGGCGTGCAGCATCAGGGTGACCATCGCCCGGTCCCGCTCGGTCCGCAGCGCGCCGACCAGCGCGACCGCCTCGCCCGGTTCCAGGATCCGCGGCAACCGCTTCGGGGCGCGGACCAGGGGCGAGCCGCGCAGCGACCTCGAGCGGGGCGTCATGCTGCGCGGGACCACCTGCCGCTCGACGAGGCCGCGGATGAGCAGGTAGTCGAACAGCGAGGTCAGCGTGGCCAGGCGCCGCTTGATGGTCGAGGCCGCCAGCCCGGCCTCGCCGTCGGCCAGGCGCACCACGTTGCCGCCCCGGCGCGGAGCGCGTTGGGCCTCGATGAAGGTCAGCACGTCGCTCGTCGTGATGGCCAGCGGTGGCTTGGGCACCACGGTGAAGAACACCTTCAGGTCGTACGCCTGCGCGCTCAGCGTGTTGGGCCGGACCCGGGCCGCGGTGAATCGCAGATACTCATCGACCAGCGGTTCGCCCAGCGAGGGCACCGGTCCGCGCGGGTCGATCAGGCACGGCATGAACGAGGCCCTCGGGGACATCCCGGCCTCCCTCCTGGTGAGGCTGAGACCATCGTCAGCCCGGTCAGGGGCAGGGGTCGGGAGGCACGCGGAGAACACCTACATATCAAGCCGCGGCCTTCAGGATCGCGTTGTCCTCCTCCAACCGGCGGACCCTGGACTTCAAGGACTTGATCTGCTCCAGTTCCTCACTGGTCACACCGTCGCGGCCACCGGCATCGACCTGGGCCTGGATGACCCAGCGACGCACGGACTCCCTCCCGACACCCAGCTGCTTGGCCACCGCGGCCGAAGCGGCCGTCAACGACGGGTACTCGGACAGGTGCTCGGTGACCAGACGCACAGCGCGGGCCTTCAACTCTGGATCGATCTTCTTGGGCATGGTGCTCATCCTCCTGGACTCAAACAGGAGCGGCATCGAACCTGGGGCGCTTCATCGCGGTGACGCTGCTCGTCATCGCACTCCTGGCCTCGCGGGCAGCCGTGCGCCGCCTCCTCTACGACACCCCAGGTGAGGTATAAGCAAACGTCCGGAACTGCCGCATGCGGGTAGTCTTCCGACCCGCGATGAGTGCGTCATAACGCCACGAGCGGACGCGACTCACTGGTCGGCGTAGCGTGGTGGGGGTCAGTGCCTCGCCGTGCTGGCGGCGGGCGTTGACAGGGCCCCTACAGCAGGTCGCCCTTCTGACTACGGGACTGCTGCTCCGCCGACGCCACCCTCGACCGCGTAGGGCGACTCTGGCGCAGCAGATCGCGACGGGTATCGGCAAGTCGATAGGGTTGGACTGTGCCTTGGACACCCCTTCACGCGAGTCTTGGCGAGCCGAGTGGCGTGCTGGACTTCGCCCTCATCGAACGCGCGTGCGCCGAGTCGCTACCGGAGCGCACCGACCTGGACTGGAAGAGACAGCTTCCCTTGACGGCGCCGAAGAGCGAACACAAGGCGAAGCAGGCTCAGCAGATCGAGCTGGCAAAGGACATCGCCGCGATGGCGAACAGCGGCGGCGGCATGATCGTGTACGGCATCTCGGAGACCACCCGGGCCGGGACCTCGGCCGCTGAAACCATCGTGCCTGTCGGGATCGTCGACGAAACAATCACCCGCGACGTCCGCCGCGTTGCCGGCAACCTCGTGTACCCGCCCGTCGTCGGGCTCGACCTGATTCCCCTCGCGCCCCAGGACGACGCCGCAGGCGGAGTGCTGGTCCTCCTGGTTCCCGACAGCGCCGACCGGCCCCACCTGGTCCACCCTTCCAACGGTCAGGACTGGTTCGGAGCGCCGTACCGGCACGGTCCGGACACCGAGTGGATGGTGGAACGGCAGATCGCCGCCGCCTACACCGAACGTCAGAGCGGGCGACGACGCCAGATCGAGGAGTTCGACACCCGCTTCGCCGAGTTCACCGACACACTCGCCCAGGGCACCGACCTTCGGTGGGTGGTGGCTTACGCCGTCCCGGACCAGCCCAGCACACGACCAATGGCACTCAGCCGGGCCAAGGCTCACGCCATTATCGAACAGGCGTGGGCCTCGCCCATCACTCGCGGTTTCGCCGCTGCGGACATCACCCGGTCAGGCTCAGACTCGTCGGGGGCTGAGGCGCTTCACCCGCGCGGACACCCGGCCCATCAGCGCAGCCGGCTCCGCCAAAGCACGAGCACGCGTTGAGATTGACGCAGACGGCGCGATAGCGGTCGCATTCACCCGTGACGGCGCACTGCCCGGAGAGGGACAGCAACGCACCCAGGTGCCGGTCGTCGACATCGAAGCAACGGCGCAAGATTTTCTGGCCGCCCTGCTGGCCGTACGTCATGGCCTTGGCATGAGCGGTGACTACACCGCCCGACTGACCGTGCATCCTCCAACAGAGATCTTCCGCCGCTCAGACTCCAGCCTGCATGGCCACTTCGCTCCCTGGGACGAGCAACGCGTCTACGGATATCGGCCCGTCGACGGATCCATCATCGGCACTGCCGGCCGCAGCGAACTCATTGCCTCGTGGGTCGACATCATCACCGACGCGGTCAACCAGACGGGCGCGACCTGCGGACTAGACCCCGCCGCCATTGAGACGGTCCTGTGGGTCGAGGAGTAGGACCCCTTCGAGGTTGAGGGAGCATCGGGGACTGCTGCACGGGTAGGTGACACCGAGTCTGTGGTGCTGTGAAGCGCCGCAGGGAAGGATGTGCACCATGCCCAAGCCCTATCCCCAGGAGTTCCGTGACGATGTCGTCCGTGTTGCTCGTCACCCCGAAGGTTGACGGCGACCGAACGCAACGCGACTGGTGCTGCATCATGCTGTGGAGCCAGCTCCTCGCCCTCACGTCCGCCAGGAGTGTGGCGCCTCACCCAACGAAAGCCGACATCGCAAAGTCAGCCGGATACCAGGGCGGACGGGCCTGGAACCAGTGGACGGGGTGAACCAAGGACGCCGACGGCAACCGCTGGATCGACGCGGGAGGAAGGGGCCACCTCGCCGAGTACTTGGCACGCGTAGGTCGGGTCTTGCCCGAGGACCTGAAGGATAACGGCTGGACCCATGTGCCTGAGGGCCGCCCAATTGGGTCGGCTCCTTGCACGTCTCATCACGGTGGCCCCTATCGCAGCGACCCCCAACCCGGGTTGGTCGTTCCGGGTTCGTCATACCTCCGCGATCAGGGCGGCGCGTCACACCACTTCGTGAGGCTGACGCGCGATCAGAGGTGTGGAGCTCTCTGGCTTCACCGCTCAGGCGCGGTGAAGGGCCGCTGCCGTCCGTCCCCGCGGACCGCCCTCGGCCCGTGATCGTCACCCCGTGATGCGGTGAGCAAGGGACTCGAGTTCCTGGACGAGCGGGTCCTCGGTGTCGATTGACACCTCGCATGAGTCCACGCGATGCTTCTCGTCTTCGATCGTCCAGGAGTAGGCGACGGACGTGCCGTCGCTGTCCGCGGCGCACCGGGTCGAGGGCGATCTGGTCTGAGAGAGCCGCGTCCTCGTGACGGCCTCAAGCAGCCGATCAAGCTCGTCGACGGTGAGCTGCCCCTCGTCCTCACCGTCGTGCTCTTCGTATCGCCACCTGCCGTCGCCCTCCACCACGAGCTCAGACCGGCAGGGCCCCTCCGCGCACATGCCTCCCCAGGTCGAGCGCTCCACGGTGAACCGGGTGAACGGCTCGCTCGTGGTGGACGCCGCCGCGGGACCCTCGTCGGTGTCTGAGGCCGCGGAGGTCGCTACCGGTGCCTCGGACTCGACCGCGCCTTCGCCACAGCCGAGGAGCGGGACCGCTACCATGACTGCGACAAGGACCGGCACAGCCCGATGGGGGGCTCCGAGCAGACGGAACAAGCTCATCCCGCTCTTTCTGGCGCTCACTTTGATCATGAGCATGTTGACGATTCTGTCAGACTTGCCCGCACACGCCGCGATCGCCTGCGGCACCTTCGTTGTCCAGGGTGGGACGTTGCTTGTATGGGCCAGAGTCGGTTCCGGCCGGGGGCGCAGCCTCACCGCGGACAGCGTTCACCCCCGTGTCCCAGGAGGGGCCGGTCGGGTCCGGCACGGCCGCGGACCCGTGGCTGGTCACCACCGTCGTCGACCTGGGCCACAGCGGCGTCCGGCTGATCGAGACCGACACATATGTCGCCGGTCAGCGGAGCTATCTGACACGCGTGCGGTTGTCCAACGACGACTCCGACCAGGGCGTCTCCGCAACTATCTACCGGGCCGGTGACTGCTACGTAGCGGACTCGGACTACGGCTGAGGCGACGCGTCGGGACGGAGGGGCGGTCGGCGCCTTCGGGTCCACGACGTCAACGACCAGAAGCCGCCGCTCCAGTTCTCCCCACTGCAGGAGGCCTCCTACGCGGAACTGCGTGAGCAAGGGCTTCTGGGCGCAGCCGGCGACGGGTCGCTCGAGATTGTCGGCCCTACGTCCTGTTGCTTGGTACCCCGGATCAGTCCCTCCGTGTCGCCGTCCGGAACGCTGGCCCGACCGCTGCGGACTACGTGATCGAGACCGCGAGGACGCCTGGGATCGCGCGCAACGCGGCCATCTCAACCCCGCCGGCACATGGCACCGGAACCGTTGACATCCCTGTTGACGGCGACGACCTCGTGCCGGGCGCCTACGAGCTGGTCGTGACGCTCCATGGGCCGGCTGGAGAACAGCTCGCATCGACCATGACCTCGGTGCTGGTGCGGACCTGGCAGATGAAGAGTGCGCGCGCGCATTTCGGTCATGAACCTCGCCGACCACAGATTCAGACGATCTCCAGACGAGTGTTGGTCACGACCCGACCCTATCGATGCGCGCTCATGCCGCATGGAGGACGACTACGCTCGTCCGACTTTGCCGTCAGGCACGCCCGGCCGAACGGAACGGGTGGTGAGGCTGGGCTCGCACGGGCCGAACGTCCCTGAAACTGTGGCTAACCGCCATGGCACGGATGATCGGCTTACCGACAAGCCGAGCGACCTCAGGCTGACGTTAGCCGGAAGCGTCTTCCTCTTTGATCAAGGCATTGCGTCGGCTGCGCAGTTCCTCCCGCTTGGCCGCCAGCTGCTTGGGCGTGTGCCCCCGGGCATCGCCAACCAGGGCAGCGCTGTCGTCAGCGAGCACCTTCCAATCACCTCGAAACCGGCGGGCTACGGCTGCCCTCTGCTGTGGTGCCAGTTTCGCCCCCAAGCCAGCCGCTGCCGTTGAAGCGAAGGCCAAGAACCCGCTCCCCTCAGGGGGCAACGCCTCCATGAAGACGGTGAGCCCCGTTGCTGCGGAGAGCGCGAGTGTGCCTCCCAGGATGCCGTAGTTGGCCCACTTCCAACGTTGCCTCCTCGCTTCCCTCGCGCGCGCGGTCTCGGCGATGTCTCGGTCGAGCACAGCCAGCCGTTGGACTTCTAGGTCTATCGGACTCTTCTGCGCCGCCGCTGGTACGCCGTTCTCATGCTGCATCTGAATGCCTCCCCTGTGGTGCGGTACCGGCCTTAGCCAAATACGCTTCCGGCTGGCCCGAAACCGCTCCAGACAGTGTGCTCTTCCTTTACCTCAGCCTGGATCCGCCGAGGTGATTGGTGATGTGCCCGGGTCGTGACACACGAATGCCCCTGCGACCTGGGACGATGAGGCTTACCACAGCAACTCAGCGACCAGATCCAGGAGCACCCGATAGTGCGAGTCTGCCACAACATCTCCGCCGTTTTCGACGACCCGAACCTGATCGGTACAGCCGGCCTTGTCCCGGTCATGGCGCTGGCCGAGAAGGCGGGCCTGCCGGACCTGGTGAGCGAGCACGTCGCCGTGACCGGCTCGGCCGGCGCCAACGCCGACCTCAAGATCGTCTCGTTGGTCGCGGCATGCTCGCCGGCGCGGACAGCATCGAGAAGATGGGACCTGGTCCGCCCACGGCGGGATGGTTCGGGTCTTCACCGGTCACCGGGCCCCGACCACGCTGGGCACCCCGGTATGGACCAGACCACCAGCGCCCACCCCAACCCTCTCGCCTCAGCCAGCGCCGCCTACGACACCGCCGTGCAGGCCCTCCTCACGAAAACCGGTTTCGCCGCCTGACTTTGACTCAAGATTCCGACTTCGCCGGACCTAGCGAAGCTAGCGAAGCTAGCGGGTAGTCATCCGCTGGCGGCTTAGCCACTTCGAGGCCTTCAGCCTGTCGGCCGTCACGTATGCGGGGTCGCACTGCTCAAGGCCGCGGGCAGGCTGACCCTCGCTCAGCACGCGTATCCTTCGCGCGGGTGCTTCTCCGAGTGCCCGAGGCGGGTGACCCGCCTGTCACCGCCTTTGTTCTGACTCGCACCGACGAAGACAGCCACGCCCTGATGGCGGCAGGAGGGTAGCGCGACGGCGAACGTCAATTCTTCCCCACGCGGGCCGACTTGCTGCTACTGTCCGCCCAGAGCATCACCGTAGGGGCGGTGCCTGTCGTGGAGGTGCAGTATGCGTAAGGCCACCCGGTTTCTCTCCACTTTTCGCTGTTTCTGCTAGCCTGCTTCTTTCGGGAGGTGCGACAGCTCAGGCACAAGACAGCATAGATGAACTTCTGCAATATTACCCTGAGCTTTCGCGCGCCGAGGTTGAGGCTGAGCTCAATGCGACGTCCCAAGGATTCGCAACCACGCAGGCTGTCGCTTTGAGCTTGGCACTAGCAGAGGAGCAAGCACATGCCGAGACATACGTGGCCGCTCCGCCGGGGCCGGACGTCGTCAAGTACCTTAATGATGCCGACACCGTGGGAGATATCTTCTATCGTCACTCCGCCCCGGGGCACAACGGAATATTCTACTCGTTGCGCTACTTCGAGCACGCTCCTGGCCTAGGGAAAGTCGTAACGTGGGGTGACTCGCGAAAGTACACCATGAGTTCTGGATCCAGGAAGATGTTCGTCATCGGCCACTGGAGCCAAACCGACGACGCCGCAGCTTGGGCGAAAGCCCGCGAGGGGGCCGCGTACCGCAAAGTGTTCTGGGACAACAAGTACTACACGGGTAAGATGAATTGCTCACAACTCGTGTGGGCCGCGTATAAGAAGCAAGGCATAGACGTTGACAATAACGGCGGCAAGGGCGTCTATCCCCGCAACATCAGGGACGATAATGACACCGTTAGCTACAAGAGCTACTGAATATGAAAGTAGCGCGGGGTTGGGCTTGGGGCACGCTGCTTGCAATCAGTGTTGGCGCGTGTACGGAGGGACAGGACCTTGGAGCGACCCAAGCGGAAGGGAATGGCATGCGGCCAGGTGGGGTCGTCGTTCTCACCGGGAGTGGCGTTGAGGAGGGTGACCTGCCGGGTCGCGGGACTGTGCTATATGCCGATTCCGAGAGAACTGTAGAGCGCTTGAAGATCGGTGATCCAGGTCAAATCAGTCCAGTGCAGCTAGGAAGCGACCTCCTGGTTAGCGATAGTCGTAACGTCTACACGATATCGGCGGAGGCAGTCACTCAAGAGACCCACTCGATGGGAAGCGAAGGTTGGGCTGGTGGATACGCCAATCCTGCTGGTGACGCTGTGGTGCTCTACAATACAGGAATGGCCCCAGGCGCTGGGCAGTACATTACTGATGTTCTCGTCGTGGGGCACGGGGGGAGCTCGATGAAGCAGGCGGAGATTCCATATTTCGTCACGCAGTCGGGAGTGTGTGACGAGTCTATCTGGGTTATCGGTGAATCGGCAGACCACTTGAGCTCCGCGGTCGTTGAGATTTCTTGGGATACTACATTCAAAGTCGCCCAGGAGGAGGATCTTGATGGTCGAGAACTCGGCGAAACCTCTATTGTATGCATTAACGACGTCCCGACATGGCTAGAGTTGGATACTCAGGGGCGCAGGGTCCTGGCGTCGTGGAATGATTCTGCGCAATCCGTGGATCGCCAACTCCTCGTCAATGACGATCTGCCTGCAGGGGACTGGCCCGTTCTAGGCTGGGCCGGAGTTGCCGATAATCACATGGTGTACCTCGGGACGGACGGCGGCATAAGGCGGGTCGATCCCGCATCGGCGACAGTCGAAACTGTCGACCAGGTTGAGCTGGATGAGGACTCACTCGTGCTGCCCACGATGAGCGAGGCCGGGGTTGCGTTCCTCGTGATTCGTCAGTCCGCTGGCACGACCGATCTGATCCGCCTTGACGAGTCTGGAGAAATCGGGCAGGTGACCCCAATCGAAGGGCTTAATGAAGTGCTTGACGGTAGCGGCGAAGTGCCGAGGTCGATCCTTGTACTTTAACCGCGCTTCGCTCGCCCTGTCGGAGGTATCCGTGCACACTGCAGTTCTCAGCCCGAGCACGAGGAGCCGGGCTGTCGTGATTTGTCCTTCGGGACGGGCCCGCGTGGTCGCGGCTCATGACCAGCCTGCCTGACCAGGTCTATAACGGTCTGACGCGAGACGCCGTAGTTGCGAGCGAGTTGTGCTCCGGTAGCCCCGGACACGTACTCTGAAGCGCCCCAGGTTCTCTGCCGCTCTCATACGGGCTGCGGCTCGGGGTTGAGGGCAGCATAGTGGGCTTGCTCGTACTCGATCGGTGGGACGTTGCCCAGCGACCCGTGGAGCCGACGGGTGTTGTACCAGTCGACCCAGCCGGCGGTGGCGTACTCCACGTCGGCGAGGGTCTTGTAGGGCCCCGCGTGGAAGACCGTGGTGCGGATGCACTCGGCCTTGTAGAGCCCGTTGACCGTCTCCATGAGCGCGTTGTCGTACGCGTCGCCCACGGACCCGATCGAGGGCCGGATCTCCTCCAGCGCGAGATGCTCGGTGAGGCGGATCGAGGTGTACTGGCTGCCCGCATCACTGTGATGTATCAGCTGCCAGGGCACCCTGGGGTGGCCGTCCCGTTCTCGTTGCCAGATCGCCATCCGCAGCGGGATCATGACCAGGTCGGTGTGCTTGGTGCTGGCGGCGTGCCAGGCCACGATCCGCTGGGAGAACACGTCCAGGATGAACGCGACGTAGACGAACCCGGCCCACGTCCTGGCGTAGGTGAAGTCCGTGACCCACACGAGGTTCGGTGCGTTGGCGGTGAAGTCACGATTCAGCAGGTCACCGGCCCGGATGCCGTCCTTGGCCGGGATCGTGGTCCGGGTGCCCTTGTCGCGGCGCACCCCGACCAGCCCGAGGGTCCTCATGGCCCGGTCCACGGCCCCGGCAGACGCCGCGGGCATCGTCGTGCGGCGCACGTACGCGGTCATCTTCCGGCGCCCGTACAGGCCCTCCGGGGCCAACTTGCGGCGCCCGTGCGGCGTGGTGGTCCAGGCGATGTCACGCACCGCGTCCACAACCTGGGCGTCGGTCACCGTACGTGCCGCGATCGTTCGACCGGTCTGCTTCCAGGATCGGTAGGTCCGCGCGGCAACCTGGCAGCCCTGCTCACGCAGCACCACACAGACCGACTCGACCGCGTGGCCCTGGGCTCTCATGGTGTCGATGAATCCCATGATCATCGGTTGCGGGGGTCGAGCTCCCCGACGAAGAAAACCGTCGCGGCCTTCAGGATCGCGTTGTCCTCCTCCAACCGGCGGACCCTGGACTTCAAGGACTTGATCTGCTCCAGCTCCTCACTGGTCACACCGTCGCGGCCACCGGCATCGACCTGGGCCTGGATGACCCAGCGACGCACGGACTCCCTCCCGACACCCAGCTGCTTGGCCACCGCGGCCGAAGCGGCCGTCAACGACGGGTACTCGGACAGGTGCTCGGTGACCAGACGCACAGCGCGGGCCTTCAACTCTGGATCGATCTTCTTGGGCATGGTGCTCATCCTCCTGGACTCAAACAGGAGCGGCATCGAACCTGGGGCGCTTCACTGCTGAGGTGTGGGTGGACGGGGGGCAGGTCGCTCAGGCGGGGTGCAGAGCGCGGAGGCGGGCGAAGGCGTCGGCGAGGTGGGTGGCCCAGGCCCAGCCGGTGGGGATCTTCAGCACCCGGCTACGGGCGTGCCGGACGAGCTTGCCCGGGGCGGAGAGGAGCCGGAACCGCAGGGTCTTGGGCTCGGCGAGGGCCAGGTCGCCGGTCAGGGCGAGCAGCCGCAGCCAGGCCAGCACGGTGACGGCGTGGGCGGCCAGGTGCAGCCACGCGCTGTTCCGGGCGTAAGAGGTCGAGGGCAGCCGGGTGCCACCGCACGCCTTGAGCTCCTTGATCCGGTCCTCCACGTGCGCCTGGGTGCGGTGCCGGACGTCCAGGTACTGGACCTGCCCGGTAGGAGTGTTGGTGGCGAACGCGCCGTAGCGCCAGTTCGGGTCCTGCCCCAGCTGCGCCTGCTCGCCGGGCGCCCGTGGTGTGCGGCGGGCGAAGGTGCGCATGTCGGTCGGCCACCCGGTCAGCTGGTCCCCGCCGGGGCCGGTGCGCAGCAGCCCGGTCAGCTCGATCACCTGCGCGTCGGTCTCGGCCGTCCCGGCGGCGGTCAGCCCGGGCGACCAGTCACCCTCGCGTGCTGCTTCGATCGCGGTCCGGGTGCGGACATCGACCGGCCACCCGATGGAGTACTCCAGGCGCCGGCCGCGGGCACCGTGCACGGTCGCGGTGTTCAAGGCGTGCAGGTGCTCGACCAGGCCGTGGGAGGCGCCGGCACCGTCGACGGTGACGAGAACGTCGCGGCGGTAGGGTGCGGGGACCTGGGCCAGGGCGGCGTCGAGCACGGCGACGTGGTCGGCCGCGGTGAACGAGCCGGCCGACCCGACCCGGTTCATCATCGCCAGGTTCTCCCCGGTGTTGGAGCACCACGCGGTCAACGGGTGGAAGCCGTACCCCTTGTAGTTCGGCTCCGCGCCCTCCTTGTCCGAGGCCGACGCGATCACCGTCGCGTCCAGCCGGACCACCGTGACCGGGTCACCACCGGGACCGGTCAGGTCCTTGCCGGCGGCCCTGACCGCAGGCAGGGCTCCGTGGCGGGCCACGATCTTGGTCCAGGCGCGGGCTCGGACCTTCGCGGTGGCCCGTGCCAGCGTCCGGCCGGGCAGCCCGTCGTCGCGCAGCCGGTCGGCGTACTCGCCCAGCACCCGCAGCACGGTGGTGTCGCTGGCGCCGCCGGCCGCGCCGAACAGCTCGACCTGGGCAGTCATGGCCTCCACGTCCGAGAGGCACGAGGCGCCCGCGGCCAGGGCGGCGACGGTGTCGGTGACCGCCCGGCCCCGGTCCCGGCCCGGGACGAACCCACGCCGGGCGAGCACGTCCCGGTACGCGCCCGTGAGCCCGACCCGGTCGGCCAGCAGCCTGGGCAGCACCACCCCCGCGTGCGCGACCGTCCCGGCGCCCTCGGCCCGCACCAGCAGGCCCGAGGACCAGGCCGTCTCGACGATCTTGACCCCGCTTGTACGCTTCACCTTGAGGGTGTCCCTTCCCAGGCATGAACACTGATCTTGACAATCCGTATTCTCCCAGGTCAGGGACACCCTCACCCTCACGACACGCTAGATCCCAACCCCGCGCGAGCCCCCCTGTGAATACTCCAGGCCAAGGGCCTGAACGTGCAGGTCGCGACGCTGTCCACACCGACCGCGGCACCGGTGCTCGCCGCCACGAGGCTGCGTAAGGGCAACAGCTCCTCGGCGCACGGCGCGCCCCGGCTGATCGCCGACGCCGTGGCCACCGCGCGCCGGGCCAGCGCCACCGGCACCCTGACCGTGCGGGCGGACTCCGCCTACTACAACCACGACGTCGTCGCCGCCGCCCGCCGGGCCGGGGCAAGGTTCTCCCTGACCGCCCGCATGGACCCTGCCGTGACCGCGGCGATCACCCGCATCGACGAGGACGCGTGGGTGGACATCAGGTACCCGAACGCGATCTGGGACGAGCAAGAGGGCCGATGGGTCTCCGACGCCCAGGTCGCGCAGATCTCTTACACCGCGTTCACCTCCCGCAAGAAGGCTGAGCACGTCACCGCCCGGCTGATCGTGCGCCGCGTCAAGCGGCTGAACCCGAAGGCGGCCAGGGCCGGCCAGGAGGAGTTGTTCGCCGCCTACCGTTACCACGGCGTGTTCACCGACTCACCCCTGTCGATGCTGCAGGCTGAGGCCTCCCACCGTGACCACGCGATCGTCGAGCAGGTCATCGCCGACCTGAAGTCAGGCCCGCTCGCTCACGCTCCTTCAGGATCGTTCTCGGCCAATGGTGCGTGGACGGTGCTGGCCGCGGTCACGTTCAACCTGACCCGCGCCGTCGGCGTCCTGGCCTCCACCTTCCACGCCCGGGCCCGACCGGCCACGATCCGCGATGAGCTGATCAAGATCCCGGCCCGGATCGCCAACCGGGCCCGACGCCTCCACCTACACCTACCCACCAACTGGCCCTGGCAGAACGCCTGGCAGGGCATGTTCACCCACGCCTACGCCCCCGCCTGACCACCCACCCCCTGCCCCGACGAGGAACGACCCAAGTGGAAAAGCCGGTCAGACCGGCGCACTCGCCCTGCCCAGAACCCCGGCCCCCTCGATCAATCGCACTCAGCCCCTCTCAACGCCTCTCAAGAAACCCGATCGGCGGATCCAGGCTCAGCGGGCAAGGGCTTCCTGCGCGCTCTGCACATCTGTCCGTGCGCTCTAGCGGCGCGAGTCGTCGTCCGGGCATCCGCTCATGCCGCGCTGAGGACGGCTACGCTCGTCCGATCATGCCGCGCTGAGGACGGCTACGCTCGTCCGATCATGCCGCGCTGAGGACGGCTACGCTCGTCCGATCATGCCGCGCTGAGGACGGCTACGCTCGTCCGATCATGCCGCGCTGAGGACGGCTACGCTCGTCCGATCATGCCGCGTGGAGGACGGCTACGCTCGTCCGACTTTGCCGCGCTGAGGACGGCTACGCTCGTCCGATCATGCCGCGCTGAGGACGGCTACGCTCGTCCGATCATGCCGCTGGTCGTTAGGGGTTGTCGGGCTCCAGTCACGTCCTAGCCTGTCCGTACGCCAGGCGGGTAGCGGCCTCTACGGCTTGAGGATGAAGATGTCCTCGACCGTGCGCCCGAAGGTGTGTGCCAGTCGGAGGGCGACGGGGAGGCTGGGGTCGAAGCGTCCGGTCTCGATGGAATTGATGGTCTGGCGGGAGACGCCCAGCTCCTGGGCCAGGCGACCCTGGCTCCAGCCGCGGGACTCCCTCAGCGCTCGGAGGCCGTTGACCGTCTCAGGCACCAAATGCTCGCAGGGCCAGGCGGTAGCGGACCCAGAAGGCTGCGACCGCGAGCGTCATGAAGGCCATCGCCGTCAGGGCCGCGAGCGTGTCCGCCACGATCGCCAGGACGAGGAAGAGTACTGCGCCCAGGATGACGGCATCTCCGTAGGCCTGGCTGCGGGCCTGCTGGGCGGCCCGGAACTCCACGCTGTCCGGTGAGCTCTCACCCGAGGCGTCGCGGCGCCGGCGCACCGTGATGTTCAGCGCCAGGGCCAGCGGCAGGCTGACCAGCAGCATCCCAAGGAAGCCCAGCGGATCCTCGAACGGGTGGTCGGCCTCGGCATTCCCCCAGCCCTGCAGGACCAGGCCCCCGATCGCGAGGGCCCCCGCTACCAGCCAGACGTGCGACGTCTTCATGTGTCATGTTTACTTGTCACCACGTTGGTTTGTCAAGTGCACTTGTCACCCGTGCGGCGGCCGACCACTCAGACTCCGAGGGAGACCGCGGGCCACGATCCTGATGGGGCGAGGCGGTTCACCCTTCGGCCTCCTGGCGGCGACACCCCTCACTATGAACGGGCGTCACACGTGGGGGCGGCGAGCAGCTGCTGGGCCAGCGACTCCGCGAGCCAGTCCGCATACGCGGCGGGTGTCCACCCGCAGGCCTGGGTGGCGTCCAGGTAGGGATGGATCCCTGTGAGCAGCCAGGCCCGGTCCACGGCCTCCCGCTCGGGGAGTCCGTCGCGCAGGCCGCCCGCTCGCCCGATGCGGCCGATCAACGCCTCGAGTGCTCGCCGTCGCTGCGCGTCACCCTCCGCGGTGAGCTCGGCGAGCTCGGGCATCGCCTCCTGCGCGATCGCGAACGAGGGGCTGCTCGCCTCGAAGAACGCCCGCGTCCACTGCGCAAAGGCCGTGAGGATGCGCGCCGGGTCCTCCTCCGACGCAATCCGTCGGCGCCACGCCGCGGCGTCGGCGGACTCCTCCATCTGCTCCACGATCGCGCGCACCAGCGCCGCCTTGCTGCCGAACGCGGTATACACGGTCTGTTGCGACACGCCCGCCTCCGCGGCGATCGCGGCGATCGTCGAGGCCGCGAAGCCGTCCTTCTCGAAGAGGCGTCTCGCCGCCCGGGTGATGACCTCCCGCGTGCGGGCCGCCTGCTGCGCGCGCACCTCGGAGCGGTAACTGCGCCGGGCCTGGCGTCTCTCTGTGTCGGTCACCTGCTGCCTCCTCCTCGAGCCTGCCTTGACCATATTCGCTGTAGTCGACTACAGTCAATATATGGACATCATCGAGAGGGCGGGGACCGTGGACGAGCACAGCTCACCAGAGCCGAGGCCGGCGACGGCAGACCAGCTGCCGTCGCCGGCGCACGTGCGGGCCAAGGACCGTCTCAGCATGGCTGTGGTCCTGTCGGCGGCGAGCATCGCCTGGTTCGGATGGGGGCACCAGGGTCTGAGGCTCGAGTCCTCGCTGCGCGGTGGGATGGTGGCCGCCGCCATCGTCCTGCTGGTGGCCATCGTGCTCGTGCGGCGCGTGCCTGCGCCGCCCACCCTGGCGACCGACCCGCAGGCCCGCAAGGTCTACTGGGCCGCGGTCATCGCCGAGGTGGCCCTGATCGTCGCGGGTGCAGTGGTGCTCGCCAAGACCGGGCAGTCGATGTTCCTGTCCACGTGGGTGCTCCTCGTGGTCGGCATCCACTTCCTCCCGTTCGTCCGCGCGTTCAACACCCCGCTCCTGCGGCACACGGCGTTGGGCTGCGTCCTGGTCGCGGCCCTGGCGCTCTGGGCCGGCCTCACCGGCTGGGCGCCCGCACCGACCGTCGCCGGAGCCGGCGGTGGGGTCGTGCTGCTCGGCTTCGCCCTCGCACTGATGCGCCAGGCGCCGCAGGACTAGGTAGGGACCACGTGCAACCGACCAGGGTGTCACCCGGTCACCAGAAAACGCCGACCGATCAGTGGCAGGCCCGAACAAGCCCCCTCCAGACTCGGCGAAACGCACTTCCCGAGGGCCCCCGCGATCGGCGCCAAACGCGCTCTCTGCCGCTTGGAGCTCTCAGCGAATGCCCCGCGATTACCGCCCGTACCCCTCGAGCAGCACACCGTCCGCTTGGGCCCGCTGCAACAAGCCGGTCATCGCCGCGGGTTGATCGACCAAAGGCTGCAGCCGCTCACGCAGCTGCTCGAGGTCCGTCCGGTCCCCACAGACGGCGAACATGCTGCCTTCGGAGTCCATGTCCAGCCGCGCGGCCAAGGCAGGAGCCACGTAGGAGGCCACTCCCTCCCAGAACGCGCCGTTCGGCTCATCCCCAGCGACCTGCACGACTGCGTCCGTGGGAAGGTCCCCCAGGTCGAGCGTCAATGAGGCCTTCCCATCGGACTCGTCGGCAAAGCGGAAGTTGCCGCGGTCAGCGCCGAGACCGGCGCCTTCATGGTGCTTAGAGCCAAAGCGATCAAAGAGGCCCATGCGCAGAGTGTGCACCACATCCCGGTTCTCAAGGCCGATCCGCACATGCCGCCGGTCGCGCGCTGGGAGGAAAGCGGAGGTCGGGGCCAGACGGCCGGACTGCGATCGGCGTCGGCGACCCAACTCATAGGGTGGTCCCATGAGGCCGTTCATCACGGTGCGGGACCTGGAGCTCAGGATCAGGGAGGGCACCCTCCCGTGGGATGACTCGGTCCGCTACGACACCGTCGACCTCATCCTGGACGGCAAGGACTTGGTGGAGTGGCTCCGCCCTCACGCACCACCCGGGATTGATCCGCCGGAGTACCTCGGTCATCCCACCGGGACCAACATGAGCGAGCTTCTCCTTGGCCAAGGCCCTGAAGATGAGTCCGGACGCACAGCGCTTCTTGGATGTACGTGCACCGTCATCGGCTGCGGGCCGCTCCTTGCCCGCATCGAGGTCGGATCCGAAACTGTGACGTGGTCGCACTTCGGACGCGGACCTGGCGAGGAGTACGACTGGCTCGAGCTGCAGTTCACCCGAGACACCTACATGGACGCGCTCACCAACTACGAGGAGACAACCTGATCTGGCTGCGTGCCGGAGGACGGGCGCATCTGCCGCGCTGAGGACGGCTACGCTCGTCCGATCATGCCGCTGTGAACGCGGAGCGTCCGACCATGCCGCGCTGAGGACGGCTACGCTCGTCCGATCATGCCGCGACCTGACGAGTTCTGATTGCTTCGTCTTGACGGCTCGCTCGTGCCCTTAGAACTCTGTCCCCCTCGTGATGCCTAGGGTGGCCAGGAAGTCCTCGTGCAGCTGTATCCAGACAAGATTCACCGCAGCCACCTCTGGTGAGTCGACCCATCGGTGGTCTCCATCCCAGGCTTGTGCCAGGGCTGCGTCCATGCGCGGTTGGTGAACCCCGAACCGGGGCACCTCGGCGGCAAGCACCGCCATAACGTTCCGCAGCTCGGCCACGAGACGGTCCAGCTCGCGAAGAATCGCCCGGTCGTATCCGGCATCCAAGTGGTCGTTGAACACGAGCGGATCATCGTCTGTAGGCCTGAGCTGCCAGCGCGTCAGGAGGGGGCCAAGACGTTCATTCAGTGGCAGAAAGCGCCCGTGCCCATCCACCACGTTCTGCCGTGTGCCGTGAGCATCGAGGTCATCGCTCAACATCTGCTCGCCCTGCCGCCGCCCCAGATCCGTCATCGACCAGCCGCTGCCGTCGGTATAGGCGGGGCGACGGGCCAAACCGCGCGCCTCGGCATCCAGAAGGTTCTCCTGGACCTCCCCCGGGTCAAGCCCGTACAGTTCCCCGACCTGCCGGGCTGTGGCGTGACCGAGTACCCGAACACCGTGGAGCGACAGCAGAGAAATCGATGACACGGGTGCAAGCGTATGCAGCGCCAGCAAGCAACACCGCCCGGCTGCGCGTCCGGGTAGTGGGGCGACGCGTCCCTGCGACTGGCAGGCCACCACACGGGTGTGTCCCCCCACGGGGTCGAGCGCAGATTGAGGCCACTGTGAAAGGCCGCCAGAGGCGCGCATCTGCCGCTGGTCGCGAGGCACGGGCCCTGCTCCCCATCGCCCCACGAACTGGTCCTGGTGGCCGAGAGGAAAGATCACAGCAAGTCGGATATTCAGTCTCCCGGCCGGTTCTGGATGCTTGCTGCGTAGGTTCCAGGCCCAAGTTGGGCGCGGGGGCTTTTCGAGACGCAGCGGGACAACGTCCGGTGACGGGGCGACTGCTGTCGGCTCGCCGGCCGGTGAAGGGTGCTGCCATGGACGAGAACAAGCCTGTGCTGCAGCTCCGCGTCGTTGTCGAGGCCGAGGACTTCGACGCCGCGGTGCGGTTCTACCGCGACGCGCTCGGCCCGCCCGAGCGGATCGCCTACGCCCAGGGCGGCGACGACCGGGTGTCGATCCTCGAGGCAGGCCGGGCCACGCTGGAGATCGCCTCCCCCGACCACAAGAAGGTCATCGACGAGATCGAAGCCGGCGGTCAAGAGAGCCAGCGCATCCGCCTGGCCTTCGAGGTCACCGACTCCGAGGGGATGACCCGCGACTGGAGTCCGCGGGAGCACGCGTCGTCGCCGAGCCGGTGCTGACACCGTGGCAGTCGCTGAACTCGCGGCTCAACGCGCCCGGCGACCTCCAGATCACGCTGTTCCAGGAGACGATGGCAGAAGAGCAGCTGCCGCAGCTCGAGGGCTTCGCAACGGACGCGGAGCGCGACTGACCTCCGTCGCCCAGCACGCCGAGTGTCCACCACGAAGCGTTGTCCCAGGCGCAGCGACTCCGGGGGCGACCATCCACTGGCTTGAAGATGATCCTGTGTGAGCCAGTGCCGAAACCGACGCCAGCACCCGCCACGCCACACCTAGATGCAGAACCCGACCTCAAAGACGCACCACATCGACTCACCCCTCCCGACCAGCCGTGCCGAACACGCCTCACGCAGACCGACCGGCCTGAGCATGACCAAACCATCCCTGAGGCTGACCGAGAGCGACCCTGAGTCTGATCGAAACCGCCCCGCTCATGTCCCACACACCTCTTGCATTCGCGGCCCAAAGGCCGCGAATCAACTCCAGGTTGACCTGCCCGGGGCGCTGCTGGGGGCGGGAGGTTTCGCTGACGCTGAGGTCGGATGTTGTCGTCCCTGGTCAGCCGTCACTACGGCTTCCGTGGTAACTTTCGTTTGTCATTGTCTAATCTAAGTTGACAGACTGGAGGCGGTCGGGGTGAAGGTGCCGGGGGCTGCGGAGCTCGTCCTCGCGCCCGGTGTCGTGCACCTGGACGAACCAGCCGCGGTGTACGAGGCGATGCTGGCCGGGTGGGGCCGCCAACAGAAGTCGCGGCTGCTCGCGGACGGCACGGTCGAGCCGCGGTTGGCGCTGGTGCGTCGCTTTGCCGAGTTCACGGGCTCTCGCCCGTGGGAGTGGACGGCCGCCGACGTGGAGGACTTCACGGCCAGTCTGATGAGCGGGAAGGGGCGTTTGGCGGCCTCGACGATCCGCGGGTATCACGTGACGCTTCGGTTGTTCTGCGACTACCTGTTGGACGGGAGGTACGGGTGGGTGGGGCAGTGCGACCGGCGGTTCGGGGCGGTGCCTTCCCAGGTGTGCCACGATTTCAACACCGCGGCGCATCTGGTCGAGTACGAGGGCAGGCCGGCGCGACGCCCGTTCACCTACGACGAGGTTCAGGTCTTGTTCGACTTCCTCGACGACCGGGTCGACGTCGTCGCGCGCTCGGGTCGCAAGGGTGCGTTGGCGGCGATGCGGGACGCGCAGATGGTCAAGACTGCCTACGCCTTCGGGCTGCGCCGGCGCGAGCTGTGCTTCCTGGACCTGGCTGACCTGCGGCCCAACCCGCGGATGCCGGCGTGGGGTACCTACGGCGCGGTCCACGTCCGGTACGGCAAGTCCAGCCGGGGCAGTGCCCCGCGCCGTCGCACGGTCCTGGCGGTACCCGAGTTCGACTGGGTGGTCCAGGGCCTGGCCCAGTGGGTCGAGCAGGTGCGGCCGCTGCTGGACCCCGGGGCACGTCAGGAGCTGTGGTTGACCGAGCGCAGGGTCCGGATAGCGGTGAAGTCGATGGACCGCCGGTTCGCGTTTCTGCGCGCTGCGGCCGGGCTGCCGGCCGAGCTGACGCTGCACTGTCTGCGGCACTCCTACGTGACGCACCTGGTGGAGTTCGGCTACCCCGAGCGCTTCGTCACCGAGCAGGTCGGTCACTCCTACGCCTCGACGACCGCGATCTATACCTCGGTCTCCGACGACTTCAAGACCAAGACGCTGCAGTCCGCGCTGCGGCGCGTGTACGGCCAGGCACCCGACGACGTCCGGGAGGGACGATGAGCACGCGCACCGTGATCCGCTGGAACCTGCGCCAGGTGATGGCCGAGAACGGCATGTTCGCCACGACCGACCTCCTGGAGCCGCTGCGCGAGCGAGGTGTCGAGATGTCCCGGCAGATGATCCACCGGGTCGTGACCCACCCGCCCCGGCGGATCAACGTGGACCTGCTGGCCGCTCTGTGCGACATCCTGGCGTGCACCCCGGACGACCTGCTCGAGCTGGTCGTGGAGGCCGTGCCCGCCCAGGCCCCGGCGGTCAACGACCACGGGCCCGCCATCGGGGACCTGCGCCCGGTCCGCGCCAACGTCCGCCGCCCTCACGCCGGGCAGTGAGCTCGCGTGCGTGCTCGGACTGCGGGGAGTACAGCAGGAGCCTGACCCGGCTGCCTCACGGAGCGTTGTGCGTGGGCTGCCGGCGCCGTCGGCACTACCACCCCCGTCCCTGCCCCGGCTGCTCCCAGGTGCGGCCGCTGGCCTGGCAGCAGGACGGCGTCCTCGTGTGTGCGTCGTGCGCCGGGGCGCACTCGATCTTCGCCTGCCAACAGTGCGGCCGCGAGGACCACCCGTACGCCAACCGCCGCTGCGCCCGGTGCGTGCTGCGGGAGCGTCTCACCGACCTGCTCACCGACCCCGCCACCGGCCAGGTCCACACCCGCCTGGTGCCCCTCTTCGAGGAACTGGCCGGCTCGCAGCGTCCACAGACCGGGATCTGGTGGCTGGCCAAGAAGCCCGGCACCGGTCCAGCGCTGCTCGCACGGATGGCCCGCGGAGAGGTCGCCATCGACCATGACACCTTCCGGGCCCTGCCCTGCGATCGTGCCCACGACTACCTGCGCACCCTGCTCGCCGCCGTCGGGGTACTGCCCACGTTCGACGTCCACCTGGAACGGATGCCCTCCTGGATCGAAATCGTCATCCAGGACCTGGACGCTGATGACGCGGCGCTGGTCCGCCGGTTCGCGCACTGGCAGGTGCTGCGCCGCATGCGCCAGGCATCCCAGCAGGGTCGCCTCACCCAAGGCCTGGCCGACGGTGCCCGCCGACGCATCCGGGTCGCGGTCGACCTGCTCGCCTTCTTCCGTGCCCACGGCGCCACCCCGACCACCGCCACCCAGGACCTGCTCGAGCGCCACCAGCACCACCGAGGACGACGCCTCGATGCCGAGCACGCCTTCGTCGCCTGGCTGCACCGCACGGGGGTCAACACCACCCTGAAGATGCCCTACGTCCCCGGCCACGACACCGACCGTGACCGTGCCCGACGACCAGCGGTGGGACGCCGTCGAGCTCCTCCTGCACGACCCGACCCTGCGCCTGTACACCCGCATCGCCGGGCTGTTCGTCCTGCTGTTCGCCCAACCCCTCTCCCAGGTCGTCAGGATGCGCACCGACCAGGTGACCCTCACCGAGCGGGCCGTGCAGGTCACGTTCCACACCGTGCCCGTCCAGATGCCCGCCGTCCTCGACGACCTGCTCCGTGAGCAGCTGCTTCAGCGCGGCAAGAGCCTGTACGTCTCCCGCGACACCGGCTGGCTCTTCCCCGGCGGCAACCCCGGGCAGCACCTGGCGACCGAGAACGTCCGCTCCCAGCTGGTGGCCCGCGGCATCAAGCCCTACCAGAACCGCAAGGCCGCGCTCTTCCAGCTCGCTGGCGACGTGCCAGCCCCAGTCCTCGCCGAACTCATCGGCATCACCGAGAGCAACGCCGCGAGCTGGGCCAAGCTCGCAGGCCGGGACTGGACCTCCTACATCGCAGAGCGCGCCCTTTCCCCAACGACCTGAGCACACCCGGGGGTGAGCACAGCCTTACGTCCACGGGGGGCCCGTCGTGAGGTCACGCCTCCTCCCCAGAGGCCCCGCGCACAGGAGCCACAAGACCGGAGCAAGAGCCCCCGCGTGGCACGACGTCACCAGCAGCCACTCGCCCCAACCGGGATACGCCCCCTCCACCAGTATGGTATATCGTTGGCACGATAAACACTCGCGTAGTAGCGACTCACCGGAGACGCCCATGGACACCACGGCCAGCAACGTGCCCAGCGTAGGGGACGCACCAACAACGCCTCGTAGACCAGGGCAGAAGGTCGTCTGCGGATGGTGCCGGGCAGAGGTGCCCGTTCCTCCCCGCGGGCGCGTCCCGAAGTGGTGCTCCAGTTCCTGCCGCCACCGCGCGTGGGAGCAACGGCGCGCCGCTGACGCCGGCCTCGCCGCAGTCGAAGTCGTCGACCGCGTGGTCGAGGTGGTGAGAGTCGAGAAGGTCGTCGAGGAGCGTCGGGTGCAAGTGCCAGTGTCCCGGTCCCCTCGGTCGACGCGGGAGTGGATTGACGTGCTGAACCGTCTCGACTGGGCGCTGCAGAGCAACCGCATGGAGCTTGACGACCTGGCCGAGATAGAGCCGGCTCTGGCTCGAGTCATCGCCGCCTACCGCGCTCGCAGCGACAAGCTGCACCTGCGTCGGGGTCGTGGGTAACTCCTCCAAGCACAGCCTCCCGACGTCGTCATTACAGACGCCACGACGTGCAACCACCACGTTGCTCGCCGCGGGGCCAAGGCACAACCCCCATCAAACGGATTGCCGCGCGGGGGGTGTGTCAGTCGCGGCGGTATGACGCACGTCCTCACCCCACGACTCGCGGCAAATGAGTGCGTCGCGTGCGGCAGGATGTCGTCGTATGCGCGCCGTGTTGAAGAGCCTTGTCCTCGAGCCCGACCCCGCAACGCTCCCTGCCGATGCCGTGGAGTTCGCGATGCTCGCCCGCATGATGATCGGCCCTGCCGACGCGGCTGGTGAAGAGTCGTTCGACGTCACAGTCTGCACGCCAGAGTGGCTAGCCCGCGCGTGCAGCGACGCGGGCGGCATCTACAACGCGCGGCATCACCTCGTCGTTGACCTTGAGTCTTTTGACCAACGCGCACTTCATGCCTGGCTCTCTGCGAGAGTCCAAGAAGTTGAGGCACAAACCTGGTCCGGCATCGGCGAGAAGCTGAGTCGTCTCGGCTTCTGGGAGTTCGAGGACTACACGGCCTGATCCTTGAGACAGGGCTCCCGACCAGCGGCAGGAGCGGATGCCTGGTGACACAGCGCCGAAACCGTATTACGATTTGGGGGTGGAGAAGATCAAGGGAGCGCCGGTCACCGACGAGATGATCCAGGAGTGGGCCGACGAGGCTGAGAAGGGCTACGACGTCGAGCAACTGCGCAAGCGGGGCCGCAAGCCGATGGGCGACGGACCGGCTCGGGTGGTCCCCGTCCGTCTCGACGACACTCTGCTCAGCGCGCTGGACGAGCGCGCGGAGCGCGATCACACCACCCGCTCCGAGTTGATCCGTGCGGCCCTTCGTGCCTACGTGGCGTGAAGGTCAACCCCTCAGCACTGAAGCATGGACTCACCGAGCCCGACATCCTCCATGCGGCTGAAAACTGGGCCTACGCTAGCGAACCGGACGATGACATGCCGGCCAAGCAGTTCGTGTTGGGCTTCGACCGGAGCGGCCGTCTCCTCGAGATGGCGATCCTGAATTTCGACAGCGGGCACCAGCTCGTCATCCACGCCATGAAGGCTCGGCGACAGTACCTACACCTCCTCGAATGAGCATCGAATGAGCACGCGGCCAGCGGCAGTACAGAGACGTCTGCAGGCGTCCACAAGGCTGCTGGTCTCGGCCATGGGTTCCTTGTCCGAGAATCTCGGTCCTGCCCAAGCGCACCCGAGGCGTATCTGACCGTTGAATGCAGGGCGGATACCAGAGGGTTAGATTAGGGGCTCTTCACAGATGACGGTGTAGTCGCGGTCTGAAGCCTCCGGCCTCCAGGAGTGCTCGGGCGATGTAATGGGTGAGGTTGCGGAAGCCGAGGGCCAGGCCGCGTAGGTGCTCGAGTCGACCATTGATCGCCTCGCTGGGACCGTTGCTGGTGCGGGGCCGGTCGACGTAGGCCAGGACGTCGCAGACGCGTCTGGCCAGGGTGCGGCCGAGCTTGCGCAGCTCGACGAGCCGCTGGGGGACACCCGCAACGAGGGCTTCGATGACGGAGGTCATCTCGGTTCGGCCGGCGCCCCGGTCCGGGTCGCGGTAGGCAGCGATCATGCGCTGGTAGATGCCCCAGGTGCACTGCACCTCGACGTGCTCGGGTCGGGCGAAGAGGCTCTCGACCCGCTCGTGCTGACGCTCGGTGAGCAGGTCGGCGCCGGTATGCAGGGTCCGACGTGCCGAGTACAGCGGGTCGCCCTTGCGGCCACGGTGCCCGTGCAGCTCCTGCTGCACCCGGCGCCGGCACTCGTCCAGGGCCTCCCCGCCCAACCTGACCACGTGGAACGGGTCCATGACAGAGACCGCGTCCGGCAGCTCCTCGGTAGTGGCCGTCTTGAACCCGGAGAATCCATCCATGGCCACGACCTCTACCCGATCGCGCCACGCCTGGTCCCGGTCGGCCAGCCAGTCCTTGAACGCCTTCTTCGACCGGCCCTCGACCATGTCCAGCAACCGTGCCGGCCCGGTCCCCTCGCGCACCGGGGTGAGGTCGATGATCACGGTGACGAACTTGTCGCCCTTGCGGGTGTGCCGCCACGCGTGCTCGTCACGCCCAGGACGCGGACGCCCTCCAGGCGGGTCGGGTCGTCGATGAGCACCCGTCGTCCCTCGGCCAGGACCGCGTCGTTGGCGGTGTTCCAGGAGACTGCCAGGCCTTCGGCGACGCGGGCCATCGATAGGTGCTGGCAGACGATCCCGACCAGTGCCCACCGCAGGCCGGCGCGGGAGAGCTTGGCCCGCGGTTCCGCGGCCTTGCTGGTGTCCTGGCGCCACACGTGTGAGCACTCCGCGCACCGGTAACGGCGGACCGTGACCATCAGCGTGGTGGGGCGCCACCGGCAACGGTTCGTGCGCCAGCTCCCGGATCACGGTGTCGCGGGGGACGCCCTGGCAGCCGCACCGCCTGCACCAGTCGTCCCGCTCCACCACCCGGCAGGCGAGGACCGCCCGGTCCGGCTCGAGCAGCTGGCCGGTGACCTCCAGACCGAGGTCGTCCAGGCGGGCGAAGGTGGTCAGGTCAGGGCGCGTGAAGGTAGCGTCGGGCACGTCGAGGTCTTCCTGATGGGCTGCGTGAGAACTCCCATCATCGGAAGACCTCGACGCCTACCCCGGCACGACGCGCCAGCGCCCCCTACACCCTGATCTGCGAAGAGCCTCGAAAGGGCGCGACAAGGTCTAGACGCACCGTTCGGGCCGGCGCTAGTCTGAAGTCTCCAACCGGCACAAAGAAGGGGGTCGTCATGGCCAAGGCAACAACCTCAGTCAGGGAGATGCGCGCGCAACTGGACACAATCCTGGAACGTGCTCAGTCAGACGAGTCGTTCGGAGAACAGCTGAACACGCAGCCGGAGAAGACCCTGCGTGAGGCAGGGTTGGACTCTCGCGCCGTCCATGAGATCAGCCGAGAGATCAAGGAGTTCTCGGCGGGCAAGGGGTCGAGCAAGGACTTCGAGGCGGCCATGGGCAAGCAGCCGGCGCGCATGTGTGACTACACGACCTGTTGGATCAGCTGGTGCGACCACTGGGGCACCTTCTACACCAACAACTGAGGCGTGTCTGAACGTGCCCTGCGTGGGTCCGTCTCGGATTCCACGGACGGACCCGCGCAGGACACAGGCGACTTCGAGCGATCCATTGTCAAAGGTCTGACAGGCTGCCGCTTCACGACGTCTCGGCAACATCAGTGGTTGGTCACCACCTTCGAGATGTCGGTGCCGTTGCGGTCCCAGGGTTGGAAGCTGCATGTGGCCGCCCATCCCGGCTCATCGCCTGCCGTCCTTGAGCGCGTCCTTCCCGTTCTACGAGCTCACCGGGCTCCTTTCAAGGTCGCCGAATCCCCCCAGACCCTCATGGTCCTCAATGCTGGGGCGGGCGGACCGAGCCAGATCGGCAAGTTCGTCACCGTATACCCGCAGACGGACGAGGATGCTCGGCAGCTCGCGCTCGACCTGGATGCTGCCACGGAAGGGATGGCGGGGCCCCGCATACCCTCGGACCGCCCACTGCGCCCAGGAAGTCTTGTGCACTATAGGTTCGGCAGCTTCACCGGTAGCGCACTCATGCAACTGCCGGACGGGACCGTGGCTTCGGCGCTGCTCACTCCTAGCGGCACGCTCGAGCCGGACCAGCGCCTGTCGGTCTACTCTCCTCCGTCGTGGGCCGTGGACCCGTTCGACTCCCCGGAGGAGTCACTGCAAAGCCTTCAGCCGCTGGAGCAGGGGGGAAATGCTTCCTACCGAGTGCTCGGGCTTCTGTCGAACAGCGGCCGGGGTCCGGTGTTCATCGGGCTGGATGTTGAACGCCGCCGCCGGTGCGTCTTCAAGTCTTCCGCCAAGGGGATGACCGATCGCCCGTCGGACGGAGAGTTGGCGTTGCGCCGGGAGGCGGCGCTGCTGGGGTCACTCCCTGCGCACGGAGCCTGGCCGGCGGTATATGACCTCATCGAGACCGACGAGCAGCTGATGATCGTCACGGAGGACGTCGAAGGTGTGTCCCTGGGTGAGCGGATCGCAGATTCCACGGCAGGAGGAAGTCAGCTGTCGCCTAGCGAGGTCGTCGATCTCGCTCTCGAGATAGGCCGAGCCGTCGAGGCCCTTCACCGGGAGGGCGTCATCCACCGGGACCTGAAATCCTCCAACGTCCTCGTTCGTCCGACAGGTGGGGTCGCGCTGATCGACTTCGAGCACGCGGGCCGCAAGCAAGAACGTGTGGGCTCGGGAGGGACGCGGGGTTACATGTCGCCCCAGCAGCGGGCCGGTCAACCGACCAGCGAGTCGGATGACGTCTACGCACTCGGCGCTCTTCTCATGCTGCTCGCCACGTCATGCGAGCCATCCCAGGCGCCGGACGCCGCGGACCTGACCACGCGCCCGCTGGAGCTGCTCAGACCGGACCTCCCACCGAGCCTGGCACGCCTGATCCGGTCCTGCCTCAGCACCGAGCCCGGCTGCAGACCACGCGACGCCACGGAGTTCATCTCGCTGCTGACGGACTTCCGAAAGGATGACCTAACCGCAAGCCCATCCCGGGTGGCCGGTGACACCAGGGCTAGCAACTGTCCGGCGACTGCTGCGATTCCTGACCCTCTCGGCACGGCGCAGGAGTTGTGCGACGCGCTGTGCAACCGCGCCGCGCCGGGGCCCGACGGAACCTTGACCTGGATCAGTACGTCCCCCGGGACTCTGCCCGTGCCCTACCGACAAATCAACAACGGCGTCCCCGGCGTCCTGCTGGGGCTTGCCTCAGGCTGGTGGATCCTCGGCCGGGAAAGGCACCGCGACACGCTCACACGGGGCGCGCGCTGGCTCATGGAGTCGGAAGAACTGCCGGGAGCCAAGATCAGCGGACTCTACGCGGGCGAGGCAGGAGTAGGTGCGTCGTTGCTGGTCGCCGGCCTGGCATGCGGCGACCGCTCCTTCCTGGACGGCGCGTACGAGGTGGAGCGCCGACTTCGCCAGTACCCATTCGACTCCGTCGACCTCTATCACGGCACGGCAGGACGTCTACGGTTCCTGGCGATGCTCTGGTCCCTCGAGCAGGACCGTGACGTCCTCGAGCACGCCTTGCGCTGCGCTGAGCACCTCCACGCCACGGCTGTGGCCCCTTCGGACGGCCTAGCTTGCTGGCAGGGGGATGAGAACACGGCAGGCGTGGCCCTGGCGAGCTACGCACACGGCACTGCAGGTGTTGCCGACGCTCTGCTTGACCTCTACGAGATCACGCGGGACGCCCGACACCTTGACCTCGTAGACCGTGCCGTCCGCTGGGTCAGCAGCGCCGCAGTCCCCAGCCTCCATGACGGATCCGGGACCGACTGGGGAAACGGCGGCGCGTTCGGTGGCCTGTGGTGCTACGGCGCCAGCGGCGTAGGACTGCTCTACCTGCACCTCATGCGCGTGCGCACGGACCCAAACGATGAAGATATCGCCCGCCGAGCTGGGAACACCACTGCCTTCGCGGGAAGGTACGCAGGCCCCGGACTCTGCCACGGCCTTGGCGGTTCGATCGAGTACCTGCTCGACCTGCACCAGCTCACAGGAGACCCAGCATGGCTGAGGCATTCATCTGACCTACAACGACTCCTGCACGCCTACCGCCGCTCAACACCCGATGGCATCGGCTACCCATCCACCCAGGACCACCCGAAGGACAGCTCCTACATGCTCGGAGATGCTGGACTCGTGGGAACGATGCTGCGGCAAGGTACAGATGGCCAGCTTCCCCGAATGCTGTCCATTGCCTCCGTCCACCACCTGGCGAAGCCCCCACAGATGCGCCAAACGCAGGGCGCATCCGGCCCAACGTAGCCGTGCTCCACGCGGCAGTACAGGGTGTTTTGACGCGCGCCGGCTCGAGGTGGGTGGTTCCAGTGCCAGGCCGACGCGGCGCAGCTGACGCGCGAGGCGTCCGAGAGGGAACGCTCAGCTGGTGATCGGGGTCAGGGCGCGCATGCCACCGCTTCGAAGGCGCGACTTCTGTTGGAGCTGGGAGCCTCGAGCTGGTAGTGACTGGGGTCGTTTTCGTAGTCGATCAGCTGCTGCCTGCTCCATCCTTCGTGACGAGCCTTCGCCTGTGTGCATCTCCATTCATAGCCGGGTTTGTGTCCGATGTCCGGCTTCCCGACGATCGATTGTCCGGTGTTGGGGTCGATGTAGCGTCCTTGCGCATCCCGTGGTGCTAGAGCCTCGATCTCGGCTCGCGTGTGCGACTTGAGCAGGACGCGGGTCATCGCGGGGTCGGCGCCTGCTTGGATCTGTCTGGTGACTTGTGCGACATGGGCTGCCTCGCTGGCGGCCCGTTGGGCCTGGAGCCCGCCCTTCACGCTCTTGGCAATCTTGCCCACGCCGATGCCGGGGAGCGCGGTTGCTAGTGAGAGCCCAGCCGCTTCGAAGTCGCCCTCGATTGCGTACCACGTGGTATTTGTCGCGCTTGCCAGTGGGCCAACGAGCGCCGGGGCCTCGCTCAGGATCTCAAGGACGACGTGGCCCCACCGCTGTGCCCATCGCCAGACGACTCCGGCTCCGGCCCTGGTGCAGTTCCAGTAGTCACGGGGAGCCCAGGAGCATCCGCTCACCTCAATTACCTGCTGGGCCAAGGCTTGGAGGACTGCTGCGTCGTGGAGAGGGCCGACGTCGTTGAACGCGACTTGCACCGCTTGTGCATCCACGGGCCCCGATGCCCAGGTGGTGGACTCTATGGCCACTGCGAGAGCGGTGAGCACTGCCGTTACTCCGACGCTGTCACCATCAGGTGTTTCCGCGAACCTGTGCTCGAAGAGTAGGTAGTGGGTGAACTTGCCGATGGCGTAGTCGGACTCGGCAATCTTCTGGGAGCCGGGCAAGAATGACGTGAATGCCCACTCGCTGGCGGCTGGGTTCGCGGTCAGGGCGGCCGTGAGGGCGAGTATGCCGTCGGTCAGGTAGACGCCGCTGGGAGCTGGGGCGAACTTGACGTCTCTGCCTGGGTTGGCCTTCGGCCAGGCGCCCTTGCCTTCACGAACGTCATACGCGTGGAAATCGCGCGTCACCGCTTGGAGGAACTCGGTCGACCAGTAGCCCCGCGAAAGGACGAGCAGGAGGTTGGCCTTGTTGGCCAGGTCCTGCTTCTCGCGCAGCTTTCCCTCCCTGTCGAAGAAGCCGTCGTGCTGGCCGTACAGCGCGAGTGGGGTGGTCGTGGCGGCCACGAAGTCTTCGGTCCACGAGGGTGGCAAGTTCCGCTTCCCGCGGCCGTGGGTAGCCAGGGCCAGTGTGCCCGCAAGGTCGGTCAGGACGATCTCGTAAGCGTTGACGTCAACCCCCGCTCTGAAGGGGGCATCCTCGCTGGAGCCAGCGACCGTTCCCAGGGCGTCTCCGATGTCGCGTGGTGTCACGTTCGACGCGAAGTAAAACGCGAAGTCCTGCTCTCCCCGGTGAACGGCTAGGTGCTGGCCGGATCCGGCGAGGTCGCCGCTCTTGAGGGCTCGGACTGCGGCTCGCGCATCGGAGCGGACCTCTGAGAAGTAGTCTCTGGTCAATACCCCAGTAAGGGTGACGAGCAGGACTGCAACCAGCGCCATGACGAGCCAGCCCGTCGGCGTCAAGAAGCCCCGACGTCGGTCCAGGATCGCCTTGCGGAGAATCACCCTTTCAAGGAAGCGACCCTTCCCCCAGGTCGCGACCTCCCAACCCCTGGATTCCCAATCAGCCACCCTGGCGGCCACATTTCGTGGCGTGCCGCGCAGAGACTTGAACCTGTGCCGGACCTCTGCTGGTTCCGCACCTCGAAGACGACGACGGCGCGCAGATGGCGGCGCCGAACGCTCTCGCACGCGCCCCTCCTCTCGCCTACCGCCCCATGGTGGCGTAAGACTATCGAACCGCTCCGACGGGGGCTCAAGTCCGTCGCCGCGGTTTTCCGCCATACAGGGGGCTGCCCTTGGTCTGTTGCTCGCGCTCCCGTCAGCGGGCGATCGAGCGCCCCGACGCAGCCACAGATAGTGTTCCGTCGCATGGCGGACAAGTCTCAGGACAAGTTGTACTCGACGACGCTTCAGACGATCGGCGCTGTCTCGAAACTGCCCGTTGTGCGAGTAGACCGCGAGGCCTACCTGCGTAAGCAGTTTGCGGGCTCACCGCACCTGGACGTGATCCTCGAGCGCGGTCCGCAGGCGGTGTTCACGACCGAGTCCTTGCGGCAGAAGGCCAATGGCATCATCAAGAGCAGCACCGCGAAGACGTCGCTGTCCTCCTTCGCTGCAGGGCTGCCAGGCAACCCCGCAGTGATGGTCGCGGCCGGTGGCGCGGATGTCGTGCAGTACTTCGGGTTTGCGGTCAATCTGGCTCAGCAGATCGCCTACCTGTTCGGGGAGGACAACCTCTTCGACGGCGGCGGACAGCTGTCTGAGGCCGCACAGATGAGAGTCATCGCCTACCTCGGCGCCATGTTCGGTGCGGCAGGCGCGGCAGCGCTCGTATCCCAGACTTCGAAGGTCGCGGGCGCCAATCTCGGCAAGAAGGTCGCCGCTCAAGCACTCACCAAGACAGCCTGGTACCCACTTGTGAAGAAGGTTGGCGCGGTGATCGGGAAACAGGTCACCAAGAAGACCGTCGAGAAGACCATCACCAAGGCTGTACCCGTTGTCGGTGGAGTGCTGTCCGGCGGGCTGACGTACGTGACCTTCCGGCCCATGGGGCATCGCTTGGCCGACACGTTGGTGAAGAACCTGAACGGCGACTTCGACAACGAGCTAGAGCTGAACGCCGAGTTCGCTGCGACACTGAACGTGGTCGTGGCCCCTGTGGAGAACACAGCCGACTGAAGCATGACGGGCCGTAGACACCCCATACGGGTACTCGGCTCGCGGCATGATCGGACGAGCGTAGCCGTCCTCAGCGCGGCAATAGCGTACTTGCACTATGGGTGCACTATGCTGCACTCATGGATGAGGTAACGGCCGCTCTGGCTGCGGTGATCGGGGACCGGGTGCGTCGAGAGCGTCGGGGTCGTGGCTGGACGTTGGACCAGCTGGGTGAGATTGCCGGGGTCAGTAGGCGGGCCGTGGTCAACGTGGAGCAGGGCTCGGCCAACCCCAGCGTGGGCACGCTGCTTCGACTCAGTGACGCGCTTGGGGTTGGGCTGCCGGGTCTGGTGGAACCGCCGGAGCCGAAGCGGGTCACTGTCACCCGCGGTGGCCAGGGGGCGGTGTTGTGGACCGGGGAGCACGGCGGGCGCGGTGTTCTTGTCGCCGGGACGGGGCCGCCGGACGTGGTCGAGCTGTGGGACTGGACCCTTGGACCGGGCGACCGTCACCGCAGCGAGGCGCACGCGGCCGGAACGAAGGAGCTGCTGCAGGTGCAGTCGGGCACCGTCGTGCTCGAGGCCGGTGATGAGGTCCTGACGCTGGGACAGGGGGACGCGCTCAGTTTCCCCGGTGACGTCCTGCACTCCTATGCCAACACCCGCTCCGAGCCGGCGCGGTTCTGCCTTGCGGTGTTCGAGCCCGGGGTCGGATCTGGAAGGCATCCGGAGGCACGCCATGGCTGAGCACTTCCTGGACGGCGTGCTCATCGACGACTCCGTGTTCGCGCTGCGTCCCGACTACCGTGCGCTGCTGATCGCCGTCGAGGGGATCGTGCCTGGTCCCAGCGACGAGCACAGCGAGGCGCTCCTGGTCGCCGCCGAGTCGGCCGCATTGCAGGCGTTGGTCACGACGTCGGTGGCGGAGCTGGCGCACGTTGCGGCGTGGCGCGAGGCCTACCGCGCCTTCGGCGCCAAGCCGCAGCGCACCCGCAACAGCCTGGAGTCGCTGACCCGTCGGGCTTCGGTGGGTCTGCCTCGCGTCAACCGGCTCACCAACATCTACAACGCGATCTCGGTGCTGCACCAGGTCCCCGTCGGTGGGGAGGACCTGGACCGGTATGCCGGACCTCCCCGGCTGCTGCGCGCCGTCGGCGACGAGCCGTTCGACACCGTTGATGAGGGCGAGGAGGTCGTCGAGCACCCGGAGCCAGGGGAGGTCGTCTGGTGCGACGACACCGGTGTGACGTGCCGCCGCTGGAACTGGCGCCAGGCCCGCCGCACCCAGCTCACCCAGGCGACCACGCGCGCGTTGTTCATCCTCGATGCACTCGCGCCCATGAGCGACCTCGCTCTGACCCGCGCCGGCGACGAGCTGGTGTCCCACCTACGACAGCTCGGGCCCGAGGTCCGGGCGGCCACCCGCCTCATCGCCAGTACAACCACCACCCAGGAGCACGCGTGATCTGCTGCCAGTTCATCTTCAAGCCCGGCACCTACGACGACGACTTCCACCGCCTGGACGGGCAGATCGACGACTACGCCCGCGCCCTTCCCGGGTTCGACCGGGTCGAGAAGTGGGTGTCCCCCGACGGTGACGTCGTCAACGCCATCTACTACTTCGCCGACCGGGAGTCGGTCGCGCAGCTGGCCCGCTTCCCCCGCCACCGCGAGGCCAAGGACCAGGTGCAGCGCTGGTATGAGGGGTACCGCATCGTCGTCAGCGAGATCAGCGCCACCTACGGCGACGGACGACTGGAGGCAACAGCGTGACTACCGAACAGCAGCGCACCCGCCCGGACAAACACCACTACGCCAGCCTTACCGGTGACACCTGGGCCGTGCACGGAGGCAACCACGCCGACGCGACCACCGGCGCGATCCGCACCCCGATCATCATGGCCAACTCCTACCTCCTGCCCCAGGACCCGACGACGATCGATGCCCCCGGCTTCGACGGCCTCGTCTACACCCGCGAGCACGGCGCCAACCAGCGCGGACTGGAGGAAAAGCTGGCAGCACTCGACCACGGCGAAGCTGCGGTCCTGTTCGGCACCGGCATGGCCGCCCTGCACGCCGCGTTCTTCACCGTCCTCAACCCCGGCGACCACGCGATCGTCTCCAACGTCGTCTACATGCGCGTCGCCGGGCTCTTCGACTCACTGCTCCCGGCCAAGCTCGGCATCGACGTCGACTTCGTCGACATCACCGACCTGAACGCCGTCCGTGACCTGGTGCGACCGAACACCCGGCTGATCCACACCGAAGTCATCGCCAACCCTGACCTGCGGGTCGCCGACATCGCCACCCTGGCGCAGATCGCCCACGCCAACGGGGCGGTGCTGACCGTGGACTCCACCCTCACCCCGCCAACCCTGGCGCGCCCGCTCGAGCACGGGGCAGACCTGGTCGTCCACTCACTGACGAAGTACTACAACGGACACGGCGACGCGATGGGCGGCGTCGTCATCGGGTCGTCCGCCCTGGTCGAGCAGATCCGCACCGGTGCGCTGCACCACGTGGGCGGGGCGATCTCGCCGTTCAACGCCTGGCTCATCATGCGCGGCTCCACCACCCTGCCCCTTCGGCTGCAACGGCACTGCGAGAACGCCCAGGCGGTGGCCGAGTTCCTGCTCGACGACCCCCGTGTCGCGCACGTCACCTACCCCGGCCTGCCCAACCATCCCCAGCTCGCGGCCGCCCAGCTGCGCGGCGGGTACGGCGGCATCGTCTCGTTCGCCCTAAATGGCCGGCACGAGGACCGCCTGCGTTTCGTCAACGACCTGCGGGTCATCACCTCCGCAGTCTCCCTCGGCCACGACGAGACCCTGGTCGCCTACGAGCAGTACCCCCAGGGCCCGGCAGCCGCGTTCGACCCGGTCTTCCAACAGCACGGGCTCATCCGACTCGCCATCGGCCTGGAAGCCACAGGCGACCTCATCGCCGACCTCGACGCAGCCCTCACCACCGCCTACGGGCCCCTCCCCTGAAGCCGGGCACGCAGGAACCACCCGCCAGAGACCAAATCCGTGTCCGACACGGTGCGGCAGACATCCCAGGTTCTGGCGGTGTCGAGCCGCGGTGCTGAGGTGGTGGGCCCAGGCGGTGTTCTCGTCGTAGAAGGTGCGGTGCCGGAGGCAGCCGTGGAGGATGCCGACCCAGCGGTTGGCGAGCTGGCGGAGCGCGGCTTGGTGACCGATGCCGCGGGCGCGCAGTGACTGGTAGTAGGCGCGGGCACCGGGCGAGCCGCGCATGGAGCAGAAGGCCCACTGCTGGACGGCGTCGCCGAGGCGGCGGTTGCGGGCGTACCTGGCCAGGACCACTTTCCGGGTGCCGGAGGCGCGGGTGATGGGCGCGGTGCCGGCGTAGGCCTTGCGACACTTGGCGTCGGCGTAGCGGTGGGGGTCGTCGCCGAACTCGCCGAGGATCCGGGCGCTGAGGATCACACCGAGACCGGGCAGGCTGGTGTAGATGTCAGCGTCCCGGTGCCGGCCAAAATGCTCGTCCACCACCTGCCCGAGCCGCTCGATCTGGGTGTTCAGCACGGTGATGAGCGCGACCTCGGAGGCCACGACCGCGGCGTAGGCGTCCTGCACCGGGTCAGGTCGTCGCAGCTCGGGTGCGGTCAGCACTTCCCGGATCGTCTCGGCGCGGGTGGTCACGTCGCGACGGTTCGCGGCGGTCAGGGCGCGGACGATCTTTGCCCGGGACAGCCTGGCGGCGGTGTCCGGGTCTGGTGCCAGGGCGAGCAGCTGCAGTGCCTCCGGGGCGTCCAGCTCCTCGAACGCCCTCATCGCGGCCGGGAAGAACTCCCGCAGCGCCGAGCGCAGGCGCAGCACGTGCCGGGTCCGGTCCCAGATCAGCGACTGGTGGGCGCGTGCGCTCACCTTGACCGCCTCCCCGGTGGCGCTGTCGCCGGCGACCGGGCGGTGGTGGGCCCGGTCCAGGCGGACGATCTCGGCCAGCAGGTGCGCATCCGCGGTGTCCGACTTCGCCCCTGAGGTCGAGTGCCGCTCCCGGTACCGAGCCACCGACATCGGGTACAACCCGTACACGGTGTACCCGGCCGCGACCAGCGCCCCGACCCACGGGCCACGGTCGGTCTCGATGCCGACCACCACCTGGGCGGCCGCGCTGGCCGGGTCAAGGTCGGCCCACTCCGGTGGTGCGTGCTCGCCGAGCACCGTGTGCAGCCGCGTCACCCCGGCCAGCCCCTCGGGTAGTCGCCTTCGCGCCAGCACCTTCCCGTGCTCGTCGACGATCTCGACGTCGTGGTGGTCCTCGGCCCAGTCATCACCCACGAACAACATCGCACCGTTCTCCTTCGCCTCGTCGCGACCTTCTGCTCAGCAGCGTGGAGGAGACTTCCGGCGTCCTACCTGGAGTATTCACTAGGGGAGTCGGGCAGGGCCGGTAAGTAGCGTGTCGCGGGGGTGAGGGTGTCCCTGACCTGGGAGAATACGGATTGTCTAGATCTGGATTCATACCCGGGAAGGGACACCCTCAAGGTGAAGCGTACAAGCGGGACGGCTGCTGCTGAGGCAGCCTGGTCGAAGAGCCTGCTGGTGAAGGCGGAAGGCGCTGGGACGGTGGCGCACGCGGGGGTGGTGCTGCCCCGGCTGCTGGCCGACCGGGTCGGGCTCACGGGCGCGTTCCGGGACGTGCTCGCCCGGCGTGGCTTCCGCCCGGGCCGGGACCGTGGCCGGGCGGTCACGGACACGGTCGCCGCGTTGGCGTCCGGGGCGCGGTGCCTGAGCGACGTGGAGGCGATGACCGCCCAGGTCGAGCTGTTCGGCCCGGCCGGTGGGGCCAGCGACACCACGGTGCTGCGGGTGCTGGGTGAGTACGCCGACCGACTCGGTGAGGACGGGCTGGCCGGGCGGGCGTTGGCGCGGGCCACCGCCAAGGTCCGCTCCCGCGCCTGGGAGCAGATCGTGGCCCGGCACGGGAGGCTGCCCGCGGTTCGGGTCGCCGGCAAGGACCTGACCCGCCCGGGCCGGGGTGAGGACGTGCCGGTGCTGGTGATCCGTCTGGACGCGACGGTGATCGCGGCCGCCTCGGCCAAGGAGGGCGCGGAGGCGAACTACAAGGGGTTCGGCTTCCACCCCCTCACCGCGTGGTGCTCGAACACGGGCGAGAACCTGGCGATGATGAACCGGGTCGGGTCGGCCGGCTCGTTCACCGCCGCCGACCACGTGAAGGTGCTGGACGCGGCGCTGGCCCAGGTGCCCGCGGCGCACCGCCGCGAGGTGCTGGTGAGCGTGGACGGGGCCGGTGCCTCCCACGGCCTCGTCGAGCACCTGGACGCCCTGAACACCGCTGGTCAGCACGGGCGACGCGGGCGAGGGGTGGAGTACTCCATCGGGTGGCCCGTCGATGCCCGCACCCGGTCCGCGATCGAGGCTACCGGCGAGGGTGACTGGTCAGCGGGGCTGACCGCGACCGGTGGGGCCGAGGAGCACGCGCAGGTCGTGGAGCTGACCGGGCTCCTACGACACAGTCACACCGGTGACCTGCTGTCGGGGTGGCCGGGCGACATGCGGATCTTCGCCCGCCGCACTCCGCGCTCACCCGGGGAGCAGGCGCAGCTGGGGCAGGACCCGAACTGGCGCTACGGCGCGTTCGCCACGAACACGCCCACCGGTCAGGTCCAGCACCTGGACGTCCGGCACCGCACCCAGGCGCACGTGGAGGACCGGATCAAGGAGCTCAAGGCCTGCGGGGCCACCCGGCTTCCCTCGACCTCCTACGACCGCAACAGTGCCTGGCTGCACCTGGCCGCCCACGCCGTCACCGTGCTGGCCTGGCTGCGGCTGCTCGCCCTGGAGGATGACCTCGCCGTCGCCGAGCCCAAGGCCCTGCGGTTCCGGCTGCTGTCCGCACCAGCCCGATACGTGCGCCACGCCAGGAAACGGGTGCTGAAGATCCCCACCGGATGGGCCTGGGCCACCCACCTCGCCGACGCGTTCGACCGCCTCCGCGCACTGCACCCGGCCTGACGACAGTGTCCTTGTCCACCCACCACCCCAGCACACCCGAGCAGTGGAACCCGGCGCCCACCCGAGCGGATCGGGCCCCGACCCTGCCCACCGCCACCGCGGCCACCCGGCGCGGACCGCGACACGAACTCAGGACCCCACATCACCGCCGTGAATCATCGAGGCAAGAGGCTGCGGAGTAGGAGTGTCCCCCTTCGCTGCTCCTCGTCACCCTGGCGCCCACCACAGTCTCGCACCAATGAACTACTCTTCCAGATTGATCGACGGCTCTTGGCACTTTTGCGTCATGATTGGCGCGTTGCTCTCCGCGGTGAGAAACGGTGTCCAGGGGGGACGCCCCTCTTGATAGTCCGCTAGGAATACTGCGAAGCTCACCGGCTCTTCTGGCGTGAACCCCTCGGCCACCAAACAGTCAAAGGCTTGGACGTTCTCGTCGTACAACCATCTGATCTCTGTCTCAGACAGTGGGGCAGCGGCCGCCCCATAGTCGACCACCTCGTCGCACTCCGCCGACGCCCGCTCGTAGGCTTCGTGCTGCCCGCCGACGTCCACCTGCAGCATGCCGTCGTCGATCATTTGCGACGGGAAGCCACGCTCCTCCAGGCACGCCTGCAACTGCAGTTGTGCTTCCCTCGCTGCCGCCCCCCGCAGCTTGCGAGACTCATCGATCGACAGGCCTGAAAGATTCCCACTTGACGTGGTGCGTTGGGTGCTGTCGCCCTGCCCTGCCCCGTCACCGCAGGAGCAGAGAATCACCGCTCCGCAGATAACCGCACAAAGGCGGGTCGCGCCGATGGGTCGTATTGCGAGGGGAGACCTACGCAACGCTTGGGGCATCAGGGGGTGCCATCACCACAGAACGCGTATGTTCCGGGCTTATCCAGGTTCACGCTCCCCGTGGCGGCCCAGTACCCTCCCGCGGCCATGCCCTTGACATTGTGTTGCCGCCAACTGGCATCGTAGGAGACGATGATGTACTGGCTACTTCCTGGCCCCATGATCTCACCCTTGCCGTACCAGCGAGCGTGGGTCCATGGGTCAGTCCATGAATTGCAGGAGCTGTCGTAGAACCACCCCGAATCACGGACCACGGCCAACGCCGGCGCAGCGGTTGACCCCACGATCAGCAGCGCCGCCGCCCCGGTAACGATCCCCTTGCTGAGCTTCTTCATCATTCTCCCCTGTTTTTTTTCGGTGTCCCGCGCCCTTGTCGAGCGCAGCATCCCAACCGAAGATACCCCCCTACGGGCTGGGCGTCCACTCTCGCCATGGAACTTGACGGCGGCTGTCCGAGGGCAGTGGCCCGGTCGTGGGGACGGCTACCTGGACGGCCGGCTGTGATGGCCAACGGAACCCGGCTCGGCAGTTGTTAGACGTCCCCAAGCGGGGTGAAACACCGTTTGACCTGCGACGATCTGAAGGTGGAGGTGGCGAGTTCAACGCGGCCGGTCGTGTGCTGGAGTCGAGGATGCTTGCCAACGATTTGTTGTCATCTAGCCAATCATTTTCCTGGGTGTTTGGCGCCGCTCCCAGGTGTCCGCTGCCGGGGCTCCTGTGTCGCTCTGGGCATCGTCCGGTGGGTGAGGCCCTTTTCCTGGAACCTGGCTTCGGTCCAGGGAGATCGACGTGGCGCGTAGACCTGGAGTATTCACTAGGGGAGTCGGGCAGGGCCGGTAAGTAGCGTGTCGCGGGGGTGAGGGTGTCCCTGACCTGGGAGAATACGGATTGTCTAGATCTGGATTCATACCCGGGAAGGGACACCCTCAAGGTGAAGCGTACAAGCGGGACGGCTGCTGCTGAGGCAGCCTGGTCGAAGAGCCTGCTGGTGAAGGCGGAAGGCGCTGGGACGGTGGCGCACGCGGGGGTGGTGCTGCCCCGGCTGCTGGCCGACCGGGTCGGGCTCACGGGCGCGTTCCGGGACGTGCTCGCCCGGCGTGGCTTCCGCCCGGGCCGGGACCGTGGCCGGGCGGTCACGGACACGGTCGCCGCGTTGGCGTCCGGGGCGCGGTGCCTGAGCGACGTGGAGGCGATGACCGCCCAGGTCGAGCTGTTCGGCCCGGCCGGTGGGGCCAGCGACACCACGGTGCTGCGGGTGCTGGGTGAGTACGCCGACCGACTCGGTGAGGACGGGCTGGCCGGGCGGGCGTTGGCGCGGGCCACCGCCAAGGTCCGCTCCCGCGCCTGGGAGCAGATCGTGGCCCGGCACGGGAGGCTGCCCGCGGTTCGGGTCGCCGGCAAGGACCTGACCCGCCCGGGCCGGGGTGAGGACGTGCCGGTGCTGGTGATCCGTCTGGACGCGACGGTGATCGCGGCCGCCTCGGCCAAGGAGGGCGCGGAGGCGAACTACAAGGGGTTCGGCTTCCACCCCCTCACCGCGTGGTGCTCGAACACGGGCGAGAACCTGGCGATGATGAACCGGGTCGGGTCGGCCGGCTCGTTCACCGCCGCCGACCACGTGAAGGTGCTGGACGCGGCGCTGGCCCAGGTGCCCGCGGCGCACCGCCGCGAGGTGCTGGTGAGCGTGGACGGGGCCGGTGCCTCCCACGGCCTCGTCGAGCACCTGGACGCCCTGAACACCGCTGGTCAGCACGGGCGACGCGGGCGAGGGGTGGAGTACTCCATCGGGTGGCCCGTCGATGCCCGCACCCGGTCCGCGATCGAGGCTACCGGCGAGGGTGACTGGTCAGCGGGGCTGACCGCGACCGGTGGGGCCGAGGAGCACGCGCAGGTCGTGGAGCTGACCGGGCTCCTACGACACAGTCACACCGGTGACCTGCTGTCGGGGTGGCCGGGCGACATGCGGATCTTCGCCCGCCGCACTCCGCGCTCACCCGGGGAGCAGGCGCAGCTGGGGCAGGACCCGAACTGGCGCTACGGCGCGTTCGCCACGAACACGCCCACCGGTCAGGTCCAGCACCTGGACGTCCGGCACCGCACCCAGGCGCACGTGGAGGACCGAATCAAGGAGCTCAAGGCCTGCGGGGCCACCCGGCTTCCCTCGACCTCCTACGACCGCAACAGTGCCTGGCTGCACCTGGCCGCCCACGCCGTCACCGTGCTGGCCTGGCTGCGGCTGCTCGCCCTGGAGGATGACCTCGCCGTCGCCGAGCCCAAGGCCCTGCGGTTCCGGCTGCTGTCCGCACCAGCCCGATACGTGCGCCACGCCAGGAAACGGGTGCTGAAGATCCCCACCGGATGGGCCTGGGCCACCCACCTCGCCGACGCGTTCGACCGCCTCCGCGCACTGCACCCGGCCTGACGACAGTGTCCTTGTCCACCCACCACCCCAGCACACCCGAGCAGTGGAACCCGGCGCCCACCCGAGCGGATCGGGCCCCGACCCTGCCCACCGCCACCGCGGCCACCCGGCGCGGACCGCGACACGAACTCAGGACCCCACATCACCGCCGTGAATCATCGAGGTCGAACACGTCGCGATTTGGGCCGGACACAAACGTGAACGCCCAATGATCTACCTCCCGCGTCTCGCTGGTGAGGGTCAAGTCGTCTCGGGATACGCGTTCGTACCTCGAGACGATGGACCACTTTGCAGCGTCCAACGCACTGTCATGTGACGGTCGCGGCGGAACCTGGCGGTTCAATCTTTGCAGCAACCAGCCGACGGCCGGCACGGCACCGACGACACCTAATGTGACGTTTAGGACCTCAAGGCCTCCTGCGCCGATCCCCCCTTGCGCCTTGTGATAATCCTCTTGGACCCCAGACCACCATTCCGCGTCCCTCTGCAATTGACGGGTAAGTGCTTCCAGTGACGCAAGCGACCATCCATCTGCTGACGTCCGGACCTGCACCACCGTCGTGGGCGTCATCCTTGGGTCGTCCGCCTCGACGGTGAAGGTGAGTACCGACTCAGGGCTGATGGCGTTGCCGTCGAGGTCGAGCTCGTCCATGGGGCCAGCCTGTCATCTCGCACTCTGGGTAGTGACCTACGCGAGGGTGTGTCATCAGCCCGGCAGCCCCGTCAGCTTGCTCGTCTCAACCCGGTCAAGCTGGCGCGCCGCCCGCCACCGCCTGAGCGCACGGCGGCAATACAGGATGGGCCATCGCTGCACCGGAGGGGGCCGTCCGTTCTCTGTTCCACTGTGAGGATCCCTCTTCAGAGGGGCAGGGAGTGTCGTGGGTGCATCCTTTTGATGGGTTGCTGGACAGTACGGGGTATGAGCGATGAGGAGTTGCTGCTGTGGCAGGCGGTGCAGGGAGGGGAGGGCCTAGCCTTCGGCGAGGTCTATGACCTGCATCGTGAAGCGCCCCAGGTTCGATGCCGCTCCTGTTTGAGTCCAGGAGGATGAGCACCATGCCCAAGAAGATCGATCCAGAGTTGAAGGCCCGCGCTGTGCGTCTGGTCACCGAGCACCTGTCCGAGTACCCGTCGTTGACGGCCGCTTCGGCCGCGGTGGCCAAGCAGCTGGGTGTCGGGAGGGAGTCCGTGCGTCGCTGGGTCATCCAGGCCCAGGTCGATGCCGGTGGCCGCGACGGTGTGACCAGTGAGGAGCTGGAGCAGATCAAGTCCTTGAAGTCCAGGGTCCGCCGGTTGGAGGAGGACAACGCGATCCTGAAGGCCGCGACGGTTTTCTTCGTCGGGGAGCTCGACCCCCGCAACCGATGATCATGGGATTCATCCACACCATGAGAGCCCAGGGCCACGCGGTCGAGTCGGTCTGTGTGGTGCTGCGTGAGCAGGGCTGCCAGGTTGCCGCGCGGACCTACCGATCCTGGAAGCAGACCGGTCGAACGATCGCGGCACGTACGGTGACCGACGCCCAGGTTGTGGACGCGGTGCGTGACATCGCCTGGACCACCACGCCGCACGGGCGCCGCAAGTTGGCCCCGGAGGGCCTGTACGGGCGCCGGAAGATGACCGCGTACGTGCGCCGCACGACGATGCCCGCGGCGTCTGCCGGGGCCGTGGACCGGGCCATGAGGACCCTCGGGCTGGTCGGGGTGCGCCGCGACAAGGGCACCCGGACGATCCCGGCCAAGGACGGCATCCGGGCCGGTGACCTGCTGAATCGTGACTTCACCGCCAACGCACCGAACCTCGTGTGGGTCACGGACTTCACCTACGCCAGGACGTGGGCCGGGTTCGTCTACGTCGCGTTCATCCTGGACGTGTTCTCCCAGCGGATCGTGGCCTGGCACGCCGCCAGCACCAAGCACACCGACCTGGTCATGATCCCGCTGCGGATGGCGATCTGGCAACGAGAACGGGACGGCCACCCCAGGGTGCCCGGGCAGCTGATACATCACAGTGATGCGGGCAGCCAGTACACCTCGATCCGCCTCACCGAGCATCTCGCGCTGGAGGAGATCCGGCCCTCGATCGGGTCCGTGGGCGACGCGTACGACAACGCGCTCATGGAGACGGTCAACGGGCTCTACAAGGCCGAGTGCATCCGCACCACGGTCTTCCACGCGGGGCCCTACAAGACCCTCGCCGACGTGGAGTACGCCACCGCCGGCTGGGTCGACTGGTACAACACCCGTCGGCTCCACGGGTCGCTGGGCAACGTCCCACCGATCGAGTACGAGCAAGCCCACTATGCTGCCCTCAACCCCGAGCCGCAGCCCGTATGAGAGCGGCAGAGAACCTGGGGCGCTTCACCCTGACCCTGCAGGAGAACAAGGCCAAGGCCGTCATCGCCGGTGAGAAGGCGGCACGCACGCCCCGGTTCGTCAAGCACACCAACGGCGCCAAGGCCTTGGACGAGGCGGCGCTGGCCCGCGCCCGACGGCTGGCCGGCCTGAAGGGCTACGTCACCAACCTGCCCGCCACGATCATGCCCGCGGCCGAGGTGATCAGCTCCTACCACTCGTTGTGGCAGGTCGAGGCCTCATTCCGGATGACCAAGAGCGACCTGCGTGCGCGCCCGGTGTTCCATCACCAGCGCGAGGCGATCGAGGCTCACCTGACCGTCGTCATGACCGCCCTGGCCGTTGCCCGGTCCCTGCAGGACGCCACCGGGCTGAGCATCAAGAAGATCGTCCGGGCCCTACGGCCGATACAGCAGATCACCGTGAACATCGCCGGCCACGAACACACCGCCACCGACCCACTCACCGATGCCGCCCGCAACATCCTCACCGCCACCGACGTCGACTGGCCAACACAACTAAAGCGGCATGACTCGGGTGCCCTCCGACCCTCGTCGGTGACGTCAAGGTTCCCCCGAGGTGGAACCTGCGCGTGTAACGGTTCTTGCCCGGCACCTTCGCGGAGTGGGTAAGCCCGTTGACCAGCCGCTTGGAGCCCAGACAGATTGCGCGGCATGCGGCATGAGCGCGCACAACTGATGCGCACGTCGCCCGCGGGCGTTCTCTTGATCGTGGCGCAGGCTACGTGCGTCCTTCAGCTTCCTGGGGAACCATTGCAGCCGGATGGGCGTCTGAGTTCGCGAACCCCCACAGCGATAGGAGGGGAGCTGCGTGACGACGAACGTGCGCGTTCCTTGCGTCCTGGGTGTTGCTGGCATCCTCATCTTCGTGGTCGGGTGCGACGCCCCGCAGTCCGCGAACATCTCCGACCCGGTAGTGCAGACCGTCGCGGACGAGAACGTCCCGACGGCCACCGGTAGCCCTGCGGGTGACTTCACAGTCCAGAAAGTCTCTCCTGGCGAGTCCTGGGACAAGGCAGTGCAACCGCTGATCGTGAGGGTCAGCAATCAGTCTTTCGACGACCCGGACGTGAATCTGAGCGCGACTCTTGACGGTGTGGCCCTGTTCGATGAGGTATTCGCGGTCGAGGGTCAGCACGCGGTCACCTTGTTCGGCGTCGACGTGGAACCGGGGTCGCACACGCTTACCGTGGTCTCCGACAGCGGAACTGTAGTCGAGCAGGCCTTCGACCTGCCGGCAGGCGAGCAGCGATGGCTCGTGGTCGACTACTGGTACTTCGACCCTGACACTGAGGGAGAGTCCTGGGGAGGGGAGCAAGAACCTGGCCCCTCATTCACCGTATCCGTGTCTGACAAGCCGGTCTACATTTCCTGACGGTGCTGGCGGCCCGCCTGGTGACGAGATGCAGAGGAGACGGCACGGCGCCGTCCAGGCAAACCGTGCACCATCAAAGTTCTTCTGCAGGAACCGAAGTTCGTCAACTTGGTGCGCCTCGCGGCATGGTCGGACGCTACGCGTTCACAGCGGCATGGTCGGACGCTACGCGTTCACAGCGGCAGAGGCGGATGTCCGCTCGGCGATCCCTGGCTCCGAAGTTTCCTTCACGGGCCTTGCCCGAGGCGAGGTAAATTCCCTCAATAGGACTCGTAGGCCTCAAACTCCGCTCGCAATTCAGACTCATACTGGGCTGCCTCATCCATGGCGATACGGTAACCCTCAGCGGCGTAGTCCAACATGTCATCTGTGGCGGCGAGCATGCGGTGAGTCTCGTCCAACAACGCGGCCAGCCTAGGGAAGTCGATATGCGTGGCGCCATCCTCGAACGCATTGGCGTATCTGAAGCCTGTGCCGTTCAGATCCAGATCATTCAACCCGCGCAGCACTCTCCGGGTGGCTGCCGGTGTTCGTTCGAGATCGAGTGCTTGCAAATGCTCATCAAGCTTGTCGCCAAGGACAAGCAAGCGATGACCATAGCGCCGCAACTTCGTCTCTAGCTCCACGGCGGATGGCAACTCCCGGTGGGCGGCCATGCGCCTGAGGGCAACGGCTTCCCGGATCGCATGCTTGAGATCCAACTCGATGGCGTGCCGATACACGAAAAGGAAAGGTAGGAGGATCTGATCGTCGTACGGCTGACTGGCGAACGACGAGGCGAGTCGCCGAGCGGCCTCGGCGTATGCTTCCGCGAGAGTTCCGTCGGTCTCGCGGTCACGCCACCGCACGATCAAATCTTCATCACGCCGCGCGCGAAGCGCCTCCAATAGGCTGGGCGCCTTTCGGGGGGTTTCAGGCTTCGGCACCGAGGCGCACACCCTTCCGTTTCGTTTCAGAAATGACACGTTTTGTACTCACATCAACCCCAGTCCATGACGCCGGCATCAGCGATACGGAACTCCGATACGGACTCAAAGCGCCAAGTGCGACCTGGGGCGCGCGCCAATCGCCCCCGCACGCTGACTGGTCGATTCTGGTCCGCTGCTACGAGGGCGTCATGCAACTGCGCAGGAGACACGTCCAGGGCGACAGTTCTCATCTGGTCCCCGAGAGCGGTTCTAATGTAGACTATACCATCCTCTTCCCCCGGTTCACGACGATGCGAGCGCACGAAGCCCACGAGAAGTTGCTCACCCACTACCTCGCTTCCCCGAAGTCTCTCCGCCATTCGATGAATGATGGGAGCAGCGTTTCTAGGGAGGTCGAGGTTCTTGACGTTAGGGTGACCAGACAGACGGGACGCCCATCGGAACGAGATGTCGACAGCGTCGAAAGACTCGGCCTTTAGGGCGCCAGCCACGGCTGAGCAAAGCTCGTGCGATACGCCCTCGGCAACACTCTCGTTAAGTTGACTCTGTGTAGGTTCCCGGCCAGACTGGACGGCCATCTCCGTGATGACCGTAAGCGCGCTTGCGAGCCGGGCGATGACTCGGCGCTCAAAAGGTTGAGCAACAAACTCAAGACCCAAGTCCGACTGGTGTGAGTCATGTGATTCCATCACGCCTGGAATCCGGCTGATTATCGGGACTACGTAACTTCCTCTTCGCGTCTGCCCCATCTGGACCACGCGAGCATGCTCCCTTGCTACTTTGAGGGTGCTGTGTCCAAAGTACCCGCGCCGCTGCACGGTTGCGTTGGCCGCTGCGACAAAAGCGTTGCGAACACCTTGAATGAGAGCCAGACCGTCGTCTAAGGGCAGAGAGTAGTCCCGCGAATTCTCTAGCGAGGCGCGCCATTCAACCACGTCCGAGCCTTCCGCCACCATTTCCTGCGCAATAGCCTCCGCAGAATCTTGTCTTGTGTCGGAAATAATGCGGAACATGTCGCGCATTCGCAACTCGTAATCGGATGCGTTGCGCAAGAGCGGCTGTAGAATCTCCTCCCCGCCTCTAGTCCACAGCGCGGCGCTACCGGGAGTGTTGGTCAGCTTCGTCCAATCGTTGGCGGCAAGCCAACTGGCGACCTCTTCGGGGATTGGGTCGTAGGCCAGGAGGTAAGCGTCGTTCACGCGCATATCCGCTTCCGCTCATCTGTCATGATCGCGCGAATCTCATCTGGGGACAGTCGCTGGTTCATTGGCAAATGTATTCGGATGCTCGACGTATTCGTCGTGGCCGGCATCCCCGTGATCTTCTGCCAGTACCCGCCGTGCCGCAGGTTCAGGCTCCTCCTGCTCGTCGCTGTCCAGTGCCTGGGATCCGGCGGCATAAGGACGACACCGAGGAAGGCGCTGGCGTTACGGTCACCGATGAACAAGTTATACGTGCGCACGTCAAGGTCAAAATAGAGCGTCTCTCCATCTTCGCTGAACTCCGGTGCGGAAGTGCCCTTAAGTTGCCAATCAGTTTGAATTCCACCATCATGAACGGTCGCGTCCACACCATTGACATCATTGAGACGGATCTCGACCGGGTACCCTGCGGCAGCGGCCACGCCGACAAGAAAGGTGCGACTGAACCACTCCTTCTGCTGGCCAGTGGGACTCGACGTGGGCTTCTGCTGCATGATGTGGGCATCGTAGAGGAGGACGCGCATCCGCGCGGGGATGTGTGGTCGCGCTATGTCGCTCCCTGTAGTCACGCCAACAAGGTACGAGACGACAACGACACACCACCTTCCGTCCGTGTCGGCTGTGGGGACTGCTGAGGGTTTGTCCCGTTCTCGATACGATGCATGGTCCGTGACCAGAGGCCGATCGTCCGCAACTCGGCGGAGTCGTGATGTCACGCGCAGAGGCGGAGTCGCGATCTCACGCACCTCGGCGCGAGGGCGCTGTCACGGACGTGGTGGGTGCTGCGGCGGACAGCATCTGCGTCGGCGGTGAGCAATGGCGTCGTGGCGTCCATGAGCGGTCCCTCAGTATGCTTGACGCCTCGGAAGGGCCCGTGCTGGGCGTGGACGCACCTGGTCCTGCGCTTCGAACCGATGGAGGTCGCTCAAGGCATGTCGCGGGCCACTCAAGACGCAGAGCAGGCGCCCATCCGGTTCACGGCCGAGCTGTCTGCCATCGACGGGATCACGTTGGTGACCTTGCCAACCTCTGCGAGCGAGGAACTGCCGTCGCGCGGGCAGGTCGCGGTGCGGGGAACCCTTGAAGGGCATCCGTTCGCGACCGTCGTCGAGCCGGACGGACGCCGGGGTCACTGGATACGTCTCGACCAGGTGCTGCACCAAGACGCAGGGGTCGGTCCCGGCGACACCGCCGACCTAACGCTGGAGGTCGTGCCCGACTGGCCAGAGCCTGACGTGCCTGCGGACTTGAAGGCTGCCCTGGACGAGGCCCCCGCACGGATCCGAGAGTTGTGGCAGGACCTCACGCCGATGGCCCGGTGGGAGTGGGTCCGCTGGGTCCAGGCGACGAGAAACCCCGCGACACGGCAACGCCGGGTGGAGGCCAGCGTCTCGAAGATGGACGACGGGAAGCGGCGGCCGTGCTGCTTCGACCTGTCATCGTGCACTGACCCCGCCCTTGCCAGGAGCGGCAAACTGCGCGATCCGTCCTAGTAACGCGACTGGCCCCGTGCGGGCGCCATACGGTCAGAGTCGGACTCGGGTGGCCATCACTAATGCACGTATGTTGCACGAATCCCGCGAAAAGTCCCTGTCTCATGCAATCTTCGCAGGTCAACGGGTTCTGCCCGGATGTCTTGTAAACAGGTGGTTGAGGGTTCGAGTCCCTTCGCCAGCTCCGGGACGTGCTGCGTCCACGAGGACGCGCCGGGCCGCGCCCGACGTGGAAGAGCGAGGTCATCCGAGCCGGTCAGGCTGGCCCGCTCCGTCTACGACCGTCCCGCGGTCGTGAGCGTCGCGCTCGACGGGACGACGCCTCTCGGCCGCGGGGAGCCCGGCGCGACGGGCCAGGACGATGCCCACCCACAGCGTCCAGGCCCACCAGACGATGACCGCCGTGGACAGCGCGCTGGCCAGAGGGTAGGTCGAGGGCGCCGTGAGCAGGCCGGAGAGAAGCGTGGTCGCGCCCGTGAGGACGCCGATGCCCGCGAGCAGACGGGAGAGGTCGCCGTGGCGCCACATCGCAGCCGCGCACAGCAGCACGGCCAGGCCCACCGGGGCGGTGACGCCGCTGCCGACGAACCAGGCAGCCCGGTCGAGCGCCAGCACCGCGTCGGCGTCCACGCCGTCGGCGACCAGGCCGGCGGTACCGGCCAGCAGCCCGACCGCCGCGACCTCGAGCGCGACGGAGACGCTCATGAGCGCGACGGCCCAGTCGAGCAGCGGCGAGGGGCCGAATGCCTTCCGAAACCCCAGGACGATCAGGATGCGGCCGCTGAGCGCCAGGGCCATCCAGCCCACGAGGTAGCCGGCCCCGTTCTCGAAGCCTTCGTACGTCGCGGGGATCTCGGTGAGCGGGGTCAGGGGGGTGTTGGACGGGTAGCCTCCGGCGAGCGCCATGGCGACGAACTCGCACAGATAGAGGATGAGGCCGGTCAGGACGAGCCAGGTGCCCTTGGAAGTGTTCATGCGCTGACCGTAGGGAGAGGTCGGGCCCGGCCACATCCTCCCGGGACGGTCGGCCGGTCCTCCGCACGGAGGATCTGCGGTGTCCGCAGGGCCACAGCGTCGCGGACCCTTGGGCGCTACATTCGGCCCATGGCGCGGCGCGAGCGGTTGGTCGACGGAGCCCTGGCGCTGGCTCTCGCCGTCCTCGGCGTCATGGAGGTGTTGTCCGCGCACGGGCTCGTCGGGGGCGTCGTGGCCGACCCGGAGGCGCCGGTAGGTCCGTTGTGGCTGGACCTGAGCTTCGCCGCCCTCGTCACCCTGCCGGCGGCGTGGCGTCGGCTCTGGCCCGTGGCCGTGCCGCTCGCCGTGCTCGGGGTGCACGTCATCGCCAACGTGACCACGGTGCACCACCTCCCGTTCTTCGGCGCGCTGCTCACGCTGGGCGTGCTCGCCTACACCTTCGGCCGGTACGCCCCGCACGCCTGGGCACGGTGGGGGTGGCTCGGCCCGCTCGCCTTCGCCGGCACCGTCTGGGTGCATCTTCCCGGGGCCCAGAACGCCGCCAGCATCCTCTACGTGACCTTCCTGCTCACCGCCCCGTGGGTGGCGGGGCGGGTGATCCGGCGACTGGACCTGCAGCGGTCAGAGCTCGAGTCCGCACTGCACCACGTCTCCGTCCTCGAGGAGCAGCGCCGGGAGGCAGCACTGCTCACCGAGCGGGCCCGGATCGCTCGCGAGATGCATGACGTCCTGGCACACGGGGTGAGCGTCATGGTGGTGCAGACCGGGGCGGCGCGTCTGGACCTGCCGCAGGACTCGCACGTGCGTGAGGCGCTGCTGTCGGTCGAGCAGACAGGCCGGCGGGTGCTGGACGAGCTGCGTCGCACCGTCGGCCTCCTGCGGGCACCCGACACCGGCGACGCCATCACCCCGTCGGCGCGGCTGCGTGATCTGCCGGGGCTGGTGGACTCGATGCGGGACGCCGGTCTGGACGTCGAGCTGGACATCCGGGACGTCGAGCGGCACGACGTCGCCCGCGAGCTGGTCGTCTACCACGTCGTGCGGGAGGCGCTGACGAACAGCCTGCGGCACGCCGGTCGCACCACGACCAGAGTGACCGTGACGGGGGGCGAGGCGCTGCAGGTCACCGTGCGCGACGCGGGCGGCCGACCGGCGCAGCGGGTGGAAGGGGCTGGTTACGGCCTGACGGGTCTGCGCGAACGGGTCGCGCTCTACGGTGGCACCCTGCGCGCCGGCCGGTGCGGTGAGGGTTTCGAGGTGGTCGCCGTGATCCCGTGGGAGGAGCAACCGTGAGCGAACGGCATACCGAGGTCGTGCGGGTCCTGCTCGCCGACGACCAGCAGCTCGTGCGCGCCGGGTTCAGGTCGATCCTCAAGCACGAGCCCGACCTGGAGGTGGTCGGCGAGGCGAGCAACGGTGCCGAGGCGGTGCGGATGGCCGAGGAGCTCTCCCCGGACGTGGTGCTCATGGACATCCGGATGCCGGTCATGGACGGGCTGACCGCCACGCGGCACATCCTCTCCCGCCCGCGGCCCCCGGTCATCATCGTGCTGACCACCTTCGACGCCGACGAGTTCGTCTACCGGGCGCTGCGCGAGGGGGCCGCCGGCTTCCTGCTCAAGGACACCTCGCCCGAGGAGCTGGTGGCCTCGGTGCGCGCTGCCATCGCGGGGGACCAGATCCTGTCCCCACGGATCACCCGGCTGCTGATCTCCTCGTTCGTCGCGACGCCGCCACCCGAAGACGCAGCCCGGGCGACGGCGCAGCTGAGCGAGCGGGAGCGTGAGGTGATGGGGCTGGTGGCGCACGGCCGTTCGAACTCCGACATCGCCCGTGAGCTGTTCATCGCCGAGACGACGGTGAAGACCCATGTCGCCAGGCTGCTGCAGAAGCTGGGCCTGCGGGACAGGGTGCAGGTGGTGGTGTTCGCCTACGAGCACGGTCTCGTGCGCCCGGGGGAGTGAGCCGCATGGACCCACGAGCGAGGACCCGAGGCTTTCGCCGGTTATGCATGGACGTCGTGGATCGTGCCCCAGGACCGTCGTGCCGAGCGGCTCAGTGCGTTGTTCGCGCTGACCGTCGGTGAGGTGGGGCTGCCCTTCGGTCAGGCATGGGTGGCTCGTGCTCCCGAACCCGGCGGCAGCGTCGCTGGTGGGGTCGTCGTCCTGCGCCCCGACCGGCCGGTGCCCGCTCACGTGTGGCAGAGGGTGGCCGCCGCGGAGGCGGAGGTGCTGGGTGAGCGCCGGAGGGTCAGCGAGCAGGCGGACGCCGCGTGCGCCGGTCTGCGGCCCTCGGAGCCGCACCTGATCGTGGCGACGATGGGGGTCCGGCCCGACCACCGGCGCCGCGGTGTGGCAAGAGCTCTGCTCGAGCAGGCCCTGGCCCTGGCGGACCAGCTGGGGGTACCGGCGTATCTGGAGACCTCCTCGACGGCCAACGTGGCGCTGTACCAGCGGTCCGGCTTCGGCGTCAGCGGTCACCTGCACGTGCCCGGTGGCGGTCCCCCCGTCTGGGCCATGCGCCGGGAGGCCCCTGGCTGAGTCCGTGCGTCCGGGTATGCGGTGAGGTCGCGGTGCAGGACGGTGCCGTTCGGCGCGCGGAAGACCGGGGCCGTGGTTACCGTGAACATGCGGTCGCACCCGAGCGCCGCGTCCACCTCACCGGACCTGAGTACAGCCCTGCGCTCGGGTCCCTGCTCCTTGGAGGCTCGCATGACGCTCCGTGTCGCGTCGGTCCCCTCTGGGCACGTCTACGTCCGTCACCTCGCCGGAGGGCCCGGTGAGCAGGTGCAGCGCCTGCCGGACCCCTCGCCGGGGGCGGGCGTGCCGGCCGGCCAGTGGTGGCCGCCGCGCATGCTGGAGGCCGGCTGGGTCGCCGAGCACTCCACCGAGTTCGACCTGATGCACATCCACTTCGGGTTCGACGCCGTCTCCCCGGCCGACCTCACCGAGCTCGTGGCCGCGTTGCGTGCAGCCGGCAAGCCGCTGGTCCTCACGGTCCACGACCTGCGCAACCCGCACCATCGCGAGCCCGGCCTGCACGACGAGCAGTTGTCGGTCCTGGTCGCCGGTGCGGACGCACTGATCACCCTGACCGAGGGAGCTGCCGCGCAGATCCGGCGGCGGTGGGGGCGGGAGGCGCGCGTGCTGCCGCACCCTCACGTGGTGGAGGAGCCGACGCTGCGCCGCCCCCGTCCCACGCGGACCGGGTTCGTCGTCGGAGTGCACGCCAAGAGCCTGCGCGCCAGCATGGACCCGGCCTTCGACATCGAGTCGATCGTCGGTGTGCTGCCGTCCCTGCCGGGGGCCAGCCTGAGGGTGAACGTGCACAACGACGTGATGACGCCGGGGAACCGGCAGCACGACGCCGTCCTGGCCGGGCGGCTGCACGGTCTCGCGGGCGAGGGCCTCATCGACCTGCACGTGCACGACTACTTCTCCGACGCGCAGCTGTGGGACTACCTGCAGGGGCTGGACCTGTCGGTCCTGCCCTACCGGTTCGGCACCCACTCCGGCTGGCTCGAGGCCTGCTACGACCTGGGGACGGTCGTCGCCGCCCCGGACTGCGGCTTCTATGCCGAGCAGCGCCCCTGCCTCAGCTTCCCCACCGGGCCGGACACCGCCCGACGGGACGGTCTGGCGCAGGCGGTGCGCACGGCATACCAGGACCGTCCCCGGTGGCGGGCCGACCCCGACGAGCGCGCGGCCGAGCGGGCCCACCTGGCCCGGGCCCACCACGAGGTCTACGCCCAGGCCCTGGCGGGGAGCGTGTCGTGCACGTCGTGATCATCGCGGCCGCGAACCACGCGCTGCGCGAGCCGTTCGCCGGTGGGCTGGAGTCGCTGACCTGGCACCTGGTGCGGGGGCTGCGTCGGCGCGGGGTGGAGGTCACCCTGTTCTCCGGGCCGGGCAGCGACCCGGCCCTGGGCGCCCACGAGATCCTGGTCGAGCCGCTGGAGCTCAGTCAGACCGCCCGTCGCGACGTCGCCATGCCACCGGAGCGGTGGCTGCGGGAGCACCACTCCTACCTGCAGGCGATGCTCGACCTGCTGGGGCGCACGGACGTCGACCTGATCCACAACAACAGCCTGCACTACCTGCCGATCGCACTGGCCGCGACGCTGCCCGCGCCCATGCTCACGACGCTGCACACCCCGCCGACGCCCTGGTTGGAGCCGGCGATCCGGCTGATGGACCAGCGCCGGGCCCGGTTCGTGGCCGTCAGCGCGCACACCGCCCGCTCCTGGCGGCACGTCACGAGCGCGCAGGTCGTGCTCAACGGGGTGGACGTGGAGCAGTGGCGGCCCGGTCCTGGCGGGGAGGACCTCGTGTGGTTCGGCAGGCTCGTCCCGGAGAAGGCACCGCACGAGGCCGTCCGCATCGCCCTGGGCGCAGGTCAGCGCATCCGGCTCGCCGGACCGGTGTCGGACGCGGACTACTTCGACGCCGCCGTCCGGCCGTTGCTCGGGCCGCGTGCCGACTACCTCGGTCACCTCGGCACCGACGATCTCGCGGCCCTGGTCGGGCAGAGCGCGGCGACGCTGGTGACACCGGTGTGGGACGAGCCCTACGGACTGGTCGCCGCGGAGTCGCTCGCCTGCGGCACCCCGGTGCTGGGCTACGACCGGGGCGGGCTGCGGGAGTTCGTACCTCCCGACTGCGGGGTGCTCGTGCCCGGAGGCGACCTCCAGGAGGCGACCCGCCGGGTCGAGGAGGCTGCGGGCCTGGACCGGGCCACCTGCCGCCGCCAGGCCGTGCAGCACTGCTCGGTGGAGCGGATGATCGAGGACTACCTGGAGGTCTACGCCCAGGTGCTCGCGCCGGGGCGCGCCGCGTGATCGGCTACTACGCCCACCACCAGGGTGCCGGCCACGTCACCCGGCTGCAGTCGGTCGCGGCCTGCCTGCAGGAGCCGGTGTGGGGGCTGAGCTCGCTGCCGCGGCCTGCCGCGTGGTCCGGCCCGTGGACCGTGCTGGAGCGCGACGACGGCACGGCCGAGGGCGCGCCGCAGGACGTCACGGCCGGCGGCGTCCTGCACTGGGCGCCGGTGGGTCACGCGGGCCTGAGCCGACGGATGACCCAGCTGGCCGCGTGGGTCGCCGGGCACCGGCCCCGGCTCGTCGTGGTCGACGTGTCGGTCGAGGTCGCCCTGTTCATCCGGTTGATGGGGATCCCGACCGTGGTCGTCGCCCTTCCGGGCCGACGGCTGGACCCGCCGCACCGCCTCGCCTACGACTCGGCCGCGGCGCTGCTCGCCCCGTGGCCCGAGGGCGCCCACGGGCAGGACTGGCCGACGGCCTGGACGGAGAAGACCTGGCACGTCGGCGGGATCTCGCGCTTCGACGGCCGGGCGCCGGCCCCACGGCCCGGGTCGTCCGGGTCACGTCGCAGGGTCCTCGTGCTGTGGGGCAGCGGCGGCCGATCGGTGGACGCCGCGGCGGTCGCCGGCGCCGCGGCGTCCACCCCCGGGTGGGACTGGTCGGAGCGGGACCCGGTGCGCGCACCGGCCGTCGACCTGTGGGCCGACCTGGCCGCGGCCGACGTCGTCGTCACCCACGGCGGGCAGAACGCCGTCGCCGAGGTCGCCGCCGCGCGACGCCCGGCGGTCGTCGTCGCCCAGCCTCGACCGTTCGGGGAGCAGGAGGCGACAGTGGGCGCGCTGGACCGGCTCGGCATCGCGGTCGGGCTGCAGCAGTGGCCCGCGCCCGAGCGGTGGCCGGCCGTGCTGGAACGTGCCGCCGGACTGGGTGGGGACGGGTGGGGGCGCTGGTCGAGCGGCGAGGGGGCCCGCCGGGCTGCCGAGCACCTGAGCAGGCTGGACCGCATACCGCAAGACCTGTCGGCATGACCGGCCGGACCGCGGTGGTGACGATCGCGCACGGTCGTCACGAGCACCTTGCCGGACTCATGTGGGGTCTGCGGCGGCAGGTCCGCAGCCCCGACGTGTTCGTCGCGGTCGCGATGGACGACCCTGGCGTGCTGGCCGTGGTCGAGGGAGGCGCCCCGCCGGCCCCGCAGGTCGCGGTGCCGAGCGTGCCCAGCTGCGCGGAGGGCCTGCCCCTGGCCGCCGCGCGCAACGCTGGTGCCCGGGCAGCGGTCGCGGCGGGAGCGGACACGCTGATCTTCCTGGACGTGGACTGCATCCCCTCGCCCGGGCTGGTGCAGCGGTATGACGAGGTGCTGGCACCCGCGTGCCCGTCCCCCCGGCCTGCGGTCGCCGGGCCGGTCGTGGCCGCCGGCGAGGTGGCGTACCTGCCGGCCGTGAACCACCCGCGTGACTACCGCGCAGCCGACCTGGCCGCCCTGGCCCGGCCGCACCCGGCGCGCCCCGCCCTGCGTGCCGGTGAGGTGCGTTCGGCCGACGACCTGCGACTGTTCTGGTCGCTCTCCTTCGGCATCGGCGCCGCCGACTGGCAGCGGCTCGGCGGTTTCGACGAGGGCTACGTCGGCTACGGGGCCGAGGACACCGACTTCGGGCAGCGGCTGGGGGCTGCGGGGGGTCGGTTGCTCTGGGTCGGCGGGGCAGCCGCCTACCACCAGCACCACCCGTCCTCCGACCCACCCGTGCACCACCTCGACTCGATCGTGGCCAACGCCAACCGGTTCCACCGTCGCTGGGGCTGGTTCCCGATGGAGGGCTGGCTGGCACGGTTCGCAGCGCTCGGCCTGGCTGACCAGGACCCGGACACCGGGCAGTGGCGGGCCCTGCACCGGGTCTGAGGGGAGGTATCGGCCTCGCCTCGGGCCGCGGTGGTGGGCGTGCGCAGTCAGGTCAGTCGGGCTCGTCCGGGTCGACCGAGCTCGGAGCCTCCCCGTGCTCGGAGGACTCGTTGATGTCCACCGCGTCACTGATCTCGGTGTTGACGTCCGGGGTGTCGGGCACGCTGTCCGCGCCCCCGAGGGCCGTGCCGGGGTCGAGGGCGCCGGAGCCGCCCTCGGAGACGGCTGTGCCGTCCTGGTCCTCGGGGCGCTCGGAGGGCTCCTGCTGCTGGTCGCTCATCTGGCCAGAGTACGGTTGGGATCCCGTCCGCTCCTGGTGGAACGCGCGGGCCGCGCTGCCGCGGTGCGCCTGAGCACGGCCACCGGCCAGGCCTTTCGTGCCACGATGGCCGGATGGGAGCGGTGCAGCGTGCGACGTGGCTGGGCGGACGAGCGTGAGAACCGTCGTCGGGCTCGCGCTCGCGGTGCTCGCCCTGACCTCCTGCGGCTCCGTCACCCCGGAGGGCAGCGGCACGGGCCTCTCCGGGCGCACCTTCCTCAGCACGGCCGTCACCCGGGACGGCGCCCCGCGCGAGCTCGTCGAGCGGTCACGCATCAGCCTGACCTTCGCCGACGGGCGGCTCACCGCCCAGGCTGGGTGCAACACGATGTTCGGCGACTACCGCGTCGAGGGCGAGGTGCTCGTGATCGACGCGCTCGGCACGACAGAGATGGGCTGTCCCGACGGGCTGGCCGCCCAGGACGACTGGTTGTCCGGGCTGCTGTCCAGCCGCCCGCGGCTCGAGCTGCACGGTGAGCAACTGGTGCTGGTCACTACGACCGACACGGTCACGCTGCTGGACCGCGTCGTCGCCGACCCGGACCGCCCGCTCGTCGGGACGGTATGGCGGGTGGACGCGCTGACCTGCGGCGAGGCCGTGTCGAGCGTCCCCGTCGGCGCCGAGGCGTCCCTCACCTTCGGGGAGGACGGCACGGTGCAGGTGCGTGGCGGGTGCAACACCGGGTCGGCCTCCTACACCGCCGTCGACAGGACGGTGAGCCTCGGCCCGGTCGCCATGACCAGGATGGCCTGCGAGGGCGGGCGCGGCGAGCTCGAGGCCGCCGTCCTCCGGGTGCTGGACGCCGGCGAGCTGCAGCTGACGATCACCGCCGATCGGCTCACGCTCACCACGGGCAGGGACGGCCTCGTCCTGCGGGCCGGCTGAGCCGGGGACCGCAGGCCCCCGTCTCGCCTACCCTGACCCTGTGCACGCGAGACCGAGCGGACCGGACCGCGCCAGGTGGCTGATGCAGCCGGCCTGGCTGCCCACCCTGCGCGCCGGCATCGGCCTCGTGGTGATCCTCAGCGCAGCCGTCGGCATCGTGCTGGCCTGGGGGACGATCGTGGTCGCGCTCATGGTGCTCTGGCTGGCGCTGGGCGTCTTCCTGGTCTGGGCCAGCCGGTACGAGCGCACCGGCACGACCTTGGACGAGGGCGCGATCACCGTGGTCGAGGGCCGACACCCGCAGCGACTGACCCGGGCGGGCGTCCTCGACCTGCGCACCGAGGGCCCCGCGGAGCACCCGTGGCGGATCGTGGCGGTGCTGCGCGACGGGCGGACCCTTCCCCTCCTGGGCGTCCCGCCGGGCGAGCTGGACCGGCTACGTCGCTGGCACTCGCAGACCTGACGCCGGCGCTGCCGCGGCTTCGCCGATGACACGTCAACCACATACCCTTGGCCCAATGGTCGCCACCCCCTCCCGCGCGCGCCTGGGCATCTCGCTGCAGTTCTTCACCAACGGCTCGCTGCTCGGCACGCTGCTGCCGCACTACCCGCAGATCAAGGACGCCTTCGAGCTGTCCAACGCGGTCTTCGGCCTGCTCGTCGTGGCCTTCGCGGTGGGGTCGCTGCTCACCGCGGCCTTCGCGGGAAAGGTCGTCCGGCGCTTCGGCGCGATGTCCACCGCGACCGTCCTGACCCTCGTCCTGGCGGCCGCGCTCGCGGTCGCGGCGTCCAGCCCCTGGCTCTGGCTGCTCTTCCTCGGCCTCTTCCTCGCCGGCTGCTGCGACCCGGTCCTGGACGCCGGCCAGAACGTCCACGGGCTGCGCGTGGAGCAGGTGCTCGGCCGCTCGGTCATCAACTCCCTGCACGCCACCTGGAGCCTCGGTGCCGTCACCGGCGGCCTGGTGGGCGCGTGGACCGTCGGGCTCGGCCTGCACGTGGGTCCGGTCATGGTCGTCAGCGGGCTCGTCTGGTCCGGTGTGGCGGTGCTGGCCTGGTGGCTGGCCCGGCTGCCGGAGGTCGAGGAGCGTCCGGCGGCGGGACGGCAGCACCCCCGACCGACCCGGGTCAGGGCCCTGCTGCTCGTGGCCCCGGTCGCGGTGCTGGCGGTCGCAGGCACGCTCGTGGAGGAGGTCGGCAACTCCTGGGCCACGCTCTACGCCCGGGACGTGACCGGCGCGGCACCCGGGGTCGCCGGACTGGCCTACGTCACCGCCTACGCCGCCCAGTTCGTCGGCCGGATCACCGGCGACCGCCTCACCGACCGCTTCGGCCGGGGCGAGGTGGCGGTGGCGGGCGGTGTGCTCATCGCCGCCGGTGGCCTGGTCGTCATGGTCGCGCCGACGGTGCTCGTCGTGCTCGGCGGCTTCGCCCTGCTCGGCCTGGGCTGCGCGACCCTGGTGCCGGCCGCGTTCGCGGCCGCCCACGAGCTGCCGGGGCTCGCCTACGGCACCGGCGTCGCGCTCGTCGGCTGGCTGATGCGCGGCGGGTTCGTGCTCACCTCTCCCGTGCTGGGCGTGGTCGCGGACCGTTGGGGACTGCGTGCCGGTATGGCGCTGCCCCTCCTCGCCGGGCTGGTCGCCGTGGCCGTCGCGCTGCGGCTGCGCCGGCCCGCGTCGGTGCCCGAGCCGGCCTGAGCATGCTTGAGCACGGTCCAGCCGAGGAGGGGGCCAGGGCTCGGGCGCAGGCGTTGTCGGAGACCGTGAACAGGGCAGCCCATCGCGCTCTGCACCGTCGGGCACGCCTCGCCGCCCACCGCCGGCAGGAGACGTCGTCGACCCACGTCCTCGAAACTACCTCCCCGCGCGGACTGCGTCAGGCTCCTGTGTCAGGCATCGTCAGGGTCGGAGCACCGGGGGTGCCTGACGCAGCTGCCCGAGGCACCCGACCGTTCCGTGGTCAGCGCGGGGGCATCCGCAGCGCGCCGTCGAGGCGCACGACCTCGCCGTTGAGCAGGGGGTTGTCCACGATGTGGGCGACGAGGGCGGCGTACTCCTCGGGGCGGCCCAGGCGCGGGGGGTGGGGGACGAGCGCCTCGAGGGAGCTGCGGACCTCCTCGCCCAGCCCGGACATCATCGGCGTCTCGAAGACCCCGGGGGCGATCGTCATCACGCGGATCCCCTTGTCGGCCAGGTCGCGGGCGGCGGGCAGGGTGAGCCCGGCGACGCCGGCCTTGGAGGAGGCGTAGGCCGCCTGCCCGACCTGACCCTCGAAGGCCGCCACCGAGGCCGTCATCACCACCAGGCCGCGGTCGCCCATGCCGCGCTCGTCGGGGACCGGCTCGTTGGCGGCCATCTGCTCGGCGGCCAGGCGCAGGACGTTGAAGGTGCCCACGAGGTTGATCTCGACCACGGTGCGGTAGACCTCCAGGTCGAGGACGCCGCGGCGGGACAGGATCCGGCCCGGGGTGGCGACGCCGGCGCAGCAGACGGCGACGCGCAGCTCGCCCAGCCCCGCGGCGGTGCCCACCGCCGCGGCGACCTGGTCGGCGTCGCGCACGTCGGCGCCGGCGAAGCTGGCCCGCTCGCCCAGCTGGGCGGCGACCTCCTCGCCACGTCCGCCGGGCAGGTCGACGAGGACGACCTGCGCGCCCTCGGCCAGCAGGCGGCGGGCGGTCGCCTCGCCCAGGCCGGAGGCGCCCCCGGTGACGAGGGCGACGGTCGACTCGGTGATCTGCATGGGTTCCTCCGGGTGTGTCGTGTGCCGGACGCTGCGGGCGGGTGCCGGTCAGCGGTGGGCGGCCAGCACCTCGCGCGCGATGACCAGGCGCTGGATCTGGTTGGTGCCCTCGAAGATCTGGGTGACCTTGGCCTCGCGCATGAAGCGCTCGACCGGGAAGTCGGTGGTGTAGCCGTAGCCGCCGAGCACCTGGACGGCGTCGGTGGTGACCTTCATCGCCGCGTCGGTGGCGACCAGCTTGGCGACCGCCGTCTCCTGGGTGTTCGGCAGGCCGGCGTCCTTGAGCCGGGCCGCGTGCAGGTAGGTGGCGCGGGCGGCCCCGACGGCCGCGGCCATGTCGGCGAGGAGGAAGGCCAGTCCCTGGTTGTCGGCGATCGGCCGGCCGAACTGCTCGCGCTCGGTCGCGTAGGCGCTGGCCACCTCCAGGGCACGCTGCGCCAGGCCGGTCGCGGCGGCCGCGATGCCCAGGCGGCCGGAGTCGAGGGCGGCGAGCGCGATCGGCATACCCTTGCCCTCCTCGCCGATGCGGTGCTCGGCGGGCAGCCGGACACCGTCGAGCAGGACCTCCCCGACGGTGTCGCTGTGCAGGCCCATCTTGCGCTCGGGCTCGGGGAAGGACAGGCCCTGCGTGCCGGCCGGCACGTGGAAGCAGGCCAGGCCGCGGCCGCCCTCGTCGGAGGTCCTGGCGAAGAGCGTGTAGTAGTCGGCGTGGCCGGCGTGGCTGATCCAGGCCTTGCCGCCGGTGATCAGGTAGTCGGCCGCCGACCCTGTGCCCACCTTCTCGGCGCGCGTGCGGATGGCTGCGACGTCGGAGCCGGCCTGCGGCTCGGAGAGGCAGTAGGCCCCGAGCTGGTCGCCGGAGAGCATCCCGGTCAGCCACCGCTCCTGCTGCTCGGCGGTGCCGAAGGTGGCCATCGGGAAGGCGGTCAGGGAGTGGACCGAGACGCCCACCGCGACCGACATCCAGCCACGGGCGAGCTCCTCGATGACCTGCAGGTAGACCTCGTAGGGCTGTCCGCCGCCGCCGAGCTCCTCTGGGTAGGGCAGCGACAGCAGCCCGGCCTGCCCCAGCATGGCGAACACCTCGCGGGGGAAGCGCTTGGCGGCCTCCGCCTCGTCCACCTGGGGGAGGAGCTGCTCGTCGGCGATCTGCCGGACGAGGGCCAGCAGGTCCTCTGCCTCGTCGGTGGGAAGCACGCGGTGCACCATGTCCAGGAGGATATCGCTGGACGTGGCGTCACCCCAGCACCGTCACGCGGGGTAGACGGACACCTCGGTCGCCTTGACGCTCGCCCACAGCCTGGCCCCGCGGACGACGCCGAGCTCGGCGACCGCGCCGAGCGTCACCTCCGCGCTGAGCTGGTTGGCGCCGGGCCCGTCCAGACGGACGCGCGCCCGCTGCCCGGTGACGGTCACCGCGACGACCTCGAGCTGCCACAGGTTGCGGGCCGAGGCGGCCGGGTGCTCGGTGTAGAGCGTGATCGCCGCCGGGTTGATCGTCGCCAGGAGCTCCTCGCCCGGCCCGGCGCCTCCCGGCACCTCGGCGACCACGAGGTGCTCGCCGCGACCGAGGTCGAGGGACCGTGCGAGGGCAGCGTCCTGGCCCGCCTGCGTCAGCGTGCCGCGCAGCAGGTTGAGCCCCACCACGCCTGCGACGTAGGGCGAGCGCGGCCGGGCGACGACCTCGGCCGGGGCACCGGACTGCACCACCCTGCCGTCGTCGACGAAGAGCAGCTGGTCGCCGAGCGTCAGCGCGTCGAGCGGGTCGTGGGTGACCAGGACCGTCGCGCCGGCGAACTCGCGGAGCCGGTGGACCAGGTCCGCGCGGGTCGCCGAGCGGGTCTGCGGGTCCAGCGCCGAGAGCGGCTCGTCCAGCAGCAGGATCTCCGGGTCGGTCGCCAGCGCCCGGGCGAGGGCCGCCCGCTGCGCCTGCCCCTGGGAGACCTGCGCGGGTCGGCGGCCCTCGAGGTCGGTGAGCCCGACGCGGCCCAGCTCCTCGGCGGCGCGGGCGCGGGCGGCGGCGCGCGGCATACCCCTGGAACGGGGGCCGAAGGCCACGTTGTCCAGCAGCGACAGGTGGGGGAAGAGGAGCGGGTCCGCCAGCACCATCCCCACCCCGCGCTCCTCGGGCGGCAGGTGGACGCCGTCGCCGGACCACACGCGCCCGCCCGCCCGCACGTGCCCGGAGGCGAGAGTATGCAGTCCCGCGAGCGCCTTGAGCACGGTCGTCTTTCCCGACCCGTTGGGGCCGAGGACCGCGGTGACCCCGCGTCCGCAGGCGAGGTGGACGTCGGTGCGGAAGGTACCGAGCTCGACGACGACGTGGGCGTCCAGGAAGGGCGGGTCGGCGGGTGCGGCGCTCACCGCAGCCACCTCGAGCGGAGCGCGCCGAGCACGACGACGCTGACCAGCAGCATGACGAGGGAGAGCGCGATGGCGGCCTGCGGGTCGCGCTCGAGCGAGGCGTAGACGCCCAGCGGCGCGGTCTGGGTGCGGCCGGGGAAGCTGCCGGCGAAGGTGATCGTCGCGCCGAACTCGCCGAGGGCGCGCGCCCAGGCCAGCGCCGACCCCGCCGCGATGCCCGGTAGCACCATCGGGACCACGACCGTGCGGAAGGTGCGGACCGGGCCGGCGCCCAGGGTGGCGGCGATCTCGTCGAAGCGCCGGTCCAGGCCGCGCATCGCCCCCTCGACCGAGATGACGTAGAAGGGCATCGCCACGAAGATCTCGGCCATGACCACGGCCGCGGTCGTGAACGGCAGCGTGATCCCGAAGGTCGTCTCGAGCCACCCGCCGAGCACGCCGCGTCGGCCCCAGGTCATGAGCAGCGCGACGCCGCCGACGACCGGCGGCAGCACGAGGGGGACGGTGATCAGGGCCCGTCCCCACGCGGTCAGCGGGTGGTCGGAGCGGGCGAGGATCCAGGCCAGCGGGGTCCCGAGCGTCCAGACGACCACCATCGTGAGCGAGGTGGTCAGGGCCGAGAGCCGCAGCGACTCCCCGACGACGGGTGCGGCCAGGTGGGTGCCGATGTGGGGCCAGTCGGCCCGGACGAGCAGGGCCAGCAGAGGCAGGACGACGAACGCCACGCCGATCCAGGCCGGCGCCAGCAGGGCCAGGCGGGAGGTGAGGCTGCGCCCGGTCACGCCGTGCGCGGGCCTTCCCCGCGTGGGGGCTGCCCGGGCGGTCACGGCGCCACGAAGCCCGCGTCGGCGAGCCGCTGCTGGCCACGTCCGGACATGACCTCGTCGATGAAGGCCTGCGCGAGCGGGGAGCCGGACACCGCCAGGACGGGGTAGGAGCTGACGACGTTGTCCGCCGCCGGGATCTCCACCCCGGCCACCCCGTCGCCTGCGGCGGCCACGTCCGTGCGGTAGACGACCCCCACGTCCGCCTCGCCCAGCTCCACCTTGCTCAGCGTGGCGCGCACGTCGGGCTCGAAGGAGGCGACGTCGGGGCTGATGCCGAGGTGCTCGAAGAGCGTCCGGGCGGCGGTGCCGCAGGGCACCTCCGGCTGGCAGACCACGAGGCGTATGCCGTCCTTGGTCAGGTCCTGCGTGCCGCCGATGCCGGCCGGGTTGTCGGCGGGCACCGCGAGCTCGAGGGTGTTGGTGGTGAAGACGACGGGCGGGCCCAGGCGCAGCTCCGGGGCGAGCGGGTCGAGCGAGCTCTGCCCGGCGAGGGCGATGACGTCGGCAGGAGCGCCCTCGTTGACCTGCTGGACGATCGTGGAGGAGGCCGAGAAGGACTGCTCGACCGTGACGCCGGGGTGGTCCGCCTCGAAGTCCGCCGCAACCTGCTCGAAGACGTCGGTCAGCGAGGCGGCAGCGAGCACCGTGAGGGTCCGCCCGCCACCCCCGGCGGACGTGGCGGGCGCCCCGCAGGCGGCCAGGGAGGTGGTGAGGGCGGCGAGGCCGAGCGCGGCGGTGGCGCGAAGAGCACGTGCCCCGGAGGTGGTCACGGGGCCAGTCCGAGCGTGACGTTGGTGGACTTGACCGAGGCGACGACGACCGAGCCGGGCCCCAGGCCGAGCTCCTCGACGGCCTCGGTGGAGATGAGCGAGACGAGCCGGAAGGGGCCGGCCTGCACGTCGACCTGCGACATGACGGCGTCGCTGACCACGCGGGTCACGATGCCGCGCAGCTGGTTGCGCTGGGAGGAGGTGGCGGTGCCCTCCGCGTGGGCGCCGTGCGCCTGCGCCATCCGGGCGACGTCGACCGCCTCGACGACGGTGCGTCCCGCGGCGTCCCTGCCGGCGGACAGCCGGCCGGCCTCGACGGCACGCCGGACGGTGTCGGTCGACACCCCGAGCAGGACGGCTGCCTCACTGACTCGCATCTGCGTCATGAGGCCCATCATAGACACGCAGGTGCGACATGCCGCGCTGGGCGGCAGTGCTCAGCCGAGGACCGCGTCCATGCCGACCCGCAGCAGGGTGACGTCGGTGTCGACGGCCAGCAGGTCGAGGTCGGCCGGGAGCAGCGCGTCCAGCGCGCGGTCCCCGGAGAAGGCTCCGGCCAGCACGCCGTGCGCCCGGGCGGCCTCCCGCACCCGGGCGGCCGCCGCCACCACCGCAGCGTCCGTCGGACCGGGCCGCCCCAGCGAGAGCGACAGGTCGTAGGGGCCCACGAAGAGCCCGTCGACGCCGTCCAGGGCGGCGATCGCCCCGACGTCGTCCAGCGCACCGGCGGTCTCGACCATGGCCAGCAGCAGCGGCCGTCCCGGTCCGCCGACCAGCACCGACCGGGTCAGCCCGGTGCTGCGCCGGCCCTCCGGCGGGAAGCGCACGGCCCCGACCAGGCCTTGCGCCTCGGCCAGCGAGGACACGCCCGGCACGATGACGCCGGCCACGCCCGTGTCGAGCACCCGGGCCAGGTGCGCCGCGTCGCCAGAGGCGGCCCGGGCCAGCACCGGCACCCGCGCCACCCGCAGCAGCCCGGCGAGGTCGGAGACCTCGTAGCGACCGTGCTGGAGGTCGACGCCGAGCCAGCCGAGGTGGTCGGTCGGCAGCGCCTCGAGGGCGTCCGGGCCGATCAGGCACAGCCACAGGCCGCGCGGGTCGGCGAAGCTGGTCATGCGGATCCTCCGGGTGGGCCGGGCTGCGGTGGTGCGGCGGGCGGACCGGGCACCGGGATCTTGGCCCCCAGACCGTCGCCGGAGGAACGGCCGGTGAGCCGGCGGCGCACCCACGGCGCGAGGTGCTCGCGGGCCCAGGCGGCGTGGCCACGGGCCTGCTCCAGCCGGCCCGCCGCCTCGGCGGGCGGCAGCGGCACGCTCCAGTCCGCGGCGCCGGGGTCGTGGCCCAGGGCGGCGTAGGCCGCCAGCGCCACCCGCCGGTGCCCCTCCGGCGTCATGTGGATGCGGTCCTGGGCCCACATCCGCCAGTCCTGCAGGAAGTCGCACGCCCACTGGTTGAGCACGTAGCACCCGTGCCGCTGGGCGATCGACCAGATGTGCGCCGAGTAGGTCGCGGCCCGGCCCCGCGTCAGGCCCACGACCGGCGCCCCGGCGGGGTCGGTCGGCGTGGCCATGAGCACGTCGGCCCCGCTGGCCCGCAGGCTCGCGACCGCGGACTCGAGCTGTGCCGCCAGCGCGTCGACGTCGGCCCGGGGCCGCAGGATGTCGTTGCCTCCGCCGACGATGCTGACCAGGTCGGGCCGCAGGGCCAGCGCCGCCTCCACCTGGGGGCCCGCCACGTCGTCCAGCGTGCGCCCGCGCACCGCGAGGTTGGCGTAGGTCAGGCCGTCGGCGTGCGGCGCGAGCAGCGCCGCCAGCCGGTCGGCCCAGCCGCGGTAGCGGTCAGGGACCACCGGGTCCGGGTCGCTCATGCCCTCGGTGAAGGAGTCGCCGAGCGCGACGTAGGTGGCCCACGGCCGCGGCCGGGGTCGTACGCTGCCCGAGCCGCCGTGCACCTGGGCGCCGCGCAGGTGTCGAGCGCGCCCCGGCATACCCGGTCCCTCGCCGACGCCGCTCACGCGAGCCGCCAGTCGACCGGGCGCGCGCCCTGGCGCACGAGCAGCTCGTCGGCGCGGCTGAACGGGCGCGAGCCGAAGAAGCCGTTGCGCGCCGACAGCGGCGAGGGGTGCGCGCTCTCGATCCGCGGGACGTCGCCGAGCCGCCCGGCCAGGCCGCGCGCGTCGCGGCCCCACAGGAGCGCCACGAGAGGGCCACCGCGGCGCACGAGGGCGTCGATGGCCAGCTCGGTCACCTCCTCCCAGCCCCGTCCGCGGTGGCTCGCCGGGGCGTTGGGGCGGACGGTGAGCACGCGGTTGAGCAGCATCACGCCCTGCTCGGCCCACGGCGTCAGGTCGCCGGTCGGGGGAGGCGGGTGACCCAGGTCGCTCTCGAGCTCGGCGTAGATGTTCCGCAGGCTGCGCGGCACCGGGCGCACGTCCGGCGCGACCGAGAAGCTCAGCCCCACCGCATGACCGGGCGTGGGGTAGGGGTCCTGCCCGACGACGAGGACGCGGACCTCGCCCAGCGGCCGCTCGAACACGCGCAGCACCTGCTGGCCGGCCGGGAGGTAGCCGCGTCCGCTGGCCGCCTCGTCGCGCAGGAAGGCACCCAGCCGCGCCACGGTCGCCTCCGCAGGCGCCAGCGCCTCCGCCCAGGAGGGGTGGACGAGGCTGGTCAGCGGCGCAGGCACGGCACGAGGGTATGCCGTGCGCCTCGCCGTCGTCCGGACACCCGGTCGCGCGGGCGGTCCTGGGCACCTCGGGCGGGGCGACGCGCAGGAGGAAATGACACGCCTGTAGTTCGGGTGCCCTAGACTGGTCGCACCGACCTGGTCCGGAGCCGACGAGAGGACGACCTATGGGCGCGGCCCCCCGTGCGCAGCACACCGCCGAGACGACGTCGTTGTCGGCGCGCGACCGGGAGATCCTCGACTTCGAGCACCAGTGGTGGAAGTACGCCGGCTCCAAGGAGCAGGCGGTCAAGGACCTGTTCGACCTGAGCCCCACCCGCTACTACCAGATCCTCAACCAGCTCATCGACAGCGAGGACGCCCTCGCCCACGACCCGATGCTGATCAAGCGGCTGCGCCGCCAGCGGGCCCGCCGCCAGCGCAGCCGGTCGGCGCGCCGGCTCGGGATCGAGCTGTGACCGTCGAGCAGTGACCGACGAGTAGCCCACGCATCCGCGCCGACGCCCGGTGATTCCACGAGGACGCCGGGCGTCGCTGCGCGCGGAAGTTGGGTAACGTTCTCCGGAAGGGGACCGACGACGGTCCCGCAATCCGCGCGCACCAGGAGGCTCGTCACCGTGAAGTCCGACGTCGAGATCGCCCAGCAGGCCACACTCCGTCCCATCGGCGAGCTCGCCGAGGAGCTGGGGCTCAGCACCGACGAGTACGAACCCTACGGTCACACCAAGGCGAAGATCTCCCTCGCCGTGCTCGAGCGGCTCAAGGACAAGCCGGACGGCAAGCTCATCCTGTGCACCGGCATCAACCCGACCGCGGCGGGAGAGGGCAAGACCACCACGAACGTGGGCCTGTCCATGGCGCTCAACCGGATCGGCAAGCGCGCGATGACGACGATCCGTGAGCCCTCCCTGGGCCCCTCCTTCGGGATGAAGGGCGGTGCGGCCGGCGGCGGCTACGCGCAGGTGGTGCCGATGGAGGACATCAACCTGCACTTCACCGGTGACTTCCACGCGATCACCTCGGCGCACAACCTGCTGGCGGCGCTGCTGGACAACAGCATCCACCAGGGCAACCCGCTGAACATCAACCCCAAGCGGATCACCTGGCCCCGCGTCCTGGACATGAACGACCGTGCCCTGCGCAACATCGTCATCGGCCTGGGCAAGGTCGGCGACGGCGTCGTGCGCGAGTCCGGCTTCGAGATCACCGTGGCCAGCGAGATCATGGCCGCGCTGTGCCTGGCCACCGGCATCGAGGACCTCAAGGAGCGCTTCGGCCGGATGATCGTGGGCTACACCTACGACAAGAAGCCGGTGACCGCCGGCGACCTGGGGGCCCCCGGTGCCATGGCCCTGCTGATGAAGGACGCGGTCCGGCCCAACCTCGTGCAGACCCTGGAGAACACCCCCGCGATCATCCACGGCGGACCGTTCGCCAACATCGCGCACGGCAACAACTCGGTGGTGGCCACGCAGACCGCGCTCAAGCTGTCCGACTACGTCATCACCGAGGCGGGCTTCGGCGCCGACCTGGGCGCGGAGAAGTTCTTCGATATCGTCTGCCCGGCCGGCGGGCTCACGCCGGACGCGGTGGTGGTCGTGGCCACGGTCCGCGCGCTCAAGCTCAACGGCGGCAAGGACAAGAAGGAGCTCACCAACGAGGACCTCTTCGCCCTCGGCGCGGGCGTGGTCAACCTCGAGCAGCACCTGGAGAACCTCGCCAAGTTCGGGGTGCCTGCCCTCGTGGCGCTCAACCGCTTCCCGAGCGACACCGACGCCGAGCTGGACCTGGTCCGGCAGCGCTGCGAGGCGCTCGGCGTCAAGGTGGTGCTCTCCGAGGTGTTCGCCAAGGGCGGCGCCGGCGGGGAGGACATGGCGCACGCGGTCGTCGAGCTCTGCGAGCAGGAGAGCAACTACGCCCCGCTCTACGACGTCGAGGACGAGATGCACGCCAAGATCGAGACCATCGCGCGGGAGATCTACCGCGCGGACGGTGTGGACCTCGCCCCGACCGCAGCCACCCAGCTCGGCCAGATCAAGGCCGACGGCTACGGGAGCCTGCCGATCTGCATGGCGAAGACGCAGTACTCCTTCTCCGACGACCCGACCCGGCTGGGCGCGCCCCGCGGGTTCAGGATCACCGTGCGCGAGCTCGTCGTCAACGCCGGCGCCGGCTTCGTGGTGGCGCTGACCGGCGACATCATGCGGATGCCGGGCCTGCCCAGGGTCCCGGCTGCGGTGGGCATGGACATCTCCGACGACGGGACGATCACCGGGCTGTCCTGAGCACCGGCCGGGGCGGGCAGGCACCGCCACGTAGACTGAGGCCATGGTGGAACTGACCTGGCGCACCGTCGCGCCCGGAGTGTTCGTCCGTCGTCACGAGGAGCTCAACCTCAACTGCGGGCTGGTGGTCGGCGACGAGCGCGCGCTCGTCGTCGACACCCGCAGCTACCACGAGCTGGGCACCGAGCTGCTGGCGGCGGTGCGCGAGGTCACCGACCTGGAGCTGGTCGTGGTCAACAGCCACGCCCACTACGACCACTGCTTCGGCAACTCCGCCTTCCGCGACTCCCAGATCTACGCCCACACCGGGTGCGTCGCCGAGCTGGTGCGCACCGGCGAGCACCAGCGTCAGCAGGTCCTCGAGCACCTGCTGGCCACCGACCGCCCGGAGCTGGCCGAGCAGATCGGCCGCACCCAGATCGTGCTCCCGCACTACCTGATCGAGCAGGACACCGAGCTCGACCTGGGTGGGCGCACCGTGGAGCTGCTCTACTCCGGGCGCGGCCACACCGACCACGACCTGGCCGTGGCGGTGCCGGACGCCGGGGTGGTCTTCGCCGCGGACCTGGTCGAGGAGGGCGCCGACCCGATGATGGAGGACGCCTTCCCCCAGGAGTGGGCCGCGACCCTGCACGCGCTGATGGCCAAGCCGGCCGCCGAGCTGGCCGACGTGTGGGTCCCCGGGCACGGCGCCGTGGTGGACCGGGCCTTCGTCGAGCAGCAGACCGCCCAGCTGGCCCAGCTGGCCGAGCGCTTCACCGAGGTCGTCGACGGCGGCCTCGCCGGCGTGGACGCCCTGGTCAGCGCGTGCCGCGGCCTGGGGCTGCAGGACCAGACCCTGCGCGACGCCGCGGTCCGGGCGCTGGAGCTGCGCCGCTGACCGAGCTCGTCCGGGGGCTGCCACGGCGCTCTTCCGGTCGCCCGGCGGACGGTGTCACGACCGCCCGACCCGCGCACGGCACCCCCAGCATTTGCACTCGAGGGGGTCGAGTGCTAATCATGGACTTAGCACTCTCACCATGAGAGTGATAACACCTGACCGGACCTGTCGAGGGTCGTGCGGAGGGGCGACCTGAGCCCCCGAGCCCGTCTCGTCCGTCGCGGGCGACAGCCCGGTCATCCGCCCATCAGCGTGTGGAGGAACAGACCACGATGGCCAAGACCATTGCATTCGACGAGGAGGCTCGCCGCGGGCTCGAGAGGGGTATGAACACCCTCGCCGACGCCGTCAAGGTGACCCTCGGCCCCAAGGGCCGCAACGTCGTCCTCGAGAAGAAGTGGGGCGCACCCACGATCACCAACGACGGCGTGAGCATCGCCAAGGAGATCGAGCTCGAGGACCCCTACGAGAAGATCGGCGCCGAGCTGGTCAAGGAGGTCGCCAAGAAGACCGACGACGTCGCCGGTGACGGCACGACCACCGCCACCGTCATCGCCCAGGCGATGGTGCGCGAGGGTCTGCGCAACGTCGCGGCCGGCGCCAACCCGATGGCGCTCAAGCGCGGCATCGAGGTCGCCGTCAGCGCCGTCAACGACGAGCTGCTGAGCATGGCCAAGGAGGTCGAGACCAAGGAGCAGATCGCGCAGTCCGCGTCCATCTCCGCGGCCGACACCGAGATCGGCGAGATGATCGCCGAGGCCATGGACAAGGTCGGCAACGAGGGTGTCATCACCGTCGAGGAGTCCAACACCTTCGGCCTGGAGCTCGAGCTCACCGAGGGCATGCGCTTCGACAAGGGCTACATCTCGCCCTACTTCGTCACCGACACCGAGCGCATGGAGGCCGTCCTGGAGGACGCCTACGTGCTGGTCGTCAACTCCAAGATCTCCTCGGTCAAGGACCTGCTCCCGCTGCTGGAGAAGGTCATGCAGTCCGGCAAGCCGCTGGCGATCATCGCCGAGGACGTCGAGGGCGAGGCCCTGGCGACCCTGGTCGTCAACAAGATCAAGGGCAACTTCCGCTCGGTGGCCCTCAAGGCCCCGGGGTTCGGCGACCGCCGCAAGGCCATGCTGGGCGACATCGCCATCCTCACCGGTGGCCAGGTCATCTCCGAGGAGGTCGGCCTGAAGCTGGAGACCGCCGAGATCGACCTGCTGGGCACCGCCCGCAAGGTCGTCGTCACCAAGGACGAGACCACCATCGTCGAGGGTGGCGGGGACGCCGACCAGATCGCCGGACGGGTCGCCCAGATCCGCGCCGAGATCGAGAACAGCGACTCCGACTACGACCGCGAGAAGCTGCAGGAGCGGCTGGCCAAGCTGGCCGGCGGCGTGGCCGTCATCAAGGCCGGTGCGGCGACCGAGGTCGAGCTCAAGGAGCGCAAGCACCGCATCGAGGACGCCGTCCGCAACGCCAAGGCCGCGGTCGAGGAGGGCATCGTCGCCGGCGGTGGCGTCGCCCTCATCCAGGCCTCCAACAAGGCGTTCGAGGGCCTGTCGCTCACCGGGGACGAGGCCACCGGCGCCAACATCGTCAAGGTGGCCATCGAGGCGCCCCTGAAGCAGATCGCGATCAACGCGGGTCTCGAGGGCGGCGTCGTGGCGGAGAAGGTGAAGCACCTCACCCCCGGTGAGGGCCTCAACGCGGCCACGGGCGAGTACGGCGACATGCTGGGCTTCGGCGTCGCCGACCCGGTGAAGGTGACCCGTTCTGCGCTGCAGAACGCCGCCTCCATCGCGGCCCTGTTCCTCACCACCGAGGCGGTCATCGCCGACAAGCCGGAGAAGACCCCGGCCATGCCGGGCGGCGACGGCGGCATGGGTGGCATGGACTTCTGACCGGACCCGGGTCAGAGCACGGCGCGCCCGCGTTTCTCGCGGGCGACCAACGCACCGACGGGCGGTCCCTCCTCACGCGGGAGGGGCCGCCCGTCGGCATGTCACGGGACCGTCCGATCATCCTCCCTGCAGGGCCGGTCTGTCAGCCTGCGGTGAAGCGCATCCGGTTGACCTCCTCGACCTGCTCGTAGTCCTGGCCGGTGACGCGCAGCGTCGAGGACACCTGCTGCAGCGAGCTGCGCACCCGCTCCTGGGTCGCCTGCCAGTCCTGCATCACCGTCTGGAAGCGCGCCGAGGCCGTGCCCTGCCAGCAGTCCTGCAGCGCGGTCAGCTGGGCCATCATCGCCCGGACGTCGGACTCGATCGATCCGGCGATCCGCTCGATGTCGCCGGAGGCGGCGGCGATCCGTGCGGTGTCGACGGCGAAGTGGGTGCTCATCACAGTCCCTCCCTGGTCGGTGGGTGGCGCCTGTCGGCCACCTCGTGCCTCGACGCTAGACGCTGAGCCTCAGGTCGCGCAGAAGTTGTCCACAGTGGTGCGTGCAGGGCCGTCGAACACCCTCGTCCACACCCCTCGGCGGTCCACGGCGGGCGGCGGTAGTGTCCCTGGCCATGACCGGTCGCTCGATCCTGCTCTTCGCCCTGGTCTGCCTGGCCGGCGTGGCCGTCATCATGGACGCCCCGAGGGCCGGCGCGTGACCATCCTCGTCGACCCGCCGATGTGGCCGGCGCACGGCCGGCTGTGGTCGCACGTCATCAGCGACAGCACCCTGGAGGAGCTGCACGCCTTCGCCCGTCGGGTGGACATCCCGGCCCGCTCCTTCGAGGGAGACCACTACGACCTGCCCGAGGAACGCTACGGCGAGGCCCTGGCGGCGGGTGCCGTGCCGGTCACCGGCAGCGAGCTCGCCCGCGCCCTGCGCGACAGCGGCCTGCGCTTCCGCAAGCGCAAGGGTGAGCGGCCGCTCGCCCGGGTGCAGGACGGTCTGGCCGCCGCCACCGGCGCGCCGCACGTGCTGGACGTCGTGGCCTCCCCGCACGAACGGCATACCTCGGGGGCGGCCGTGGTCTTCGTGCGCACCCGGGCCGCCCGCGGGGACGACGCGCTCATGGCCCTGGTGCGCAACGCGGCCCGGCCGGGCTGGGCGCCGCCAGGGGGCAAGCGCGAGCCGGGGGAGACGGTGCGGCAGGGTGCCGTCCGCGAGCTGGTCGAGGAGACCGGGCTGGTGCTCGGCACCGAGACCCTGCGCCCGGTCGGCTACGAGCGGATCACCGTGCAGCCGGGCGCCGACCCGGCACCGTTCGGCGCGGGGGTCAACTACCTGCAGGCCTTCGCGGCCGCGGTGGACGTCGCGGTGCCGCTGCGGCCCGACCTCGACGACGTGCTCGAGGCGGGCTGGTTCACCCGTGCGCGGGCGCACAGCGTCGCGGGCACGGAGCCGTGGTGGCCGCTGGTGGAGTGGTGGTGGGAGCGGCACTGAGCCCGAGTGCCGCGCGCACGCGGGCAACGTCCTTGCTGTGCGCAACTCACTCACCTGAGTGCCGCGCGCACGCGGGCAACGTCCTTGCTGTGCGCAACTCACTCACCTGAGTGCCGTGCGCACGCCGTGGCCGCTCAGAGGTCGGCGAGCTCGGCGGCGAGGTTGGCGCGCGCCCGCGCGGTCCAGCCCTCGTGCGCGTGCGCGGTGCGGTAGATCCGCTCGCGCTCCGCGAAGGCGCCGATGATCTGCGCCCGGCCGGCCCGGAAGGCGTCGTCCGGCACGTGCGCGTACTCCTCGCGCACCTGGGTGCGGTAGGCCGCATACCTGTCCGCCGGGGCCGAGAGGATCCACAGGTCCGCGTCGTGCGCGGCGTCGAGGACCTGCTGCTCGGCCACCCGGCCCGGGCCGTCGGCGTCGTGGTCCGCGGTCATCAGCACGCCCGCCTCCACCGCGTCCACAGCCCAGTCCTCCACGCCCATCCGGTGCAGGTGGTCCCGCGCCATCATCGCGCTGCGCTGCTCGTTGCTGCCCGGCCGCGCGGCGGGGTCGTAGTGCACGTCGTGGTACCAGCCGACGGCACGCGCGAGCAGCGCCTGGCGCGCGTCCAGATGGCCCGCGCCGGTGAGCTCGTCGAGCGCCCGCAGCACCTCGGCCAGGTGCTGCGGGGTGTGGTAGCGGCGGTGCTCCTGGGACCAGTGACCGAGCAGCATCGAGCCTTCCGCGAGCCAGAGGTCACGACCCGCCCTCGTGGCGAGCAGCTCGGCGTCGGCCAGCCAGCGGTCGAGCAGGGGCTCGGCCGGCTGGGTCATCCTGGCCCGCTCATCCCAGCCGGGCTCCCCGCCACAGGTCGATGCCGGAGTCGCGGGCGTGCTGGTCGATCGTGGCCAGCTCGTCGTCGGTGAAGTCGGTGCGGCCGAGGGCACCGACGTTCTGCTCCAGCTGTCCGGGGCTGCTCGCGCCGACCAGGACCGAGCTCACCCGTCCGTCGCGCAGCGCCCAGGCCAGGGCCAGCTGGGCCAGCGTCTGCCCGCGCCCGGAGGCGATCTCGTCCAGCGCCCGCAGGTGCTGCAGGGTCTCCTCGGTGAGCAGGTCGGTGGACAGGCTCTTGCCCTGGGTCGCCCGCGACCCCTCGGGTATGCCGTGCAGGTACTTGTCGGTCAGCATGCCCTGGGCGAGGGGGGAGAAGGCGATGCAGCCCGCGCCGACCTCCTCCAGGACGTCCAGCAGCCCGTCCTGCTCGATCCACCGGTTGAGCATCGAGTAGGACGGCTGGTGGATGAGCAGCGGCGTGCCCAGGTCGGCCAGGAGCTGGGCCGCACGACGGGCGTCCTGAGCGGAGTAGGAGGAGATGCCCACGTAGAGCGCCCTGCCCGAGCGCACGATGGCGTCCAGCGCGCCCATCGTCTCCTCCAGCGGCGTGTCCGGGTCGGGCCGGTGGTGGTAGAAGATGTCGACGTAGTCCAGGCCCATCCGCCGCAACGACTGGTCGAGGCTGGCCATGAGGTACTTGCGCGACCCGCCGACGTCCCCGTAGGGGCCCGGCCACATGTCCCACCCGGCCTTGCTGGAGATGACCAGCTCGTCGCGCAGCCCGGCGAACGTCCGGCGCAGGTGCCGGCCCATGTTCTCCTCCGCCGAGCCGTAGGGCGGGCCGTAGTTGTTCGCCAGGTCCAGGTGGGTCACGCCCAGGTCGAAGGCGCGCCGCAGCACCGCCTCCTGGCGCTCGAAGCTGACGTCGTCGCCGAAGTTGTGCCACAGGCCCAGGCTCACCGCCGGCAGGCGCAGGCCCGAACGGCCCACCCGCCGGTAGTCCATCGAGTCGTAGCGGGCGGGGTCGGGGAGGTAGGTCATGTCGTCAGCGCTTGACCATCGCGTCCGCGAGGTCGGACAGCGCGTCGGCGAGGTCCTCACGGGCGTGCTGGGCGCTGCTCAGCAGCCCCTTCACGCCTCCGGTGGCGGAGGAGGAGGCGGAGCCGACCGCGCCGGTCACCGCGCCGCTGACACCCTGCGCGACCGAGCTGGCCGCACCGGTGACGCCGTCGGCGACGGAGCGGGCGGCGTGCTTGGTGCCGGAGAGGAAGGACTGCGTCGCCAGCGTCAGCCCGGCGCCGACCAGCCACACGTCCTTGGCCGTGGCCACGCCCTCGGGCGAGGGCCGGATGCCGTCGGACTCAGTCATGCCGGGGGTCTTGAGGTACATCCCCACCAGCCCGGCCCCGAACGCGGCCAGCGCGCCGCCGGCCACGGCCGAGGGCACCGTCGGCAGGAGCAGCATCGCCCCCAGGCCGATCTCGCCGTAGCCGAGCAGCTTGGTGAAGTCGCCGGACTTCATGTCCTTGAACATCGGGTAGACGCTGGAGGCCCAGCCGTGCATCTGCTCCTGGGCCTCCTCGTCCGCCTTGAGCTTGGTCAGGCCGGAGTTGAGGATGTAGGCGCCGGTCGCGACGCGGATCGGGACGTGCGTGGGGTGCATGGGTGTCACTCCTGTTCCGTGGGAGGGCGTTCCGCCTGGTCCCACGGTATGCCGTCCGCCCCCGCACGGCCACCGCGCCCCGCACCGGCGGCTCAGGAAGGCGAGTAGCGTCGTCGCGGTGGAGCACTGCATACCCCTCGGGCGGCTCTCGCGCGCGGACCGCGCGGTCGCGGGCGGCAAGGGCGCCAACCTCGGCGAGCTCGTCGGGGCGGGGTATGCCGTTCCGCCCGGGTTCGTCGTCACCACCGGCGCCTACCGCGCCGCCGAGGGGGCCGCCTGGCGGACCGTCCCGCCGGAGGTGGCGGCCGCGGTGCGGGAGGCCTACGCCGCGCTCGGCTCCCCGCCGGTCGCGGTGCGCTCCAGCGCGACCGCCGAGGACCTGCCGGGGGCGGCGTTCGCGGGGCAGCAGGACACCTACCTGAACGTCCGGGGGGCCGAGGCGGTGGTGGAGGCCGTGCGCGACTGCTGGGCCTCGTTGCGCGCGGAGCGGGCGGTGGCCTACCGGCAGCGGCTGGGCATCGGCGAGGAGGGGGTGGCGATGGCCGTCGTCGTGCAGGAGATGGCCCGTCCGGACCGGGCCGGGGTGCTGTTCACCGCCGACCCGGTGACCGGCGAGCTCGACCGGGTGGTCGTCGACTCCTTCCCGGGTCTCGGCGAGGCCGTGGTCGGCGGCCACGTGACGCCGGACCACGCGGTCGTGGACCCCGACGGCGTCGTGGTGGAGCGGCGCGCGGGGGAGCGGGCGGGCCAGGAGCTGCCCGACGGGGTGCTCGCCGAGCTCGCTCGGGTGGGACGCAGCGTGGCCGACCACTTCGGCGTCCCCCAGGACGTCGAGTGGGTCGTGGAGGAGGGGAGGGTGGTGCTGACGCAGGCCCGCCCGATGACCGCGCTGCCTCCGCCGCCGGTGCACCTCGACGCCGTGCGGCGCACCTACGGCCCGGTGCTCCTGGAGCTCCTGCCGCGCCGACCGCTGCCGCTGGAGCTGACCGCCTGGACCGACGAGATGATCGAGCGTCACCTGGCCCGGATGCTGGGCGGCGTCGGCGGCGTGCGTCTGGACCTGCGGCAGGTCCTGCCGCGCGTCGACGGCGTCCTCCAGGCGGTCGTCCCGCCGGTGCCGCGGCCCACGCTGCGCACCCCGCTGCGGCTCGCGCGCTCGGCGGTCCGTGCGGTGCGGCACCGGGCCGACGGCTGGCGCGACGACCCGCTGACGGACCGGCTGCGCTCGCGGACCGACGTCCTCGACCGTCTCGACCTCGGCTCCGCCTCGTGGGCGCAGCTGCAGGCGGTGCAGCCGGAGGCGGCCCGGGTCCTCGCCGAGCAGGGCGACCTGCGCGCCCGCTACCTGCCCGCCGCCGCGCGATCCCTCCTGCTCCTCGCGCTCGCCCTGCTCCTGCGGGGACGGCCGGTCGGCATCGGCGAGCTCCTCGTCGGTGCCGACACCGAGACGATGCGGGCCAACGCCGCGCTCGACGGGCTGGCGGTCGTGGTCCGCGACGACCCGGCGCTGCGCGAGCTCTTCGGGACGCTGACCGGGGAGGAGCTGGCCGCGGCGGTGGCGGCCAGGCCGGAGGCCGGGCGGCTGCGCGGACGGCTGGAGGAGTTCCTGAGCCGCTACGGCCACCGGGAGGGCAGCACGATCCTGCTCCTGAGCGACCCGCCCTGGGTCGACGCTCCGGCCAGCGTCCTGGGGCTGGTGCAGGCGCTCGCCGCGGAGCCGGTCGACCCGGCCGACGACCGCCCGGCACGTCCGCGCCCGGCCCCGGCACGCGTCATACCTGCGTCCCTGGCACCTCTCGTGGCGGCGGCGGTGGACGGGGTGGCGATGCGCGAGGACACCCACTTCGAGCTCACGCGCGCCATGCCGGCCCTGCGCAGGACGTTCCTGGAGATGGGTCGACGGCTCGCCGGGGCCGGCCGGGTGGACCGCGCCGACGACATCTGGTGGCTGGTGCGCGACGAGCTCGCAGGCCTGCCCGACCCGGCGGCCACGACGGGGCGCGGAGCGCCGCCGTACCCCGACCTGCGCGTGGTGGTGGAGCGGCGGCGGGCGGCGGCCGCGGTGCTGGCGGGATCGCCGCTGATCTCACCGGCCAGCCTCTACCCGGCCCGGCCGGACGACCCCGACGCGCTCGTCCAGGGGGTGCCCGGCGGAGGCGGCCGGGCGACGGGGCCGGTCCGGGTGGTGCCGGGGCCCGCGGCGTTCGGGACGCTCCGGCCCGGCGAGGTGCTGGTGTGCTCGGCGACCAGCCCGCCCTGGACGCCGCTCTTCGCCCGGGCCGCCGCGGTCGTCGTGGACCACGGCGGGCCGGCGTCGCACGCGGCGATCGTGGCGCGCGAGTACGGCGTCCCGGTCGTCCTGGCGACCGGGACCGCGACGACGACGCTGCGGACCGGGCAGGTCGTGACGGTCGACGGTCACCGCGGGGTGGTCGTGCCGGCGACCTGACCATCCTTGGCCCGCCGTACCCCTGAGGCTCATCCCGCGAGCGCCTGCGGCAGCGGCTCGGCGTGCACGACCGTGAGCCCGCTGACCGCCCGGGTCAGCACCACGTAGAGCCGCCGCAGCCCGCTGCGCCCGTCGGGCTCGGCGGCCGCGATCGCCGCGGGCTCGACCACGACGACCTGGTCGAACTCCAGACCCTTGGCGACCGTGGCGGGCACCACGTGCAGGGGCAGGATCCGCTCCTCCGCGTGCGAGCCGTCGAGCACCTCGTGCTCGAGCCCGGCGGCGGCCAGCGCGGCCGCGACCCGCTCCACCCAGGCGTCGGGGACGATGACGCCGACCGACCCCTCGTGCGCGGACGCCTCCCTGGCGGCCGCGACGGCGCCCAGCACCGGATCGGCCACCGCCGCCAGGTCGAGCCGGCCCGGGTCCGACCGCACCGACACAGGTGCCCCCAGACCGGGTGCCATGAGGGGCAGGAGGCGCGCGGCGTACCCGATCACGGCGGCCGGGACGCGGAAGCCGCGGTCGAGCACCTCCAGGTGCACGCCGTCGGACCCGAGGTCCTTGCCCAGGTGCCTCAGCGACTCCCGCCACGATCCGGTCGCCCACGGGGTGGTGCCCTGCGCGATGTCCCCGAGCACCGTCAACGACCCGGTCGAGGCGCGCCGGCCCACCGCGCGCAGCTGCATCGCAGAAAGGTCCTGCGCCTCGTCGAGGACGACGTGCCCCAGGCTCGGGGTGCGCTCGAGGAGGTCGGCGAGCTCGTCGAGCAGCACCAGGTCCGCAGCGCTCCAGCGGGCGGCAACCGGCGTGCGCGAGGGCCGGTCCCACACCATGGCACGCTGGTCCTCGGCCAGCCCCTCACCGGTCGAGAGCACCTGGTGCAGCACCGCCTGCGGGGTGACCTGGGGCCACACCGCCCTGACGTAGGCCTTCATCGGCGCCGAGCGGGCGACGCTGTCCTGGACCTTGTCGTCGGGGGAGTCCCCGGACCGCTCCATCGCCACGAGGACGGCGTGCGCCAGGCGCTGGGGCAGCATCGCGCGGGCGGCGTCGTAGCGGACCCCGCGGGTGCGCAGCTCGTCCAGGACGTCCTGCACCTCGTGGGCGGGGACGCGCCACTTCCGGGACCCGCGCGGCACGACGAGCGGCTCCGTGGCAGGTCGCACCTGCGCCCAGAGCGCTGCGCGGAGCACCTCGGCCATCCGCCCCTCGCCCTTGAGCCGGGCCGTCTCGGCGGTGTCCGTGGCGCGGACCGCGCCGTGCTCGACGAGCTCCTCGACCGTCGTGTGCCGCACGGAGACCTCGCCGAGCGAGGGGAGCACCGCGCCGACGTGCTCGAGGAAGGCCCGGTTGGGGCCCACGACGAGGACGCCGCTGCGGCGCAGCCGGTCGCGGAAGGAGTAGAGCAGCCAGGCCGCCCGGTGCAGCCCGACCGCGGTCTTGCCGGTGCCGGGCGCGCCCTGGACGCAGATCGTCGTCGCGACGTCGGCGCGCACGATCTCGTCCTGCTCGGGCTGGATGGTGGCCACGATGTCGCGCATCGGGCCGATGCGGGGGCGTTCGATCTCCCGGGCCAGGATCTCGCTCCCGGCCCCCTCACCGGCGCTACCGGCGCCCGCGGCGCTGCGGCCGCCGCGGTCGCCCCCGAGCAGCTCGTCCTCGTAGGCGGTCAGCTCCCCGCCCTCGACCCCGAACCGACGCCGGCGCACCACGCCCATCGGCTCGGTCGGGCTGGCGCGGTAGAACGCGGTGGACACCCCCGCCCGCCAGTCGACCACGACCGGGTCACCGGCCTCGTCGCTGACGTGCCGCCGCCCGACGTAGAGCCGCTCCGGCGCGTCGGTGTCGATCCGCCCGAAGAACAGCGTGGTGCGCGGGTCGTCCTGCAGCGCCCGCGCCCGCAACCACAGCGTGCGCGCGAGCGACTCGCCCGCGATCGCGTCGCCCCCGTCGGCCTGCAGCGACAGGGTGTGCTCGCGCATCCGCGCCAGCTCGGCGCGGGCGAGGGCCAGGTGGGCGCGCTCGGCGCGCAGCTCGTCGGCCGGGTCGTGAGGGGTATGGGGTGTGCTGGCGGGCACGGGACCTCCGGAGCCTGGCGGCGCGGGCGGAAAGGGGAGGGACGAATCTACACCCGCGGGCCCGGAGCGGCTGGCGCGCTCGCTGGACGTCAACATGCGCACCGTGCTGCGCGCCTACGCGCACCTGCGCGACGAGGGGGTCATCGACCTGCGGCGCGGCCGGGGAGCAGTCGTCGTGGCGGTGCCGAGCATGCCGGCCCAGGTGGGCGCCGCCGTCCGTGACCTCGTGGCACTGGCCCGGCGGCACCGCATACCCCTGACCCATCTGCACCACGCACTCGACCACGAAGGAGCCGACCGATGACCGCTGCCAGCAGCAGGGCCACGACGCAGGAGGTCAGGGTGCGCCGCTCGCACCTGCTCGTCGCCACGGGGGTGCTCGTGCTGTGCGCCGTCGCGTACGTGGTGCTCGCGGCCGTCCTGGCCGGCGACCTGCCCGAGCGGGTCGCGACGCACTTCGGGGCGGACGGCGTCGCCGACGGCTGGATGTCGCGCGGTGCCGCGCTGATCGTCGGAGGACTCGTCTGCGTGGGGGTCCCCCTTGTCCTGCTGGTCGTCGCAGCCGTGGGGCAGTGGTGGCGGGGGAGGTCGGCGCGCGCCGTGACGGCGTTCGTCGGCGCCCTGGGGGTGTGGCTGCTCGCGCTCTTCGCCCAGCTCTTCGCGAGCCAGCGCGGGCTGCCCGACCCCACGTCCGCGCGTCTGGACCCGATGGCCCTGCTCTGGGCCCTCGGCGCCGCGCTGGTGGTCGGGGCGGGCCTCGCCCTCGTGCTGCCGCGCGCGCTGCCGCAGCCCGAGCCGCTCACGCCGGAGGCGATGGAGATCGGGCCGACCGACGCGGTCTCCTGGTTCGGCCGGGCCCACCTGTCGCACGAGGTGCTCCTGCTCGTCCTGGGCACGCTCGGGCTGCTGTCCGTGGTGACCGCCGCCGTCGGCGACCCCTGGCTGTGGCTGGTGGTGTAGGTGACCCTCGTGCTCACGCTGGGGATGCTCAGCTTCACCGTGCGGGTGGACCGTGGGGGCGCCAGCTGGCGCTCGGCGCTGGGCTGGCCGCGCGGGCGCGTCCGGCTCGCCGGCCGCGGGCCGGTGCTCAGGGCCGGCGCGCCCGCAGCACCGGGTGCATCGGCGAGCGGCCGGCGTGCCGCTCGACCGCGAGCTCGTAGTAGCCCACGAGGGCCTCGGTGGCCGCGCGCCACGAGTGCTGCTCGGCGTCCGCGCGTGCGGCCCGGCCCATCGTGGCCCGCAGGTCGGGGTCGGTGACCAGCCGACCCAGCCGGTCGGTCAGCGTGTCGGCGTCGCCGGGCCGGACGAGGAAGCCGGTGCGGGCGTCGTCGATGACGAACGGGATGCCGCCGGCGTCGGCGCCGACGACCGGCACCCCGCTGGCCATCGACTCCAGGGCGACCAGCCCGAGCGTCTCGGTCGTGGAGGGGAAGGCGAAGACGTCCGCGCTGGCGTAGGCCGCCGCCAGGTCCGCACCGCCCAGGTAGCCGGTGAAGACGGTCGGCGTCCCCGCGAACCGTCGCTCCAGCTCATCGCGGCCCGGGCCGGAACCCACGAGGGCGAGGCGCACGCCATACCTCTGGAGCCGCCGCAGCGGCTCCACCAGCTGGTCGAGGTCCTTCTCCTTCGACAGCCGCCCGACGTAGAGCACCAGCGGTGCCTGCGGGTGACCGTCGGTGAGCCGCTCGCGCATCGCGGCCGTGGCGGCGCCGGGGCGGTAGGCGTCGGTGTCGACCGCCTTGGGCCACAGGTCGACCTCGCGGATGCCCACGTCGCGGGCGCGCTGGACCATCTGCCCCGAGGTGCACAGGTTGACCTCGGCCCGGTTGTGCATCCAGGTGATCCAGCCCTCCGACGGCGCCCGCAGGAAGGGCAGGCCGAGCCGGGTGGCGTAGGAGGGCACGTCGGTATGGAAGGAGGCCAGCAGAGGCAGGTTGCGGCGGCGCGCCGAGACCACGCCGTAGGCCGCCAGCCACACCGGGTTGACCGCGTGCACCACGTCGGGGCGGAAGTCGATCATCTCCTGGGCGATCCGGGGCGTGGGCAGCCCGATCCGCAGCTCGGGGTACCACGGCCGGAAGGAGACCGACCGGACGCGCACCACCCGGTGCGGCCCGTAGCTGGCCGGCGGGTTGCCGGGCGCGAAGACCAGGGCGGTGTGCCCCAGCTCGGTCAGCTGGTCCAGGCTGCGGGTGATCCGGGTGACCACCCCGTCGACCTTGGGCAGGAAGACCTCGGTGAACAGTGCGACGCGCACGCAGGTATGCCGTTCGTCTCAGGCGGTCTGCTCGACGGGCGTGCGCGAGGGGGGCACGCCGGGCTGCTGCTCCTTGGTCCAGACCGAGGTGGCGGGGATCTTGTCCAGGTCCGCCCGGTCGGCGTAGCGACGGGCGACGTCCTCGACCTCCATGAGGAGGCCCTCCTGAAGGAGCGTCGGCTCCAGTCCGAGGTCGAGGAAGGTGTCGTTGCGGACGAAGAGCTCGTTCTCGGCGGCCTCGTGGCGCGGGTTGGGCACCAGCTCGACGCTCGCGTCGCTGATCCGGGCGATCAGCTCGGCCAGGTCGCGCACCCGGTGGGTCTGGGTCATCTGGTTGAAGATCTTGACCCGGTCGCCGCGGGCGGGCGGGTTCTCCAGCGCGATCTGCACGCAGCGCACCATGTCGCGGATGTGGATGAAGGCCCGCGTCTGCCCGCCGGTGCCGTGCACGGTGAGCGGGTAGCCGACGGCGGCCTGCATGAGGAAGCGGTTGAGGACCGTGCCGTAGTCGCCGTCGTAGTCGAAACGGTTGATCAGCCGCTCGTCCCGCAGCGTCTGATCGGTGTGGGTGCCCCAGATGATGCCCTGGTGCAGGTCGGTGATCCGCAGCGCGTCGTTCTTGGCGTAGTACGCGAACAGCTGCTGGTCCAGACACTTGGTCATGTGGTAGATCGACCCCGGGTTGGTGGGGTAGAGGATCTGCTGCTGGACTCGGTCTCCCTCGTCGGTGCTGACCTCCACGTCGAGGTAGCCCTCGGGGATCTTCATCCCGGCGGTGCCGTAGCCGTAGACGCCCATCGTGCCCAGGTGGACCAGGTGGGCGTCGAGGCCGGTCTCCACCAGCGCGCAGAGCACGTTGTGGGTGGCGTTGGTGTTGTTGTCGACCGTGTAGCGCTTGTGGGCCGGCGACTTCATCGAGTAGGGGGCGGCCCGCTGCTCGGCGAAGTGGATGACTGCGTCGGGACGCTCGGCCAGCAGGAGCGCGACGAGGCCGTCGTAGTCCTGGGCGACGTCGAGCCGGGCGAAGCGGACCTGACGTCCGGAGACCTCCTCCCACGCCGCCAGCCGCTCCTCGACGCTCGCGATCGGGGTGAGCGAGCTGGCGCCGAGCTCCTCGTCGATCCGGCGCCGGGAGAGGTTGTCGACGACGAGGACGTCGTGATCGAGGTCGGACAGGTGGAGGGTCGCGGGCCAGCCGCAGAAACCGTCTCCGCCGAGGACGGCGATCTTCACGAAGGACGCTCCTTGCACGCGCACCGGTGACGCCGTGCCCCGCGGCACGGCGTCGCTTGTCCCGACCAACCTACAACGCCGGGGTGCGCGGCGAGCCCGCCCGGCACCCCGGCGCCGGCTCAGCCCTCGTCGGGGCGGGTGGCGAGGGTGACGGTGGTCTGCTGCTGCTGGCCGTCGCGCACGTAGCTGATCTGGACCTGGTCGCCGGCCCCGCGCTCGCGGACCTGGCCCACCAGGGCGGTGGCCGAGGGGACGTCCTCGCCGTCCATGCCGATGATCAGGTCGCCCTCCTTGAGGCCGGCCGAGCTGGCCGGGCTGTCCGGCTCGACCTGCTTGACGAGTGCGCCGGTCATCGTGGCCCCGTCCACCTGCGTCGACCCGTTGTCGAGATAGATGCCCAGGAAGGCGTGCTCGGCCTTGCCGCTCCTGATGAGCTGGTCGGCGATGAGCTGCACCTCGCGGGCCGGGATCGCGAACCCGATGCCGATCGACCCGGGCTGGGACTGCCCGCCCGAGGGGAGGGAGGCGATGGAGGAGTTGATCCCGACCAGCTCGCCCGAGGCGTTGACCAGCGCGCCGCCGGAGTTGCCGGGGTTGATCGCCGCCGAGGTCTGGATCGCGTTGGTGACGACCTCCTGCGGTGTGCTGGAGCCCTGTCCGAACGGGCTGCCGCTCTGGGGGTTGCGGGTGGTGACCGGGCGGTCCAGGGCGCTGACGATGCCGGTGGTCACCGTCCCGGAGAGGCCGAGGGGGTTGCCGATCGCCATGACCGGGTCGCCGACCTTCAGCGCGCTGTCGTCGCCCACCCGGATCGGCGTGAGGTCGGAGGGACCGTCGGTCACGGTCAGGACCGCGAGGTCGCTGGACGGGTCGGTGCCGGCGACGGTCGCGGCGTAGGTGCGGCCGTCGGCGAAGACGACCCGCACCTGCTGGGCCCCCTCGACGACGTGGGCGTTGGTCACGACGTGGCCCTTGGTGTCCCAGACCACCCCGGAGCCGGCGGCGACGCCCTGCTGGTTGGCGACCTCGATCGAGACCACGCTCGGGCTCACCTCGGCGGCGACGGTGCTCCAGTCCTGCGGGACGCCCAGCGAGGCGGGCGAGCCGGTGGTGGCGGGCCCGGAGGGGGCGGTGTCCGCGGTCGGGCTCTGCGTGGTGCCCACCGCGTCCACGCCGCCCCCGCCGGAGCCCTGGGTGACCGCCCAGGTGCCGCCGCTGGCGAGCACCGCCGCGAGCAGAGCGGCGATGCCGATGTCGCCCCACCGGCGGCCTGCACCGTGCTGCGTTCGGGGCTGCGGAGCCGGCGCGGGACCTGCCGCTCCTGGACCCTGCGGCACCGGTCGGGTCGGGTCTGGCTGCGCTGGTCCTGGCTGGTCTGGGGTCGTCGTCATGACTCCACTGAAGCACCGGCGGGTGAAGTCTGGCTGGGAACCGACTGTGGACTTGCTGGGTATGTCGCCGGACCTCGTGCGGGCGAAGACCTGGGCCGCCGATGACGACAGGAAGATCACATATTGGTATCGGTGGGATCACGACGTGGTAACGATGAGTGCTCGATTCCCGCATGTGTCCCAAGGAGGTTGAGGGCTCCGGCGCCTCTCGTTATGGTCGATGGTCATCTTCCGTGAATTCCTGTCCAATCGGGGCGACGTGTTGCCCGCCGCGTTCTCGCGTGCGTACCGGGAGGCATGTGCCTCGTCCAACCGAAAGGACTGTGGTCCCATGACCAGCACCCGTTTCTCTCTCCTGGCGGTCGCCTGCGCGGCCGCCCTCGGCCTGTCCGCCTGCGGCAGCGACGGCGGTGACACCGCCTCCGGCGGCTCCGGCGACGCCGGCTCCACCCTGGAGCGGATCCAGGACGAGGGCACCATCAAGGTCGCCTTCGCCGGCGAGATCCCCTACAGCTACGAGGACGACAGCGGCGAGCTGACCGGCGCCACGATCGCCCTCGCCAGGGAGATCTACGGCGAGCTCGGCATCGACGACGTCGAGGGCCAGCTCGTGGAGTGGGACGCCCTCATCCCGGGCCTGAACAAGGGAGAGTACGACTCGGTCTCCGCCGGGATGTCGATCCTGCCGGACCGCTGCGCCAAGGGCGCCTTCGCCGAGCCCACGATCATGTACACCTCGACCCTGATGGTGCCCGAGGGCAACCCCGAGGGCCTGACGGACTTCACCAGCTTCGAGGGCACCGACCTCACGCTCGCGGTGCAGTCCGGCGCCATCGAGCAGGGCTTCGCCGAGGACATCGGCCTGACGAACACGATGACGGTCAACTCCTCGCTGGACGGCATGGACGCGGTGAGCAACGGCCGGGCCGACGCCTTCGCGCTGACCAACATCACCCTGTCCAAGCTGGCCGAGGAGAACCCGGACGCGGGGGTGGAGACCACCGGCGGATTCGTGGCCGAGGTCGACGGGCTGAAGCAGATCAGCGCCGGCTCGGCCGTCTTCCGGCCCGAGGACACCAAGCTGCTCGAGGCCTACAACGAGGAGCTGGCCAAGATCGTCGGCGACCCGGAGCGCTTCGAGGAGATCGTCGGCCCGTTCGGCTTCACCGACGCCGAGCGTCCGCCGGAGGGCCTGACCGCGCAGATGCTCTGCGACGGCGACCTGGAGGCGGCCAACGAGGCCGCCGACGCGGCCGCGGCCGGCTCTGCGGACTCGACCGACGGCTGAGCCCCGGTCGGTGAGCGATTTTCTCGAGGGCCTCGCCACGGCCCTGCCCCGACTGGTCCAGGACGGCCTGTCGGCCACCCTGATCAGCTTCGTCGGCGGGGCCGTGCTGATGGTCGTCGTCGCCGTCGTGCTCGGTGTCGCCGAGCACCAGGGACCGCCCTGGGCGCGCGGCGTCGCACGGTTCGTCGTGGAGTTCTTCCGCGGCACCTCGCTGGTCGTCCAGCTGTTCTTCCTCTTCTACGTGATCCCGACGCTGACCGGCGTCGACCTCGGGTCGACCTGGACCGCGATCGTCGCGCTCGGCCTCAACTACGGGGCGTACGGCGCGGAGGTGGTCCGCGGCTCCCTCAACGCCGTCCCGAAGGGTCAGTGGGAGACGGCCACCGCGTTGTCCATGCCGTGGCCGACGAAGATGCGCCGGGTGATCTGGCCGCAGGCCTGGGCGCTGATGCTGCCCGGCTTCAACAACCTCATGGTCATGCTCGTCAAGGGGACGGCGGTCATCAGCCTGGTGCTCATGGCCGACCTCACCTTCGAGGCCGACCAGCTGCGGCGGCAGGTCGGCACCTGGCCGGCGTTCATCGCCGCGCTGCTCGTCTACTACGTCATCGCGCTGGTCGTCTCGATCGTGATGCGGTGGATGGAGCGGCGCGCCCAGCGCCGGCTCGGCCTGGGCGACTTCGAGGTCCGCAAGGCCCGCGCGGACGCCGACCAGGTGCTGGCCGGGGCGACGGCCGGAGGTGATGGCTGATGTGGGACAACCAGCTGTTCCTCGACACCCTGCCGGTCCTGATCAAGGCGTTCGTGCAGATCACCCTCGTGGTGACGATCGCGGGTGCCGCCCTGGCCGCGGCCCTGGGCCTGGTCTGGGCGATAGCCCTGCGGGAGCTGCCGGCCGTGGCGGCCCGCCCGCTGGGCTTCGTCCTGGACTTCATCCGGATGACCCCGCTGCCGGTGCACCTGCTGGTCGTCTACTACGCCTTCACCCAGCTCAGCGGGCTGACCGTCGGGATCATCGTCTTCGGGATCCACTACTCCACCTACATGTCCGAGTCCTACCGGGCCGGGATCGACTCGATCCGCAGGGGGCAGTGGGAGGCGGCCAAGGCGCTCTCGCTGCCCGCGAGCCGCACGTGGCGCGCGGTGATCCTGCCCCAGGCGGTGCGCAACACGCTGCCGTCGCTGGGCAACTGGGCGATCGCCATGTTCAAGGACACCCCGTTCCTCATCTTCATCTCGGTGCCGGAGATGGTCACCGCCGCCCGGGAGTTCGGTGGCCGCCACTTCTCCTACGTCGAGGCGATGACCGTCGCCGGCCTGCTCTTCCTGCTGGCCAGCTACCCGACCGCCGTGCTGATGCGAAAGCTGGAGAAGAAACTTGCCTACTGACCAGACCACACCGCATACCCCGGAGGACGGGACGCCGCGCATCCGGTTCGAGGACGTGAAGAAGAAGTTCGGGCGCACCACGGTCCTGCAGGACCTCAACTTCTCGGTCGGCCGCGGCGAGCGCGTCACCCTCATCGGACCCTCGGGGTCCGGCAAGACGACCATCCTGCGCCTGCTCATGACCCTGGAACGGCTGACCGGCGGCTACATCTGGGTGGACGGCGACCCGCTCACCCACGACCGGCGGGACGGCAGGCGGGTCGAGCTCAAGCCCCGGCAGGTCGTGCAGGTGCGCAAGCGGATCGGCATGGTGTTCCAGCAGTTCAACCTCTTCCCCAACATGTCGGTGCTGCAGAACATCGTCGAGGCACCGGTCCACGTCCTCGGTCAGAGCCAGGACGAGGCGAGCGAGAACGCGCTGTCCCTGCTGGACCGGGTCGGGCTGCGGCACCGCGCCGACGCGCACCCCACCGAGCTCTCCGGCGGTCAGCAGCAGCGCGTCGCGATCGCCCGGGCGCTGGCGATGGACCCGGAGATCCTGCTCCTGGACGAGGTCACCTCCGCGCTGGACCCCGAGCTCGTCGGCGACGTGCTGCGGGTCCTGGAGGAGGTCGCGGCGAGCACGGACATCACGATGCTGATCGTCACCCACGAGATGCAGTTCGCCAAGGACGTCTCCCAGCGGGTGATGATGTTCGACGGCGGCAAGATCCTCGAGGAGGGTCCGCCGGCGCAGATCTTCTCCGACCCGCACCACGAGCGGACGCAGAAGTTCCTGGAGGCCGTCGTCTGACGCGGGCCCGCGGCCCGCGCGGCCGCCGGGCACCGGCCGGAGGGCCAGCCCGCCCCGGTGCGTGCAGAGGCGTCAGCCGCCGGCGCGCTGTCCCTTCGGTGGTGCGGCCGGCAGCTCGACCCGGAAGGTGGCGCCGCCCCCGCGCGTCGGGCGGTGCTCCACCGTGCCGCCGTGCCTGGCCACGATGCCGGCCACGATCGCCAGCCCGAGCCCGGTGCCGCCGGAGGCGCGGCTGCGCGACTTGTCCGCGCGGTAGAAGCGCTCGAAGACGCGGTCGGCCGCCTCGCCCTCCAGCCCGGGGCCGTGGTCGCGGACCTCGACGATCGCCCTGCCGTCCACCCGGCCCAGGGCCACCTCGACGGGGGTGTCCTCGGGGGTGTGGGTCAGTGCGTTGGCGATCAGGTTGGTCAGGACCTGCCGCAGCGCGCCGTCCTCGCCGAGGACCTCCGGCACGGTCCCGTGCTCCGCCCCGCCCAGGCTCACCAGCCGGACCTGACGCTGCGGGGCGCGCACCTGTGCGTCCTGCACGACGTCGCTGGCCAGCACGGTGAGGTCGACGCGGGTCGGCGACATCGGCACGTGGGAGTCCAGCCGGGTCAGGGTCAGCAGGTCCTCGACCAGCTTGGCCATCCGGCTGGCCTCGTCCTCGATCCGGCGCATGGCGCCGGGCACGTCCTCCGGGTCGACCGCGCCGACACGGTAGAGCTCGGCATACCCCTTGACCGTGGCGAGCGGGGTGCGCAGCTCGTGCGAGGCGTCGGCGACGAAGTCGCGCACCCGCTGCTCGGAGGCCTCCCTGGCGGCGAAGGACTGCTCGACCTGGGCGAGCATCCGGTTGATCGAGTGGGCCAGCGACCCGACCTCGTCCCGGGCGGCGCGCGGGGGGACGCGGCGGGTGAGGTCGCCCGCGGCGATGGCTGCCGCGGTGTCCTCGATCCGGGTCAACGGACGGAAGGCACGGCGCACCGCGAACCAGCCGAGCACGCCGACGACGACCAGCGTGGTCAGCCCGATGACGACGGTCAGCACGACGAGCTGGCGCACGGTGTTGTCGACGGTCGTCAGCGGCATCGCCACCGCGACCGTCCAGTCGACCCGTCCGTCGGCCCCCGTGACCGCGGCCGCCAGCACCCGCCAGGAGCCGTCGTGGCCCACGCCCTCCACGGTGAAGTGCCGTCCCAGCCGGGGGTCGTCCATCTCGATCCGGGTCAGGTCGGGACGGCTGACCTCGAGCCGCTGGAAGACCAGGTCCTGCGGCGGCAGCGCGCGGTTGGCCGGCGTGATGATCACGTAGTAGGGGTTGGGCGGCACGAAGACCTGCTGCTGCAGCTCGTCGCGGCCCTGGATGATCTGGCTGTAGGAGCGTTCGGCCAGCGGCGCGATGTAGGCGGACAGGTCGGCGTCGGCCCGCTCGATCAGGTAGCCGCGCAGCATCGTGATCGTCACCGAGGTGGTGAGCACGTAGGCGGCGAGCACGAGCAGCACGACCACGGCGACCAGCCGTCGGGTCAGCGACAGGTTGTGCAGCCACCGGTAGGCCCGTGCCCGCAGACCGCCGCCGGAGCTCACGGGGCGCCGGTGCTCAGTCGCGCGGGGCCCGCAGCACGTAGCCGACCCCGCGCTTGGTGTGGATCAGCGGCTCGCCGACGACGTCGATCTTGCGGCGCAGGTAGGAGATGTAGGACTCCACGATGTTCATCTCGCCGCGGAAGTCGTAGTCCCACACGTGGTCCAGGATCTGGCTCTTGGACAGCACGCGGCCGGGGTTGAGCATCAGGTAGCGCAGCAGCTTGAACTCGGTGGGGGAGACCTCGATGACCTTGCCCGCCCGGCGCACCTCGTGACTGTCGTCGTCCAGCTCCAGGTCGGCGACCCGCAGCACGTGGTCGTCCTCCTCGTCCAGCGCGCGGGTGCGCCGCAGCACCGCGCGGATGCGGGCCACGACCTCCTCGAGGCTGAACGGCTTGGTGACGTAGTCGTCGCCGCCGACGGTCAGCCCCTTGATCTTGTCGTCGAGGGAGTCGCGGGCGGTGAGGAACAGGATCGGCATGTCCTGCCCGCTGTCGCGCAGCGTGCGGGTGATCTGGAAGCCGTCGATGTCGGGCAGCATGACGTCCAGCACGGCCAGGTCGATGTCGTGCCGGGCCGCCAGCTCCAGGGCGGTGCGGCCGTCGGGGGCCGCGTGCACCTCGAAGCCGGCGAAGCGCAGGCTCGTGGTGAGCAGCTCACGGATGTTGGTCTCGTCCTCGACCACCAGCAGGGTGGCCTCCGGGTCGGCGGCGGGGGTAGCCATGGACCTATCCTCACCCCTGCGGCTGGGAGGCTGCTGGGTATCCGCTGGGCCGTACGCTGCGACCCGGGTCGCCGGTCATGCCGGCGGGAGCGGGGAGTCGGGGTCCACGGAGCCCCCTGGCGGCTCCGCCTCGAGCAGACGGTCCCAGTCGGCCTCGAGCAGGTCGGGAAGACCGTCGACGACCAGGACGGAACCGGCTGTGCGCAGCTCGGCCACCCCGAAGCCGCCGGTGCGCACCGTCACGCACGGCGAGCCGACCCGGGCGGCGGCGGCCACGTCGTAGGGCGTGTCGCCGACGACGAGCGCCGAGCCGCCGCCGACCTTGCCCAGCGCAACCTCGAGGACATCCGGCGCGGGCTTGGACTCCTGCGCCTCCTCGCTGCTGGCGCGACCGCCCAGGGTGCCCGCCGGGAGGTCCAGCAGGTCGAGCACGTGACGGGTGAACTCCTCCTTGCCCGAGGTGGCCAGGACCACGGTGAGCCCGCGGTCGGCCAGGGCGAGGATGAGCTCTCGAGCCCCAGGGAGCAGGTGGACCTCGGGCAGGAGGTCGGCGTACGCCTCCTCCCACCCCTTCCGGACCGCGTCGCCGTGCTCGTGCTCGGCACGGTCGCCGGAGACCGCGGCCACCAGCTTGTCGCCGCCCAGCCCGATCGCCCGTTGGATCCGCCACGCGGGCGGACGCAGACCCACCCGGTCGAACGCCCGGGTCCAGGCCACGGTGTGGTGGTAGGCGCTGTCCGCGAGGGTGCCGTCGACGTCGAGGATCACGGTGTCCTGGTTGCTCATGGGCACCATCCCACCTCAGTGCACCGGCGGTGTCGCGTCCAGCGTGCCGAGCTCCTCGGCGTCCACGATCCGGTAGGCGTAGCCCTGCTCGGCCAGGAAGCGCTGGCGGTGCGCGGCGAAGTCCGCGTCGACCGTGTCCCGCGCGACCACGGTGAAGAAGTGCGCGGTGCGCCCGTCGCCCTTGGGCCGCAGCACCCGGCCCAGGCGCTGGGCCTCCTCCTGCCGGGAGCCGAAGGTGCCCGAGACCTGGATCGCCACCGAGGCCTCGGGCAGGTCGATGGAGAAGTTGGCGACCTTGCTCACCACGAGCAGGTCGATCTCGCCCTCGCGGAACTGCCGGAACAGCTCCTGGCGCTGCTTCACCGTCGTCTCTCCGGTGATGAGCGGGGCCTCCAGCGAGTCCGACAGCTGCTCGAGCTGGTCGAGGTACTGCCCGATCACCAGGGTGGGCTCGCCGCGGTGGCGCTCGACGAGCTGGCGCACGACCTCGTCCTTGGCCGGAGCGCACGCGGCGAAGCGGTAGCGCTCCTCAGGCTCGGCCACGGCATACGCCATCCGCATCGACTCCGGCAGCGTGACCCGGACCTCGACGCAGTCCGCGGGGGCGATCCAGCCCTGCGCCTCGATGTCCTTCCACGGGGCGTCGTAGCGCTTGGGACCGATGAGGGAGAAGACGTCGGACTCGCGGCCGTCCTCGCGCACCAGCGTCGCCGTCAGGCCGAGCCGGCGGCGGGCCTGCAGGTCGGCGGTCATCCGGAAGATCGGGGCGGGCAGCAGGTGCACCTCGTCGTAGAGGACCAGGCCCCAGTCTCGCGCGTCGAGCAGGTCCAGGTGCGGGTAGACGCCCTTGCGCCTGGTGGTGAGCACCTGGTAGGTCGCGATCGTGACCGGGCGGATCTCCTTGCGGGAGCCGGAGTACTCACCGATCTCGTCCTCGGTCAGGCTCGTGCGGTGCAGCAGCTCGTCTCGCCACTGGCGCGCGCTGACCGTGTTGGTCACCAGGATCAGCGTCGTGGTGCCCGAGCGGGCCATCGCACCGGCACCGACGAGGGTCTTGCCGGCCCCGCAGGGGAGCACGACGACCCCGGAGCCGCCGTCCCAGAAGCCGTCGACCGCCTGCTGCTGGTAGGGCCGCAGCTCCCACGGTGCGACCCCCGCGGCGGGGAACCCCGCGGTCTGCAGCGCGATCGGGTGCTTCTCCCCGTCGACGTAGCCGGCGAGGTCCTCCGCGGGCCAGCCGACCTTGAGCAGCTCCTGCTTGAGGTGCCCGCGCTCGGAGGGGTGCACGAGCACCGTGTCCTCGTCGAGCCGGTCGCCCACCAGCGGCGTGATCCTCTTGTGCCGCAGCACCTCGGCCAGGACCGCCCGGTCGGTGCTGCGCAGCACCAGCCGGGTGACCGGCTGTCCATCTGCGGAGCCGTTCCCGGTGCTCTGATCCTCGACGGGCTCCTTGAGCAGCGTCAGCCGCCCGTAGCGGTCCATCGTCTCGGCGACGTCCACGAGCAACGACTGCGGCACGGGGTAGCGGCTGTGCGTGATCAGGGCGTGCACGACCTGCTCGGCGTCGTGCCCGGCGGCGCGGGCGTTCCACAGCCCGAGCGGGGTCACGCGGTAGGTGTGGATGTGCTCGGGGGCACGCTCGAGCTCGGCGAAGGGCGCGATGTCGCGCCTCGCCGCCTCGGCGTCGGGGTGGTCGACCTCGAGCAGCAGGGTCTTGTCGGACTGGACGATCAGCGGGCCATTCATCGTGGGGTCAACGGTATGGGGTGTCGCGGGCATTCCTCCCGGTGCACCGGTGCCCCGACCCGGCCAGCCTGACGCGTTGGTCAAGCAGGTCGGTCATGCGCGAGGATGGGGTCATGACGACGTCGTCCCCGCCCCTGCCGATGACCGTCCCGCTGCCCGGGATGCCCGAGCGCGTGACGATCTACGAGGTCGGGCCGCGCGACGGTCTGCAGAACGAGAAGACCGTCGTCCCCGTCGAGGTCAAGGCGCAGTTCGTCCGGCGGCTGCTGGACGCCGGCCTGGACACCGTGGAGCTGACCAGCTTCGTGGCGCGCGACTGGGTGCCCCAGCTGGGGGACGCGGAGGACCTGCTCGACCTGCTCGGGCCGCTGGGCACCGGTCGCAACCGCCCGGTCCTGGTGCCCAACGAACGGGGTCTGGACCGGGCTCTGGACAAGGGGGTCTCGGCGGTCGCGATCTTCGGCAGCGCGACCGAGAGCTTCGCCCGCGCCAACCTCAACCGGTCGGTGGCCGAGACGGTCGAGATGTTCTCGGCGGTCGTCAAGCGGGCCCTCGACGCAGGAGCGTGGGTGCGCGCCTACGTGTCGATGAGCTTCGGCGACCCCTGGGAGGGGCCGGTCCCGGTGCGGCAGGTCGTCGACACCTCCCTGCGGCTGATGGACCTGGGCTGCGACCAGCTCTCCATCGGCGACACGATCGGGGTCGCGACCGCCGGGCACGTGGTGCAGCTGCTCGAGGCGCTCGACGAGGCCGGCATCGGACCCGACCAGTGCGCCGTGCACTTCCACGACACCTACGGGCAGGCGCTCTCCAACACGCTCACCGCGCTGCAGCACGGTGTCCGGGTCGTCGACGCCTCGACCGGCGGCCTGGGCGGCTGCCCGTTCGCCAGGTCGGCCACCGGCAACCTGGCGACCGAGGACCTCGTGTGGGCCCTCGACGGGCTGGGGGTCGAGCACGGCGTCGACCTGACGGCTCTCGTCCAGACGAGCAGCTGGATGGCCGAGCAGCTCGGCCGGCCGGCACCCTCCCGCGTCGTCCGCGCGCTCGCCGGCTCCTGACCGCGTCCCGGCGCCGCCCGAGGGCGGTCACGAGCAGGAGCGCGGTGCGACATACGCTGTCGCTCATGCAGACCGGTATCGACCGAGCCCATCTCGACACGTCCGTGCGGCCCCAGGACGACCTCTTCGCCCACGTCAACGGGACCTGGCTGGCGACCGCGCAGATCCCGCCGGACCGGGCCCGCTACGGGTCCTTCGACATGCTGCGCGAGAACGCCGAGGCGGCCGTGCGTGCCCTGATCGAGCGGGCCGCCGAGCAGCAGCCGGCCCTCGAGACCCCCGCCGGCAAGGTCGGGGCGCTCTACGCCAGCTTCACGGACACCGAGCGCGTCGCGGCGGCCGGCCTCACGCCGCTCGTCGAGCCGCTGCGGCGGGTCGGGGGAGCAAGCACCAGCTCCGACGTCGTGCGGGTCGCGGCGGAGCAGGAGCGCGAGGGCGTCGACGGGCTGGTGCACGCCTGGATCACCGCGGACGCGGGCAGCCCGGAGGACTACATCGTCTACCTGCACCAGGGCGGCATCGGCCTGCCCGACGAGGCCTACTACACCGACGAGGAGCACGCCGGCGTCCGCGAGGCCTACCGCGCCTACCTCGGCCGGCTGCTCGAGCTCGCGCAGCCGGCCCTGGCCGAGGCGGGCCTGGACCTGGGCGAGGACGCGGTCGGGCGGCTCTACGCCCTCGAGGAGCGGATCGCCGCCGCGCACTGGGACCGGGTCGCCGCGCGCGACGCCGTCGCCTCCTACACCCGGCTGACCCGCGAGGAGCTGGCCGCGCGCACCCCAGGGTGGGACTGGGACGCCTGGGCCGAGGGGCTGCAGGTGCCCGATGCCGCCCGGGCCGCCGTCGTCGCCCGCCAGCCGGACGTCCTGACCGCCGTCGGTGCCGCGCTGGCCGAGGTGCCGGTGGCGGACTGGCGCACCTGGCTGACCGTCCGCCTGCTCGACGGGCTGGCGCCCTACCTGACCGACGACCTGGTCGAGGCGCACTTCGACTTCCACGGCCGCACGCTCAGCGGCACCCCGACGAACAAGGAACGGTGGAAGCGCGGCGTGGCCCTGGTCGAGCAGCTGCTCGGCGAGGCCGCCGGCCAGATGTACGTCGAGGAGCACTTCCCGCCGCAGGCGGAGGAGCGGATGGCCGAGCTCGTCGCCAACGTCACCGAGGCGTTCCGGCGGCGGATCGGCGAGCTGGAGTGGATGGGCCCGGAGACCCGGGCGCGCGCGCTGGAGAAGCTGGCCGCCTTCCGGCCCAAGATCGGCCACCCGCCCACCTTCCGGGACTACACGGCATACCGGCTCGACCCGCAGGACCTGGTCGGCAACGTGCGGCGCGGGTCGGCCTTCGAGACCGACCGGCAGCTGGCCAAGGTCGGCACGCCGATCGACCGCGACGAGTGGCTGATGACGCCGCAGACGGTCAACGCCTACTACCACCCGATGCTCAACGAGATCGTCTTCCCGGCCGCGATCCTCCAGCCGCCGTTCTTCACGGTGGACGCCGACGACGCCGTCAACTACGGCGGGATCGGGGCGGTCATCGCGCACGAGATCGGGCACGGCTTCGACGACCAGGGCAGCCGCTACGCCGGCGACGGGTCGCTGACCGACTGGTGGACGGAGGAGGACCGCGCGCGCTTCGACGAGCGCAGCAACCGGCTGGTCGAGCAGTTCGGCACCCTCTCGCCCCGGGACATCCCCGGCGGGCAGGCCAGGGTCAACGGCGGCCTGACCGTCGGCGAGAACATCGGCGACCTGTGCGGCCTGGAGCTGGCGCACCTGGCCTACGCGATCGCCACCGACGGCGCCGCCCCGGAGCTGGAGGGCTGGACCGGCGAGCAGCGCTTCTTCCTGGGCTGGGGCGCGGTCTGGCGCACGGTCTCCCGCGAGGAGGAGGCCCGCCGGCTGCTCTCGGTCGACCCGCACGCCCCGGCCGACCTGCGGGCCAACACCGTGCGCAACGTCGACGCCTTCCACGAGGCGTTCGGCACCGTCGAGGGCGACGGCCTGTGGCTGGCGCCCGAGGAGCGGGTGCGGATCTTCTAGCTTCCTCGTCCCGCGCGGTGATCGTGCGGCGAGCCTGCGCCCGGCACGACCAGATGGTCGTGCCGGGCGCAGGCGTCTCTCGCGGGTCTCCTCCGCGGGCTCTAGCCGAGCGCCTCGAGCAGCGCCGGCAGCACCTCGTGCATGTCGCCCACGACCGCGTAGTCGGCCTTGGTCATCATCGGGGCCTCGGCGTCGGTGTTGATCGCGATGATCGTCTTCGACGAGGAGCAGCCCGCCCAGTGCTGGATGGCGCCGCTGATCCCGCACGCGATGTAGACGTCCGGGGCGATCCGGCTGCCCGTCTGGCCCACCTGCTCGTGGTGCGGGCGCCAGCCCAGGCTGGTGACCGCCCGCGAGACGCCCACGGCACCGCCGAGCCGCTGGGCCAGGGCGTCCACGTCGGAGAAGCCGTCCGCGCTGCCGGCGCCTCGGCCGGCGCCGACGACGACCCGGGCCGCGGACAGGTCGGCGGAGGAGTCGCCGCCCCCGCGCGCCTGGACCTGCTTGACCTGGGCCCGCAGGTCGGCGGCCGAGACCCCGGCCGTGAACGGGCGGTGCTCGGCCGCGCCCGGGGCCGCGGCCGCCGAGGCCTCGACCGCGTGGCCGGCCATCGTCAGCACTGCGGGGCTGGCGTCCAGGCGCATCTGCTCGCGGACGGCGCCCCCGGCGACCTGCCGCTCGACCTCCAACGGGTCGGTGGAGGTGACCGAGAGGACGTTCGCCGCCATCGGCAGGTCGCGCCGCGCGGCGAGGTGGGCGAGCACCTCGGTGCCCCGCTCGGTTCCGCCGGCGAGCACGATACCCGCGCCGGACGCCTCCAGGCTGCGCTCGAGGGCGGTGGCCCAGGCGGCCGCGGCATAGCTCTCCAGCTCGGCGTCGGTCGCCTCGTGGACGACCGCCACACCCTGCTCGCGACAGTCGGCGAGGACGGCCTCGTCGACCCGGCCCAGCATCAGGGCCTGCACCTGCCCGGCCAGCGGCCGGGCGAAGGTCAGCGCCTCCCTGGACACCAGGTGCACCCGGCCCTCGTCGGGCTCGATCAGCACCAGCACCACGTTGCTCATGACAGCACTCCGATCTTGCGCAGGACCTCGACGACGGCCGGTGCGGCACCGGGTCCCTCGCCGAGCACGGTGACCTTGTTGGGCGTCGGGGGAGGCAGGCTCAGCCCCAGCGTCCCGCTGCCCCGCGGCGTGACCTCCGGGGTCACCGCCTCGACCGGGGCCTTCTTGGCGCGCATGCGCCCCCTGATGCTGGGGTAGCGCGGGTCGACGCCGCCCTCCAGCACCGTCGCCACCGCAGGCAGCCCGACCTCGTAGGTCTCGGTGCCCGCGGCCGAGCCGACGTGCAGGGTGGCCACGCCGTCGCTCACCGCGATCTGCTGGACGCCGGCGACCACCGGTCGGTCCAGCAGGTAGGCGAGCCGGATGCCGACCTGGAAGCTGCCCGTGTCGGCCGCGTCGTTGCCGACGAGGACGAGGTCGTATGCGGTGCCGCTGGCCGCCCGTGCGCGGACCACCTCGGCGATGGCGGCCGCGACGTCGGTGGGCCCGAAGGCCGAGGAGTCGGCCTCGACGTGCACGGCGTCGTCAGCGCCGACGGCGAGGGCGTCGCGCAGCTGCTCGACGGCGTCGTCGTCGCCGAGGGTCAGGACGGTGACCGAGCCGCCGGACTCCTCCACCAGGCTCACCGCGATCTCGACCGCGGCGGTCTCGTGGGGGCTCATCGCGTAGCCGGAGTAGCGGCCGTCCAGGCCGGTGCCGTCGGCGTTGAGCACCACCTCTCCGGTCACGTCGGCCGCGCGCTTGACGCAGACCAGGACGTTGATGCTGGCCATCTTCAGTACATTCCCTTCAGGCGTGCGTTCTCGGGGTCGAACAGCGGGGTCGCGTCCACGGACCCCACCGTCACCGGGTAGAGCTCCTCCATGTAGGACACGGCGAGCTGGTTGCCCACCTGCGCCTGGTCCGGCGGGAGGTAGGCCATCAGGACGTGCTTGCCCAGGCTGGGAGCCGAGGCGGCGGTCGTGACGTAGGGGTGGCGCCCGTGACCGTCGGTCAGGGTGCCGCCGTCCAGGGTCAGGATGGGCTCGCCACCGAGCATGTAGCGCTTGACGCCGCTGGCCGAGGTGTGGTCGTCGACGGTGAGCGTGCACAGGACGGTCCTGGGCTCCTCCCCGGCCTGCGCCTGCAGCGCCTCCTTGCCGATGAAGTCGGCGTCCTTGAGCCGGGCGCGGGACATGCCGGCCTCGGCGGGGGTGCGCTCGGTGTCGAGCTCGGTGCCGAAGGCCCGGTAGCCCTTCTCGACCCGGCCGCTGGCGGTGTAGACGCCGATGCCGGCGGGGACGACCCCGAGCGGCCTGCCGGCCTCGAGCAGCGTGTCCCACAGGGCGGCGCCCAGCTCCATCGGCACGTGCAGCTCCCAGCCGTGCTCGCCGACGTAGGAGATCCGGGAGGCCAGGACAGGGAGGTTGCCGACCTCGATCTCCTGGCAGGTGCCGAAGCGGAAGGCCCCGGGGGAGACGTCGGTCCGGGTGAGGGACCCCAGCACGGCGGCGGCCTGCGGGCCCCACAGGCCGATGGTGCTCACCGCGGAGGTGAGGTCGACGCAGACCGCGCCCTCCGGCATACGGTCCCCGAACCACTTCAGGTCGAGCATGCCGTGCGCGCCGCCGGTGACCACGCGGAAGCGGTCGTGGGCCAGACGCATGACGGTGAGGTCGGAGCGGAAGACGCCGCGCTCGTCGAGCACCGGGGTGTAGACGACCTTGCCGACCGGCACGTCGACCTTGGCGACGACGACCCGCTCCACGCCCTCCAGGGCGCGGGGGCCGATGACGTCGAACATGGCGAAGGCCGTGAGGTCGATGATCGCGCCGGCCTCGCGCATCTGCAGGTGCTCGGCGTTGATGATCGGCGACCACCAGCGGGCGTCCCACTCGTGCTCGCGCGGCATCACCGCGTCGCCGAACTTCTCCACCAGCGGTGCGTTGGACTCGTACCACTGCGGGCGCTCCCAGCCGGCCGCCTCGAAGAAGACCGCACCGAGCTCCTTCTGGGAGGCGTGCATGGGGGCGAGCCGGGCGGGCCGGGAGCCGGTCCACTGCTCGGAGGGGTGGACGATGCCGTAGGTCTTGATGAAGCCCTCGCCGGTGCGCGACCTCACGTGGGCACGCGTGCGCTGGTGGGGGTAGAAGCGCGCGATGTCGGAGTGGTGCAGGTCGATCTCCGGCGTGCCGTGGGTCATCCACTCGGCGACCGCGCGGCCCATGCCGGGGCCCTCCTTGATCCAGACGGCGGCGGCGGACCACAGCCCCTTGACCTCGGGGGTCTCGCCGACGACCGGGAAGCCGTCGGGGGTGAGCGAGAGCAGCCCGTTGATGGCGTAGCGCATCTCGGCCTTCTCGTCGCCCAGCAGCTCGGGCATCAGCTCCAGGGCCTGCTCGAGCTGGAGGTCGAAGTCCTCCTGGGTGAAGGGCATCTCGGTGGGGGAGAGCTTGGCCTGCTCGTTGGAGGGGATCTCGTCCACGTCGTGCAGGATCGCGCGGTGGCCGTAGGACCCGACCTCCATGTCCGAGCCGTGCTGACGCTCGTAGCAGAAGGTGTCCATGTCGCGGACGATGGGGAAGGAGATCTCGCCGGGCTTCTCCGCCAGCGGGGCGCAGGGGCCGACCGAGATCATCTGGTGCACGGCCGGGGTGAGCGGGATCTTCGCGCCGGCCATCTGCGCCAGCTTGGGGCTCCACACGCCGCAGGCGATGACGACCGTGTCGGCCGCGATCGAGCCGGCGGTGGTCTCGACCCCGCGGACGTGACCGTCCACGACGGTCAGGTCCGTGACCTCGACGCCGGCGACGACGGTGAGCGCGTCCTTCTCCATGGCGCGCTCCCGCATGATCGTGCCGGCACGCAGGGAGTCCACCACGCCGACCGAGGGTGTGTAGAAGCCGCCGATGATGACCGAGGGGTCGAGGAAGGGCACGAGCTCGGCCACCTCCTCCGGCGTGACGAGCCGGGACTCGACCCCCAGGGCCCGGGAGGAGGACATGCGGCGCCGCAGCTCCTCCATCCGCTCCTCGGTCCGGGCGACCTCGATGCCGCCCGACTCGGTGAAGACGCCCATCTCCTTGTACTGCCGCACCGAGTCCAGGGTGATGTCCGCGATCTCGCGGGTGTGGTCGACGGGGAAGATGAAGTTGGAGGCGTGGCCCGTGGAGCCGCCCGGGTTGGGCAGCGGGCCCTTGTCGAGCTGGACGATGTCGGTCCAGCCCAGTTCCGCCAGGTGGTGGACGAGGGAGTTCCCCACGATTCCGGCACCGATCACGACGACCGATGCACGCTCGGGCAGCTCAGCCATTGAACGCTCCTTCTCTTCTGCGGTGAAGACTGATGTTGCGTGAAACGCAACCTGTGTGCGCATGACGCAACACTGACGATGATGGCGGAGTTTCCCGGAAAGCGCAAGGGGTCGGCCGAAGACAGGTGCTGGAGGGCACCGTGGTGGTGGTGGGGCGCACGCGCGGACCCGCGCCCGGGCGGGTGCAGCCGGTCGGACGCGCCGGGGCCGGTGGGTCAGGCCGGGGCCGTGTCCACCTGGCGCCACCCCATCCGGGCCGAGACGTCCTCCGCGGCCTCCAGCAGCAGGGGCAGGATCTCGGCGACGCGCTCCTCGCCCATCCGGTAGGTCGGTCCGGAGACGCTGAGCGAGGCGCAGATCACCCCGTGCAGGTTGCGGACGGGCGCGGCAACGGCGGTCAGGCCGACGTCGAGCTCGTCGGTGACGACCGTGTAGCCGCGGCTGCGGGCCAGCGCGAGGTCCGCCCGCAGCGCGTCCAGGTCCGTGACGGTCCGCGGCGTGAACCGCGCCGGCTCTCCCACCAGGCCGACCAGCTCGGCGTCGGAGAGCTCGCAGAGCAGCATCTTGCCGTTGGAGGTGGCGTGGAGCGGGGCGTGCTGCCCGACCCAGTTGTAGTTGGGCGAGGCCGCACCGGGCGCCACCACCTGGTCGACATAGAGCGCTGCGTCGCGGCCCAGGACGACGAGGTTGACCGTCTCCTGCGTGCGGGTGGCGAGGAGGCGGGCGGCGGGCCTGGCCTCCTGCACGACGTCGAGCCGGGCGCCGGCGGCGCCGGCGAGGCGCATCAGCCCGGGGCCGAGCTGGAGCCTGCCGGTCCGGTCCGGCGTGACCAGGTCGCGACCCTCCAGCGTCGACACCAACCGGCTCACGGTGCTCTTGTGCACCCCGATCTCCGCCGCGAGCTCGGTGACCCCGAGCGTCCCGTGGCGGGCGAGCAGTTCGAGGACGGCCATCGCACGGTCCACCGACTGCACCGCACCGGTCGGCGACGGGGGGCGGGGATGACTACGAGCGACACCGTTGCGCATGGTGCAACGATAACCCGGGGGCGGTGCGGGGCCGTCCCGGGCCCGGGGTGCAGGTCAGTCGCCGAGCTCGCGGCGCCGACGGGTCACGAAGTCCTGCAGCTCGGCCCGGACCGCGTCGTCCATCGGTGGCGCCTCGAAGGACTCCAGCCGCTCGGCGCAGATCGTCGAGGCGCGCGCGGACGTGTCGGGCGCGCCCTTGCCCGTCCACCGCTCGAAGTTGTCCGAGGACGACAGGAACGGGCGGTAGAAGCAGGTGCGGAAGCGCTCCAGGGTGTGGGCCGCGCCGAGGAAGTGGCCGCCGTGACCGACCTCGACGTGGGCGTCGAAGGCCAGCGAGGCCTCGTCGATCTCCAGCGGCGCGAACTGGGCCTGGAGCATCTCCTGGATCTGCACGTCCATGACGAACTTCTCGTAACCGGCGACCAGCCCGCCCTCGAGCCATCCGGCGCTGTGCATGACGAAGTTGGTGCCTGCCAGGAAGGTCGGCATCATCGTCATCATCGCCTCGTAGCCGGCCTGGCCGTCGGCCACCTGGGAGGAGGTCAGGCCGCCGCCGGTGCGGAAGGGCAGGCCGAGGTGCCGGGCGATCTGGCCGGTCGCGAGCAGCCCGATCGCCGACTCCGGCGTGCCGAAGGTGGGCGAGCCGCTCTGCATGTCGATCGTGGACAGGAAGGAGCCGAAGATCACGGGGCAGCCGGGCCGGATCAGCTGGGCCAGGGCCACCCCGGAGAGGGTCTCGGCGATCTGCTGGACCAGCGTGGCGGGGATGGTGACCGGAGACATGGCCCCCATCAGCAGGAAGGGGGTGAGCACCACGGCCTGGTTGGCCTCGCAGTACTCGAACATCGCCTCCAGCATCCGCTCGTCCCAGCGCATCGGCGAGTTGACGCTGATGATCGAGATCGAGGACGGGGTCCTCTCGATCGACTCGCGACCGCCGAAGACGATCTCGCTCATCGCGATCGTGTCGCGGGCGTTCTGGCCGGAGATGACGTTGCCCATGAAGAACTTGTCGGTCTCGGTCAGCAGCGCGAAGACCATGTCGAGGTGGCGGCTGTCCAGCGGCCGGTCGTTGGGCTCCAGGACGACGCCGCCGGCGGAGTCGAGGACGTCGAAGGACTGGGACAGCCGCGCGAAGTTGACGAAGTCGTCCAGCGTCCCGTCCCGGCGCACGTCCCCCTGGCGCACGAACGGCGGGCCGTAGACCGCGGCGAAGGTCATGTGGTCGCCGCCGATGTGCACCGAGCGCTCCGGGTTGCGCGCCTGCACGTCGAACTCCCGGGGTGCCAGCGCCACCTGCTCCAGGACGAACTCCGGGTCGAAGAAGACCGTCTCGCCCTCGACCCGCTGGCCGGCCCTGCGAAAGATCTCCAGGGCGCGCTCGGAGGAGAACTCCACCCCCACCTCGCTGATGAGCCGCCGCCAGCCGCGGTCGAGCTGATCCATGGCCTCGGCGGAGAGGATCTCGTAGCGGGGCATGTGGTTGACGAACATGGCGACCTCCAGACGTTGACGAGCCGACGCGACGGGGCTTAGCATCACATCGTGGGAACACACTCCCACAATGTGGTTTCGGAGGGAAGCCTCCCGACCGAACGGCGGTGACCAGATGGCGAGCAGCGGGACCCAGGCGATCGACCGGGCGGCCGACCTGCTCTCGCGCGTCGTCCAGCATGCGGGGACGCCCACCGCCACCGAGCTGACGGCCGAGACCGGCTACGCCCGCTCGACCACCTCCCGGTTGCTCTCGGCGCTGGAGCGCAATCACCTGCTGCGGCGCGAGGAGGAGGGCGGCTGGGCGCCGGGGGCGCTCTTCGAGCAGTACGCCGCGCAGTGGGACGTGCGGGGACGCCTGGTGCGCCTCGCGGCCCCGGTCATGGCGGCGCTGAGCGAGGAGACCGGCGAGACGATCAACCTCGGCGTGGGCCTGGGCGACACGGTGGTCCAGATCGCCCAGGTCGACTCGATCTACCTGCTGGGCAGCCGGGACTGGGTCGGAGTCGACCTGCCCGCGCACACCTCGTCGCTGGGCAAGATGCTCTACGCCCACGGCGTGATCGACCGACCGGCGGGCGCGCTGGAGCAGCTCACCCCGCGCACCGTGGGCAGCTGGGAAGAGCTGGCGGCCGGCTTCCGCGAGATCCGCACCCGGGGCTGGGCGAGCACCGTCGACGAGCTCGAGGTCGGGCTCACCGGGATCGCCGCCCCCGTCTACGTCGACGGCAGGGTCGTCGCCGGTCTGGGGCTGTCCGGTCCCAGCACCCGGCTGGCGCACCGCATACCTGCCGTCGGAGCAGTGGTGGCGGCGCACGCCGCCGACCTCTCGGCACGACTCAGCACCTCCGCGAGAAAGGTCCGACATGACGCCGGATGAGATCCTCCAGGGTCTGTACGACAACACCCTCGTCGGGAACGGCCCCGCCGTCCTCGACCTGACCGACCAGGGCCTGAGCGCCGGGATGCAGCCCGGCACGCTGCTCTTCGACGCCCTCATCCCCGCGCTCGAGGAGGTCGGGGCCCGCTTCGAGCGGGGCGACTTCTTCGTCCCCGAGATGCTCATCGCCGGCAAGGCGATGGCCGGCTCGATGGAGGTGCTCCGGCCGCTGCTGGCCGACACCGGCGTGGAGACCGTGGGCAAGTTCGTCATGGGCACCGTGAAGGGTGACGTGCACGACATCGGAAAGAACCTGGTCAACATCATGCTCGAGGGCGCCGGGTTCGAGGTGATCGACCTCGGCGTGCAGGTGGCGCCGGAGACCTTCCTGGCGGCCATCGAGAAGCACCAGCCCGACATCGTCGGGTTCTCCGCCTTCCTCACCACCACCATGCCGATGTTCAAGGCCAACATGAACGCCCTGGAGAAGTCCGGGATGCGCGGCGACGTCCTGGTCATGGTCGGCGGCGCCCCCGTGACCCAGGAGTACGCCGACGTGGTCGGTGCCGACGGCTACGCCGCCGACGCCTCGGCCGCGGTCAAGAAGGCCAAGGCGCTCATGCGGGCCAAGAGGGCTCCGGTGCCCGCATGAGCCCGGTCGAGCCCCGGCGCACGGTCCTGCGCTCGGCCACCCGCGAGGTGGTGCTCGGCGCCGACCAGCCCTTCTGCGTCATCGGCGAGCGGATCAACCCCACCGGGCGCAAGGTGTTCCAGGAGCAGCTGCGCGCGGGCGACCTGTCCGCGATCGAGAAGGACGTGGCCGCCCAGGTCGCCGGCGGCGCCGACGTCCTCGACGTCAACATGGGCGTGCCGCTCACCGACGAGGCCGAGCTGCTGGAGAAGGCGGTCCTGCTCGTCCAGTCGCTGACCGACCTGCCGCTGTGCATCGACTCCTCGGTCGTCGAGGCCCTCGAGGCCGGGCTGGCCGCCTACCAGGGGCGGGCGCTGGTCAACTCGGTGACCGCCGAGGACGAGCGCCTCGAGCAGATCCTGCCGCTGGTCAAGAAGTACGACGCGGCGGTGATCGCGCTGCCCAACGACGCCGACGAGATCCCGATGGAGGCCGGCAAGCGGATCGAGCTGGTCGCCAAGATCGTGCGGGTGGCGACGGAGGAGTACGGCATACCCCTGGAGGACATCGTCATCGATCCGCTGGCGATGCCGATCGGCGCGGACGGCAGCGTGGGGCGCAGCGCGCTGGAGACCCTGTCCGTGGTCCGGGACCGCTGGGGCCTGAACACCACCTGCGGCGCCTCCAACGTCTCCTTCGGGATGCCGGGCCGGCCCACGATCGGCGCGACCTGGCTCCCGATGGCGATGACCGCCGGGCTGACCAGCGCGATCATGGACTCGCGCACCCGGCAGGTGGTGGACGCGGTCCGGGCGGCCGACGTGCTGCTGGGCCACGACGAGTGGGGTATGCGGTGGATCTCCGCCCACCGCGCGCGGCGGGCCGCCGAGCAGGCGGCCGAGCAGGCCGCCGCCGACCAGGTGCGCGCCGTCCAGGACGCGGTCGGCTAGATGAGCGCCGCGGAGGAGGAGCTGGAGCAGACGGGACCCGCCCGCGTCTCGCTGCTGTTCTCGCCCGCCGGGCGTGAGTTCCGGGTGCCCCCGGACGTCAGCGTCTTCGACGCGGCGAGCTGGAACGGCATCGCGATCGACTCCACCTGCGGCGGTCACGGCACCTGCCGCAAGTGCAAGGTGCAGCTCACCGCGGGCACCTCGCCGGTCACCCCCTCCGACGAGCGGGCCTTCACGCCCGAGGAGCTCGCCGGCGGCTGGCGGCTGGCGTGCCTGGTGCGCACCGTCACCGACCTGGAGATCACGGTGCCGCCGCTGGTCACCCGGCCCAAGGCCGCCACGGTCGGCGTCGGGCGCCAGGTCATCCTGCGACCCGGCGTGCAGAAGCGCTACCTCGAGCTCACCGAGCCGACCCTGGCCGACCAGCGCACCGACCTGGTGCGCGTGCTCGACGCCATCGACGACCTGGAGCCCACCCCCGACCTGCACGTGCTGCGACGGCTGCCGACCGTGCTCCGGGAGGCGGACTACAAGGTCACGGCCGTGGTGGTCGACGAGACGCTCATCGACGTGGAGGCCGGCGACACCACCGGCCGGCGCTTCGCCATCGCCTACGACCTCGGCACGACCACGGTCGTGGCGACGCTGCTCGACCTGGGCACCGGCACCCCGGTCGCCGTGTCCTCGGTGCTCAACCAGCAGCAGCCCTACGGCGGTGACGTCATCAGCCGGATCAGCGCCACGATGATGGACCCCGAGGCGGCCGGCCGGCTGCGCGAGCTCGCCCACGCCACGCTGCGCGACCTGGCGCAGGAGGTCTGCCTCGAGGGCGGCGTCGCGCCCGAGGAGGTCTACCAGGTGGCGCTGGCGGGCAACGCCACGATGACGGCGCTGGTCCTCGGGGTGGACCCCGAGCCGCTGGGCGTCGCCCCCTTCGTCATGTCCACCGCCGGCTGGCCCCCGGTGCCCGCGGCCGAGCTCGGCCTGACGCTGCACCCCGGCGCCCGCGCCACCCTCTTCCCCGCGCTCGGTGCCTACGTCGGCGGCGACGTCGTGGCCGGGATGCTGGCCTCGGGCATGGACCGGGACAGCCGCGTCCGGCTCTTCATCGACGTCGGCACCAACTGCGAGATCGCCCTCGCCGACGGGGAGCGCATCGTCGCGACCGCGGCGCCCGCCGGGCCCGCCTTCGAGGGCGGGTCGATCCGCTGCGGCATGCGCGCCGCCGAGGGAGCCGTCGAGGTGGTCCGGCTCACGCCGGACGGGCAGGCGGAGGACGCGGTCGCGCTGGAGGTCATCGGCGACGTCGAGCCTCGCGGCCTGTGCGGCTCCGGCCTGGTCGACGCCGTCGCCGAGCTGGTCCGGGTGCGCCTGATGGACGCCAGCGGCCGGTTCGTGACCGAGGAGGCCGCCGCCGAGATCGCGCCCGCGCTGGCCGACCGGCTCTCCACGGTCGGGCTGGAGCGGGTCTTCGTGCTCCACCGGCCCGCCCCGGACGCCCGCCCCGAGGACGGCGTCTACCTGTCCCAGCGCGACGTGCGCGAGCTGCAGTTCGCCAAGGCCGCGATCTCGACCGGCTGGTCCCTCCTGCTCGAGGAGCTCGGCCTGGCCGAGGGCGACGTGCAGCAGGTCCTGCTCGCCGGCTCCTTCGGCAGCTATCTGTCCGCCTCCTCCGCGGTGCGGATCGGGCTGGTGCCCAAGCTGCCGGTGCTCCGGGTCGTCTCGGCGGGCAACGTGGCCGGGGAGGGCGCCAAGATGGTGCTGCTCAGCTCGCGCGAGCGGGCCGGGGCCGATGCGCTGCTGGAGGAGGTGCGCTATGTCGAGCTCTCCGACCGTCCCGACTTCAACGATGCCTTCGTCGAGCGGCTTCCCTTCCCGGTCTGAGCCGGCCCCCGGGCGGGTCGCGCTCGTGGCGTGCGGCGCGCTGGCGCAGCCGGCCGCGGAGGTGAGCGCACGGCATACCCCGCCCCTGCCGGTGGACGTGCACCCGCTGCCGCCTCTGCTGCACAACCGGCCCCAGGAGATCGCCGGGGCGGTGGAGCGGCTGGTGGACGAGCTCGAGGGCCGCTACGAGCGGGTCGTCATCGGCTACGCCGACTGCGGCACCTACGGTGCCCTGGACGAGCTGTGCGCGCGGCGTGGGCTGCGGCGGCTGCCCGGCCTGCACTGCTACGACCTCTACGCCGGCCGGGAACGGATGCGCCAGATGATGGAGGAGCAGCCGGGCACCTACGTGCTGACCGACTTCCTCGTGCGGTCCTTCGACCGGACCGTGCTGCGCGAGCTGGGCCTGGACCGGCACCCGGAGCTGCGCGAGGACTACTTCGCCCACTACTCGCGCGTCGTGTGGCTGGCGCAGGACCGGTCCGAGGAGCTCACCGCCCTCGCCGAGCGGGCCGCCGGACACCTCGGCCTGCCGCTGGAGGTCGTCCCGGTCGGACACGTCGGGCTGGAGCGAGCCCTGGTCGACCTGCTGGCCGAACCGGCCGCGTCGGGGGTGGCGTCATGAGCGGCGCCGTCGACCTGGCCGTCAGGCGGCTGCTGGAGGGCGCCCGCTACGAGGTGCTCCCGACGGCCAGCATCCACGACCAGGTCCTCGAGCACGTGCCCACCTCGGTGACCGTCTCGGTGACCGCCTCGCCGGGCAAGAGGCTGGGCGCGACGCTGGACCTGAGCGCGAGCCTCGCCACGGCTGGCTACGACGTGGTGCCGCACCTGGCGGCGCGGATGGTCAGCGGCCGTGCCGAGCTGGTGGACATCGTCGAGCAGCTGCGCGAGCTCGGTGTGCGGCGGGTGTTCGTGCCCGCCGGCGACGCCCAGGTGCCCGTCGGTGACTACGTCCAGGCCCTCGACCTGCTGCACGACCTGCGCGACATGGGCGACCCGTTCCCTGAGGTGAGCATCACCGGCTACCCCGAGGCGCACCCGTTCATCGAGGACGACGTGGTCGTCCAGGCGATGTGGGACAAGAGGCTGCACGCCACCCACGTCGTGTCCAACATGACCTTCGACCCCGAGATCCTCGCCGCGTGGGTGCACCGGATCCGGCGTCGCGGCGTGAACCTGCCGCTGCTCGCGGGCGTGCCGGGGCCGGTCGAGCGCACCAAGCTGCTGGCGATGGGCACCAAGATCGGCGTGGGTGACTCCCTGCGGTTCCTGCGCAAGCAGCGCAAGGTGATGACCCGTGTGGTGGGCAGCGGCTTCAGCACCGACCGGTTCGTGACCAGCGTGGCTGGTCTGGCGGCCGACCCCGCGATGGGCGTGGCCGGCCTGCACGTCTACACGTTCAACCAGGTCGGGGTCGTCGAGGCGTGGCGCCGCGCGGCGCTCAGCCACGAGGCCCGGGGGGCGCACGGCCGGTCGGCAGCGCGGGGCTGAGCGCGGCCACCGCCGTTCCGCACGGACCAGCCCCGCAGCGGGCGAGTGCCCCGCTTCCGTCGATGGTCTTCGCGCTCGGCCGACGGAAGCGGGGCACTCGCAGCAGGAGGCTCCACGCTGAGGGGTGCCCCGGGCCGGCACCTACTCGGCCGGGCGGACCCGCGTCACCCGGTGGAGCAGGAAGCTGCGGACCGCGTCGCTGTCGCCGACCGTGGCGCGCACCCGTCCGGCCTCCACCGACTCCGGACGCACCAGCTGGGTGGTGATGCCGCCGACGTCGTCGGCGTAGCCGATCCACACCGGGCCGCCCGAAGCAGCGGCCTCGCGCAGGACGGCCGAGACCACGACCGGGTCGCTGTACCAGCCGGACCCGCCGACGTCGGCGTCCCGGGCGCCGTCCCCGCGGCGCAGCAGCGCGACGACCTGGCGGGCGACCCTCGCATCGACGGTGCTGACCCGCAGCGGGGAGGGGGGCCGGGCCGTCGTGCGCCGCGCCGAGGGCGACGCCAGCGCGAGCGCACCGTCGGGACCGTCGGCGACCGGGCCGTACTGCTCCTCGCGCAGCACGTCCATGACGGTGGCCGCCGGCACCGCGGAGACGAGGACCGTCGGGGCGATCCGGCGCAGCTGGAGCAGGCCCAGGCCGCGGTCCAGCTCCATCCGGTCCAGCAGCGCCGCGTCGTCGGAGCGCAGGTAGGCCGCGCACGAGCCGACCCGGGCGCGCCCGTGCCGGCGGGCGACGTCGCGCACGAGGTAGTCCAGCGGCTGCGGCACCGGGGTGCGGGAGGCCGCGGCCAGCTCGGTGAGGACGCGGTCGGCGGTCCAGCCCAGGTCGAGGGCGCGTCGCACGCTCGTCTCGCTGAACCGGTGCACGGTCGCCCCGCCGCGCGATTCCACGTCGCTGACCAGGTGCATGAGCGCACGGAGGTGGCCGTCCAGGCGTCCGGGCGCGACCGCGGTGAGGTCGGCCTGCAGCAGCACCTGGTCGACGGCCGGCGGCACGAGCGGGTCCATCAGGTCCGCGGCCGCCTCCTCGGCGTCCACCCCGTCGCCGCTCGCCCCCACGAGGAGACGACCGGGGGAGGACAGCGCGCCCCGCCCGGTCACCGCCGCCCACTCCGCCTCGCGCAGCGCCACGTCGAGGCCGGTGCCGTGCTCCGCGGTGGCCCGGGAGGTGCGCAGCGGGTGGCGCCAGCGCAGCAGCGCCTCCAGGCCGTCCTGGGTCGGGGCGGCGCCCGCGGGGAGCGTGGCCAGCACCCGCAGCGCGTCCTGTCGGCGCACCCGCGCGAGGGGGTATGACGTACTCGTGGACAGGGCGTTGACCCGCCCGCCCTCGTGCGTCCCGACCAGGCTCGGTGCGGCCGGCGTCGTCCACCACGCATGGGCGAGCCGGGCCCAGCGCTCGCCGGCGCTCGCGGCCAGCCAGTCGTCGGCGAGGGTCGTGGGCACCCAGGCCGCGTCCTCGCCGCGGCTCCCGTCGTCGGCGGCGACCAGCCCGGCGGCCAGCGCGGTCTCCAGCAGCCAGGCGGTCTGCTCGGTCCCGGCCTCGAGGTGGGCCGCGAGACGGTCCAGGTCGCGGACGGCGAGCCCACCGGTGCGCAGGATCCGGGGCGGTCGGGCGCCCCAGCGGTCGAGCACCTCGTTGACGAGGGCGACGAGGTCCGCGGCCCGTCCGCCGGCGGCCGCGTCCACGGCGGCAGGGTCGAGGACGGCGTGCTCCACCTCAGGCGGTTCGGAGGCCGGGTGCCGGTGCAGGTGGCCACCGCGCAGCGCCAACGCCACGCGTCGGGGGAGCTGGACATGGGTGTCGTCGACGCGGGTGAGCAGCCCGTCCCGGACCAGCTCCGCGCCGGCGTGCGCCACGCCGCCCGCCGCCCCGGTCCCGCTGGTCGCCGGCAGGCCGAGCTCGCCCACGGGTGGCCCCCAGGTCAGCGCGTCCAGCACCCTGCGGCGGTCCGCGCCGAGCCCGGCCAGGGCCTCCTCCAGCGCGTCGCCCACCGGGCCGTCGTCACCGTCGTCGGGCGCGAGCCCGGCCGGGTCGCCGACGAGCTCGGCCACGGGGCGGGCGGGACGCACGCCCTCCGGGGCCCGCCAGCACAGCGCGAGGGCCACGAGCCGCTCGACGAGCTCCTCGGCGCGGTCGCCGGTGGTGCCGAGCAGCCTCGCCACCTCCTCCACCTCCGCCGGTGCGGCGACGACCACCGCCTCCAGCGCCTGCAGGTGGGCCAGGTCCAGCGACTCCAGGGCGCGTCGGATGCTGCTGCGCGTCGTGGCCCGGGCGGCGAGTGCGGTGAGGTCGGAAGGTGCCGGGCGGGCCAGGTCGGGACGGGCCTGCAGCAGCGCCGCGAGCTCGTCGTCCTCGCGCGCCCTCAGGTCGTCGGCCAGCGACCTCACGTCGCGGCCCCCAGCCGTGCTCCCGTCACCCGTAGAGCGCCTCGTAGACGCGCTCGAACCGCTGGAAACGCTCCGTGTAGTAGGGCCGCCGGTTGTAGTCGGGGGTGAGGGCCTTGCCGCGCTCGGGACGGGCCCGGCGCACGTCCGGCGCCAGGGTCTCCAGCGCGAGCAGCGCGGTGCCGTGCAGCGTGGTGCGCTTGATCCGCACCGGCGTCACCGGCGTGCGCATCGCGTCGGCCATCACCTGCAGCAGCTCGGGGTGGTCGGTGGTGACGCTGCCGCCGGCGAAGAGCCGTTCCGGCTGCGGGGCGGCCTCGCGCAGCTGGCTGACGATCCGGGCGTAGGCCAGCGCGATCCCCTCCACCACGCCGCGGTAGACCTCGACCGGCGCCGAGGCCAGGCTCACCCCGGTGATGACGGCGCGTGCGCCGGAGGCCCACCCGGTGCTGCGCTCGCCGGTGAAGAAGGGCAGGACCAGCGGCGTCGTCTCGTGCGGCTCGGCCAGCAGCGCCGCGGAGAGCACCTCCGGCTCGACCTGGTCCACCGCCAGCGTCACGTCGGCCCAGGCCAGCGCCCGCCCGACGTCGTTGAGCGCGCCGCCGAGCAGCGACCGGTCGTGGGAGACGCGGTAGCACCACAGCCCGGGCGGCAGCTCCTCGGGCATCTCCCGGACCAGGACCCGCAACGCCCCGGAGGTCGCGCAGGAGGCGCCGATCGCGGTCTCGTCGTAGGCACCCAGGCCGACGTTGGCAGCCAGCCCGTCGGTGATGGGGGCGAACCAGCTGGCCCCCTCGAGAGCCGGCCAGCGCGCGGCGATCTCGGCCGCCCGCCCCGCCTCCATCTCCAGCGGGTCGTCGAGGTGGTGGATCGGGGGAGCTGGTCGGGGGTGATGCCGCAGATCTCGACCAGCTCGGGGTACCAGGTGGCGGTGTGCCGGTCGACCATCCCGGTCCACGACGCCGTGGACGTGCCCGTGCCCAGCGTGCCGGTCAGCCGGTGCAGCACGTAGTCGCCGAGGGAGAGGTAGTGGGCCGCGCCGGCGACCACCTCCGGCCGCTGGTCGGCCAGCCAGCGCAGCCGCGCCGGCCAGTAGCTGACATGCACCCGCGTGCCGGTGCGCTGCTGCAGCGCCTCGTCGTCCAGCTCCTCGCGCAGCGCGGCGATCTGCTTGCGGCACCGGCTGTCGGCATAGGTGAAGCACGGCGTGAGCGGTGCGCCGTCGGCGCCCACGACGACCATCGAGGAGGCGAAGGTGTCCATCGCCACCCCCGCGACCGTGCGCTCGCCGAGGGTCTCGGTGAGCCGGTCCACGATCGTGGTGATCTCCTCGACGACCTGGTCGGGGTCGATCTCGGAGGTGCCGTCCGTGGCGGTGGTGAACGAGTGCGCCACCTTGGCCCGGCGGCCGACCGGCCGCCCGAGCGCGTCGTAGAGCGCGCCCCTGCTGGCGGTGGAACCCACGTCGAGCGCCAGGACGAGGGGGTCCACGGCGTCCTGCAGCTCGATGTCGAAGTCGGCGGCCATAGGGGCACCACTCTACGGGTCGTCCACGGGTCACCGCCCGGGCGCGGGCCCGTGCGAGGATCGGGCGCGTGCACCCCTCCACCGCCCTGGCCGAGGTCCTCGTCGACGAGCTCGTGCGCGGCGGCGTGCGCGAGGCCGTGCTCTGCCCCGGGTCGCGCTCGGCGCCGCTGGCCTACGCGCTCGAGGCCGCCGACCGGGGCGGGCGGCTCCGGCTGCACGTGCGGATCGACGAGCGCTCCGCCGGGTTCCTCGCCCTCGGGATGGCGCGCACCTCCGGTGCGGCGGTGCCCGTGGTCACGACGTCGGGGACGGCGGTGGCCAACCTCCACCCGGCCGTGCTCGAGGCGCACCACAGCGGCACGCCCCTCGTGGTGCTCTCCGCCGACCGGCCCGCCGAGCTGCGTGGGACCGGCGCCAACCAGACGACCACGCAGCCCGGCGTCTTCGCCGGGGCGGTGCGGTGGGAGGCCGACCTGCCGGCGCCGGAGACCGTCACCGGGTCCGCCAACGCCTACTGGCGCTCCACGGTATGCCGCGCGCTGGCCGCCGCGTCCGGCTTCCCGTGGTCGTGGGGCGGGCCGGTCCACCTCAACGTCTCCTTCCGCGACCCGCTGGCTCCCGAGGTCGACGGCACGGGGGCGGCACCCGCCGGTCGCGACGGCGGTGGGCCCTGGACGCAGACCGTGCGCCGGCCGGGGCACGCACCGGTGGTGGGCGCCGGCGTGGAGCCGGGGGCGCGCACCGCCGTGCTGCTGGGCGACCTGCCCGACCCGGCGCTGACCCGCCGGACGCTGGCCTGGGCGGCCGGCGCGGGCTGGCCGGTGCTCGCCGAGCCGTTCGGGGTCCTGCCGGCGGGGGAGACCGTCGTGCCGCACGGTGTGCTGCTGGCCGGCCGCGTGGCGCGGGGGGAGCTGGCCGGACTCGTGCCCGAACGCGTCGTGGTGGTGGGCCGGCTCACGCTCTTCCGCGAGCTGGGCGCCCTGATGCGACGGCCCGACATGGTGGTCGAGCACGTGTCGGGGACGCCGCAGTGGACCGACCCGGCCCACGTCGTGCACCGGGTCCATCCGCTGGAGGTGCTCAGGGATGTGCCGGAGCCGGACGCCGGCTCGAGCGACTGGGTCGGCTCGTGGACCGGGGCCGGCCGCGCGCTCGGTCCGGCGGTGCGCGCCGCCGTGGGGCTCGACGGCGCGGACCCGACGGGCGACGCCGACGCGGCAGGCAGCGGTCCGACCGGGCCGGGGGTGGCCGCCACCGTGGCCGCCGCGCTGGGCCGGCACGACCTGCTGGTGCTCGGCTCATCCAACGCCCCGCGCGACCTGGCCGTGGTGCTGGACCTCGACCCGGCGGCGGCCCCCACCTGCCGGGTGGTCTCCTCGCGCGGACTGGCCGGCATCGACGGCACCGTGTCCACCGCCGTCGGCGCAGCGCTGGCCGTGCAGGGCGGCGGTCGCGCGCAGCACCGTGTCGTCGCGCTCCTCGGCGACCTCACCTTCCTGCACGACACGAACGGGTTGCTCATCGGGCCCACCGAGCCGCGACCCGACCTGACCGTGGTGGTCGTCAACGACGACGGGGGAGGCATCTTCTCCACCCTCGAGTACGGCGACCCGGCCCGGTCTGCGACACCTGCCGCGGCGGCGGCTACCGAGCGGGTCTTCGGCACGCCGCACGGCACCGACCTGGCCGCCCTGTGCACGGCGCACGGTGTGGACCACTCCCGGGCGTCGTCGCTGCGGGAGCTGGCTGACCTGCTCGCCGCGCCGGTCGCCGGCATCCGGGTGATCGAGGTGCCGGTGGACCGTTCCGGGCACCGTCGGGTGCGCGACCTGCTGGCCTGACCGGGGTGGGCCGGCCGCAAGTGTCAGCAAACTCACAGACAGGACCCATGCGCATCACAGCGCGCGCCGCCAGACTGGGAAGGCATCTGGTCCGTGCGCCGGAATCCTGCCGAGCGCACGGACGTTCCCTGTCATGAGCGTGGCCGTCGGCGACGCTCCACGAGCGAAGGAAGAAGGTGGGACGTCATGCAGAGGCGCAAGCGGTACGTGGAGATCGAAGAGGACACCGGAGCTCTGCTGCGGTACTTCCGCCACCCCCTCGGCGACGGACTGGTCGAGGAGACCGCCAGCGTCGACCCCACGGCCTACGTCGACCGGTCCGCCTACGTGGACCCCGGCGCGCACGTCGAGGCGGGTGCCCGGATCCGCGGTGGTGCCTGGGTCGACCGCGGGGCCACGGTGATGGTCGGCTGCACCGTCGGCAGCGTGGCGCACGTCGGCTGCCGGGCGGTGCTCGGCCGCGGCGTGCAGGTCGGGGCCCGCGCCAAGATCGGCGCCGGCGCCCGGGTCCACGACGGTGTCCGGATCGACCCGGACGTCGTGGTCCCGGAGGGTGCCGTCGTCGGCGGCGGTCGCCCGGAGGGCACCGAAGCAGCCTGACGGACGGGCGCACCCGGACCGGGCGAGTGACCCGGTTCGGTCGCCCGCCCGTGGGCGGGACCGCCGCTAGCGGGGCGAGTGGCCCGGTTCGGTCGATCGGGCTCGCGTCACCGCGCCGAGGCCACCTGGTCCTGGTCAGCTTTCGAGGAGGCCGAGCGCGTGCCGCATCGCGGTGAGCTTGACCTCGGTCTCGGCCAGCTCGGCGTCGGGGTCGGAGGCGGCCACGATGCCGCCGCCGGCGAAGATGCGCATCGACCCGCGGTCGGGGGCGAGCTCGCCGCAGCGCAGCGCGATGCACCAGTCCCCGTCGCCGTCGCCGTCGAGCCAGCCCACCGGGCCGCTGTAGCGGCCACGGTCCATCCCCTCCAGCTCGGTGATGACCGCCGCCGCCTTCTCGGTCGGCGTGCCGCACACCGCGGCGGAGGGGTGCAGGGCTGCCGCCAGGCTCAGGGACGTGGCGCCGTCCGCGCGCCGGCCGGTCAGGTCGGTAGCCAGGTGGTAGACGTCCGGCAGCTCCAGGACGTAGGGCGTGGCCGGCACCTGCAGCTCGGTGCAGTGCGGGGCCAGCGCCTCGGCCACCGACCGCACCGCGTAGGCGTGCTCCTCCAGGTCCTTCTCGCTGCTCACCAGGCGCAGCCGCGGGTCGACGGGGTGCTCATGGCTCACCTGCGGGGCGGCGTGCTGGGGGTGCGCGCCGCGCCGGATCGTGCCGGCCAGCACCCGCGAGCGCACCCGCCCGTCCTGGAGGCGGACGAGCATCTCGGGGGTGGCGCCGAGGAGTCCGTCGACCGCGAAGGTCCAGGTCGCGGCATACCGGCGCTCGAGACGCTCGAGGACGGGAGCGACCCGCACCGCGTGCCCCTCGCGGTGGCGCACCCGGACGTCGCGGGCGAGGACGACCTTGTCCACCTCGCCGGCCTCGATCCGCCCGACCGCCCGGCCGACGACCTCCGGCCACCGGGCCGCGGGGACGGTGCCCTCGGTCTCGACGAGCGGGTCGAGCTCCCCGAGGCGGGGGTTGGTGCGGGCCAGCATCTGCGCCGGGTGGTCGCTGGGCCACGGCTCGTCGTCGACGACGACGCGGGTCACCCACGCCATCCCGTCGCGGCGGCCGATGAGCACCCGCGGGACGGTCAGGACCGAGCGGTCCGCCGAGCCCGGCGCGAAGGCGAAGGACCCGAAGGCGACCAGCCCGCTGCCGGCCACCCGCACGCCGTCCTCGACCTCGGCGACCGTCCGCAACCGGTCCCACCAGGCCTCGGCCTGCGCGAAGCGGTCGGGTCCGTGGGTGCGCACCAGGGCGGCGCGGCCCCAGCCGACCATCCCGTCGCCCTCCCGCAACCAGGTCACGACGTCGCGGGGGTCGACCTCGTCAGGGATCCGGGCGAGCAGGTCGCCGGTGACGTCGACGGCCTCGGAACGCACGCGTATGCGGCCGGGCAGCTCGGCGCCGGCGGCAGGATCAAGGGACGGCACGGGGACCAACTGTATGCCGGGATGGGAGGATGGACGCCATGAGCCCGTCGCGCGCCAGCCTGGAGAAGAAGCCGCGCGAGGTCGCCGAGATGTTCGACGACGTCGCGCGGCGCTACGACCTGACCAACATGGTGCTGACCGGGGGGATCGACCACCTGTGGCGGCGCGCCGTCGTCCGGGCCGTCGACGCCTCGCCGGGGGAGCGCGTGCTCGACATCGCGGCGGGCACCGGCACCTCGAGCGAGCCCTACGCCGACCGCGGCGTCGACGTGGTGCCGGCCGACTTCTCCCTGGGGATGCTGCGGGAGGGCTACCGGCGTCGCCCGGACCTGCCGTTCACCGCCGCGGACGCCACGGCGCTTCCCTTCGCCGACGGATCCTTCGACGTGGTCACCATCAGCTTCGGTCTGCGCAACGTCGTCGACGTGGACGCGGCGCTCGGCGAGTTCCGCCGGGTCGTCCGTCCCGGTGGGCGCCTGGTGATCTGCGAGTTCTCGCGTCCGGTCGTGCCCGGGATGGCGAGCCTCTACGACCGGGTCGTCCTGCGCGCCCTGCCCGCGGTGGCCCGGAGGGTCAGCTCCAACCCCGACTCCTACGTCTACCTGACCGAGTCCATCCGGGCATGGCCGGGACAGCGCGAGCTGGCCCAGCGCATCCGGTCCGGCGGCTGGGAGCAGGTCAGGTGGCGCAACCTCACCGGCGGCATCGCCACCATCCACCACGCGACCGCGCCCGGTAGGCCCGGTCCGCTGAGCTGAGCGTCCCGCCGGGTGCCCCGGCGGTGCAGGAGGGAGGCCCGACATGGACGTCGAGCTCGCGGAGGTCCGGGACTTCCTGGCTGCCCACCCGCCCTTCGACGCGCTGCCGCCCGAGGTGCTCGACGCGCTGCCCGCCCGCTGCACCATGCGCTACGCCCGTCGCGGCAGCAGCGTCATGCGCGCCGGGATGAGCAGCGACCGCCTCTACGTCGTGCGCTCCGGCGCGGTCGACATCACCGACGCCGGCCAGCTCGTCGACCGGGTGGGGGAGGGCGGCTCGTTCGGCATGTCGGCGATCCTGGAGCGGGCACCCGCGAGGTATGACGTGACGGCCCGTGAGGACGCCCTCCTCCTCACCGTCCCGCAGGCCGAGGTCGAGAGGCTGGTGGCCGAGCACCCGGTCGTCGCCGAGCACTTCGGGGCGACCCACCGCGACCGCATCCGCCGGGCGCTGGGCGAGCTGCAGCAGTCCGAGCGGGGCTCCGCCGTCTTCCGCACCTCGGTGCGCGACCTGCTCCGGGAGCCGCCCGTGTGCGCCCCGCCCGGGACCACGATCGCCGAGGCGGCCCGGGCGATGGCCGACGGTGGCACCTCCTCGCTGCTCGTCATGGAGGGGGACCGGCTGGTCGGCATCCTCACCGACCGCGACCTGCGCCGGCGGGTGCTGGCCGTCGGCGTCCCGTCCGACCGTCCGGTCCGCGAGGTGATGACCCCGGACCCGGTCACCGTGCGCTCGGAGGCGCTCGCGCTGGAGGTCATGCTCGAGATGACCGGCCGCAACATCCACCACCTGCCGGTGCTCGACCCCCAGGGCCGGGTCGCCGGTCTGGTCACGATCACCGACCTGGTCCGGCTGGAGCGCTCGAGCCCCGTCTACCTGGTCACCGACCTGGCCCGCCAGTCCGACGTGCCAGGCGTCGTCCGGCTGGCCTCCCGGATCGGACGGGTCGTCGACCAGCTGGTCACCGAGGACGCCACCGCCGTGGACATCGGACGGGTGGTCGGGGCGCTGGCCGACGCCGTCACCGTGCGCCTGCTCCAGCTGGCGGAGGCCGAGCTGGGGCCGCCGCCGGCTCCCTACGTCTGGGTGGCGCTCGGGTCGGCCGCCCGGGAGGAGCAGACCCTGGGCGGGGACCAGGACAACGCCCTCGTGCTCGCCGACGGCGCCGACCTCGAACACCCGTGGTGGGGCGAGCTCGCCGAGCGCGTCGTCTCCGGGCTGCAGGCGGTCGGCTGGGAACGCTGCCCCGGCGAGGTGATGGCCACCAACCCGCGCTGGCGGCTCACCGTGGGGCGCTGGCGCGCCCACTTCCGGCGGTGGGCCACCGAGCCCGAGCCGGACGCGGTCCTGAACGCGTCGATCTTCTACGACATGCGCGCCGTCCACGGGGACACCGCACTGGTCGACGGGCTGCGCGCCGAGGCGGTCGCGCTCGGCTCGCGCTCGGACCTGCTGCTGGCCTACATGGCCGGCCACGCCGCCCGCATGCGTCCGCCGATCGGGTTCTTCCGCAGCTTCGTCCTCGAGGACGCCGGGGAGCACCACGACACCTTCGACATCAAGCTCGGGATCGCCGCGGTCGTGCAGCTGGCGCGGGTGCACGCGCTGCGTGCCGGGTCGCTGGCGCTGGGCACCACCGAGCGGCTGGCCGCAGCGCAGGGCCCTGGCCAGATCTCCGAGGAGTCGGCGCGGGACCTCCACGACGCCTTCGAGCTCATGTCCTACCTGCGGCTGCGCCACCAGGCCGAGCAGGTCCGCCGCGGCCTTCGCCCCGACAACCACATCGACCCCGCACGGCTGGGCAGCCTGGACCGACGGCACCTGCGCGACGCCTTCCAGATCGTCCGTACCGCCCAGCACGGTCTGTCCACCCGACTGCCCCCGGTGCCCTGACGTGGCGCTTCGCGACCTGCTCCGGCGGCCGCCGCCGGGCCCCCTGGCCGACCTGGCCGCCGTGCCCACCTGGCCCGTCGGCACGCCCCTGGCCGAGGTCGAGCTCCTCGCGGTCGACCTGGAGACCACCGGGCTGGACGCGCGCCGGCACGAGATCCTCTCCGTCGGCTGGGCGCCCGTCGCAGGAGCGGAGGTCAGGCTCGACGGGGCCGCGCACCGGCGGGTCCGGCCGCACGGCGACGTGGGGGAGTCCGCCGCCGTCCACGGGCTGACCGACGACGCCCTGGCCGCCGCGCCCCCGGTGGAGCAGGTGCTCCCCGAGCTCCTCCATACCCTCACCGGGCCGCGTCGCCTGGTGCTGCTCGCCCACCACGCCGGCCTGGAGACCGCGTTCCTGGCGGCCGCCTGCCGGCGGGTCCACGGCGGCACCGTGAAGCTGCAGGTGATCGACACGGTGGAGCTGGAGCGCCGCCTCCTGGGCTCGGGGGAGCACGTGCGCGACGGCGCCCTGCGTCTTGACGCCTGCCGGGCCCGCCACCGGCTGCCGCGCTACCGGGCGCACTCCGCGCTCACCGACGCCCTCGCCTGCGCCGAGCTCTTCCTGGCCCAGTGCGCCGCGCTGGAGGCCCGTGCGCGGCGGCCGCTGGTGCTGGCCGACGTCCTGCGGCGCTGACCCGCAGCGGCCGACGGCCCCGAGCATGGACAAGCCGGTATGTCCTAATTCGACGAAGGCTCACCTGAGCGTGCGGTGCGGAGGGTGAGTCCTAGACTGGCTCGAGTTCGTGAAGGTTGGCACAAGCGAGGGCGCAGACACCGTGGATGGACAGGTCGAGACCGCCGACGTCATCGTCGTCGGAGCGGGGCCGGGAGGCTCCGCCACTGCCGCCTACCTGGCCGGTCACGGGTTGGAGGTCCTCCTCCTGGAGAAGGCGTCCTTCCCCCGCGACAAGGTCTGCGGCGACGGGCTCACCCCCCGCGCGGTGCGCGAGCTGATCTCCCTCGGCGTGTCCATCCGCGAGGAGGACGGCTGGCACCGCACCAAGGGCCTGCGCATCCTGGGCGGCGGCGTGCGGATGGAGCTGGACTGGCCGGGCAGCGAGACCTACCCGGCCTACGGCCTGGTCCGCACCCGGATGGACCTCGACCAGACCCTCGCCCGGCACGCCGCCTCCCGCGGTGCCCGGCTGCACGAGGGCATGAACGTCCAGGCCCCGGTGCTCGACGACCGCGGCCACATCTGCGGGGTCACCGCCAAGGTCATGGGTCCCGACGGCCGCGCCACCGGGGAGAAGCGTGAGTTCCGTGCGCCGGTGGTCGTCGCGGCCGACGGCAACTCCAGCCGGTTGTCGCTGTCGATGGACCGCCCCAAGCGTGACGACCGGCCGATGGGCGTGGCGGTCCGCACCTACTACCGCACGCCGCGGCACGACGACGAGTACATCGAGTCCCACCTGGAGCTGTGGACCAAGGGCGACCAGGGCGAGGACGTGCTCATGCCCGGCTACGGGTGGATGTTCCCGCTCGGTGACGGCACGGCCAACGTCGGGCTCGGCATCCTGGACACCTCCGAGGCGTTCGGCACCTTCGACTACCGCGACGTCCTGCGCCGCTGGGTGGCGGGGATGCCGGAGGAGTGGGGGATGGGCGAGGAGACCCAGCTCGGGCCGGTGCGCGGGGCCGCGCTGCCGATGTGCTTCAACCGCCAGCCCCTCTACGAGCGCGGACTGCTCCTCGTCGGCGACGCCGGTGGGATGGTCAACCCGTTCAACGGCGAGGGCATCGCCGAGGCGATGGAGGCGGGCCGACGCTCGGCCGAGATCGTCGCCTCCGCGCTCGCGCGCCCCACGCCCGGAGAGCGCGAGGCGGTCCTGCGGTCCTACCCTGCTGTGATGAAGGACTCGCTCGGCGGCTACTACACGCTGGGTCGGCACTTCGCCACCCTCATCGGCAAGCCGGAGGTCATGCGGCTCGCCGTCAAGTACGGGCTGCCGCGCAAGGCCCTGATGCGCCTGCTGCTGAAGATCATGGCCAACCTGCCCCAGGAGCGCGGCGGTCGTCTGGACGACCGGGTCATCAACGCGCTGACGAGGATGACGCCTGCGGCATGAAAGCACCTTGGCCGACTAGGCTGGGCACGCGTCCGACCCCCGACCGCGCGTGCACGGCGCCGAGCACCACCCGAAAGGAGTCCAGGCTCTGATGGACTACCACCCGTATCTGCCGGTTCTCTTCTTCCTGGCCTTCGGCGTCCTGTTCGCGTTCGGGTCCGTCTTCGGCGGTGGGCAGCTGGGTCGCCAGCAGTACAACCGCGCCAAGTCCGAGGCCTACGAGTGCGGTATCCAGCCCACCCCCCAGGCGCACGAGGGCGGTCGCGTGCCGATCAAGTTCTACCTGACGGCGATGCTCTTCATCGTCTTCGACGTCGAGGTGCTCTTCCTCTACCCGTTCGCGGTCGCCTTCGACCAGGTCGGGCTGTTCTCGGTGCTGGCGATGCTGCTCTTCTTGGTGGTCGTCTCGGTGCCGTTCGTCTACGAGTGGAGCCGGGGCGGTCTGGAGTGGGACTGAGGACCGGGTATGACGTGGTGGCGGTGCTCCCCGGAGCCTGCCGGTCCGGCGACAGAAAGGTGTGAGACCCATGGGTCTTGAGGACAAGATTCCCGGCGGCGTCATGCTGACGACCGTCGAGGGGCTGGCCGGTCAGATGCGCCAGTACTCCGTGTGGCCGGCGACGTTCGGCCTGGCCTGCTGCGCGATCGAGATGATGGCCGTCGGCACGCCGGACTACGACATCGCGCGCTTCGGCATGGAGCGGTTCGCCGCGACTCCGCGCCAGGCCGACCTGATGATCGTGGCCGGCCGGGTGTCGCAGAAGATGGCGCCCGTGCTGCGCCAGGTCTACGACCAGATGCCCAACCCCAAGTGGGTCATCGCGATGGGTGTCTGCGCCAGCTCCGGCGGCATGTTCAACAACTACGCGATCGTCCAGGGCGTCGACCACGTCGTCCCGGTCGACATCTACCTGCCGGGCTGTCCGCCGCGACCGGAGATGCTGCTCAACTCGATCATGGAGCTGCAGCGCCAGATCCGGGAGTTCAAGTTCGGCGTCGACCGCGAACATGCCGCCCGCGCGGCCGAGGCGGCGGCGCTGCAGGCCGTGCCGACCCACGAGATGAAGGGTTTGCTCCCCCGATGACCAGCACCGGACCGCAGACGCCGGACAAGAAGCCGCCGGAGCAGGAGACCACGCGTGACGAGGCGAGCCAGCCGTCGCGGACCGTGGAGCAGGAGGTCGGCACCACCCACGCCCAGGAGGAGGGCGCAGGATCGGTCCCGGCGCAGCTCGACGCCCCTGGTGAGCCGGTCGAGGTCGCCCACCGCACCGGCATGTTCGGCTCCTCGCTGGGCAACGACACCTCCGGCTACGGCGGGCTGCAGGTGCCCGTCCTCTACCCCGGGGCCGCCGAGCGGCCTTACGGCAGCTACTTCGACGAGGTCGTCGACGCCCTCCAGGACGCTGCCCCCGAGGCCTTCGAGGCCGGCGTCGAGCGGGTGGTCGTCGACCGCGGCGAGCTGACGCTCGTCGTGCGCCGCGAGCAGCTGCGCTCGCTGCTGCGCCCGCTGCGGGACGACGCCCGCCTGCGCTTCGAGGTGGCCAGCGGCGTCTCCGGCGTGCACTGGCCCCAGGAGACCGGCGCCGAGCTGCACGCGGTCTACCACTTCCTGTCCATCACCAACGGCAGCCGGCGGGTGCGCTTCGAGGTGACCTGCCCCGACGAGGACCCGCGCATCCCCTCCACGGTGGACATCTACCCGGGTCTGGACTGGCACGAGCGCGAGACCTACGACATGTTCGGCATCGTCTTCGAGGGCCACCCCGGGCTGACCCGCATCCTGATGCCGGACGACTGGCCCGGCCACCCGCAGCGCAAGGACTACCCGCTCGGCGGCATCCCGGTGGAGTACAAGGGCGCCACCATCCCCGCCCCCGACCAGCGGAGGAGCTACAAGTGACCAGCAGCGACCCGACCTTCACCGGCACCATGGCCGACGAGGGCGCCGAGCACGTCGAGGAGAGCTCCGACCTCTACGGCCAGGGCGAGAGCGCCGACTCCGTCGACGGCGAAGGCGTCTTCACCGTCCAGGGCGGCGACTGGGACGAGCTGGCGACCGAGGTCGCCGCGCTCGGCGCCGAGCGCATCGTGGTCAACATGGGCCCGCAGCACCCCTCGACGCACGGCGTCCTCCGTCTCGTGCTGGAGCTGGACGGGGAGACCGTGCGCGAGACACGCGCAGGCATCGGCTTCCTGCACACCGGCATCGAGAAGAACATGGAGTTCCGGACCTGGACCATCGGGACCACGTTCTGCACCCGGATGGACTACCTGACCCCGATCTTCAACGAGACGGCCTACTGCCTGGGCATCGAGAAGCTGCTCGGCATCACCGACCAGGTCCCGCAGCGCGCCAGCGACATCCGGGTGCTGATGATGGAGCTCAACCGGATCGGCTCGCACCTGATCGCCCTGGCGACCGGCGGCATGGAGCTGGGCGCCACGACCATCATGACGATCGGCTTCCGCGAGCGCGAGCGCATCCTGCGCTTCTTCGAGGCGGTCACCGGGCTGCGGATGAACCACGCCTACGTCCGGCCCGGCGGGGTGATCCAGGACGTGCTGCCCGAGCACCTCGACCTGCTGGAGTCCGAGCTGCCCGGCCTGCGCCGGGGCATCCACGAGATGGAGCTGCTGCTCCTGGAGAACCCCGTCTTCAAGGCGCGCACCGTCGACGTCGGCTACCTCTCCCTGGCCGGCTGCATGGCGCTGGGCATCACCGGCCCGATCCTGCGCTCGACCGGCCTGCCGCACGACCTGCGCAAGTCCGACCCCTACTGCGGCTACGAGAACTACGAGTTCGACGTGGTCACCCGCCAGGACGCCGACTGCTACGGCCGCGTCGTCATCCGTTTCGACGAGATGTGGCAGTCGCTGCGGATCGCCGAGCAGGCGATCGAGCGGCTGCGCGCCAGCCAGGGCGAGCCGGTCATGGTCGCCGACCGCAAGGTCGCCTGGCCGGCCCAGCTGTCCGTGGGCGCCGACGGCCAGGGCAACTCCCTGGACCACATCCGCGAGATCATGGCGGAGTCCATGGAGGGGCTGATCCACCACTTCAAGATCGTCACCGAGGGGTTCCGGGTCCCGCCGGGCCAGGCCTACGCCGCGATCGAGTCGCCCAAGGGCGAGCTCGCCTGCCACGTGGTCTCCGACGGCGGCACCCGGCCCTACCGGGCGCACTTCCGCGACCCCAGCTTCCACAACCTGCAGGCGGCCTCGGTCCTGGCCGAGGGCGGCCTCGTCGCCGACGTCATCGTCGCCGTCGCCTCGATCGACCCCGTGATGGGAGGCGTGGACCGATGAGCTCACCAGGGAGTGAGGACCGGAGCGAAGCGAGGATCGGAGCGAGCGTGGGTGAGCGACCAGACGACATCACTCCGGACGCACGGCCCGAGGACACCACCGTGGTCCGGCACGAGCGGGAGCGCGCCCGCCGGGCCGACGCGATGTTCGCCGAGCCGCCGATCCGCTACCTCACCGCGCTGCACGCCTCCGAGGAGCCCTACCCCGAGGACGTGCTGGCCCAGCTGAACGCCGACGCCGCGCAGGTCGTCGCCCGCTACCCGGAGAAGCGCTCGGCCCTGCTGCCGCTGCTGCACCTGATCCAGTCGGTCGACGGCTACGTCACCGGCCGCGGCGTGCACTTCTGCGCCGACCTGCTCGACCTGACCACCGCCGAGGTCAGCGGCGTGGCGACGTTCTACACCCAGTACAAGCGCCACCCCAACGGCGTCTACAACGTGGGCGTCTGCACCAACACGCTGTGCGCGATCATGGGCGGCGACCAGATCTTCGAGGAGCTGAGCGAGCACCTGGGCATCGGCCACGACGAGACCACCGAGGACGGCAAGATCACCCTCGAGCGGCTGGAGTGCAACGCCGCCTGCGACTTCGCACCCGTGATGATGGTCAACTGGGAGTTCTTCGACAACCAGACCCCCGAGTCCGGCAAGGAGCTCGTCGACCGCCTGCGGTCCGGCGAGGAGGTCGCCTCCACCCGCGGCCCCTCCAGCGTGCGCTCCTTCAAGCACGTGTCCCGGGTGCTCGCCGGCTTCCCCGACGGCCTGGCCGACGAGGGCGTAGGCGCCGGTCCCGCCTCCGTGGAGGGCACCAAGCTGGCCCGGGAGAAGGGCTGGACCGCCCCGGGCGACGGGGACGACCAGCAGCGGGGGAGCACCTCCCCGAGCGCCGCCGACCAGGCCGGGGAGGGCCTGGAGCGCGGCCGCCACGACTCGACCAACGTCGCCAACGAGGCCGACGAGCTGCCCGAGACCAAGGAGGACGGCCAGTGAGCACGCAGCTGACCCCGATCCTGACGAAGTTCTGGGACGACCCTCAGTCCTGGACCCTGCAGACCTACGAGGACAACGAGGGCTACAAGGCGCTGCGTTCGGCGCTGGCGATGGCCCCCGAGGACCTCGTGCAGGCGACCAAGGACTCCGGGCTCCGGGGCCGTGGTGGCGCCGGGTTCCCGACGGGTATGAAGTGGGGCTTCCTGCCACCCCCGGACGGCGGTCCTCGCTATCTCGTCGTCAACGCCGACGAGTCCGAGCCGGGCACCTGCAAGGACATCCCGCTGCTGCTGGCCGCGCCCCATTTCCTCGTCGAGGGCATGATCATCACCAGCTACGCGATCGGCTGCAACCACGCGTTCATCTACCTGCGCGGGGAGGTCGTCCACGTCTACCGGCGCCTCATGCGCGCGGTCGAGGAGGCCTACGCGGCCGGCTACCTGGGCAAGGACATCCTCGGCTCCGGCTTCGACCTGGACATCACCGTGCACGCGGGCGCCGGCGCCTACATCTGCGGCGAGGAGACCGCGCTGCTGGACTCGCTGGAGGGTCGCCGCGGCCAGCCCCGCCTCAAGCCGCCGTTCCCGGCGGTGGCCGGCCTCTACGCCCGGCCCACGGTGGTCAACAACGTGGAGAGCATCGCCTCGGTGCCGCCTATCGTCCTGCACGGCGCGGACTGGTTCTCCGACATGGGCACGGAGAAGTCGACCGGCTTCGGTATCTTCAGCCTCTCCGGCCACGTCACCCGTCCCGGGCAGTACGAGGCGCCGCTGGGCATCACCCTGCGCGAGCTGCTCGACATGGCCGGCGGGATGCGCAACGGTCACCAGCTGAAGTTCTGGACCCCCGGCGGGTCCTCGACTCCGCTGCTGACCGACGAGCACCTGGACGTCCCGCTCGACTTCGAGTCGGTGGCCAGCGCCGGCTCGATGCTGGGCACCCGCGCGCTGCAGATCTTCGACGAGACCACCTCGGTGGTCCGCGCGGTCTCGCGGTGGACCGACTTCTACGCGCTGGAGTCCTGCGGCAAGTGCACGCCCTGCCGCGAGGGCACCTACTGGCTCAAGCAGATCATGGTGCGCCTGGAGGAGGGCCGCGGACTGCCGGGCGACATCGAGAAGCTCGACGACATCTGCGACAACATCCTGGGCCGCGCGTTCTGCGCCCTCGGCGACGGCGCGACGAGCCCGATCGTCTCGGCCATCAAATACTTCCGCGAGGAGTTCGAGGCCGGCATGCACACCCCGTGCCACGAGCTGTTCCCGCCCGAGCGCTCGACGCTGTTCGCGAAGGAGACGCTGCCCGCATGACTGTCAACACCTCTCCCGCAGCCGGCGGCAACGCCGTGACCGACGGCGGCAACGCCGAGATCCCGGACGAGCCGGACGTGAAGAAGATCACGCTGACGATCGACGACGTCGAGGTCAGCGTCCCCGAGGGCACCGGGCCGCCGAGCAGATCGGCATCCAGATCCCGCGCTTCTGCGACCACCCGCTGCTCGACCCGATCGCCTCGTGCCGGCAGTGCCTCGTCGAGGTCGCCACCCCCGACCGCGAGGGCAACGTGCGCCCGATGCCCAAGCCGCAGCCGTCGTGCGCGACGGTTGCCACCCCGGGGATGGTCGTCAAGAGCCAGCACACCAGCCCGGTGGCCGACAAGGCCCAGCACGGCCAGATGGAGTTCCTCCTGGTCAACCACCCGCTGGACTGCCCCGTCTGCGACAAGGGCGGGGAGTGCCCGCTGCAGAACCAGGCGATGTCCAACGGCCGTCCGACCTCCCGCTTCGACGACGTCAAGCGCACCTACCCCAAGCCGATCAACATCTCCAGCCAGATCCTGCTGGACCGCGAGCGGTGCATCCTGTGCACGCGCTGCACCCGCTTCTCCGACGAGATCGCCGGCGACGCGTTCATCGTGATGGCCGAGCGCGGCGCCCTCCAGCAGGTCGCGATCTACGAGGAGAAGCCCTTCGAGAGCTACTTCTCGGGCAACACCGTGCAGATCTGCCCGGTCGGCGCCCTCACCGGTTCGGCCTACCGCTTCCGCTCCCGTCCCTTCGACCTGGTCTCGACCCCGAGCGTCTGCGAGCACTGCGCCTCCGGCTGCGGGATCCGCACCGACCACCGCCGCGGCACCGTGCTGCGCCGGATGGCCCTGGGCGAGCCGCAGGTCAACGAGGAGTGGAACTGCGACAAGGGGCGCTGGGCGTTCACCTACGCCACCCAGCCGGACCGGCTGCGCGACCCCGTCGTGCGCGAGGCCGACGGCGACTACGCGGTCGTGCCCTGGCGGCGCGCCTACGAGCAGGCCGCCCGCGGGCTGGGCGCCGCGGTCGCCTCCGGCGGTGTCGGCGTGCTCACCGGCGGCCGGGTGACGGTCGAGGACGGCTACGCCTACGCCAAGCTGGCGCGCGTCGCGCTCGGCACCAACGACATCGACCACCGGGCCCGTCCGCACAGCGCCGAGGAGGCCGACTTCCTGGCCTCGAGCGTGGTCGGGATGCGCGACGTCAGCTACGAGACGCTCGAGCGGGCGTCCTCGGTCCTCCTCGTCGGCCTGGAGCCGGAGGAGGAAAGCCCGATCGTCTTCCTGCGGCTGCGCAAGGCGATGCGCAAGAACAAGACCCAGGTGTATGCCGTGGCGCCGTTCGCCACCCGCGGGCTCACCAAGATGGGCGGCACGCTGCTGGCGTCCGCACCGGGCACCGAGGCCGAGGTGCTGCAGGCGCTCGGCGAGCGTCGTCGCAGCGCCGCCGCCGAGCCCGCCGACGGCCCCGCGGAGCCGCTCTCGGGCGTCAACGAGTACCACTCCGCCGCCGACGCGCTGGGCGAGGGCTCGGTGATCCTCGTCGGCGAGCGGCTGGCCACGGTCCCCGGCGCGCTGTCCGCCGCCGCGGCCCTCGCCGACCTGTCCGGCGCCGCCCTGGCCTGGGTGCCGCGGCGTGCCGGTGAGCGCGGCGCGGTCGAGGTCGGCACCCTGCCCACCCTCCTGCCCGGCGGCCGGCTGGTCAGCGACGAGGCCGCCCGGCGCGAGGTCGCCGCCCGCTGGACCGGGGGCGGCGACCTGCCGGCCGCGGCCGGTCGGGACACCACCGCGATGCTGCAGGCCGCCGCGCGCGGCGAGCTGACGGCACTGGTGGTCGGCGGCGTCGAGATCGACGACCTGCCCGACCCGCAGCTGGCGCGCGCGGCGCTGTCCAGGGCGTTCGTGGTCTCGCTCGAGCTGCGCGAGACGGACGTGCACGAGTACGCCGACGTGATCCTGCCGGTCGCCCCGCACGCGGAGAAGGCGGGTGCCTACGCCGACTGGGAGGGCCGCCTGAGGCCGTTCGAGCAGGCGCTGGCCTCCGCCGCCGACGCCGACCACGTCGTGCTGCACCGCCTCGCGGCGGCCATGGGCGTGGGGCTGGGCACCGAGAGCGTGCACGACGTCCGGCGCGAGATCACCGAGCTGGGCACCGCCGCCGCCCGCCCCGCGGCCCCCACCGTGGCCGCTGGCGGCCCGGCCACCCCCGGCGAGGGCCAGGCCGTGCTGGCCACCTGGCACCATCTGCTGGACGCCGGGTCGATGCAGGACGGCGAGCCCTTCCTGGCCGGCACCGCGCACCGGGCGGTCGCCCGGCTCTCCGCGGCCACGGCCAGCTCGCTCGGCGTCGCCGACGACGAGCTCGTGCGGGTGTCCACCGACCGCGGCGAGATCGTGCTGCCCGTGGTGGTCACCGCCATGCACGACGGCGTCGTCTGGGTGCCGACCAACTCCGTCGGGTCGGCGGTCCGCGCCACCCTCGGCGTCGACGCCGGAGCCGTCGTCACGATCACGCGAGGTGAAGCATGAGCCTGCTCACGGCATACCCCGACCTGGTCGCCGCGCTGCCGACCGGCCCGCTGCTGCTGACCGTCGACGCGCCGGTCGCCGACTTCAGCGACACCCCGGTGTGGCTGTCGCTGGTCAAGGCGCTCTTCCTGTTCGTCTACGTGATGCTCTCGATGGTCGTCGTCATCTGGTTCGAGCGTCGCGTCATCGGCCGGATGCAGCAGCGACCCGGACCCAACCGGTTCGGCCCCCTGGGCATCCTGCAGACGTTGGCCGACGGCATCAAGCTGTTCCTCAAGGAGGACATCCGGCCCAAGAACGCCGACCTGCTGATGTACTTCGCGGCGCCGCTCATCGTGGCCTCGATGGCGTTCGTCTCCTTCGCGATCATCCCGCTGGGCGGCGCGGTCAACATGTTCGGCCACATCACCCCGCTGCAGCTGACCGACACCCCGGTCGCGGTCCTGATCGTCCTGGCGGTCGCCGGCGTCGGCGCCTACGGCTTCGTGCTGGCCGGGTGGTCCTCGGGCTCGACCTACCCGCTGCTGGGTGGTCTGCGCTCGACGGCCCAGGTCATCTCCTACGAGATCGCGATGGGCCTCTCGCTCGTGGCCGTCTTCCTCTTCGCCGGTTCGATGTCGACCAGCCAGATCGTCGAGGCGCAGTCGCAGACCTGGTTCCTGGGGATCCCGTCCTGGTACGTCATTCCCCTCTTCTTCAGCTTCGTGGTCTACGTGATCACGATGGTGGGCGAGACCAACCGCCTGCCGTTCGACCTGGCCGAGGGCGAGGGCGAGCTCGGGGGCGGCTTCCACACCGAGTACTCCTCGATGAAGTTCGCGATGTTCTTCCTCGGCGAGTACATCAACATGTTCACCGTCTCGGCCCTGGCCACCACCCTCTTCCTCGGCGGCTGGCACGCGCCGTGGCCGCTGAACACCCTCTTCGACGGGTTCTTCGACCAGGGCTGGTGGGGCCTGCTCTGGTTCACCGGCAAGATGTGGCTGTTCATCTGGTTCTTCGTGTGGCTGCGCGGCTCGCTGCCGCGCGTGCGCTACGACCAGTTCATGGCGCTGGGCTGGAAGATCCTCATCCCGCTGTCGCTGGCCTGGGTCGTCGCGGTGATGATGATCCGGGCCGCGCAGGAGGGCTACTTCGGCGAGGGACGCTGGAGCGTCGTGGTGACGCTCGTCATCATCGGCATCTTCGTGCTCGTGGGCATCTTCCTGTGGGACCGGGCCGCGCAGCGCAGCCTGGCCGCGCGGGAGGCAGACCGGGAGGTGCCGCCGGAGGTCGACCCCTTCGCGCACGGGTTCCCGGTGCCGCCGCTGCCCGGGCAGAGGCTCATCGAGCCGCGCACCGGGATCGAGGCCGCCGAGCCGGTCCCGGCCCGCCCCGGCGGGGACGGCCCGACACCGACCGACCAGACCACACCGGAGGAGCGCCGTGGCTGACCAGACCGACCCGACCACCCCGAGCCGCCGCGAGGCCGCGGCCGCCCCGTCGACGGGCGAGCCGAGGACCGACCCGCGCGGTGGCAAGAAGGAGCCCGGGATCGTCGAGCAGATGTTCGCGCCCGTGGCCGGCTTCGGGGTGACCTTCGCCACCATGTTCCGCAAGGTGGCCACCACCGAGTACCCCGAGGTCAAGCGGGGCACCGCCGCGCGCTTCCACGGCCGGCACCAGCTCAACCGCTACCCCGACGGGCTGGAGCGGTGCATCGGCTGCGAGCTGTGCGCCTGGGCCTGCCCCGCCGACGCGATCTACGTCGAGGCGGCCGACAACATCCCGGGTGCGCGCTACAGCCCCGGCGAGCGCTACGGCCGCGTCTACCAGATCAACTACCTGCGCTGCATCTTCTGCGGCATGTGCATCGAGGCCTGCCCGACGCGGGCGCTGACGATGACCAACGAGTTCGAGCTGACCGACAGCTCCCGGGCGCCGCTCATCTACGAGCGGCACCAGCTGCTGGCCCCGCTCGGCCCGGACATGGTCGCGCCGCCCTTCCCGATGGCCGAGGGCATGTCGGAGCGCGACTACTACCGGGGTCAGGTCACCGGACCGACCCAGGAGCAGAAGGACTTCGTCGCGCAGCGCGACGCACGGACCACCGAGGAGGGCACCGCATGAACCCCGCCCCCGCAGCTGAGCTCATCAGCGGCGGCGAGCTCTTCATGTTCTGGCTGATGGCCATCGTGACCGTGGCCGGCTCGCTGGGTCTGATCTTCGCCCGCAAGGCCGTGCACGCCGCGATGTCGATGGCTCTGACGATGGTCGGGCTCGGCGTCGTCTTCATCACCCAGGACGCAGAGTTCGTCGGCATCATCCAGATCTTCGTCTACTCCGGCGCCGTCATGATGCTCTTCCTCTTCGTGGTCATGACGATCGGCGTGGACGCCTCCGACTCCGGGGTCGAGACCCTCAGGGGGCACCGTTTCTGGGCCTACCTGTTCGGGGCCGGCTTCGCGGCCGCGGCCGTCTACGGCCTGACGCGCGTCAGCTGGCCGGCCGGGGTCGGGCTGGCGCAGGCGCAGGCGGAGGGGACCGTCACCGCCCTGGCCCGCGAGATCTTCGAGCGCCAGGTGCTGCCCTTCGAGATCCTCGCCGCCCTGCTCGTCATCGCCGTCATGGGCGCCATGGTGCTGGCCCACCGCGAGCGGCTCCAGCCCCGCCGCAGCCAGCGCGAGTGGTCCCAGGAGCGGATCCGCTCCGGCCAGTGGCTGTCCGGCAAGCCCAACCCGGGTGTCTACGCGCGGCACAACGCGGCGGACACCCCGGCGCTGGCGCCCGACGGCAGCCCGGTCGAGGAGTCGGTGCCGCGCGTGCTGGTCGCCCGCGGCCAGGTCGGCACGCCGACCGCCTACCGGCTGCAGGACCCCCGCGAGGAGCTGGCCGGTGCCGAGCCCGAGGTGGTCGACACCCCGGCGACGACCACCACCGACCTCGCCCAGACCGAGGAGGTCGAGCGCTGATGGGTCTGCAGGCCTACATCTACCTGTCGGTCGTGCTCTTCACGATCGGCGCGCTCACGGTGCTGGTGCGACGCAACACGATCATCGTGTTCATGGGCATCGAGCTCATGCTCAACGCCTGCAACCTGGCGTTGGTGACCTTCTCCCGGATGCACGGCTCGCTGGACGGGCAGGTCTACGCCCTGTTCGTCATGGTGGTGGCCGCCTCCGAGGTCGTGGTCGGCCTGGCGATCATCATGTCCATCTTCCGCGCGCGCAGGTCGGCCTCCGTCGACGACGCCAACCTGTTGAAGCTGTAAGGAGCGAGCTGAAGTGTCTGTGCTCGAACTGACGCACCTCGTCGGCGCCGCGCCCGCGGCCACCGGCGCGGCGACCGCATACTCCTCGGTGGACGGCGGCGTGGCCCAGGTGGGCTGGCTGATGATCGCCCTGCCGCTGCTCGGCGCCGCCGTGCTGCTCTTCGGCGGGCGGCGCACCGACGGGTGGGGGCCGCTGGCCGCGACCCTGCTGTCCTGGGCCTCCTTCGTCGTCGGCGTGCTGGTCATCCTCCAGCTGCGCGGCTACGCGGGCGAGGACCGAGCGCTGCAGCTGCCGCTGTGGGACTGGGTGGCCGCGGGCAACCTCGAGGTCTCGGCGGGGCTGCTGATGGACCCGCTGTCGATGACCTTCGTCATGCTCATCACCTTCGTCGGGTCGCTCATCCACGTCTACTCCCTGGGCTACATGGAGCACGACCCCGACAAGCGGCGCTTCTTCGGCTACCTCAACCTCTTCGTGGCGGCCATGCTGCTGCTGGTGCTGGCCGACTCCTACATGCTGCTCTTCGTCGGCTGGGAGGGCGTGGGCCTGGCCTCCTACCTGCTCATCGGCTTCTGGAACCACAACCCCGCCTACGCGAGCGCGGCCAACAAGGCGTTCATCGTCAACCGGGTCGGCGACTTCGGCATGGTGACCGCGATGGCGCTGATGTTCGCCACCTTCGGCGCCCTCGACTACCAGACCGTCCACACCTCGGCGGCCGGGGCGGAGCCGATGACGCTCACCCTTCTCGGGCTGCTCCTGCTGGTCGGCGCCTGCGCCAAGTCCGCGCAGTTCCCGCTGCAGAGCTGGCTGGGCGACGCGATGGCCGGACCGACGCCGGTGTCGGCGCTGATCCACGCCGCCACGATGGTCACCGCGGGCATCTACCTCGTGGCCCGATCGCAGTTCATCTTCAACGAGACGCCCGACGCCCAGCTGGTCGTCGCGATCGTCGGGACCATCACCCTGGTGTGGGGCGCGATCGTCGGCTGCGCCAAGGACGACATCAAGAAGGCCCTGGCCGCATCGACGATCTCCCAGATCGGCTACATGATGCTGGCGGTCGGGCTGGGCCCGATCGGCTACACCTTCGCGATCTTCCACCTGGTCACCCACGGCTTCTTCAAGGCCGGGCTCTTCCTCGGCTCCGGGTCGGTCATGCACGGCATGAAGGACCGGGTAGACATGCGCCGCTACGGGGCGCTGTCGCGGGAGATGATCCAGACCTGGCTGACCTTCGCGGCCGGCTGGATCGCGATCATCGGCGTGCCCTTCATGTCCGGCTGGTGGAGCAAGGACCTCATCATCGAGGCCGCGTTCGTCGGCGAGGGCTGGCGCCCGTGGGTCTTCGGCCTGGCCGCGTTGATCACCGCCGGCATCACCGCCTACTACATGAGCCGGGTCTTCTTCATGACCTTCCACGGCAAGGCCCGCTGGGAGGACGACATCGACCCGCACGAGTCACCGCTGGTCATGACGGTGCCGATGTGGATCCTGGCGCTCGGCTCGGTCGCCCTGGGCCTGGTGCTGTGGCCGACCGGGATCCTCTCCGCCTGGCTGGAGCCGGTCTTCGGCGCCGAGGTGCAGCACGAGCCGGTCATCCCGGTGATGGCCATCCAGGTCGTCATCTTCGTGCTCATGCTCGCCGGCGTCGGCCTGGCCTGGTGGCAGTACGGCCGCGAGGAGGTGCCGGTCGTCGCGCCCTACGGCAGCTTCGCGACCCGCGCCGCCCGCCGTGACCTGTTCCAGGACGACGTCAACGAGATCCTCCTGCGGGCTCCCGGAGCCGCCCTCGTGGCGACCTCCGTGGAGGCTGACGAGCACGTCGTCGAGGGCGCCACCACCGGTGGCGCGACCTCGGCACTGACCGGCGTCGCCGGTGTTGTACGCCGGGCCCAGAACGGGTTCGTGCGGTCCTATGCCCTGACGATGCTCGTGGGCGTCGTCGCCATCCTCGGTGCCGTGTGGGTGATGCAGTGATGAACTTTCCCTGGTTGACCACCCTCCTGGTGCTGCCGCTGGTCGGCGCGCTGGTCGTGGCCCTGCTGCCGAGGGCGAGCTCCGCCGTGCGGCCGGTCGCGCTCGGCTTCTCGCTGGCCTCGCTGGCCGTGGGCGTCGGCGCCCTGACCCAGTTCAGCGCCGGCTCGCAGGAGCAGTTCCAGCTCACCGAGATCTACCCGTGGATCCCGCAGTTCGGCGTCTCCTACGCCGTCGGGGTGGACGGCATCTCGCTGACGATGATCCTGCTCGGTCTCATCCTGGTGCCGGTGTGCATCCTCGCCGCCTGGGAGGACGTGCCCGCCGACGGCCGCCGCCAGCACACCTACTTCGCGATGATGCTCGCGCTGCTGGCCACCATGATCGGCGTCTTCGCCGCGATCGACGTCTTCCTCTTCTACGTCTTCTTCGAGGCGATGCTGCTGCCGGTCTACTTCCTGATCGCGATGTTCGGCGGGACGCGACGGGGTCGGGCGGCCACCACCTTCCTGCTCTACTCCCTCGCCGGCGGGCTGATCATGCTCGTCGCGGTCATCGGCGTCTACCTCGCCGGGCCGCGCGGCACGGACGGCTTCCTGCTGTCCAACCTCGAGGGCCTGGACCTGTCCGTCGCGGCCGGACGCTGGCTCTTCCTCGGCTTCTTCATCGCCTTCGCGATCAAGGCGCCGATGTGGCCGGTGCACACCTGGCTGCCGCTGGCCGCCGAGCAGGCCCGCCCGGCGACGTCGGTGCTGCTGATCGGCGTGCTGGACAAGGTCGGCACCTACGGGATGATCCGCTTCTGCCTGACCCTCTTCCCCGAGGCCAGCCAGTGGGCGACCCCGGTCGTGCTCTTCCTGGCCCTGGTCTCGATGGTGGCCGGCGCGCTGCTGGCGATCGGGCAGAACGACATGCTGCGCCTGATCGCCTACACCTCGGTGAGCCACTTCGGCTTCATCGTGCTGGGCATCTTCGTCTTCACCACGGTCGGCGGCGCCGGCGCGACGCTCTACATGATCAACCACGGCTTCACCACCGCCGGGCTGTTCCTCGTCGCCGGGATGCTCATCGTGCGCCACGGCTCGCGGGACATCCGCGACTACGGCGGCTGGCAGCGGGTCACCCCGGTCATCGCCGGCGTGCTCCTCTTCTCCGCGATGTCCGGTCTGGCGCTGCCGGGCCTGAACTCCTTCATCAGCGAGTTCATGGTCGTGCTCGGCGTCTTCGAGAACTACCCGTGGCTGGGCGTCGTCGGCGCCTTCGGAGTGGTCCTCTCCGCGCTGTACATGCTGCTGATGTACCAGCGCATCGCCACCGGTCCACGGCCGGTGCTCGCCGAGGTCCCCGACATGACCGGCCGCGAGAAGCTGGTCGTGGCGCCGATCATCGTCGCCTTCCTTGCCCTGGGGTTCTTCCCCAAGCCGGTCCTGGACGTCCTGGAACCCGCCGTGCAGCAGTCGCTGCAGCAGGTGGGGATCCAGGACTCGGTCCCGGCCGTCGACACCGCCAACGCTGAGGGGAGTGGCCGCTGATGACGGAGCAGTTCGTCGCACCCGCCATCAACTACACGGGTCTGCTGCCGCTGATCATCGTCCTGGTGGGCGGTCTGGTCGGGGTCCTCGTCGAGGGCTTCGCCTCCCGGGGCGCCCGGTATGCCGTGCAGCTTCCGGTGGCCGTCGCCACCCTGGTGCTGGCCTTCGTCGCGCTCGTCGTGCTCGGTCCCCGCAGCCATGGGCTGACGGCCGCGGACACCATCGCCATCGACGGTCCCGCACTCCTCCTGCAGGGGCTGCTGCTGCTGATCTCGCTGCTCGCCCTGCTCGTCATGGCCGAACGCCTGGGCGGCCAGCAGGCCGACACCTTCACCCAGGCGGGCGCGTCCACGCCCGGCTCGGCGGAGGAGGCCTACGCGGAGCGGCACGGTGCCAGCAGCACCGAGGTCTTCCCGCTGTCGCTGCTGTCGGTCGCGGGCATGATGCTGTTCGTCAGCGCCAACGACCTGCTGCTGCTGTTCATCGCCCTCGAGGTGCTCTCGCTGCCGCTCTACATCCTGGCCGGGCTGGCGCGCCGTCGCCGGCTGCTCTCCCAGGAGGCCTCGCTGAAGTACTTCCTGCTGGGGTCCTTCTCCTCGGCGTTCTTCCTCTTCGGCTCGGTGCTGATCTACGGCTACGCCGGCTCGATGCGCTTCGGCGACATCGCGGCCGCGGTCACCGCCAACGTGGGCATGGACGGGCTGCTCATCCCCGGGATCCTGCTGCTGGCCGTCGGGCTGCTGTTCAAGGTCGGCGCCGTGCCCTTCCACGCCTGGACCCCGGACGTCTACCAGGGTGCGCCCACCCCCGTCACCGGTTTCATGGCGGCGGCCACCAAGATCGCGGCCTTCGGCGCGATGCTGCGGGTCTTCTACGTGGCCGTCGAGGGCGTGCGGGCCGACTGGCAGCCGATCCTGGCGGCCGTGGCGACCCTGACCATGGTCGTCGGCGCGATGCTCTCGATCGTGCAGACCGACGTCAAGCGGATCCTGGCCTACTCCTCGATCGCGCACGCCGGCTTCGTGCTCGTGGGCCTGATCGCCCTGGACCAGGCCGGCATCTCCAGCACGATGTTCTACCTGACGGCCTACGCGTTCATGACGATCCCGGCCTTCGCGATCGTCGGGCTGGTCCGCTCCTCGGGCACGGAGGCCTCCCAGATCGGCCAGTGGGCCGGGCTGGGCAAGCGGGCGCCGTGGACCGCGGCGGCCTTCACCTTCCTCATGCTCGCCTTCACCGGCATCCCGCTGACCTCCGGCTTCACCGGCAAGTTCGCCGTCTTCGCGGCTGCGATCAGCCAGGGCTGGGCGTGGCTGGCCGTCGTCGGCGTGCTCGCGAGCGCGGTGACCGCCTACATCTACTTCAAGCTCGTCGTGCTCATGTGGCGCGGCGGTGACGAGTCCGGCGACACGGTGGTGGCCACCCCGTCGATGCTCACCGTCTTCGCCATCGTGGCGGGCGTGGTGGTCACCCTGGCACTGGGCGTCCTGCCCTCCCCGATGCTCGACCTGGCGCAGAGCACCGCCGCCTTCCTGCGGTGACCGCACCCGCCAGCCCCGCCGTCCGGCTCGGCGACGTCCCCGGCGTCGACGAGGCGCTGGAGGCCCGCGTGGCGCAGGGGATGGCCGCCGTCGCCGACCGGCTCGCGGAGGTCGTCGACCACGACGACCCGTTCGTCGCCGAGGCCTCCGGCCACCTGGCCGCGGCCGGCGGCAAGCGGTTCCGACCGCTGCTCACCCTGCTGGCCAGCGAGGTCGGTGACGGCTGGGACGACCGCGTCGTGGACGCGGCCGTGGGCGTCGAGCTGACGCACCTCGCCTCGCTCTACCACGACGACGTCATGGACGAGGCGGACCTGCGCAGAGGGGTCGCCAGCGCCAACGCTCGCTACGGCAACTCCACGGCCATCCTGGTGGGCGACCTGCTCTTCGGCACGGCGTCCTTGGTGGTCGCCGGGCTCGGCGCCGAGGCGGTCAAGATCCAGGCCGAGACCTTCGTGCGGCTGTGCGCCGGCCAGATCCGCGACGACCGGCAGGGCCTGGACGAGGCGGCCGGAGCAGGTGGCCCGGCAGACGCCAACCCCCTGGCCGGCCACGCCGGGGACCCCGCCGTGGTGACCGCATACCTGCAGATCCTCGCCGACAAGACCGGGGCGCTCATCGCGACCGCGGCCCGCTACGGGGCGATGTTCGGCGGGTGCGACGAGGTGACGGTGCGCGTGCTGACGAGCTACGGCGAGAAGCTCGGCGTGGTCTTCCAGCTCGCCGACGACCTCCTCGACGTCGCGTCGGACACCTCCGGCAAGACCCCCGGGACCGACCTGCGCGAGGGCAAGGCGACGCTGCCGGTGCTCTACGCCCGCCTGTCGACCGACCCCGCCGACGCCCGGCTCCAGGAGCTCGTGCGCGGTCCGGTCGAGGACCCCGCCGAGCTGGCCGAGGCCCTGGAGCTGCTCCGGGCGCACCGGTCGATGGACCAGGCGCGCGCGCACGTGGCCCGCGTGGCCGACGAGGCGCGGGTCCTGCTCGACGGCCTGGAGCCCGGGCCGGCCGTCGACGCGCTGCGCGCGCTCGTCGACGGGGTGGCGGAGCGCTCCAGCTAGCGGGATCCTGGGGTGATGGGTATGAACGAGAGGGTCAGGGTCTACCTGCTGGACGACCACGAGCTCGTCCGGCGCGGGCTGCGCGACCTGCTCTCGGTCGAGGACGACCTCGAGGTCGTCGGAGAGTCCGGCAGCGCCCAGCGTGCGACGCGGGAGATCCTCGACCTCGCGCCCGACGTCGCCGTCCTCGACGGGCGCCTGCCCGACGGCACCGGGATCGAGGTGTGCCGGGACGTGCGCGCCGCCAACCCGCAGATCCGGGCGCTCATCCTGACCAGCTACGACGACGACGAGGCGCTGTTCGCCGCGATCATGGCGGGCGCGGACGGCTACGTGCTCAAGCAGATCGCCGGCACCGACCTGGTCGAGGGGATCCGCAGCATCGCCGGGGGACGCTCCCTGATCGACCCCTCCCTGGTGACGAAGGTCATGGACCGGCTGCGCCACGGCGACCCCCAGGGCGACAAGCTGGCGCTGCTCACCGACCAGGAGCGCCGGATCCTGGAGCTCATCGCCGAGGGCATGACCAACCGGCAGATCGCCGGGACGCTGTTCCTGGCGGAGAAGACGGTGAAGAACTACGTCACCAGCGTGCTGTCCAAGCTCGGGCTGGAGCGCCGGACCCAGGCCGCGGTCCTGGGCGCCAAGCTCTTCGACAAGTAGGCGCCCCTAGACCGGCACCGACCAGCGCAGCACCGTGCCGTGCGGGCGCCCCGAGGACAGCTCGACCTCGCCCTCGTGCTCGGCCGCCCGGGCCCGCACGTTGCCCAGACCGCTCTCGACGGCTCCCTCGCCCAGACCGACGCCGTCGTCGCGGACGACCACGGTGAAGCGGTCGGGGGTGGCCTCGACCTCCACGGTGGCCGAGCTGGCGTGGGCGTGCCGGGCGACGTTGGACAGCGCCTCGCGCACCACCATGAGCACCTGGGCCTGCACCTCCTCCCCGGTCACCGAGTCGATCGGTCCGGTGAGCTGGACCACGGGAGCGAAACCCAGGGTGGGGGCGTAGGAGTCGATGAGCTGGCGCAGGTCCGCGCGGAAGCTGCCCTGCCCCGCCCGGTGGCGCAGCTCGAAGATCGTGGCGCGGATGTCCCGGATCGTCTGGTCCAGCTCGGCCACGGCGCCCTCGAGGCGCTCGCTGACCTCGGGCTTGATCGCGCGGCGACTGGCGCCCTGCAGGGTGAGGCCGATCGCGAAGAGCCGCTGGATGACCAGGTCGTGCAGGTCGCGGGCGATCCGGTCGCGGTCCTGCAGGACGGTCAGCAGGTCGTGCTCGCGCTCGGCGTGCTCGCGGTCCAGGACGACCGAGGCGTGCAGTGCCAGGGCGCTGACGACGTCGCGCACCTGGCGCTCGGCCACGCCGCGCGACGGCTTCCAGCGGTGCACGACCAGGACGACGGGGTCCCCCGCACGGGTGTCCAGCGGCACCAGGCTCGTGGCGACGCGCCGGTCGCTGCTGAGGTTGGTCTCGGTGGGGGTCGCGGACCAGTGCATCGCCGTCCCGAACCGCAGCACCTCGGCCAGGTCGGGAGCCAGCTCGGCCAGCGCGGGCGCGGTATCCTCTCCCGAGGCGGCCAGCACCCGTTGCGGGCCGTCGCTGCGGGCGCCGACGAGGGCGACCACCTCGGCGGAGGTGAGATCGCGCACCCTCGCGGTGAACAGCGGCAGTGTCGCGTCGAGGTCCACCTCGTCCACGAGCGTGCGGTTGAGCTCCCAGACCGTCCTGGTCACCTGCTCGTGCAGCTCGCTGACCCGGCGCTGGCGCAGGGTCTCGATGCGCGGGCCCAGCGCTGCGGCCAGGCCCTGGACGACGGCGTTCTCCAGCGCGCCCGGCGGGTCCTGCCACCCGGTGAGCAGGAGCGTGCCGAAGTCGCTGTCGCCGACGCGGATGGGTCCGTGCAGGACGACCTCGGGCCCGGGGTCGCCGGGATGCTCCAGGAGCGCGGCGACGACGGGGTCGTCGTGCCCGACCCCGTCGGTGAGGACCTGGGCGACCCGTCCGGGGCGGCCCTCGTCGTCGATCGCGAGCACCCCGGCGCGCGCCCCGGTGAGCGTGCGGGCGAGCCGCAGCCCCCGGCGGATGAGCTCGCCGGCGTCGTCGCTGTCGCCGAGCTGGTCGACCGCGCGCAGGAGGGCGACGGTCTCGGCGCCTGGTGGGGGAGGCTGGGTGATGTCCATGGTCGGGGCCAACGCTAGCGGAGCGGACCGGACGCGACCCCGGCGCGCCTGCACCGCATACCCTGGTCCGGTCCGCCCTCGAAAGGTCCCGATGAACGCGCGCCGAGTCCTCGCCGGTCTCTTCACCATCCTGCCGCTGGCGGTGCTCCTGCTGGTCGTGCCGGTCCTGCGGCCCCCGGAGCGGGTCCCGACCCACTGGGCGGGCAGCCGGCCCGACGGGTGGACGGCGGGTGCCGGCCTCCTGGTCGGGGTCATGACCGTCGTCGTCCTGTGCGCGCTCGCCGCGGCGGCCCTGGCGGTGCTGCAGCGGGTCGTCCCGCAGGCGTGGTCCCGGTGGGCGATCACGGCGGCCGCAGCGGTCGGCTGGGGAGCGCTGCTGGTCTACGTGGTGACGGTCTGGCGCACCGGTGTCAGCGGGCCGGAGGAGGTCGGTCAGCTCTGGGCGCTGCTGGCGGTCGTCGGCGCGCTGGTCGCCGGGCTCGTGGGGTATGTCGTGCACGGTCGCCGGGTGCCCCCGCCCGCCGAGCTGCGCGAGCGCATCCCGGAGCGGGCCAGGACCCAGCCGCTGCGGGGCAGCGCGGTCCGGCCCGTCGAGCCCTGGACGACCGAGGTCTCGTCCGGGACCATGAGGGTCATCGGCTGGGGGCTGGTGGCGGTGTTCCTCGTCACCGCCGTCGCCGTGGCCGCGAGCGGGGAGAGCCTGGTCATGGTGGTGGTCGTGCTCCTCGTGGGCGGTGGTGCGGCGCTCCTGGCGCTGGCCTGGTCGCGCGTCCGGCTGCGGGTGGACGAGGCCGGCCTGGAGGTCCGTTCCCGGGTCCTGCCGGTGCGGGTGGCCAGCGTGGCCGCCGAGGACGTGGTGGGGGTCGAGGTGCTCGACCTGGACCCGATGAGGTGGGGCGGCATCGGTCTGCGCGCGCTGCCCGAGCGCACGGCATACATCGTCGACGGGGGCCCGGGGATCGTGGTGTGGAAGCGCGACGGGCGCCGGCTCGCGCTGCAGGTCACCGAGGGTGAGGCTGCGGCGCGGGCCGGCGCCCGGACGCTGCTGCGGGCCGCCGGTCAGCGACTCGGGGAGAGCTCCCGCTCGTCCTGAGCCGCGTCGCCGGTGGGCGGCTCGGGGCTGGCCGGGGCGAGCTGCCGCTCGAGCTTGGCGCCCTCGACGTCCACGTCCGGCAGGATCCGGTCGAGCCAGCGCGGGAGCCACCAGGCCCGCTCGCCGAGCAGCGACATCACTGCGGGGGTGAGGGTCATCCGCACCAGGAAGGCGTCGACCAGGACGCCGACGGCCAGCCCCAGACCGATGGGCCGGATCATCGTCAGGTGCGCCCAGACGAACCCGCCGAAGACCGAGATCATGATGATCGCGGCGGCGGTGACGACCCGGGCGCTGTGGTTGAAGCCGGTGACCACGGCACGGCGGGCCGGCTCGCCGTGCACGTGCGACTCGCGCATCGCCGAGACGAGGAAGAGCTGGTAGTCCATGGCCAGCCCGAAGAGGATGCCGATGAGCAGGATCGGCAGGAAGCTGAGCACCGGGCCGGGTTCGTGCACGTCGAAGACCGGCGACAGGTGCCCCAGCTGGTAGACCGCGACGACAGCGCCGAAGGCGGCGGCCACGCTGAGCAGGAAGCCGCCGGTGGCCAGCAGCGGGACCAGGACCGAGCGGAAGACCAGCAGCAGCAGGATCAGGGACAGGCCCACGACGACCGACAGGTAGAGCGGGAGCGCGTCGGCCAGCTGCTGGGAGATGTCGATGTTGGCCACCGTCTGGCCGGTCAGGCCCATCGTCGCGTCCTGATGGGCGCCGATCTCGGTGATCGCACCCGTCAGCCGGTCCACGAGCTGCTCGGTGGACTCCTCGGCCGGCCCGCCCTCGGGCACGACCTGGAAGGCCAGCGTCGAGCGGTCCTCGCTCACCCCGGCGGGCAGGACCCGCACCACCCCGTCGACGGCGTCGAGCTCCTCGCCGATGTCGGCCTGCGTGTTCATCAGCGCGGTCTCGCCCTCGTCGACCGGCTGCTCGAGCTGCGCGACCACGATGATCGGACCGTTGGCGCCTGCGCCGAACTCCTCGCGCACGGTGTCGTAGGCCTGGTAGGCCGTCGACCCGGCCGGCTCGGCGGAGCCGTCGGGAAGGCCGAGGCGCAGCTGCGCAGCGGGCCAGGCGAGGCCCGCGACGATCACCAGCACGCCGGCGAGGGTCAGCCAGGGTCGGCGCTGGACCCACGCGGCCCAGCCGCGCAGGTGGTCCGGCTGCGCGTGCTCGCCGGTCGTCGAGTAGGTGCCGGCGGAGTCCAGGGCGCGGCGGGCCTTGCGGGGCAGCACGCGCAGGCCCATGAGCGAGAGCAGCGCGGGGGTGAGGGTCAGCGCGACGAGCACCGACACCAGGACGGTCCCTGCGGCGACCAGGCCCATGACGCCGAGGAAGGGGATCCTGGTGATGACCAGCGCCGAGAGCGCGATGATCACCGTCAGGCCGGCGAAGGTGACGGCGTTGCCGGACGTGCCGACGGCCAGCGCGATCGACTCGCGCACCCCCATGCCCCGGAGCAGCTGCTGGCGGTGCCGATTGATGAGGAAGAGGGAGTAGTCGATGCCGACCGCCAGCCCGAGCATGAGCGCCAGCGCGGGGGTGACGGAGTTCATCGAGACCCACTGCGTGAGGGCGAGCGCCCCTGTCAGTCCGACGCCGACCCCGACCAGCGCCATGAGCAGCGGCAGACCGGCGGCCAGCAGCGCGCCGAGCATGAGGACCAGGACCAGCCCGGCGACGACCAGACCGAGCACCTCGCCCGGGCCCATGATGCTGGACAGGTCGTCGGTGATCTCCTTGCTGAAGTCGGCGTGGACCCCGGCCGCCTCGAGCCCCGCGTCGACGGCGAGGATCTGCTCGCGCGTCTGCGGCGGGATGAATCCCTCGGCATCGATCACGCTGACCTGCGACATGGCCACGGTGCTGCCCTCGTTGACCAGGCGCGTGCCCTGCGTGAGGTCGGCCATCCGCTCGCCGGCGGCGAGCGCCGCCTCGCCGTCCTCCAGCTGGGTGCGGCCGGACTCGAGCTGGGTGCGACCCTCCTCGACCTGGGCCTGGCCGTCCTTGAGCTCCTGCTCGCCCTGGGCGACCTGCTCGCGGGCCGCGTCCAGCTGGGCCCGGGCCGCGGCCAGCTGCTCGCGACCGGCGTCCAGCTGGGCCTGTCCCGCGGCGATCTCGGCGCGGGCCTGCTGCTCGGCCGCCGGCGGTACCTGCCCGGCGGCGACCCCCGCCTCGAGCTGGGCGAGCTGCTGGTCGAGCGCGGCCTGTCCGGCCTCCAGCTGCTGGGTCTGCTCGGCGACCTGCGCCTCGCCCGTCTCGAGCTGGCTGCGACCCTCCTCGAGCTGGGCCCGGCCGTCCTCGACCTTCTGCTCCGCCGCGCCCAGCTGCTCCTCGGCGGTCTCGAGCTCCCCCCGACCCTGCTCCAGCTCGGTGCGGGCCCCCGCCAGCTCCTCGGCGGTCCCGTCGAGCTGGTCCTGGGCCTCGAACGGGTCCACCGCCGTGACGCCCTCGATCGACTCCCACTCCCGGACCGCCTCGGCGACGGCGTCCTTCTGCGCGTCGGTGAAGGGTGTGTCGCTGGTGAGGACCACCGTTCCGGTGGTGCCCGCCGCCTCGGGGATCTCCTCCTGCAGCGTGGTGAGCACCTGCTCGAAGCGGCTTCCGGGGATGGAGAACTCGTTGGTCAGCGGCTTGGCCAGCAGGACGGTGCCGCTGACGGTGAGGGCGAGCAGCGCCGCCCAGACGGCGACGACGATGAGCCGGCGGTCGGCGCACCAGCGTCCGAGTCGGTGCAGGAGGGTAGCCACGTGGTTCCTTCGGGGTGGGTGGGAGGTGGGGTATGGGGTGAGCGCCGGTGGGGCGAACCCCGGTGGCGCTCGCGTGCGGTGGTCAGGCTGTCGAGGTCCAGCCGGTCTCGAGATAGCCCAGCGCCCGGTCCACGTGCTCGAGGAACGCGTCCGCGTCGGCCTCGGTCACCTCGACCCGGCCGTCGAGCTGGGCCAACCACGGCTCGGTGGCCGCCGAGAAGGCGCTCATGACGGCGTCGGCCAGGGTGGCGACGTAGAGCGGGTCGACCTGCGCGGACAGGCGCGCGGAGATCTCGTCGCGGAACCATCCGCCCAGATCGGTCCAGACCGCCCGCTCCAGCAGGACGGCCTGCTCCTTGGCCGGGCCGTGGCAGTTGAGGGCCGCCAGCCAGGTCAGGAAGCCCAGGTCCAGCCCGGCGGTGCGCAGCAGGCGCCGCAGGGCGGCCACCGGTTGACGCCGGAGCGCGTCGGCCGGCAGGGCCTCCGCCAGCCGGTCGGTGTAGCTGCGCAGCACCTCGCCGATCACGGCGGCCAGCCCGGCGTAGTAGTTGAAGAAGGTGCGCCGCGAGATGCCGGCACGCTCGGCGACCTGCTCGACGGTGACGTCGTCCGGGGGATTCTCGACGAGCAGGGAGAGCAGGGCCTCGGTCACGGCTTCGCGGGTGCGGGTCTTGTTCAGCTCACGACGACCGGGCTGCGGGACTGCGGACATTCCTCAAGAGTAGGACAACATGCACGCCGTGCAAAATTGCACGGCATGCATTGGAAGTGCCGTGCCGAGCCCTACGGAGCCTCGTCCCGCCCCCGGAAGGCGCTGAAGCGGCGGCGTTGCGCCTGGCGCTCACCACGGGAGAGCAGGTTGCGGGTGCGGGACAACCGGTAGTCGATCCGGTCGTCGACCAGGTCGCCGACCGTCGACGACCTCGCCACCTCCTCGGTGACGCGTGCCAGCCGCGCTCGGAACTCCTCCTGCTCGGCCACCCTCACGTCGTTCCGCAACGCCCTGATGGTCGCCCACACCATGAGGATGAGGACGACGGAGAACGGCAGTGCGGTCGCCAGCGCCCCGGCCTGGAGCGCCGTGAGCCCACCGGCGAGGAGGAGCACCGCGGCCACCAGCCCCTCGAGCGCGGCGAAGAGCACCCGTGACCACGTCGGTGGGTCCGGGTGCCCGCCCGAGGCGAGCATGTCCACCACGAGGGAGCCGGAGTCGGAGGAGGTGATGAAGAAGATCGCCACCAGCAGGATCGCGACGAAGGAGAAGATCCCGCCGAGCGGCAGGTTCTCCAGCATGGCGAAGATCAGGCCCTCGACGACGAGGTTCCCGTCCGCGTCCAGGTTGCTGCCCACGAGGTCCATGTCCTGGTACATCTGCTGGAACAGGCCCGTGCCGCCGAGCACGGAGAACCACAGGAAACCGACGATCGTCGGGACGAGCAGCACCCCGGCGATGAACTGGCGGATGGTACGGCCACGGGAGATCCGGGCGATGAACACCCCGACGAACGGCGACCACGAGATCCACCAGCCCCAGTAGAAGATCGTCCATCCGGCGAACCAGCTCGACGCCTCCTCGCTGCGCTGGTAGGCACCGACGTCGAAGGACATCTGGAAGAAGTCCCCCAGGTAGATCCCCAGGGCCTGGATGAGGTTCTCGAAGAGGAAGACCGTCGGACCCAGGATCGCCACGCTGATCAGCAGGATCCCGGCGAGGGTCAGGTTGCCGTTGGAGAGCCACTTGATACCGGCCCCGACACCGCTGACCACGGACACCGTGGCGAGGAGGGTGATCACGACGATGAGGATGACGAGCAGGACGTTGTCCGTCTCGTCCACGATCCCGATGGCTGCCATCCCGGTGGAGATCTGCTGGACGCCCAGCCCCAGCGAGGTGGCGATCCCGAAGAGCGTCCCGACCACGGCGAGCACGTCGATCACGTCCCCGACCCAGCCCTTGACCCGGTCGCCGAAGAGCGGCTCGAGCGCCCACCGGATCGAGACGGGCCGGCCGCGGCGGTGGATCGCGTAGGACAGGGCCAGCCCGACGACGGCGTAGATGGCCCACGGGTGCAGCCCCCAGTGCAGGAAGGTCTGGGCCATCGCGTTGCCGGCCATCTCCGACTGGTCGCCGATCCACCCGGGCTTGGGGTCGGTGAAGGCGTAGGTGAGGGGTTCGCCGACGGAGTAGAACACCAGGCCGATGCCCATGCCGGCGGCGAACAGCATCGCGAACCAGGACAGGACCCCGAACTCGGGCTCGTCGCCTGGACGGCCCAGCGGGATCCTGCCGTAGCGGGAGACCGCGATGCCGATCGCCACGAACACGAGCCCGCTGACGACGAGCATGTAGTACCAGCCGAGATCGTTGACGATCCAGCTGTTCATCCCACCGAAGGTGCGGCTCGTGAGCTCGGGGGCGACCACGGCGAAGACGACGACGCCGAGGACGACGACGAGCGAGGGCCAGAACACCCGCGGGGCGATCATCCCCCTGTTCAGGTGCACCCCGTGGCTGGCCAGCTTGCGCAGGATCACCTCGTCGGGATCCTCGTCGTGGATGTGGACGGACGGGGGGAGGTGCACCGTCCTGCCGGCCTGCTCGGCCAGGAGCCCGGCCAGCACCTCCTCGGTGGGGATGTCCGGCGCCGTGCCCGACGGCACCTCGGCCGCGGGGGTTTGTTCGGTCCCGTCGGGGTGGTCGGCCCCGGCGTCGTCGTCCGGTGTCATGGCTGCTCCGTTCGTCGTCCGTCCGCAGGCATTCCGACGGGCAGTCTAGCGAGGTGGGCCTATGCGCTGGGGTCGAGCAGGTCCCGCCGGGTCCTGCGCGCGCTCCGGACGTGGTTCACCATGTCTGTGGTGAGCACCACGAGCGCCACCCAGACCAGCCCGAACCCGACCCAGCGGGTGGTGGGGACCGTCTCCCCGAGCAGCAGCACGGCGGTGAGCAACTGGAGCACGGGCGTGAGGAACTGCAGCAGGCCGATCGTCGACAGCGGCACCCTGGAGGCGGCCGCGGCGAAGAGCAGGAGAGGCACCGCGGTGGCCACGCCGGTGGAGAGCAGCAGCAGGGTGTGGCCCGGGCCGTCGCGCAGGAACGTCGTCTCGCCGCGCTGCCCCAGCCACAGCAGGATGACGACCGCGACGGGCAGGATCGTCAGGGACTCGCCGGCGAGCGAGCGCAGCGCGGACATCGAGACACCGAGGCGGTTCTTCAGCAGGCTGTAGCTGGCGAAGCTGAAGGCCAGCACCAGCGAGATCACCGGTGGGCGGCCGTAGTCGACGGTGAGGTAGACCGCCGCGGCGGCGCCGATGCCCACGGCGACCCACTGGGTGCGCCGGAGCCGTTCGTGCAGGATGACCACGCCGAGCGCGACCGTGACGAGCGGGTTGAGGAAGTAGCCCAGGGCGGCCTCGGTCACGTGCCCGCTGAGCACGGCATACGTGTAGATGCCCCAGTTGAGGGCGATGAGCACGCCGGCCACCGCGACGCCGGCCAGCCGGCGCGGGTGCCTGGCCAGGTCCAGCAGCCACTTCACGTCGCGGCGCAGGAGCAGGATCAGCCCGCAGAGGACGAGCGTCCAGATGATGCGGTGGGCGACGATCTCCCACGGTCCGGCCGGGCGCAGCACGGCGAAGTAGAGGGGGAAGGCTCCCCAGAGCAGGTAGGCGAGGAAGCCGTAGACGGTGCCCTGCCGCGCCCGTTCCTCGGGCGTCACTCCACCAGGGCCCGTTCACCCTCGTGCTGGAGCGCGTCGCCGGCCGCGGCGGTGGGCCCGTCGGTGGTCTCGCCCCCGAGCGACTGCTCGACCGCCCCGGGGCGGGTGCCGTCCACGGTCCAGCTGTCGCGCCCGCGCAGCAGGTCGGCGAGGACCTCGTCCGGGTCCCGGTCCTGGGTGCCCCCCGCGGCCACGGCCGCGCGGACCTGGTCGCGCACGAGGTCGTCGTAGACGGGGCGCTGCACCTGCCGGAAGATGCCCATCGGCACGTGCTGCATCGTCGGGTCGTCCAGGCGGGACAGCGCGAAGGCGGTCGAGGGGTCGGTCTGCGCCGGGTCGTGGACGACCACGCGGGTCGGGTCAGCCTCGGCCTCGGGCACGACGACCATGCGGCCCTGGTGGTCGCGGACCACGACGTGGTCCTCGCCGACGCGGACCGGCTCGTCGGCGCGCAGGTGCGCGATGCGCGCCCTGGCCTCGTCCTTGTCCTTGAGCAGCTGGAAGGCGCCGTCGTTGAAGATCGGGCAGTTCTGGTAGATCTCGACCAGCGCGGTGCCGCGGTGCGCGGCGGCGGCGCGCAGCACCCCGGTCAGGTGGGCGCGGTCGGAGTCGATCGTGCGGGCCACGAACGAGGCCTCGGCGCCGATCGCCAGGGAGACGGGGTTGAACGGTCCGTCCACCGACCCGGCCGGCGTGGACTTGGTCACGGCGCCGATCTCGGAGGTGGGGGAGTACTGGCCCTTGGTCAGCCCGTAGATCTTGTTGTTGAACAGCAGGATCGTCAGGTTGACGTTGCGCCTCATCGCGTGGATCAGGTGGTTGCCGCCGATCGACAGCGCGTCGCCGTCGCCGGTGATGACCCAGACCGAGAGGTCCTCGCGGGCGGTGGCCAGGCCGGTGGCGATCGCCGGGGCGCGCCCGTGGATGGAGTGCATCCCGTAGGTGTCCAGGTAGTAGGGGAACCGGCTGGAGCAGCCGATGCCGGAGACGAAGACGATGTTCTCCCGTCGCAGCCCGAGCTCGGGCAGCAGCCCCTGGACCGCGGCGAGGATCGCGTAGTCGCCGCAGCCCGGGCACCAGCGGACCTCCTGGTCGGAGGTGAAGTCCTTCTTCGTCAGGGTGCTGCCCTCGGGCAGGCTGGGGACGCCGGCGGTGCCGGTGCGGGGCGCGGGTGCGGAGCCCGCGGGTGACGGCATACCGAGGGGGGTGCTCATGCAGTGGCCTCCGTGGTCTGCTCGACCTCGAGCAGGTGGGCGTGGATCACCTGCGCGAGCTCGGCGGCGGGGAACGGCAGGCCGCGGACCGCGGTGTGGCTGCGCACGTCGGCCAGGTAGCGGCCGCGCAGCAGGAGCGCGAGCTGGCCGAGGTTCATCTCGGGCAGCACCACGCGCTCGTAGCGGTGCAGGACCTCGCCGAGGTCGGCGGGGAAGGGGTTGAGGTGGCGCAGGTGGGCCTGGGCGACGTCGGCGCCGGTGCTGCGGACCAGGCGCACGGCCGCAGAGATCGGGCCGTAGGTCGAGCCCCAGCCCAGGACGAGGACCTTGGCGCGCCCGGTCGGGTCGTCCACCCGCAGGGCAGGTATGGAGTCCGCGATCCGGTCGATCTTCGCCTGGCGCAGGCGCACCATCGTGTCGTGGTTGGCCGGGTCGTAGGAGATGTTGCCGGTGACGTCAGCCTTCTCGATGCCGCCGATGCGGTGCTCCAGCCCGGGCGTGCCGGGGACGGCCCACGGGCGGGCGAGGGTCTGCTCGTCGCGCAGGAACGGGTGGAAGACCGGCTCGCCCTGCTCGTCGGTGGCGTTGGGCCGGTCCGCGTGCTCGACGGTGAGGTCGGGCAGGTCGGCCACGGCCGGGACCGCCCACGGCTCGGAGCCGTTGCCCAGGTAGCCGTCGGAGAGCAGGATCACCGGCGTGCGGTAGGTGGTGGCGATGCGCACCGCCTCCAGGACCGTGGAGAAGCAGTCGCCGGGGGTGGAGGAGGCGAGGACGGCGACCGGCGACTCGCCGTTGCGGCCGTACATCGCCTGCAGCAGGTCCGCCTGCTCGGTCTTGGTCGGCAGCCCGGTCGAGGGGCCGCCCCGCTGGATGTCGATGACCAGGAGCGGCAGCTCGGTGGAGACCGCCAGGCCGATCGTCTCGCTCTTCAGCGCCAGTCCGGGTCCGGAGGTCGTGGTCACGCCCAGGGCGCCGCCGAAGGAGGCGCCCAGGGCCATCCCGACCGCGGCGATCTCGTCCTCGGCCTGCAGGGTCGTCACGCCGTGGTCCTTGAGCGCCGCCAGCTGGTGCAGCACGTCGGAGGCGGGCGTGATCGGGTAGGAGCCGAGGATGAGCGGGAGGCCCGAGCGGCGGGCGGCGGTCACCAGGCCCAGGGCCATCGCCTGGTTCCCGGTGACGGTGCGGTAGGTGCCAGGCGGCGTCGGTGCCGGTGCGACCTCGTAGCGGACCGCGAAGTCCTCGGTCGTCTCGCCGTAGGCGTGCCCGGCGCGCAGCGCGATCAGGTTGGCGCGCAGGATCTGCGGGGCGGAGGAGAACTTGGCGTTGAGGAAGGCCTCGGTGCCGGCGATGTCCCGCGAGTAGAGCCAGGACAGCAGCCCCAGGGCGAGCATGTTCTTGGCGCGCTGCTTGTCCTTGCGGGTCAGGTCGAGGTCGGCCAGCGCCTCGACGGTCATGCTGGTCAGCGGCAGGGCGTGCACGTGGTAGCCGGCGTCGACCAGCGAGCCGTCGTCCAGCGGGCTGGCCTCGTAGCCGACCTTGGCGAGGTTGCGCCGGGAGAACTCGTCCTTGTCCGCGATGACCGTGGCGCCGCGGGGAAGGTCGCCCAGGTTGGCCCGCAGCGCGGCCGGGTTCATCGCGACGAGGACGTCGGGGGCGTCGCCGGGGGTGGCGATCGCGTGGTCGGCGAAGTGGAGCTGGAAGCTCGAGACGCCCGGGAGCGTGCCCTGCGGTGCCCGGATCTCGGCGGGGAAGTTCGGCAGCGTCGACAGGTCGTTGCCCAGCGCCGCGGTGTCGGACGTGAAGCGGTCGCCGGTGAGCTGCATGCCGTCGCCGGAGTCGCCCGCGAAGCGGATGACGACGCGGTCGAGCTGGGTCAGGGGAGTGGTGCTGGACATATCACTCACCAGCGTACGCCCCCGAACTTTGGTTTCCCTAACCAGGGTGGGAGATATTTCCGGTGAGGCTGCCCTCACTCGGGCTAGGCGGTGTGCCGCAGGCACCGGGTGGCCCACGGCCGCGCCTCCAGACGTCCCTCCGGGATGCTCTCCCCGCAGACCTCGCACACGCCGTAGCCGCCCGCGTCGAGCCGGTCGAGGGCGTGCCGCACCTGGCCCAGGGTGCCGCGCAGGTTCTCGTGCGCGCTGACCGCGGTGAGCCGGTCCACGGCCATCGCGGTGCCGTCGCCGACCCGCTTGCCGAAGGAGATGCTGCCCTGGTCCTGGGCCGGCTCGCTGAGCTGCTCCATCTGCGCGACCAGCTCGGCCTCCTTGGCCAGCAGGGTCGCTCTCACCTGCTCGTCCATCGGGCCAGCATGCCAGGTGGCCGGGGAGGTGGCCAGGCGGGCGGCCAGGTCCTCACCGCCGGGCGTGCTGGGCGGCGACGACGTCCTTCACCGACCCGTCCTGGATCGCGCGGACCAGACCGCCGACGGCGTCCTCGACCTGGTCGTACATCCGCACGTAGGCCTCGCGGGGGAGCCCCCACGGGTCCGGGACGTCGAGCACACCCTGGGTCGTGTCGCCGGCGAACGCGCCGAGCCGGACGACCTTGGCGCGGTCCTGCGGCGTGCGCGCCAGCGCCAGGACGTCGTCCTCGTTGGAGCCGTCCATCACCAGGATCAGGTCTGCCTCGTCGAAGTCCTCGGCGGCGAACTGGGTGGCTACCGAGCCGAAGGAGTAGCCCCGCCCCTCGCCCTCCTCGACCGACAGCTGGTGCGGAGCCGACCCGATGTTGTAGTCGGACGTGCCCGCCGAGGACACCGTCACGCCGTCGAGGCCGGCCTCGTCCAGCTTGCGGGTGAGGACCGCCTCGGCGGCGGGGGAGCGGCAGATGTTGCCCAGGCAGACGGTCATGATGTGCATGCTCACGAGTCTGTCAGCACGACGGCGGCCCGTCGAACCTGCCCGTCCGCCCCTCGCGCGCCGGACGCTGAGAGGATGGGCGGCATGCCCGGGACAGGCACCACAGCCCGCACGACGGACGCCGACGGTCGGGACGTCTTCACCAAGACGTTGGCCGGGGCGCCGCCGCTGTTCTTCGAGCGCGAGGCGGTCGGCCTGCGGGCGCTCGCGGCGGCGGGGGCGCGGGTGCCCGAGGTGCTCGACGTCGCCGCGGACCACCTGACCCTCGCGTGGGTCGAGACCGGCCACGGCCGCACCGCGCAGACGGAGGAGAGGTTCGGCCAGGAGCTCGCCGAGCTGCACCGCTCGACAGCGCAGGAGAGCCGGGGCGCCCCCTACGGCTCCGTCGACGGCGAGGCCACCGGCTACCTCGGCGCCTGTCCGGTCGACCTGACGCCCACGGCCACCTGGCAGGAGTCCTGGGTGGAGCGGCGGGTGGTGCCGCTGGCCCGCCGGGCCGTCGACGAGGGCCAGCTGGACCGGGCGACCGCGGCGCTCGCCGAGCAGATCACCCCGGATCGGCTGGGCCCCGCCGAGCCGCCGACCCTGGTCCACGGCGACCTGTGGGGAGGCAACCGGATGGTCGACACCCGTGGCCGCAACTGGATGGTCGACCCGTGCGCGCACCTCGGCCACCGCGAGGTCGACCTGGCGATGATGCAGCTCTTCGGCGGGTTCAGCGGCCGTGTCTTCGCCGCCTACGCGGAGGTCCACCCGTTGGCCGACGGCTGGCGGGAGCGGGTCGCGGTCTACCAGACGGTGCCGCTGCTGGTCCACGCGATCCTGTTCGGCGGGGGCTACGGGGTGCAGGCCGGCGAGGCGCTCCGCGAGGCGACGCGGTGACCGCGGACCTCGGTGCGCCGCGTACGGACGGCGAGGTGACGGCATACCTGCAGCGGTTGGGGATCCCCGGCCTGGCGGACGTGCACGTCCACTTCCACCCCGACCGGCTGATGGAGAAGATCTGGGCCTACTTCGACCAGGGTGAGCGGCACTACGGGCTGGCCTGGCCGATCCACTACCGCACCGGCGTGCCGGAGCGGCTCGAGACGCTCGCACGGCTGGGGGTGCGGGACGTGCCGGCGCTGACCTACGCGCACCGGCCGGGGATGGCGGCGGGCCTCAACCAGTGGTGCCGGGAGTTCGCCGACGCCCACCCGCAGGTGCTGCGCTGCGCCACGCTCTATCCCGAGGAGGGCGTGACCGACTACGTGCGCGAGGCGGTCGAGGACGGGCTCGAGCTGGTCAAGGTGCACCTCACCGTGAGCGACATGGCGCCCGACGACGACCGGCTGGGGCCGGCGTGGGAGCTGCTCGCGCAGGCCGGCGTGCCGGTGGTGATGCACGCCGGGCACGGGCCGAGGCAGGGACGCTTCACCGGGCCGGAGGGCGTCGCGCGGCTGCTGGCCGACCACCCCGGGCTGACGCTGGTCGTCGCGCACCTGGGGATGCCGGACTACGACGCGTTCGCCGACCTGGCCGAGGCCTACGAACGGGTGCACCTGGACACGACGATGGTGGGGACGGACTACATGGAGCGGGTGGCCCCCGTGCCCCGGCACTTCCTCGGGCGGCTCGCCGAGCTGCGGCCCAAGGTCGTGCTCGGCTCGGACTTCCCGAACATCCCCTATCCGTACGCCCACCAGCTCCAGGCTCTCGACCGGTGGGGCCTGGGGCAGGAGTGGCTGCGCGACGTGCTGTGGCACAACGGGCGGCGGCTGCTCGGGCTGCCGCAGGACGCTCGCCTCTGACGGGTCGTCGTGGCGACGCAGGCGTGGCCGACCAAGGCATGGTCTAGCCATGGTCTAGCCACGGTCTAGCCAGGTCCAGCCAGCCCTGGGCATCATGCCCCCAGGACGGTCCAGGTCAACGTGCCGCAGGCCCGCACCGTCAGCCGGCGGCCGGGATCACAGCACCGTCGTAGGTCTGCTCGATGAACTGCGCCACCTCGTCCGAGGCGAGCAGCTCGGCGAGCCTGACCACGCGCGGGTCGTCCTGCTCGCCGGTGCGGACGACGAGCAGGTTGGCGTAGGGGTTGCCCTCGGGCGACTCCGCCGCCAGCGCGTCCTCCGCCGGCGACAGGTCGGCCTGGATCGCGTAGTTGCCGTTGATGACGGCGGCGTCCACGTCGGCCAGGCTGCGCGGCAGCTGGGCGGCCTCGATCTCGACGAGCTCCAGGTCCTTGGGGTTGTCCTTCACGTCCAGCACGGTCGGAGACGCCTGGCCGGTGTCGGCCAGCGTGACCAGGCCCTGGTCGGCGAGCAGCTGCAGCGCGCGGGCGCCGTTGCTCGGGTCGTTGGGGATCGCGACCTGCCCGCCCTGGGGGATCTGCTGCACCGAGCCGACCCGCTCGGAGTAGATGCCGAGCGGTTCCAGGTGCACCGGCGTCACGGCCGTGAAGTCGTAGCCGGCGGCGGCCTCCTGCTCGGCCAGGTACGGCTCGTGCTGGAAGTAGTTGGCGTCCAGCGAGCCGTCGTCGAGCGCCGCGTTGGGCTGGACGTAGTCGGTGAACTCGACCAGCTCCAGGTCGATCCCGGCGTCGGCGGCGAGCTCGTCGTCGACGAACGCCAGGATCTCGGCGTGCGGGACGGGGGAGACGCCGACCTTCAGCGGCGTGGCCAGGTCGGCCGTCTCCTCCCCGGTGCCGGCGCCCGCGTCGGTGCCGCACGCGGACAGCGCCAGCGCGCCGGCGGCCAGGAGGGTGGTGAGAGGGAGTGCGGTGCGCATCGTTCGTGGTTCCTTCGGTGTCTTCTGCGTGAGGTATGGGGTGTGCCCGCGCGGGTGGGTCGCGCCGGCCGGGTGTGCCGGGTCGGGGTGCGGCCGCCGTCAGAACGCGGCGACGACCGCGCCCTGGTAGGTCTCGTCGATGAACGCCCGGACCTCCTCGGAGGTCAGCAGCTCCAGGAGCGTGCGCACGTCGGGGTCGTCCTCGTCGCCGGCGCGCACGACGAGCTGGTTGGCGTAGGTCGTGTTACTGGTGTCCTCGGTGACCAGCGCGTCCTCGGCGGGCCTGAGCTCGGCCTCCAGCGCGTAGTTGCCGGGGACCGCGGCCACGTCGACGTCCGTGAGGCTGCGGGGCAGCTGGGCGGCCTCGACCTCGGTGAACTTCAGGTCCTTGGGGTTGTCGGTGACGTCGAGCAGGGTGGGCACCGCGGCGTCGGGATCGGCGAGCGTGATGACCCCCTCGGCCGCGAGCAGCTTGAGCCCGCGAGAGCCGTTGACCGGGTCGTTGGGCAGGGCGATCTCCGCGCCCTGCGGCAGGTCGGCCAGGTCGGTCACGGTGTCGGAGTAGAGCCCCATCGGCTGGAAGCTGATCGTGCCCAGGCCGGTGAAGTCGTAGCCGGCGGCCTTCTCCTGGTCGGCCAGGTAGACGCCGTGCTGGTAGTAGTTGGCGTCGACCTCGCCCTGGTCGAGGGCGGCGTTGGGCTGGACGTAGTCGGTGAACTCGACGATCTCGATCTCCAGCCCGGCGGAGGGAGCGAGCTCCTGGGCGACGTAGCCCAGGATGTCGGCGTGCGGCACGGGCGTGACGGCGACCTTGATCCTGCCGTCGCCGGCGGCCGAGGTGTCCCCGGCGCCCGCACCGTCTCCGCAGGCGGTGAGGACGAGGGCGGCGACCAGGCCGGCGGCGGGCAGCGCCAGGCGAGCGGTCAGGGGGCGGGCGGGACGGTTCTGGGCACGACGGGACACGGGTCCTCCTGGGAAGGGGTTGTTCGGGATGTGGGTGTGGAGACGGTGGCTGGCGCGGGCGCCGGGCGGTCAGCGGTGTGCCAGGCGGCGGGCGAGGCGGTCGCCGGCCGACTGGAGCACCTGGACCATGACGAGGAGCACGACGACGCAGGCCAGGGTGACCGCGGTGTCGAAGCGTTGGTAGCCGTAGCGGATCGCGAAGTCGCCCAGCCCGCCGCCGCCGATGGCGCCGGCCATCGCCGAGTAGGAGATGAGCGCGATGAGGGTGACGGTCCCGGCGGCGATCAGGCCGGGCCGGGCCTCGGGCAGCAGCACGGACCGGACGACCTGGCCGGTGCTCGCGCCCATGGCGCGGGCGGCCTCGACCTTGCCGGGGGCCACCTCGCGCAGCGCCGCCTCGACCAGCCGGGCGAAGAACGGCACGGCCGCGATGGTGAGCGGCACGATCGTGGCGGTCGAGCCGATCGTGGTGCCGGTGAAGAGCCGGGTGACCGGCGCGACGAGCACGAGCAGCACGATGAAGGGCACCGAGCGGCCGGCGTTGACGATGCCGCCGACGACGGTGCTGACCGCGCGCCGGGGGAGCAGCCCGTCCGGGGCGGTGAGCAGCAGCAGCACGCCCAGCGGCACGCCGAGCAGCACGGACAGACCCATCGACACCGAGACCATGTAGGAGGTCTCGACGGTGGACTGCCACAGGGCAGGGCCGATGCGGTCCCAGTCGATCATCACGCCACCGCCCCGGCGAGCAGGCGGTCGGCGCCGTCGCCCCCGGTGGCGCCGGACTGGGCCAGGTAGTCGAGAGCGGCCCGCACGTCCCGCGGCGCGCCGTCGAGGCGGAGCTGGAGCCGGCCGAAGCGCTGGTCGCCGAGGGTCTCGACCGAGCCGGCGACCACGGCGACCTGCACGGCATACCTGCGGATGAGCTCGGTGAGCACCGCGTCGTGGCCGTCGCCGGAGACGGTGAGCTCGACCACCCCGTCGCCGGTGGGGGGCGCGGGGTGCGGCAGGAGGCGGGTGGCCAACGGCGAGTGCGGGCGGGCCGCGACGTCGCCGAGGGCGCCCGCGTCGACGACCCGGCCGGACTCCAGCAGGGTGACGTGGTCGCAGGCGCGCTTGACGACGTCCATCTCGTGGGTGATGAGCACGGTGGTGAGGTCGAGCTCGTCGGTGAGCGTGCGCAGCAGGTCGAGCACCGACGCGGTCGAGACCGGGTCGAGCGCGGAGGTGGCCTCGTCGCACAGCAGGACCCTCGGCCGGGGAGCGAGGGCACGGGCGATCGCGACGCGCTGTCGCTGGCCGCCGGAGAGCTGCGCGGGGTGCGAGCCCAGCTTGTCCCCCAGGCCGACCCGCTCGAGCAGCTCGCCCGCGCGGGCGCGGCGCTCGGACCGGCCTACGCCGGCCAGCTCCAGGGGGAGCTCGACGTTGGCCAGCGCGGTGCGCGAGTCGAGCAGGTTGAACTGCTGGAAGATCATGCCGATGCCGCGCCGCGCGCGGTTGAGCTCGCGGGCGGGCAGCGCCGTCAGCTCGGTGCCGTCGACGGTGACCGTGCCGGTCGTGGGGCGCTCGAGCAGGTTGACGACGCGGGCCAGGGTGGACTTGCCGGAGCCGGACGGCCCGACGACGCCCATGACCTGGCCGCGGTCCACGGTCAGGCTGACGTCCTCCAGGGCGGTCACGGCGGCCTGCCGGCGCGTGGCCGGGAAGGTCTTGCCGATGTGGCGCAGGGTGATCACGAGTTCCTCCGGGCAGGGGGGCGGGCGGTGCGTCAGCGGATGGCGCGCCGCGGGCGGTGGACGCTCGGGCGGACCTGGACGGCTGCGACGAGGGGTGCTCTCAGCGACCCGTGCCGCGCGACGTCGGCGTCGCGGGTCCGGGCGTCGTGCACATTCGTCGGCCGGTCATGAGGTCCTCTCCTGGGTGGTGGTGGAGGCAACGGTAGGCCTGAAAGAGGACGCCGACCAAACCAGACGACGAACGATCTGTCATGTCCGGCGCCGAACAGCCGCAACGTAGTGTTGATTCTGCGGTGAACGACAGGCTGTCCAGGTCGATCTTCGGGCGTCGCTGCCCGCCGTCGCGGCTCGTCCAGGCGACTCGTCCCGAGCGCGTGACGCACGTCACATCGAGCCAGGCGCATGCGGAGCCGGTGCCTGATCGGTCATGATGCTGGTATGGGTCCGGCACGCACGTCCGCCTACGAGGTCGCGGTGCGCTCCGCGAGGGAGTCGTACGCCGCGCTTCCGCCGGGTGCGCCGGTGCGGCTGGCGAAGAAGACCTCCAACCTCTTCCGCAGGCGCGCCGACACCGGTGCGCCCCGGCTGGACCTGTCCGCCTGCCGGGGCGTCTTCGACGTCGACCTGGAGGCGGGGCTGGCGCGGGTCGGCGGGCTGACCACCTACGAGCAGCTGGTCGACGAGCTGCTCCCGCACGGCGTCATGCCGCTCGTGGTGCCGCAGCTGCGCACGATCACGATCGGGGGAGCCGTGGTCGGCCTGGGCATCGAGTCGACCTCCTTCCGCAACGGACTGCCGCACGAGTCGGTCGTCGAGATGGACGTCCTCACCGGCACCGGCGAGGTCGTCACGGCCACGCCGGACGGCGAGCACGCCGACCTCTTCGCCTCGATGGCCAACTCCTACGGCTCGCTGGGCTACGCGCTGGGCCTGGTGATCGAGCTGGAGCGCACCAGCCCCTACGTGCTGCTCGAGCACCACCGGTTCACCGACCTCGACGAGGTCATGGCGGCGGTCGGGCGGATCATGGCGACGCAGGAGCACGACGGGCGAGGCGTCGACTTCCTCGACGGCGTCGTCTTCTCGGCGCAGGAGTCCTACCTCACCCTCGGACGCTGGTCGCCGGCGACCGGGGGGCTGCGGCCCAGCGACTACACGGGGATGGAGCCCTACTACCGCTCGATCCAGCACAAGCGGCGCGACGTGCTCACCGCCGAGGACTACCTGTGGCGCTGGGACACCGACTGGTTCTGGTGCTCCCGCGCCTTCGCCGCGCAGGTGCCGGCGGTGCGACGCCTCTGGCCGCGGCGCCTTCGGCGCAGCGAGACCTACTGGAAGATCATGGCTTTCGAGCAACGGCACGGGTGGTACGCGGCCTACCAGCAGCGCCGTGGGCGTCCGCCCCAGGAGCGGGTGATCCAGGACGTGGAGATCCCGCTGGACCGGACCGCGGACTTCCTGCGCTGGTTCGGCCGCGAGGTCCCGATCGAGCCCGTCTGGCTGTGCCCGGTGCGGCTGCGCGCCGGGGGCGGGGCGGGCTCGCCGTGGCCGCTCTACCCGATGCGCGCCGGCGAGGACTACGTCAACGTCGGCTTCTGGTCGGCCGTCGACATCCCCCCCGGCGGGAGCCACGGCGACACCAACCGGGCGATCGAGGACCAGGTCACCGCGCTGGGCGGGCACAAGGGGCTCTACTCCGACGCGTTCTACGACGAGGCGACCTTCCGCGAGCTCTACGGCGGCGACCACCTCGACGTGGTCAAGGGCAGGTACGACCCGGGGAGGCGCCTGCCCACCCTCTACGACAAGGCGGTGCGATCAGGATGACGGCACGGACGGTGGCGCAGGCCATCCACCACGTCCTCGGCGAACCGGCCGAGCTCGGGGTGGTCGCCTGGGACGGCTCGAGCGCCGGTGACACGAGCGAGGGTGCGCGGGTGATGCGGCTGCACGGTCCGCGGGCCATCAGCTACATCGCCAGCCACCCGGGGCAGGTGGGCTTCGCCCGCGCCTACCTGCAGGGCGACCTGACCGTCGACGGGATGAACGAGGCCTACCCCTACGAGGAGCTCGCGCTCATGGAGGGGTTCAATCTCCAGCTGCCGCCGCTGCGCGAGCTGCCGGACCTCGTGCGGGTCGTGCGAGAGGCAGGGGTCAGGCTCACCCAGCTGCCCGAGCTGCCCGATCTGGAGACGCCCAGCGAGCTGCGCAAGCTGGCGCACGGCATACGCCACGGGAAGCGGCGCGACGCCGAGGCGATCAAGCACCACTACGACGTCTCCAACCGGTTCTACGAGATGCTGCTCGGCCCGTCGATGACCTACACCTGCGCCGTGTGGCCCCGCGAGGACGCGACGCTGGAGGAGGCCCAGGCGGAGAAGTACGACCTGATCTGCCGCAAGCTCGACCTGCGGCCCGGCATGCGGCTGCTCGACGTCGGCTGCGGGTGGGGCGGGATGGTGCGCCACGCGGTGAAGCACTACGGCGTGAGCGCGCTGGGCGTGACGCTGTCCCAGGCGCAGGCGGCGTGGGCGCGGGAGAAGATCGAGGCGGAGGGGCTGACCGGCGCGCAGGTGCGGCACGGCGACTACCGCGACGTCACCGAGCGCGGCTTCGACGCGGTGTCCTCCATCGGGCTGACCGAGCACATCGGGGTGCGCAACTACCCGGCGTACTTCGCCTTCCTGCGCGACCGGCTGCGGGACGAGGGGCGTCTGCTCAACCACTGCATCACCTGGCGCAGCCCCGACCACGTGCCGATGCGGCGGGGCGACTTCGTGCCCCGCTACGTCTTCCCCGACGGCGAGCTGGCCGCTTCGGGCACGATCGTCAGCGAGATCGAGCGCGTCGGCCTCGAGGTGCACCACCACGAGAACTTCCGCCAGCACTACGCCCGCACCTGCGCCGCGTGGTGCCAGAACCTCTCGGCCCACTGGGACGAGTGCGTCGCCGAGGCCGGGCTGGCGACCGCGAGGGTATGGGGTCTCTACCTGGCCGGGTCCGTCTGGAACTTCGAGCACAACACCATCCAGCTGCACCAGGTGCTCGCCACCCGGACGAGCGCCGAGGGCGAGGCGGGCTACCCGCTGCGGGCGAGCTTCGCCTGATGCCGGCGGAGCGTCCCCGGCCCGGCCGCGCGAGGGCATAGTGTGAGTCCCGATGCCTGACTACCTCGTCGTCCTCGCCGTCGTCCTGGCCGGCGTGGCCCTCGTGGCCGCCGCCACGGGTGCGCGGCGCCTGCTCGCGCCGCACGACCCGACGGCGGCCAAGGTCACCACCTACGAGTCCGGCGTCGACCCGGTGGGCAGCGGCTGGGAGCAGGGGAGCGTGCGCTACCTGGTCTACACGCTGCTCTACGTCGTCTTCGCCGTCGACGCGGCCTACCTCTTCCCGTGGGCGCTCGTGATCCGCACCGAGCTCGGCGCGGCGTCGTTGGTGGAGATGGCGATCTTCATCGGGGTCATCGTCGTGGCGCTGCTGCACGTGTGGCGCCGCGGCCTGCTGAGGTGGTGGTGAGGTGGCCCCCGAGCCGGCGGCACGCCATACCTCGACCGACCTGCCCCTGCCGCGCGTGGGGGCGCCGGTGGAGCGGGCGCCGCGCGCGGTGCAGGTGGTGCTCAACTGGGGGCGGAAGTACTCCCTGTGGGTGTTCAACTTCGGGCTGGCGTGCTGCGCGATCGAGTTCATCAGTGCCTCGATGGCGCGGCACGACTTCATCCGGCTGGGGGTCATCCCGTTCGCGCCGGGGCCGCGGCAGTCGGACCTGATGGTGGTCTCGGGGACGGTGACCGACAAGATGGCGCCGGCGATCCGGCGGCTCTACGAGCAGATGCCCGAGCCGAAGTACGTCATCTCCTTCGGTGCCTGTTCCAACTCCGGCGGGCCGTACTGGGACTCCTACAGCGTCACGAAGGGCGTGGACCAGCTGATCCCGGTGGACGTCTACGTGCCGGGGTGCCCGCCGCGCCCGGAGGCGCTGCTGGCCGGGATCGTCAAGCTGCAGGAGCAGATCGCGACCGAGACGCCCGGGCGGGCGCGTGCCCGGCACGCGGACCGGTATGCCGACCGCCCCGTCTCCGCCGGCGAGGTCACCCGGGGCCTGGTCGCCTTTCCGGAGGGTCAGCAGGCTCAGCGCACGCCGCGGACCCGATGGACGAGCACGGCACCGACGACGCACAGGCCGCCCGCGAGCAGGTAGAGCCCGGGGTAGCCGCCGAGTCGCAGCAGCGCCACGGCGGCGACGACGGGGGAGAGGGCGTTGGGCAGCACCACGGCCAGGTGCATGACCGACATGTCCCGGCCCCGGTGCGCGGCCGTCGGCAGCACCTCGTTGATGAGCGCCTGGTCGACGGCCATGTAGACGCCCCAGCTCAACCCCAGCACCACCGCCGCCATCACGATCACGGGCCACTCCCGGGCGCAGGCCATGATCAGGCAGGCCGCGGCGACGCCCAGGCTCGCGCCGGAGACGAACGGCAGCCGCCGGTCGACGCGGTCCGACCAGCGGCCGCTCACCACGCTCGCGACGACGACGGTCCCCGCGTAGATCACGGTGAGCGTCAGCACGCCGCCCTCGGGGTCGGCCAGGCCGACCTCGTCGCGCAGGAAGTAGAGCAGGTAGAACAGGGCGACCGTGTTGCCCAGCGTGACCAGCAGCCGGGTGACCCACACCCAGGCGTAGTCGGGGTGCTTCCGCGGCGACGGCACCCAGCTCTCCGCGCGTCCACCTGCTCCCGGCAGCTCCGCGGCCACGACCCGGGGGTCGTCCAGGGCCATGAGGAAGGGCAGGACGAGGGCGACGGTGAGCCCCGCGGTCACCAGGTAGGCCGTCCGCACCGCGAGCAGGTCGCCGAGCACCGTGCCGAGCACCAGGCCCATCGTGTAGGTCAGGCCGAGCACGCCGGAGACCAGGCCGTACTGCCTCCGAGGCACCTGGTCGGGCGCCACCGCGAGCGAGGAGGTGACGGCGAAGGCGATGAAGAACTGGAACACCAGCCAGGCGGCGAGCAGCACCGCATATCCCGGCGCGTAGGCCATCACCACGAGCGCGGCCGCCGAGACCAGCGTGCCGAGCAGGATCCAGGGGCGTCGCCGCCCGAAGCGCGAGGTCGTGCGATCGGACAGGACGCCGGCCAGCGGCGTGGAGACCAGGCTGACGAAGCCGCCGACGCCCATGATCACCGCCAGGCGCGCCTCCTTGACGTCGGGGCTCCAGTCGAGCAGCTGGAGCGCGACGAGCAGCTGGGACGGCGCCGCCCAGGCGAGGTTGATCCCGAGGTAGGCCAGCCCGTAGCGGCCGACCCAGCCGCCGGACCTGCGCGGACGGTCGTCGGGGTCGGCGGCGACCAGGCCGGCGCGCGGTCCGGTCACGGCCTCGCTCACGGGCCCACCGGGTAGGCCTGGTCGGCGACGAACTGCTCGTAGGTCGCGCGGGTCACGCCGCCGTCGCGGATCACCGCGGCCAGGAAACGGCCGGAATCGCGCACGGTCCGCTCCTGCGTCTCGTAGTCCAGCTCGACGATGCCGAAGCGCGGCACCTCGCCCTGCGCCCACTCCCAGTTGTCGACGAAGCACCAGTGGTGGTAGCGCTCGAAGGGCAGCCCGCTGCCGGCCATCGCGCGCAGGTGCTCGTGCACGAAGCGGGCGCGGAAGGCGTCGGCGGCGTCGGCGGTGCCGTTCTCGGTGACCCAGATCGGGCCCGGGTGACGGGTATGCAGTCCGCGCGCCACCTCGACGAGACCCTGCGGGTAGACCTCCCAGCCGAGGTCGTTGACCGGGGCGCCGGGGAAGGTGCCGTCGGCCAGGCCGCGGACGGCGCTGCGCGAGTAGTAGTTGAGGCCCAGGTAGTCGTAGTGGCGACCGGGCACGACGTCCGCGGGCTGCCGGCCGAGCAGCCGGGGGAAGCGTCCGCCCAGCATCGCGTCGGCGAGGAGGTCCTGGAAGAGCGCCCGGTCGAGGACGCTCGCGGCGCGGTGCAGCGGGTTGCGCCGGTCCAGCGGTGCGAAGACGCGTGCGTGGTGGGCGAAGCCGACCCTGGCGTCCGCCTGGAGCTGGTGGATCAGGTGGTAGGCCCGGCAGTGGGCGGTCGCCATGTGCCGCAGGGTGGAGCGCACCGCCGCCCAGGACCGCCGCGCCGGCGGCGCCTCGTCGTAGAGGTGCGCCTGCACGGCATACACGTTGGGCTCGTTGATCGTCACCCAGTCGGTGACCACGTCGGCCAGCGCCTCCACCACCACCTGCGCGAAGCGCAGGAAGAGGTCGGGCGAGTGCGCAGAGGTCCACCCGCCGAGCCCGGAGAACCAGGACGGGTGGGAGAAGTGGTGCAGGGTGACCAGCGGGAGGATCCCGGCCGCGCGCACCGCGGCGAGCTCCTCGCGGTAGCGCTCCAGCGCCGCCCGGTCGACCTCCCCGGGGCGGGGCTCGATCCGGGACCACTCCACCGACATCCGGTAGGTCTGCAGCCCGAGGTCGGCCATCAGCGCGGTGTCCTCGCGCCACCTGTTCCAGTGGTCGGTCGCGCGCAGCGGCGTCGACCCGTCGGCGACCGCGCCGGGCAGCTGCGCCCAGTCGTACCAGTTGTTGTTGCGGTCCCCGCCCTCGATCTGCAGGGAGGCGGTCGCCACGCCCAGAAGAAGGTCGGAGGTGCGCACCAGCAGGTCGTCGTCGGCCATGGCGCACAGTGTGCCGCATGGTGCGACCCGGCCGACGGCGGTCGACCGTGCGCGGACCGTAGGGTGGCGGTCATGAGCGAGCCGAACGTCGAGGAGCGTCGCGCCGAGCCGGGGGAGTGGGTGGACGCGGCGCGCACGGCGAGGGAGGAGGGCTACGGGTTCTTCGACTGGCTCTCGGCGGTGGACGAGACGGACGCGCCGGACGACGCCGAGCCGGGGCCCGGTCTGGAGGTGGTGTGCCATCTGATGGACGTGCGCCACGTCGGGGGCCGCCCGCTGCGGCGGCTGCTTCTGCGCACCCGCGTGCCCGAGGGGACCGCCCTCGGCTCGCTGACGGGACTGTTCGCCGGCGCCGGGTGGCACGAGCGGGAGGTGCACGAGATGTTCGGGCTCGCGGTCGACGGCTTCGAGGACGGGACGGGTATGGGGTTGCGCCCCCTCCTGCTGCCCGACGGCTTCGAGGGGACGCCGCTGCGCAAGTCCTTCCAGCTCGCGGCGAGAGCATCCAAGCCGTGGCCCGGCGCGAAGGAGCCGGGCGAGGGGAGCGGGGCCACCGCGAGGCGGGCGCCGTCGCGGCGCCGGCTGCTGCCGCCGGCCGTGCCGGACCCCTCGTGGGGCCCGCGCGGCGACTGACGCCGGTGCCGGGCGTTCTCGGGATGCACTACCGGGCGCTCGCGGCCTGACCGGGCATACCCTGAGAAGCATGCGGCGCCCACGGATCGAGGCGACGTCGGTGTCGATCAGCACCGACCGGCCGCGCGAGCTCGCCCGCTTCTACGCCGACCTGCTCGGGGTGGCGGTGCACGCCGAGGAGGGTCCGCGACCGGGAGAGCCCCCGGGCGCCGGCTGGGCGCAGCTGCGGCGCTCGGAGGGGCACCTGCGGATGACGGTCAACCTGGAGTACGACCCGCACTACGAGAAGCCGACCTGGCCGAGCGAGCCGGCGGCCCAGCAACCGCAGGCCCACCTGGACCTGTGGGTGGACGACCTGGACGCGGCGGAGGCCTGGGCTGTCGAGCTCGGCGCCCGGCGGCACGGGGTGCAGCCGCAGGAGACCGTGCGGGTCATGCTCGACCCGCACGGCCACCCGTTCTGCCTCTTCACGTCCTGAGAGCCGCTCGCGCGACGCACTCACGTGAGTGGCTCGTGCACGCCGGACGACGCGTTCGTCCGCCTGACGCACTCAGGTGAGTGGCCTGCGCACGCAGGTCCGCTCAGGGGTGGCGGACGGTGACGTCGCCCAGCCCGGTGCGGGCGTGCACCCGCAGGTGCGGCTGGCCCTCGGCCGGGGCGCCGACCGGCTCGATGTCCTGGCGGACGCTGCCGAGCCCGGCGTTGAGGTCGAGCCACACCGGCTCGCCGCGGGGGACCGTGACGGTGACGTCGCCGACGCCGGTCTTGCACTGGCAGCTTCCGGACAGCAGCCCGACGAAGATGTCGCCCGCGCCGGTCGACCCGGTGACCTCGCCGCCGCTGCTCTCCCGGACCCGCACGTCGCCGGCGCCGGCGCGCACGTGCAGCGCTCCCTCGCTGGAGTCGACGGTCACGGTGCCGGTGCCCGTCGTCGCCGACCCGCCGGTGCACGAGCCGACCCGCAGGGCGCCCGCCCCGGTGCTGGCCGTGAGGCGGAGGCAGCGGTCGACCCGCACGTCGCCGGCGCCGGAGCGCACCCGCGTTTCGCCGCTCGTGCCGACGACCGTGATGGTGCCGAACTTCGTCGAGGCCTCGACGGGCACGCCGCCGGGCACCTCGACCTCGACGTCCACCAAGTGCCCCGTGCCCGTGCCGATGGTGAGGGGTCCCAGTGAGAAACCGCGGCGCCGGCCGTCGGATCCCACGGCCTGCGAGGGCACGTCGACGAGCAGGACGCCGTCGTCGACGCGGACGGTGATCCCGGTCGGGTGGACGTCGTCGCGGTGCAGCAGTCGGACCGTGGCCAGGCCGTCGTCCGGCCCGCCGGGGGCTCCGGCCGCGCGGTGGGTGAGGGCGACGTCCCCGTGATGGTTGCGCACCACGACCGAGGTGCAGCCGGTGAAGTCGTGGGAGGTGGGGATGATCTGGGTGCTCATGGTGTCTCCTGGGGGTCAGGCCCAGCCGGTGACCCGGCGGGCCCCGGTGACGGCAGTGGTGGTCGTGGGGTCGGGGGCGGTGGCGTCGCCGGACGTGGCCGCGCGCACCGTGTGGACGAGCCAGGTGTTGAGCGACTGGCCGGCCTGGGCGGCCCGCTCCTCGGCGCGCACCTTCAGCTGCTCCGGGAGCCGCAGCGAGATGCGGGCGGTGTCTCCACCCTCGATCTCGACCTCCGGCGGGGCCGGCGGTGCGGGCGGGGTGGGCAGGACGGGCCCGGCGAGAGCCCCGGAGCCGTGCCCGGTGCGCGTGACCGTGACGACCGGCTCGCTGCCGCCCATCGTCACGGTGACGACGGCGTCGTCCAGCTCGGTGTTGACCAGTGCAGCGGTGTCGGACATGGCCCGCACGAGCGCGAGCCTCAGGCCGGGCTCCAGCGCGGCCGCCAGCCGTCCGGCGATGTCGCGGACGTGGTCGTCGGCGAGGGAGGTGGCGTGGTCGAGGTCCCGGGCCACGGAGTCGAGATAGGGATGCAGGTCCATGACAGCAGTATGACGCTCTATTGACATCATCCGCAAGTCACAGTCCTTGACTGAGACATCAAGGTGATGTCAGTATGGCGTCACTCACGTCCACCACTCCAGCTGAGGACCCACCATGCACCACCTCATGAACGAGCTCGTCAGCCGCAGCATCCTGCGGGAGCGTGACCGCGGAGCCACCCCCGCCACGCCCGAACGACGGCGCGGCCGGGTCCGGCCCGGCCGCCCCCAGGGCTTGCGCCCGCTCCGGCGTCGTTCCCGCGGCACGCCGGTCGCGGCCCGCGCCTGACCCGACCACGCACCGCTGCCCCGTCCCGGGCCGGGAGGCCGATCTCCCGGTCCCGGCGCGGGGGCAGCGGTGCGTGGTCGGACTTGGTTAGTGTGGCGACGATGGTTCCCGAGCTTCCCCTCGTCATCGAGGTCGCGCTGAAGGCCGTGGTGGTGCTGGCGGCCTTCCTCGTGCTGCCCCTCGGCCTGGGCCAGCTCGAGCACAAGTTCATGGGGCACATGCAGGGACGGCTCGGCCCGATGGAGGCCGGGCCGCACGGGATCCTCCAGCTGGTCGCGGACGGCATCAAGTTCGCCCAGAAGGAGGACGTCACGCCCGCGGCGGCGGACCGTCCCGTCTTCCGGCTGGCGCCGGCCGTGGCGCTGCTGCCCTACCTGGTGGCGCTCGCCGCCGTCCCGTTCAGCGCCACCTGGGTCGCCGCCGACGTGCCCGCCTCGCTGCTCTTCGTCCTGGCCGTGACCAGCGTCGGCGTCATCGGCACCCTCATGGCCGGTTGGGGCAGCGGCAACAAGTACTCCCTCCTCGGCGGCATGCGCGTCGGTGCGCAGCTGGTCTCCTACGAGCTGCCCATGGTGCTCGCCGCCGCGTCGGTGGCGATGGCCGCCGGCACGCTCTCGCTCACCGGCGTCGTCGAGGCCTGGTCCTGGTGGTGGTTCTTCTGGCAGCTGCCGGGGGCGCTCGTCTTCCTGACCGCCAGCGTCGCCGAGCTGGCGCGCACCCCGTTCGACGCGCCGGTCGCCGACGCCGAGCTCGTCTTCGGCCCGCTGACCGAGTACACCGGTCTGCGCTTCGCCTTCTTCCTCCTCGCCGAGTACGCCGGCATGGTCGTCATGGCCCTGCTGTTCACGGTGCTCTTCCTCGGCGGCTGGCGCGGCCCCTGGGGCGACGTCGGCGCCGTCGGGGCGCTGTGGACGCTGCTCAAGGCGACGGCGGTGGGCGCCCTGTTCCTCTGGTTCCGCGTCGCGTGGCCGCGCGTGCGCGAGGACCAGCTCCAGCGCATCGCCTGGCTCGTGCTGCTCCCCGTGGCCCTGCTCCAGCTGGCGCTGACCGGTGTCGGGATCGTGGTGGTGTCATGAAGAACCTGATCAAAGGGATGGCCACGACGGCCAAGGTGCTCGCCCGCGGGGCGCACACGCAGCAGTACCCGCACGTCGAACCGGACCTGCCCGAGCGGTCCCGCGGCGTGGTCGCGCTCCTGGAGGAGAACTGCACCTCCTGCATGCTCTGCGCGCGGGAGTGTCCGTCGTGGTGCATCTACATCGACTCGCACAAAGAAGTGGTCGAGGAGGTGCCGCCCGGTAGTGGTGGCCGGGCCCGGCAGCGCAACGAGCTGGACCGCTTCGAGATCGACTACTCGCTGTGCATGTACTGCGGCATCTGCGTGGAGGTCTGCCCCTTCGACGCGCTTTTCTGGGCGCCGGACTTCGCCTACGCCGAGGGCGACATCCGCAACCTGCTGCACGACAAGGAGCGGCTGGGCACCTGGATGGAGCACGTGCCCGAGTCGACGTGGCCGAAGAACTACCACGGGTACGACGCCGGTCCGGCGACGGCGTCCCCCGGCGGGCCCCCGGTGGCTCCGGCGGACGAGGCGACGACCACCGAGGCGAGCCAGGAGTGAGCGGTCTCGACGTGCTCTTCGTGGCCGTCGGCCTGCTCACCGCAGGCTCCGGCCTGCTCGCGGTCACCTCCCACCAGGTGCTGCACGCCGGCCTGTGGCTGGTGGTGGCGCTCGGCGGCGTCGCCGGCTGCTACCTGGTGCTCGGCGCCGAGCTGGTCGGCCTGGTCCAGCTGCTGGTCTACGTCGGGGCGATCGTCGTCCTGATCCTCTTCGCGCTCATGCTCACCCGCAGCGGCGGCGTGCCGGTGGTGACCGGGCCGGCGCAGCGGGGGGCAGCAGCGCTCGTCGGGGCCGGCACGACGGTGCTGCTCGGCGGCACCCTGGTCGCGGGGTCCGGCTGGTCGGCGGTCGAGCTGGCCGGTCCGACGAACACGCAGGTGGCCCAGGGGGTCCTCGGCACCTACGTCTGGCCCTTCGAGCTGCTCTCCGGGCTGCTGCTCCTCGCGCTGGTCGCGGCGGTGGCGATCGCCCGCGGCCCGGCCGGCGGACGGGAGGGCGACGGATGATCCGCCCTGCCCTTCCCTACCTGCTCGTCGCCGTCCTCGCCGGGCTGGGCGTCTACGGCATCCTCGCCCGCAGGCACGCCATCCTCATGCTCATCGGGGTGGAGCTGCTGCTCGCCGCCGCCGGGCTGCTCCTCGTCACCGTCGGCCAGACGACGCCCGCCGCGGACCAGGCCGCTGCGACCTCGGGGCAGGTCCTCACCCTCTTCGTCATCACGATCGCCGCGGCCGAGGTCGTCCTGGCCCTGGCGCTCGTCCTCGCCCTCTACCGGGCCCGCGGGCACGTCGACCTGCACGCCGACCTCGACCCGCGCGGCGAGGAGGCAGCCCGGTGAACGTGATCGACTGGCCCGACCTGTCCTGGTCGGACCTGCAGCTGCCGTCGCTGCCCGACCTGCCGCAGATCTCCGTGCCCGGGCTGTCCGTCCCCGACTTCTGGGGCACCCCGATGCAGTGGATGGTCCTCGTCCCGGCGCTCGCCGCGCTGGCCGGCATCACGCTCTCCGTCCCGTCCAACCGGCTCGCCGCCTGGATCGCGGTCGGCGGCGGGATCGTCACCTGGCTGGCGTCCGTCTGGCAGCTGCGCGTCCTGCTCGCGGTGGACGGGCGCCATACCTCCGGATCCGTCGGCGCGCTGCCGTTCGGCGAGCTCGACGTGCCCCTCGGCCTCGTGGCGACCTGGCCGCTCGCGCTGGTCGCGGCCACGGTCGCCACGGTGGCCCTGGTCATCCAGGTCTACTCCCGCTGGTACCTCTGGTACGACCCCCGCTACCCGGCCTTCGCCGCCACCGTCTCGGTGTTCACCGCCGCGATGCTGCTCACCGTGCTCGCCGACGACGTGATCCTGCTCGTCGTCGGCTGGGAGGTGATGGGCTGGTGCTCCTACCTGCTCATCGGCCACCACTCCACCAAGCCGGCCGCCCGGCGGGCCGCGCTCAAGGCGCTCGTCGTCACGCGCAGCGCCGACATCGGGTTCGTGCTCGGTATGGCGATGCTCGCCGCCGGCGCCCGCACCACCTCGGTCGCGGGCATCGTCGAGCACTGGTCGGCCGCCGCCCCCACCCGCGGCCTGGTGCTGGCCCTGGTCCTGGTGATCGTCGGGGTCGCCGGCAAGTCGGCGGTCTTCCCCTTCCAGGACTGGCTGCCCGACGCGATGGAGGGGCCGACACCGGCCTCCGCCCTCATCCATGCGGCGACCATGGTCGCCGCGGGCAGCGTGGTGCTCATCCACCTCTTCGAGCTGCTCGCGGTGACCGACCCGGCCCGGGTGCTGCTCGCGGTGCTCGCCTCGGTCAGCCTGCTCGGCGGCGCCGTCATGGCCTTCGCGCAGGCCGACCTCAAGCGGCTGCTGGCGTGGTCCACGGTGAGCCAGGTCGCCCTGATGCTCGCCGTCCTGGCCGCGGCCACCCCCCAGACCGGCCCCGACGCAGCGGCCCAGCACCTCGTCGCGCACGCCTGGTTCAAGGCACTGCTCTTCCTGGCCACCGGGTGGTTGGCCGTGCTGGTCGGGGGCACCGCGATGGCGACCGTGGCCTCCGGCGCGCGCCGCTACCGGGTGCTGCGCCGGCGCTTCGCGTGGGGCCTGCTCGCGCTGGCCGGGGTGCCGCCGTTCGTCGGGTTCTTCTCCAAGGAGCTGGTGCTGGGCACCGCCGAGAGCGCGGCCACCGGCGGCGGGGGGATCGCCTCCGTCCTCGTGCTGTCCGCCGTCGGTGCCTCCGCGCCGCTCACGGCCGCCTACTGCATGCGCGCGTGGCTGGTGCTGGACCGTCCCACCCAGGTCGAGCAGCTCGCGGTGATCTACCAGCAGGAGCCGGTGGAGCGCATCGACGACTTCTTCGACGAGCCCCAGGTCGTGCACGAGGCCGAGGGCCTGGAGCGCGCCGAGGCGGCGATCAGCAGCTCGGCCCGGTCGGGGACCACGCTGCTCGCGGCCATGACGCTGGTCGGCAGCGTCGTGGCGCTGCTGCCCATCTGGCGCAGCGACGTCCACCTCAACCTCCAGCTGCTGGCGGCGACGCTACTGCTCATGGTCGTCGCCGCGCTCGCGGTCAAGCTCGCTGCCCGCGGGGTGCGCACCCGTGACGCCGCTGCGCGGATCCCCGCCCGGGCGAGCCTGGCGGCCGAGCGCGGGCTCGGCGCCGACTACGCCTACCGGCTGCTGGTCGCCACGCCGGTGGTCGCCCTGGCCCGCGCCGTCACGTGGTTCGACCGGGAGGTGCTCGACGCCTGGGTCAGGGGGGCCGGCGCGGGTGCCCGCCTGCTGGGCCGGGCCGGCGAGCTGCTCACGCCCCGCCGCGCCACCCCGGCCCTCGCGCTGGTCCTCGGGGGCGTGCTCGTCCTCGCGGCGCTGGGGGTGGTGACCCGGTGACGGACTCGCTGCGCACCGCCGTCCGGCAGGCCGTGGACCTCGTGCCCGACCTGGGCACCTGGTGGCTGGTCCTGGCCCTCGCGCCGCTGCTGCTGGCGGTCGCCACGCTGCTCACCGCCGACCGGTGGGGCACGGCGCCCGGCTACCGATCAGTACGCGCGACCTCCGTGGGTGCCGCGGTCCTCTCGGCCGTCGGCGTGGCCGGGACCACGCTGCACCGCCCGCAGATCGAGGTGCCGTGGATCCAGGGCCTGGGGGTGTGGTTGCGGCTCGGCGCCGACGGACTGAGCATCCCGCTGCTGCTGCTCACCTCTCTCGTCGGCGTCGTCGCCGTCACCCTGCACCTGCACGTCCCGCCGCCCCACCGGCCCGAGGCCCCGGACGAGGCGGGGATCGCGACCACCTCGCCCATCCCCGTCGTCCGCGGGACCGACGTCCCCGGCCTCGCGACCTACCACGCGTGCCTGCTGTTGGTGGTCCTGGGCGCCCTCGTGGCCTTCCTGGCCGGCGACGCCATCCTCTTCTTCATCGGCCTCGAGCTGGTCCTGGTGCCGATGTGGGTGCTCGTGGCGCGCTACGGCGACCCCGACGCGAGGCGCGAGGGCGCGGCGCTGCGCTTCCTGCTCGTCACCGTCGTCGGCTCGACCCTCATGGTCGTCGGGCTCCTGGGGGTGGCCACCGTCACCGGCACCAGCGACCTGTCGGTCTGGGCGGCGCAGCGCGGCGCGGGTATCGAGCCGCGCACCCAGGTCGCGCTCGCCGGCATCCTGCTCGTCGGCCTCGGCATCAAGGTGCCCGTCTTCCCCCTGCACACCTGGTTGCCGTGGGTGCACTCGACCGCCCCCACCGCCGCGTCCGTCCTGCTCGCCGCGGTGCTGCTCAAGCTCGGCACCTACGGCATGGTCCGTCTCGTGGTGCCGGTCGTCCCGGAGGGCTTCTCCGTGCTGGCGCCGCTGCTCGGCGGCCTGGGCGTCGTCGGCATCGTCTGGGCCTCGCTCGCGTGCCTCGTCGAGGACGACCTCAAACGGCTGATCGCGTGGTCCTCGGTGGCCCACCTGGGCTTCGTCGTCCTGGGACTGTCGACCGGCACGCAGACCGGCCTGCAGGCCGCGCTCTTCGGCAACGTCGCGCACGGGCTGATCTCGGCGTTCCTCTTCGTCGTGGTCGGTGGCCTGAAGCACCGCTGGGGCAGCGCCCGCTTCACCGTCGCGCGGGCCGCCCTGCGCGAGACCTCCCCGCACCTGGGCGCCGCGCTCGTCCTGGGCATGGCCGCCTCGATGGGCCTGCCCGGGCTCGCCGGGTTCTGGGCCGAGATCGGCGCGATCTACTCCGCCTGGGCGCCGGCGGCCGACCGGCCCGAGGGCTGGTTCCGTCTCTACTCCGTGCTCGCCGCGACCGGCGGCGCGCTCGCGGTCGCCTACAGCACCCGCGTCCTGCACGAGGTATGGAGCGGGGACCGTCTCGAGCCCCGCATCCCCGACGCGGTGCGCACCGAGCGCTTCGCGCTGCGCACCCTCGGCGCGCTCGTTCTCGCGGTCGGGGTGCTGCCGATGCTGCTGCTGGCGGTCACCGCCCCGGTCAGCCAGATGGTGGTCGGCCGATGACCCTCGACCTCAACCTGGTGGCGACGCTGCCGGTCCTGACGCCCCTGCTCGCGGCGGTGGTCGTGCTCGTGGCGGACGCCGCCGTCCCCGGGGAGCGCGAGGTGCACCTCTGGCTGGCGGCGGCGGGGCTCGTCGGCGGCGCGCTCGCGGTGGTCCCGGGCCTGCCGCAGCGGTCCGGCGACGCGCGGGGGGCGTTCTGCCTGCCGACGGGGGAGTGCCTCTACACCGCCGACCGGCTCACCTCGGTCCTGCAGCTGACCGCACTGGCCGCCGCGGGGGTCGTCCTGGCCCTGGCCTGGCAGGACTGGGGCAGAGCCTCGCGCACCGGCCGGGCGCCGGTCATGGCCGCGCTCGTCCTCGGTGCGACCGGCGGCGCGGCGGCCGTGCCGGCCGCCGGTGATCTCGGCACCCTGCTCGTCGCGCTCGAGCTGGCCACGCTGCCTGCGGTGGGCCTGGTCGCGCTCGCCGACCCGCGGTGGTCGGCCGAGCGGCGGGCCCGCGGCGTGGACGGTGCGGTGGCGCTGCTGATGACCTCCCTGGTGTCCTTCGGGCTGGTCGCGCTCGGCGCCGCGCTGTGGGTGGCCGCGACCGGCACCGCGCTGCTGTCGCTGCCGGCCACGCACGACCCGGTGCTGCTGCTGCTGGCCTCGGTCTTCATCCTCGCCGGGCTGGGCTTCAAGCTCTCCGCGGTGCCCTTCCACGCCTGGACGCCGGTGACCTACACCACGGCCTCGCTGCCGGTGACGGCCTACCTGGCCACGGTGTCCAAGGCGGCGGCGGTCGGCGCCGCGGTGGTGCTCGTCCGCGCCGTCGGCGAGGTCGACCAGACCTCGCTGCTGGCGATCGCGTTGATGGCGGCGCTGTCGATGAGCGTCGGCAACGTCGTCGCCCTCGTCCAGACCGACGCGGTGCGGCTGCTCGCCTGGTCGACCGTGGCCCAGGCCGGCTGGGTGCTGCTGCCGCTCGCCTCGCTGTCCTCGCGCGCGGTGCACGCCGCGGGGTCCTACCTGGTCGTCTACGTCCTGGGGACGCTGCTCGCCTTCACGGTGGTGGTCGCGGTCGCGGAGTACCACGGACCCGACGGCGGGGCCGCGGGCACCTCGCTCGAGGCGCACGCCGGGCTGCTGCGCAGGCGCCCCCTGCTGGGGCTGCCGCTGGGTCTGGCGCTCCTGACGCTCGCGGGGCTGCCCCCGGCCGTCGTGGGGCTCGTGGCCAAGGTCGTGGCGCTGCGCCCCGTCGCCGGCGACGGCACCTGGTGGCTGGCGGTCGTCGCGGCGCTCAACGTCGCGCTCGGCGTCGCCGTCTACGTCCGCTGGCTGGTGCGGGTCCTGGGGCCGGCGCCGCTCGGCTCGGCGCCCGCGTCCGGACCAGTCCCGGCCGCCGACGCGCAGGCGGTGCCCGGGGGGACGGCTGCAGGTCGCACCCCCGTCCGGGTGTGGACGGTGGTCGGCGTGCTGAGCCTGCTCGTCGTGGTCTGGAGCGTCAGCCCCGTCGGCGTCGTGTAGGGCCGCCCGGTCGCCCGTGCGGGTGATGGCGGGACGCGAGCGCCGGCTTCCTCAGGTCCTGGCCCGACCGGCCGGCCGGACGAGGCCCGACTCGTAGGCCAGCACCACGGCCTGCACCCTGTCCCGCACACCGAGCTTGGCCAGGATCCGGGCGACGTGCGTCTTGACCGTCTGCACCGTGATGAACAGGTCCTGCGCGATCTCGGCGTTGGAGCGGCCGGCGGCCACCAGGAGGAGCACCTCGTGCTCGCGGTCGGTGAGGGTGTCCAGCTCCGGCGCCGCGGGCAGCCGGTCGAGGCGGGTGAACTCCTCGATGAGACGGCGCGTGATCGAGGGGGCGAGCAGCTCCTCGCCCCGGTGCACGGCACGCAGACCGGCGAGGAGGGACTCGCGCGGGGCGTCCTTGAGCAGGAAGCCGCTCGCACCGGCGACGAGGGCGTCGTACACCAGCTGCGAGCGGTCGAAGGTGGTGAGCACGAGGACCCGCGTGCCGGGGCAGTCCCGCACCACCGACCGGGTCGCCGCGATGCCGTCGAGGGCCGGCATCTGGATGTCCATCAGGACCACGTCCGGGTCGTGGCGGCGCGCCAGGGCGACGGCCTCGACCCCGTCGGCGGCCTCCCCGACCACGGTCAGGTCCGGTTCTGCCTCGACGATCATCCGCAGACCGGTGCGCACCAGCGCCTGGTCGTCGGCGATCAGGACGGAGATCACGAGGTGACCGCCAGGCCTGCGTGAGCCGCTGCGGCCCCTTCCGCGGCGGGCACGGGGAGCCGGGCACGGACCTCGTACCCCCGTGCGCCGAGCGGACCGTGGGTGAGCGTGCCGCCGTGGAGCGTGAGCCGTTCCGTCAGGCCGGCGAGCCCGGTGCCCGTGCCCCCACGCGACCAGGCCGCCGGGGCGCAGGCCAGTCCGGGACCGTCGTCGCTCACCCGGACGAGGACGTCGTCTCCGTCCCGGTGCACAGCGACCACGACGTGGGCGCCCGGCGCGTAGCGGGAGGCGTTGACCACGGTCTCCCGGACCACCCTGACCACCAGCTCCTCGGTGCTCGCGGGCAGGGGAGGGACGGGGGTGCGCAGCTGTGCGTCCACCCCCGTGCGGCGGGCGGTCGCGACGACCTCCTGGACACCTCCCGCGCCGCTGCCCCCCGGGGTGCCGGCCGCGGCGGCACGGTCGACCAGGTCGAGGCTGATCCTGATCTCCCGGACGGCCTGGCGCGCGGTGGACGCGATGGTCTGCAGGGCTTCGTGCACGACTGGGTCCTGCGCCGGCACCGTCTGCGCGGCGCCCGCCTGCAGGCAGATGATGGTGGCCGCCGAGGCCACGGTGTCGTGCAGGTCGCGGGCGATCGCCTGCCGCTGCCGCGCGGTGGCCAGGGTGACCTCGTCGTCACGGTGCCGCTCGATGGTGCGGAGCAGGTCGTCGAGCACCTGAACCCGCGCCAGGCTGGCGGCCGCGACCGTCCCGGCCGCGGCGGCGAGCGCGAGCACGACCAGCGTCGCGGTCAGCGACTCGCGGTCGATCCCCGCGGGGTCCGTCGCGGCGACAGCGGCGGAGCCCGTCGCGAGGAGGAGGGCGGCGGTCAGGCGGCCGGTCCAGGAGCGCACGTACGCACCGGCCGCGAACCCGACGAGCACCATCGGCAGGATCGGCGTCACCATGTCGTCCAGGCGCACGAGCAGGTGACTGACCACCAGCGTGACCGCGAAGAAGGTCACCACCGCGACCAGCGGACGGCGGCGTCGTTGCGCCAGCGGCCAGGTGAGCGCGAGCGGCGCCAGGACTGCGGCCCAGGTGGGCCCGAAGGCGTGTCCGGTCACCGCCACCTCCACCGAGACCCCGACCGCGGCGAGGGCGGCGAGCAGGTCGATCGCGCCGGTCCCGGGTCGCGGTGCGGGGCCCGTGACGACGGGGACGGCGCCGACCGCCCGCTCAGGCCGGCTGCCGTCCTGGTCCGGCGACGCCGGTCCTCGCCCCGGCGCCGGGCCGCCCCTGAGCCAGCCGATGTGCTCCCGCAGCTGGTCGAGGGCATGCCGCGCGGACCGCTCGATCTCCACGAGCGCGGCCTGCTGGGTCGCCCCCCGCTCATCAGGTCCGGCTCCCGCCGCCCCCTCCGCCAGCACGAGGATCGCCCCCAGGGTCTGGACGACGTCCTCCTGGACCCGCGCCGCGACCCTGGTGGTCTCGGCGATGCGTGCGGCCTCCACCTCGGAGGCCAGCTGCGCGGCGCGGACGACGGAGAGCCGACGCAGCTCGCGGACCTGGCGCCCACGGGCCGCCCACCCCGCGCCGACGAGCGCCGGACAGCCGAGGACGACGATCCAGAAGACCGCGTCGTCGGCCACGGCGTAGTCGCCAGGGTCGGTGACCTGGCTCGTCACCGTCATGAGAGCCGCCCCGACGAGCACCGCGGCGCAGGTCGGGACGGTGCGGGACCAGACGCCGGCAGCCAGCGCGGCCGCCGCGACCAGGAGCACACCTGTGTCCGCCAGGAGGCGTCCACCGGCCAGCGCCTCGGCCAGGGCGAGGGCGCACACGGCCACCAGGACCACGGCCGCCAGGGCCGACCGCCACCGCCGAAGCGCTCTCACCCTCTCAGCCTAGGCACGCGGGAGTCATCCGCACATCACTCCCGGGAGTGACGATCTCGCCGGCGGAGGCGCGCCACGCTCAGGGCATGGACTCCACATCTGCTACAGCACGCACGGGACTCGCCGCGGCGGCGTCGGCCGCACTCTGGACGGCCAAGTCCGTCGCCATCGGCGTGGCCGGGGGCCTGGACCGCAGCCCGGCCGAGACCCCGCTGTTCGTCCTCGGTCTGGTCGCGAGCCTGGTGGCGGTCACCGCCCTTCTCCTGACCTGGACGCGCGGCAGGTCGCCCGGGGTGCGGCTGCTGACCGCGCTGGCCGGCGTGCCCGCCCTCTTCCTGCTCGTGTCGGCGATCGAGTCGGTGGTCCGGCTGGTGGAGCCGAGCAGCCCCGGCTGGGTCTGGTCCGAGCTGAGCCTCTGGGCGGTCGCGGCGGCCGTCCTCGGCGCCGCCCTCGTGGTCCGGCGCGAGAGCGTGCGGCGTCCGAGGACCTCGCGCGTGCGCCGGCCCGCCGGCTGACCAGCCGGAACAAGCCGGCCGCCCGTCGTCGTTGACGGGGCATGCACAGGCACTTCAACGGGCTCAAGACGGTCGTCCTGTTCGGCGCGATCTGGGCGCTGTTCCTCGGGCTGGGCGCGGTCGTCGGGGGTGGTCGCTACCTCTGGCTGTTCGCGCTGTTCGGGGTCGCGACGACGTTCTACAGCTACTGGAACTCCGACAAGCTGGCGATCCGCGCCATGCGCGCCTACCCGGTCACGCGCGAGCAGCAGCCGGGGATGTACCGCATCGTCGAGGAGCTCTCGCAGAAGGCCGGCAAGCCGATGCCGCGGCTCTACGTGAGCCCGACGGCGGCGCCCAACGCGTTCGCGACGGGCCGCAACCCGCAGCACGCGGCGGTCTGCTGCACCGAGGGCATCCTGCACCTGCTGGACGAGCGCGAGCTGCGCGGCGTCCTCGGCCACGAGCTGATGCACGTCTACAACCGCGACATCCTGACCAGCTCGGTCGCGGCCGCGGTCGCCGGGATCATCACCTCGGTGGCGCAGATGATGCTCTTCTTCGGCGGGGGCAACCGGGGCAACGGCGGCAACCCGATCGCGATGCTGGCGATGGCGCTGCTCGCGCCGTTCGCCGCCACCGTCATCCAGCTGGCGATCAGCCGCTCCCGGGAGTTCGACGCCGACGAGGACGGCGCCACCCTCACCGGCGACCCGCTCGCGCTCGCGTCCGCACTGCGCAAGCTCGAGCAGGGCACGGCACGTGCGCCGCTCGCGCCGGAGCCGGCGGTCGTCAACGCCAGCCACATGATGATCGCCAACCCGTTCCGCGCCCGCGACGTCACCCGGATGTTCGCGACCCACCCGCCGATGGACAAGCGCATCGCCCGGCTCGAGGGCATGGCGGACCGCAACCAGCCCGGGATCGAGCGGCTCTGAGCGGCCGGCCCCTCAGCCCGGGGGCACGCCCCGCACGCTGAGCGCGGGCGGGCGGTCGCCGCGGATGCTGGCGACCATGTCCACCACGCGGCGGGTCGCGCGCACGTCGTGGGCGCGGAAGACCGTCGTGCCCAGCCAGGCGGCCACGGCCGTCGCGGCGAGGGTGCCCTCGAGCCGCTCGTCGGCCTCCAGGTCGAGGGTCTCGCCGACGAAGTCCTTGCGCGACAGCGCCTGGAGCACGGGGAAGCCGAGGGCGGCGACGTCGGCCGTGTGCCGCAGCGTGGTCAGTGAGTGCCGCGTGGTCTTGCCGAAGTCGAGGGTGGGGTCCACGAGGATCCGCTCGGCCGGCACGCCTGCGTCCAGGGCCGTGTGCGCACCCCGCGTCAGCACCCGCAGCACGTCGCGGACCACCGCGAGCTCGTCGTCGCCCTCCTCGTCGGCGTAGCGCACGGCGACCGGGTCGGTCCGCGGCGGCAGGCCACCGGTGTGCGAACAGACGACGCCCGCGCCGGTGCGGGCGGCGACGCGCACGAGCTCGGGGTCCGCGCCGGCCCAGGTGTCGTTGACGAGGTCGAGGAGTCCGCCGGCGGCCTCGGCCACCTCGCTGCGCCAGGTGTCGAGCGAGAGCACGAGGTCGGGGTATGCGGTGCGCGCCGCCTCGAGGAGAGGCAGCACCCGGTCCTTCTCCTGGGCGGCGCTGACCTGCTCGCCCTCCTGCCCGGCCCGGACCCCGCCGACGTCCACGATGTCCGCGCCGTCCGCGACCGCCTCGTGCAGGGCCGCGAGCGCGTCGTCGAGCGCGACGTGCCGGTTGCCGGCCCAGAAGGAGTCGCTGGTGCGATTGAGGATGGCCATCACCGCGGGGCGCGAGGAGTCGAAGGTCTGTCCCCGCAGGACGAGCGCGGCGGCGCGCGGGAGCTGCACGGGGCCGGGAAGCACGACTGACCTCATGGGCGCATGGTGCCACCCCGGTGCGTCGCCGCACCGGGTGGCACCCGCGCTTGTCCGCTCCCGGGTCAGTCGCCCCAGCTCTGCCAGTCGATCGACTCGTCCGCGAGAGCCAGGACCGCGTAGTGCATGCCGTCCTCGGTGGTCAGCTTCCACGCCGGGACCTCCAGCGGGCCGCCCGTGTTGCCCCAGATCGTGCCCCGGGTCAGCTCGGCGCCGGTGACGACCTTCTCCTTGAGCAGCAGCGGGATCTTCATGCCGGGCTCCACCGGGAGGGGCTCGGGCATCGTGAAATCGGGCTCGACCGGCATCGTCGTCGCGTCCGTGGCCCAGCTCTCCACGTCCTCGTCCAGGGTGATGCCGTACTCCATGCCGAACTCCCGCTGGCCGTAGCGCTCGACCGCCTCGGTGGCGGAGATCAGCGCGTAGTCGCCGAGCGAGCGCATCTCGCCGAGCATGCCGTAGGCGTTGGTCACACCCTGCTGGCTGATGGTGACGCTGACGTTGAGCTGACCGTTGCGCGGCCCGTCCACCGGCCAGCCCTCGACCATGACCTGGTTGACCGAGTCGTCCTGGTAGTCGGGCACCCGCAGCTCGTAGGCCGAGACGTCGAGCCCCGTCGTGGCCAGGAAGTCCCGCGCCTGGGCGATGGCGTCGTCCTTCGACGGCGCCGGGCCGGAGACGTCCTTGCACCGGGAGGCATCGGGCAGCGCCACGTCCGCACCGAAGGCGTCGGTGAACTCCTTGCGCATCTGCTCCATCTCCCCGTCCGGCAGCTCGGTGTACATGTCCGCGCAGTACGGGTCGGCGAGCAGGTCCGAGTAGTTGAAGTTCAGCGCTCCTCCGGTGCCGTCGACGTTGGCCGCCAGGATCCGGGCGCCGTCCGGGTCGTAGATGACGTCATCACCGAACCAGCCCTGCTCGTCCGGCGTCGTGGGACGCAGACCCTCGAAGGACAGGCGCTCGGCCCAGGCGGTGAGGAAGGCGTCGGGGTCCTCGTCCGACATCAGCGCCCGGACCTCCCCGGTGGTGTGGCCGGTCGGCAGCCCGGCACCGGCGACCAGCCGGACCGGCCCCGGGTCCCAGGCCTGCCCGTCCCCGCCGGCGTACTCCGCGGCGGAGTCGGCATTCATCGTGGTGCTGGCCGAGTCGGGGCCGGCATCCACGGCGCGGCCGCCGATCCCGACCAGCGGGTCCTCGCTGTCGCCCCCCCGGTCGGACGCGCTCTCCTCGCCCTGGCCGGCGGCGACCGTGCCGCCCGCGGGCGACGCCTGCTGCGCGCCTATGGCGTAGCCGCCGGCGCCGAACCCCAGGGCCAGCACCGCCGCGGCGGCGATCCAGGGCGCGCGGATGGTCGGCCCGGCGAACATCTCGTCGTGCAGGGCGGTCGCCGTGTCGGCCTGGCTGGCGGGCGCCTTCTGGGCGATCCGCCTGCGGAGGGTGTGGAGGTCAGGGTGGGAGCCGGTGGCAGGGTCCGTGGCCCGCAGCCGGTTCAGTGCCTCGTCGTCGTGGTCGACCATGATGGTCCTCCTTGCCGGGTGGTGCTGATGAGTCGTGCCGTTCGGGAGTGCGGGAGCGGGGGAGCGGACATCATCAGTGCTCCTCGTCCCAGGCCTCGCGGAGCCGGGCCCTGGCCCGGGAGAGCGCGGCGGCGGCCCCGCCGCGGGTCAGCCCGAGCGCGGCGGCCAGCCCCTCGCCGTCCAGGTCCTCCCAGGCGTGGAGCATCAGGACGCTCCGGTCGCGGGTGCTGAGCCTGGACAGGGCGCGCCGCACCACGTCGTCGGTCATCACCAGATCGGCGGGGTCGACGCTGCGCGAGGCGCTGCCCTCCTCGTGGCCGCCGTAGTCCGACAGGAGCGTCAGGGTGGGCTTGCGACGGTGGTTGGCCAGCACGTAGGAGGCGGTCTTGTAGAGCCAGGGCAGCTCGAAGCCGTGCGGGATCTTCTCCCGGCGCCGCCAGGCCGTGGCGAACACCTCGGCCGCGAGGTCCTCGACGTCCACGTGCGCGGCACGCCGGACGAAGTAGCGGTGGACCGAGGTGGCGTGCTGGGCGAAGAATCCGTCGAACCAGGTGGCGTCCCGCGCGTCGGTGGTCACCGTCGCCGGCCCACCCTCGCCCGCCAGACGAAGCGCCATGCCGTCCCTCCTGCCGCTGGTTGGTGGCGGCGCCCCGGGGTGGGGCGCCGACAACCTCACTATGTCCGCAGGCGTCCTGGTGTTGCACCTCTTCGGCACGGTGCGGGCCCGAGGGGGCCGCAGACGCGGAGACGGGCACCAGGATCGTCCCGGTGCCCGTCGGAGGGTGGCAGGTGCAGGATTCGAACCTGCGTAGGCGTACGCCGGCGGATTTACAGTCCGCTTCCATTGGCCACTCGGACAACCTGCCAGTGCGCGCAGCGCGGCGCGCGGATGAAAGGATAACAGTCCTGTCGCGCACGTCCGAACCGAGCAACTGGAGGTATGCCGCCATGGCCGACTCGTCCTTCGACATCGTCAGCAAGGTCGACCAGCAGGAGGTCGCCAACGCCGTCAACCAGGCAGCCAAGGAGATCAGCCAGCGCTACGACTTCAAGAACGTCGGCGCCAGCGTCGAGCTCTCCGGCGAGACCATCAGGATGACCGCCAGCAGCGAGGAGCGCTGCCGGGCGGTGCTCGACGTGCTGCAGACCAAGCTGGTCAAGCGCGGCGTCTCGCTCAAGCACCTGGACTACAGCAACGACGGCGAGCCCAGGCTCTCCGGTAAGGAGTACCGGCTCGAGGCCGCCCTGCAGTCGGGCATCTCCAGCGAGAACGCCAAGAAGATCTCCAAGATCATCCGCGAGGAGGGCCCGAAGGGGGTCAAGCCGACCATCCAGGGCGACGAGCTCCGCGTCACCTCCAAGTCGCGCGACGACCTGCAGGAGGTGCAGCGCCTGCTCAAGGGCAAGGACCTCGACGTCGCGCTGCAGTTCACCAACTACAGGTGACCGGGTAGCGCCGCGGGACGGTGCATGTCCATCGCCGCGGCACCCCGCGCTAGCATTATGCTCATGCCGAACATAAGGGTTGCCGTCGACGCCCGCCCCAGCCGTCCCGAGCGGATGGGCCGGCTGCCGCTGACCCGTGAGCACCTGCGCCTGCTGCTCGGCTCGGGGACCGGCTGGGCCTTGGACGCCATGGACGTCGGCCTCATCTCCTTCGTCGGCCTGGCCGTCGCCACCCAGTGGGACCTGAGTCGCACCGAGCAGTCGTGGCTGCTGTCGGTCGGCTTCGTCGGCATGGCGATCGGCGCCACCGTCGGCGGGCTGCTCGCGGACCGCTACGGCCGGCGCACGGTCTTCGCGCTGACGCTCCTCGTGTATGGCGTGGCGACCGGGGCCTCCGCGCTCGTCACCGGCCTCGCCGCGCTGCTCGTGCTCCGCTTCCTGGTCGGCCTGGGCCTGGGGGCCGAGCTGCCGGTGGCCTCCACGCTCGTCAGCGAGATGTCGCCGACGCGCATCCGCGGCCGGATGGTCGTGGTGCTCGAGGCGTTCTGGGCCGTCGGCTGGCTGCTCGCCGCGCTCATCGGCTACTTCGTGGTGCCGGTCTCCGACGCGGGCTGGCGCTGGGCCTTCGCCCTCGGCCTCGTCCCGGCCCTCTACGCCGTCGTCGTCCGCTGGGGACTGCCGGAGTCGCCGCTGTTCCTCGAGCGGCGCGGCCGGGTCGAGGAGGCCGAGGCCGTGGTCCGCCGGTTCGAGGCCTCGGCCGGCGTCGAGCCGCAGGAGAGTGCGCCGCTGCCCGCAGCCGCCGCGCGCACCCCGGGCCAGCTGTGGTCGCCCGCCTACCGGGTGCGCACCGCCGGGATCTGGCTGGTCTGGTTCTGCGTCAACTTCTCCTACTACGGCGCCTTCATCTGGCTGCCGACGCTGCTGCACGCCCAGGGCTACGACATGGTGCGCTCCTTCGGCTACACCCTGGTCATCACCCTCGCCCAGCTGCCCGGGTATGCCGTGGCCGCCTTCCTCGTCGAGGTCTGGGGCCGCAGGGCCACCTTGGCGACCTTCCTGGTCGGCTCCGCCATCTCCGCGGCGCTCTTCGGGATGGCCGGCGGCGTCGGCCAGCTCATCGCGTCCGGCATGGCGCTGTCCTTCTTCAACCTCGGCGCCTGGGGTGCCCTCTACGCGATCACCCCGGAGATCTACCCGACGTCGATCCGCGGCGCCGGGGCCGGCGCGGCGGCCGGGTTCGGCCGACTGGCCTCCATCATCGCGCCGCTGTCGGTGCCCTTCGTCCTCGGTTGGTGGGGCGACGCGGGGCTCTTCGCGGTCTTCGGTGCAACCTTCGCAGCCGGCGCGCTCGCGGCATACCTCCTGCTGCCGGAGCAGGCAGGCGAGGTACTTGACGTCGGGTAAGGCTCCGAGTATCCTGCCCCGGACACAGCGGCACCTAGGGGGGCGCGATGTAGCGTCCTGAACCCAGGAGGTTCTCATGGCACGTATCGCGAGTTCGTTGTTCGCAGGGCTTGTGACTGCTGTTGGGATGGCGCCCCCAGCGGAAGCCGACTATCGGAGCGGGGGAAACTGTGCGAGCCAGTACTACACGCACCTGCACACAAACACCTACTCCGACCTCACGCACCGACACACCTACTACCCGACGAGTGGGACGGGGGTGTACTGGGAGAAGAAGACGCTCCACGACTTCAAGACGAAGTCCCCGTATGTCACAGGAACGTGGAGCGCCACCAACAAGACAACTTACGAGGCGTTCGAGATCTTCCAGCGGACGTGCGCCCCCCGTCCGGTACTCGCTCCCTGACCCCATCCGTCCAGTGGCAAGGACACGGCTCCTCGCGGCAGCGGTGGTGTGCGCGACGCTCCTCACGGCCTGTGAGGACTCGCGCTCGGCCCAGGGAGAGAGTGGCGGAGCAGGCCCGTCTGCAGATGCGTCGCCCAGCGGGTCCGCCAGGGGCCTGTCCGTCGAGACGGGGGAGGACCTACCCACCGCGCAGGACGGCACCCGCGGATACCAGGGTCCCGGCAGCGCGGCCGACGCACTCAGGGACAGATGGGAGTACTCGGGCCTCCCCGGTGATCCCCCGGTGGTCGACGTGGTCCGGGTGGTGACGAGCGCGGAGTACAACGAGATCTGGCCGGGGTGCATGGAGGAGCAGGGCTTCCCCACCTCGACCGACCAGTTCGGCCAGCCGTGGATCAAGTTCGAGCGGGAGCACGAGGCCGACGTCGAGCTCGCCTCGTACATCTGCGAGGCGAAGTACCCCTTGGAGCAGAAGTATTACGACCCGTATACCGACGAGCAGCTCCGGACGCTGTACGACTGGCGGGTGAAGACGAACATGCCATGCCTGCGGTCCCACGGACTCGAGCCCCCCGACCCCCCGTCGTTCGAGGCGTTCGTCGCCGAGTACCGGTCCACCGGTTACAAGACGTGGAGCCCGAGAACCGCGCCCGAGCTCGTGGTCCCGCCGGAGAAGGAGGACATCATCTCCGAGGGGTGCCCCGACACACCGCCGGAGGAGATTCTCTACCCGTCCTCGTAGCGCGGCTGGTCGCCGACCGCCGCACGTCGCATACCTGCATGTCCCACTGCGCATAGTTATACTCGATCATGCATGACCTTGCGGCGCGACGGAGCGCCGCCTCCACCCAGCCGTACCTCCGGCCCGCGACCCTAGGATGACCGCATGACAGAGCTCTCCACGAACCAGGACTACATCGACCTCGAGGACCGGGTCGCCGCCCACAACTACAGCCCGCTGCCCGTCGTGGTCGAGGAGGCCGAGGGCATCTGGGTGACGGACGTGGAGGGCAACCGCTACCTCGACGCGCTCTCCGGCTATTCCGCCCTCAACTTCGGCCACCGCCACCCGGCGCTCGTGCAGGCCGCCAAGGACCAGCTCGACCGGTCGACGCTGACCAGCCGGGCCTTCCACAACGACCAGCTCGGGCCCTTCTGCGCCGCACTGGCCGAGCTCGTGGGCAAGGACATGATCCTGCCGATGAACACCGGGGCCGAGGCCGTGGAGACGGCCCTGAAGATCGCCCGCAAGTGGGGCTACCAGGTCAAGGGCGTCACGGACGAGCAGGCGCACATCGTCGTCATGGAGGGCAACTTCCACGGCCGCACCACGACGATCATCTCCTTCTCCGACGACCCGGAGGCGCACGACGAGTACGGCCCCTACACCCCGGGCTTCACCTCCGTGCCCTACGGCGACCTGGCCGCGATCGAGGCCGCCATCACCGACGACACCGTCGCGGTGCTGGTCGAGCCGATCCAGGGCGAGCAGGGCGTGAAGATCCCCAAGGAGGGCTTCCTGCCAGGGCTGCGCGAGCTGTGCACGAGCAAGAACGTGCTGATGATCGCCGACGAGATCCAGGCCGGTCTGGGCCGCGTGGGCACGACCCTTGCCTGCCAGTACGAGGACGTCGAGGCCGACATCTACACGCTGGGCAAGGCGCTCGGCGGCGGCATCGTCCCGGTCTCCGCTGTCGCGGCCGACGCCGACGTCATGAACGTCATCACGCCCGGCACCCACGGGTCGACCTTCGGCGGCAACCCGCTGGCCGCCGCGGTCGGCAAGGCGGTCTGCGACCTGCTCGCGACCGGCGAGCACCAGAAGAACGCCGCGGCCCTCGAGGGCCAGTTCCGCGAGGCGCTCGAGGCTCTCATCGGCCAGGGCGTCGAGGAGGTCCGCGTCCGCGGGCTCTGGGCCGGCGTCGACATCGACCCCGACCTGATGACCGGCAAGGAGGCGTGCAAGCGCCTGGCCAAGAAGGGTGTGCTGGCCAAGGACACCCACGGCTCGACCATCAGGCTTGCCCCGCCGCTGACGATCACCTCCGACGAGCTGAAGATCATCACTGACGCCCTCACCGAGGTCGTCACCGAGGCGCGCGAGGGCTGACGCCGGCCCACGCCTCACAGCAGTCCCGTCCCGTGGGTCTCGTCAGCGTGGGAGTCGGCACCGTTCCCGACTTCCACGTGACGAGAACTGCGGGACGTCCTGCTTCGGGCACCCGCGGCCGGGTCAGCCGCCGACCGCGGAGCGCAGGCGGGCGGCCAGCTCGCGGACCCTGCCCCGCAGCTCCGGCGGGTCCAGCACCTCGAAGTCCACCCCGAGCCAGAGCGCCTCGATCGCCAGGTAGTCGAGGGTCTCCGCCCCCGTCTCCAGCTCGCACGTGCCGTCGCCCAGGTCGGTCAACGTCCCGGCGTTCTGCGGGACCCGTGCGGCGATGTCGTCGAGCGGTGCACGGATCCGCAGGCGCGCGACATACCGGTAGGGGGAGCGGATCACCGAGTCGCGCACGTAGTCGACCGGGTCGGGAGCCTCCCGCGGGGCGAAGCGGAAGGTCGTGGCGTGCACCCGGCCGACCTCGACGCGGTCCAGCCGGAAGGAGCGCCAGTCGGCCTTGCCGACGTCGAAGGCCAGCAGGTACCACCGCCGCCCCATCGCCACGACCCGGTAGGGCTCGACCCGGCGCTCGCTCGCGGCCCCGTCCCGCGCGCGGTAGGCGAAGTAGAGCAGGACCCGGTCCCGGCAGGCCCGGGCGACGGTGCTGAGCAGCCGCGCGTCGACCGGCACGTTGACGCCCTCGACGGCGACCACGGCCTGGCTGATCGCGTCCACCTCGCCCCGCAGCGACGCGGGCAGCACCTGGTCGAGCTTGGCCAGCGCGCGCAGCGCCGACTCCTCGACGCCGCTCACCGAGCCGCCGGCGGCCAGCCGCAGGCTGACGGTGACCGCGACCGCCTCCTCCGGGTCGAGCAGCAGCGGGGGCAGCTTGCCGCCCGCCCCCAGCTGGTAGCCCCCGCCGACACCGGTGCTCGCCCGCACCGGGTAGCCCAGCCTGCGCAACCGCTCCACGTCCCGCCGAACGCTCCGCGTCGTCACGCCGAGCCGCTCCGCCAGCTCCGGCCCGGTCCACATCGCGCGGCCCTGCAGCAGCCCGAGCAGCTGCAGGACGCGCCCGGTCGTGTCGGTCATGCGGACAGCCTCCCACGGTCTGAGGACCGCTCCTGTCCGCATGGGGTGCCACGATGACAGGTATGGAGAACACCTCACCGTCCGCGACCACCGCTGCCGTCCACGTCGTGCTCGTGCCGGGCTTCTGGCTCGGCGCCTGGGCCTGGGACGACGTCCTGCCCCACCTGCGGGAGCGCGGTCTCGATGCCGTCGCCCTCACGCTGCCCGGCCTGGAGGCGGACCATGCCGACCGCGGGTCGGTGACGCTCGAGGACCACGTCCGCGCGATCGAGGAGGCGATCGCGGCGGCCCCGGAGGGCGTCCGGGTCGTCCTCGTCGCGCACAGCGGCGCGGCCATCCCGGCGACCGTCGCCCTCGACCGGCACGTTGACGCCGTCGACCACGTCGTCTGGGTCGACACTGCCCCGGTCGTCGACGGCTTCGCGATGAACGTCGACGTCGAGGGCGACGAGTATCCCCTGTCGGCGCAGTGGGACGAGGAGCTCGAGGGCGGCTCGATGGTCGGGCTCTCCGAGGAGCAGCTCGCGACCTTCCAGGAGCGTGCGGTCCCGCAGCCGACCGGCTCGATGCGGGACGCCGCGCACCTGACCGACGAGCGTCGCCTGGACGCGCCGATGACGCTGGTGGCGACCGCCTTCCCGAGCACCGAGTACCGCTCCGGCGCGGAGCACGGCGTCCCCTTCCTGGCCGGGCTCAAGGAGTTCCGCAACCTGACGATGGTCGACCTGCCCACCGGGCACTGGCCGATGTGGAGCGAGCCGGAGCGGCTGGCGGGGCTGATCGCGTCGGCGGGCACGCCGGAGACCGCCGACGGGGGCCGCCCGGCTGCCGTCGGGGAGGACTCATGACCGGGACACCCACCTCTGCAGACCTCGTCCCGCAGCTGGTCGACCAGCTGGACTTCATCTGGAGCAACCAGGCACGGGCACGCCTGGAGGGTCTGACCGACGAGGAGTACCTCTGGGAGCCCGTCCCCGACTGCCTCAGCGTCCGGCACCGGGACGAGGCTGCGCCGGGCCTGGTGACGCTCCGCGTCGGCGGGGGTGACTGGTTGTGCGACTGGGCCCATCCCGAGCCCGACCCGGCGCCCGTGACGACCATCGCCTGGCGCCTCGCGCACGTGATCGTCGGCGTCCTGGGCGCGCGGGCGCACGCCCACTTCGGCGGGCCGCCCTGCGACTACCAGAGCTGGGTCTACGCGGGCTCGGCCGACGACGCGCTGGCCCAGCTCGACGCGGCCTACGACGCCTGGAGCTCCGGCGTGCGCGGGCTGACCGCCGAGACGCTGGCCCGCCCCGTCGGGCCGGCCGAGGGGCCGTGGCAGGACCACCCGATGCTGACCCTGGTGCTGCACGTCAACAGGGAGGTGATCCACCACCTGGCCGAGGTCGCGCTGCTGCGAGACCTGTGGCTCCGCCTCGGTCAGGAGGGTTCCGTGCACTGAGGGCACAATGACCTGTGATGGAGGTCGTGCTCGAGGTCGTCGTCGGGGTCGTGGTCGGCCTCGTCATGGGCACGCTCGGGGCCGGCGGCGGGATCATCTCGGTGCCGGCCCTGGTCTTCCTCCTCGGTCAGCCGCCCGCCGTCGCGACGACGACGTCCCTGGTGATCATCGGCACGACCGGGGTCTTCTCGGTCGTCCAGCACGGCCGGGCCGGCAACGTCGCCTGGGTGGACGGTTGTGCCTTCGGCGTCCTGGGGGCCGGCGGGGCGCTGCTGGGCTCGAGGGTAGCGACCGTCGCCGACCCGCGCCTGACCCTGGGCCTCTTCGCGGTGCTGCTGGTGATCACCGCCTCGGTGATGTGGCACCGGTCGAGGACCGAGGAGCGAACCGACCCCGACGAGCGCGAGCCCGACCGCTGGCTGACGTGGCGACCGTTCTCGGTGGATCCGAGGCGTGGGGTGCTCGTCCTCGTCGTGGCCAGCGCCGCGGGCGTGCTCACCGGCTTCTTCGGGGTAGGGGGCGGCTTCGCGATCGTCCCGGCGCTCACGCTGGTGCTCGGCATGCCGATGGCGCTCGCGGTCGGCACCTCGCTGCTCGTCATCACCCTCAACTCGGTGACGGGAGTGCTGGGACGGCTCGGCACCGATCTGCACCTCGACTGGTCGCTCATCGTCGTCTTCACCGTCGCGGCGGTACTCAGCAGCCTGGTCGGCGGCCGGGTCGGCCGCCACGTCGACCCGGCCCTGCTGCAGCGCGGCTTCGCCGTGATGCTGCTGCTCGTGGGCGTCTATACCGCTGCCAGCACCGTCCTGCTCTGAGCGGACGGGCGGGCTTGGCCTCAGGCTGCTGTGCCATGGAGGCGCTGCGACCGCAGTTCCGTACCGGCAATGCGGATCTGGCGGGAGCAGTCGGCGCTCGTCGGCGCCTGCAGGGAGGAGCGTGGATGGCCTGTCGAGGTCGACCCGGAGGGAGGGGTGGTCGCCTTCGTCCCGGACCAGCAGGTGAGGCGGCTGAAGGAGTCCTGGTACATCTGCTGGGCGTCCTACCCTCCCAGGAGCGCTGGCTGCACGACCGGGCCACGGGTCGGGACTGGATGCCGTACTTCGACGTCGAGGGCGCTCCCGACGAGGAGCTCCTGCGGCGCTGCCCCGCCTCGCCCGAGGACGACGTGCTCTACGGAGGGTGAGGGCTCTCAGGCCTCCTGCGCCCCCGGCGTCCATCGCTCGACGTCCTCGAGCATCGCCGAGCCGAGCCAGGTCTGCGGCACGCCCATGCCCTCGACCAGCTCGACGGCCACCGGTCGCAGCTCGCCGCACAGCCGGTTGATCTGGGCGGTGACCGCCTTGGCGCGCGCGGCGGACATCCGGTTGTGGGCCTGGAACCAGCCGGCGTCGGCCTCGATCGAGCTCAGCGCGTAGAGCGAGCACAGCCGCTCCAGCGTCTCGCGGACCGCGCCCTCCTCGCAGGCGTCGATCCCGGCGACGAAGGCCTCGAGCACGACCCGGTCCATGTGGGTCCGGGCCGCGAGCAGCACGTGGTCCTGCGCGGCGTTGAAGGTGGCGAACGCGTCGTCGCCCTGCGCCTTGCGCAGCCGCCCGGCGAGCGTCTCCAGCACGTGGCGCTCCCGGTCGGTGAACATCGACAGGTGCCACCCGCGGTCGAGCAGCGTCTGGTCCTCGGAGCGTCGCGCGGCAGCCGAGATGAGCCGGTCGACCAGCGGCCGCACCGACGTGGCCTCGAGGACCTGCTGGCCGAGCATCCGGGCCCCGGCCGCGACCATCGCGGCCGTGTCCATGTCGCCCCACATCTCCTTGTAGCCGGTGAGCAGGCCCTTGGCGACCAGCTGCAGCAGCACCGTGTTGTCGCCCTCGAAGGTGGCGAAGACGTCGGCGTCGCCGCGCAGCACGGTCAGACCGTTCTCGGCCATGTAGCCCGCGCCGCCGCACGCCTCGCGGCAGACCTGGACGGTGTCGTTGGTGAACGCGGTGATGAGCGCCTTGAGTCCCGCGGCGCGGGTCTCCAGCTCGCGCTGGGCCTCCTGGTCCTTCTGCGGCAGCTCGTGCAGCTCCTGGAGCCGCTCGACCACCTCGTTGACCGCGAAGGTGTGCGCGTAGGCCGTGGCGATCGCCGGGATCAGCTTGCGCTGGTGGGTCAGGTAGTCCAGCAGCACCACGTCCGCACCGTCGGGGGCGGCGAACTGGCGGCGGCGCACGGCATACCTCGTGGCGATCGAGAGCGCCTTGCGCGAGGAGGCCGCGGCGCCCGCGGCGACGCAGATGCGCCCGCGGACCAGGGTGCCGAGCATGGTGAAGAAGCGCCGGCTGTCGCTCTCGATGTCCGAGACGTAGGTGCCGTCGTCGTCGATCCCGCCGTAGCGGTCCAGCAGCATCGAGCGCGGCACCCGCACCTGGTCGAAGGAGATCGTGCCGTTGTCGACGCCGTCCAGCCCGCCCTTGGCCCCGTTGTCGCCGAGGGTCACCCCCGGCACGGGCCGCCCGGTCTCGTCGCGCACCGGCACGAGCGCGACGTGCACCCCGTGACCGGTGCCGTCCACGACGAGCTGGCCGTAGACCGCCGCCATCCGTGCGTCCTCGGCGGCCGCGCCGATGTAGGTCTTGGTCGCCGACGGCGTGGGGGAGTGCACGACGAGCTCGTCGGTCTCCTTGTCGTAGGTGATGGTCGTCTCCAGCGAGGCCACGTCCGAGCCGTGCCCGAACTCGGTCATCGCGTAGCAGCCGATCTGCTCCAGGGACAGCAGCGGCGGGAGGAACTGCTCGTGGTGGCGCGGCGTCCCCAGCGCCGTGACCGCCCCGCCGTAGAGCCCGAAGTGGACGCCGTTCTTGACGGTCAAGGACAGGTCGCCGTGCGCGATCATCTCGAAGTCGACGCAGGAGCGGCCGACGTCGTCGAGCCCGCCCTGCGCCGCGGGGAAGCCGCTGCCGGCCTGCCCGGTCTCGACGACGTCGCGCAGCGCCCGACGGGTCCACTCGCGCGCCTCGGGCACGGTCTGTGCGGGGTCGCGCACCATCATCGTGGCGGGCAGGCTGGCGCGGGCCTGGTCGCGCACGGGGCCGTAGCGGCCGCCGGTCGCGGCCCGCAGCCCGGCACCGAGCTCGGTGAGCCGCTCCCGGGTGCGCTGCGTCCGGGCCTCGTCGGTCGCGGCGGCGGGCATCGCCAGGTCGGCGTCGGGGGTGGGCACGTGGGTGGGGCTCTCGGTGGTCATCGGATCCTCCAGCGGGTATGGGGTTCGCGTTCGCGGGTGGTGGTCAGGGGTGGTCGGTGGTCGCCAGGGCCGGGTCGATGAGCGCCACGACGGCCGAGGTGACCTCGTCCACGGTCAGGGCGCCGGTGCCGTTGGCCCGGGCGGTGAGCCAGCGGTCGGACACCGAGCGGACCAGACCGACGATGCCCTGGCCCCACACGAGCGAGAGCACGTCGGCCTCGTCGGCGCGGCCGGCGGCGACCAGGTGCTCGTGCAGCGTCGCGGCCAGCTGCTCGGAGATCCGGTCGGTGATCTCGTGGACGGGGTCGCCGGCCTCGCCCGCCTCACCGCTCTCCAGCGGCCGGTTGACCACGAAGCGGTAGATCTCCGGGTCGCGCTCGACGAGCGCCAGGTAGGAGCGGACCATCGCCGAGATCCGCTCGACGACGTCGCCGCCGGCGGCCGCCGCCTCGGCGAGGTCGGCCAGGATCGTCTCGTCCACCGCTGCGACGACCGCCCGGTGCAGCCCGGCCCGGTCGCCCAGGTGCCGGTAGAGCACCGTCTTGCTCGTCGCCCCCTCGGCGGCGATCTCGTCCATGCCGACGCCGGCGCCGCGGTGGCGGATCGCCCGCAGCGCAGCCTCGACCAGCTGCCGGCGGCGCCTGGCACGGTGCGCCTCCCAGCGCATGTCGCGACCGTCGCGGACGCCGCCGCGAGGAATCTCGCGGGCACCGTCGCGGCGCTCGGGTCCGTCGGTCGACGGGCCGCGCGGGGTGCGGGAGGCTGGGGTCATGCCCGACAGGGTATCGCGTACGTCATGTATCGGCTACAGTCGGTACCGGATATCCTTTCCCCCTCCCGCCGCCCCGCGGCGGGCGCACCGATGAGGAGACTCGCGTGCCCGACAGTCCCAACCCCCGTGACGCCGTGATCGTCGGCGGCAACCGCATCCCCTTCGGCAAGGCCGGCGGGGCGTACGCCGCCGCGTCCAACCAGGCGATGCTCACCGCCGCGCTCGACGGCCTGGTCGCCCGCTTCGGCCTGGCCGGCCAGCAGGTCGGCGAGGTGGCCGCCGGTGCCGTGCTCAAGCACGCGCGCGACTTCAACCTCACCCGGGAGACGGTCCTCGGATCCGCGCTGGCGCCGACCACACCGGCCTACGACCTGCAGCAGGCCTGCGGCACCGGCCTGGAGACCGTCATCCAGGTCGCCAACAAGATCCAGCTCGGCCAGCTCGACTCCGGCATCGCCGGCGGCGTCGACTCCGCCAGCGACGCCCCGATCGCCGTCGGCGAGGGGCTGCGCAAGGCGCTGCTCAAGGCCAACCACGCCAGGACGCCGATGCAGCGGGCCAAGGCGCTCGCCGGCATCCGCCCCGGCGACCTGGCGCCCGAGTCGCCCCGCAACGCCGAGCCCCGCACCGGGCTGTCGATGGGCGAGCACCAGGCCCGCACGACCAAGGAGTGGGGCATCACCCGCGAGGCGCAGGACGAGCTGGCGGCGGCCAGCCACCACCACCTCGCGCAGGCCTGGGACTCCGGCTTCTTCGACGACCTCGCCACCGGTTTCCTGCGGCTCTCCCGCGACCAGGGCCTGCGTCCGGACACCTCGGTGGACAAGCTCGCCACGCTGCAGCCGGTCTTCGGCAAGGGCGAGGGCGCCACGATGACCGCCGGCAACTCCACACCCCTCTCCGACGGCGCCGCGCTCGTCCTGCTCTCCTCGCGGGAGTGGGCCCAGGAGCGCAACCTGCCCGCGCTCGCCCGCTTCGTGGACGCGGAGGTCGCCGCGGTCGACTACGTCTCCGGCGACGAGGGTCTGCTCATGGCACCCGCGTATGCCGTGCCGCGCCTCCTCGCCCGCCAGGGGCTGACCCTGCAGGACTTCGACTACTACGAGCTGCACGAGGCCTTCGCCTCCACCGTGCTGGCCACCCTGAAGGCGTGGGAGTCAAAGGAGTTCTGCCGCGACCGGCTGGGCCTGGACGCGCCGCTGGGGTCGATCGAGAGCAGCAAGCTCAACGTGCACGGCTCCTCGCTCGCCGCCGGCCACCCGTTCGCCGCCACCGGCGGCCGCATCGTGGCGACGCTGGCTAAACTCCTGCACGAGAAGGGCGCGGGCAGCCGTGGCCTGGTGTCCATCTGCGCTGCCGGTGGGCAGGGCGTCGTCGCGATCCTGGAAGGGTGCTGACCATGGCAGACCTGATGCAGATCCTCACCTCCAACCCGATCGCCCGGCAGCTGGGCGTGCCCCAGCCGACCAACCTGCGGCGCGGGCGCGAGCTGCCCTCCGGCCCGGTCGTGCTGGCGACCGCCGGCGGCGCGAGCGCCCTCGCCCGCGAGGCCGTCGAGCTGCTCGGCCTCACCCCGCAGGACGCGCTCGTCGACACCCCGCAGACCCGGGTGACGCAGACCGACGACGACGGGCGCACCCGCGAGGTGCCCACCCCGTACCCGTCCACGATCGGCGCCGTCGTGCTCGACGCGACCGCGCTGACCACGATCGAGGACCTCGAGGGCGTGCGCGGCGCGCTGCGCCCGGCGCTCAAGGCGCTGGAGCCCTCCGGCCGCGTGGTCGTGCTGGGCGTGGAGCCGGAGACCGCCGGCGCGCCCACCGCCGTCGCTGCCCAGCAGGCCCTGGAGGGCATCGTGCGCAGCGTCGGCAAGGAGCTCCGCAAGGGCGCCACGGCCAACCTGGTCCGCGTCGACCTGCTGACCGACGCCCCGACCACGGCCGCCGACCTGGCCTCGACCATGTCCTTCCTGCTCGAGGGGCGCTCGGCCTACGTCTCCGGGCAGGTGCTGCACGTGGGGCACGGCGCCGCCGCGCACGCCGCCGAGGTGTCCTCCCGGCCGTTCGAGGGTCAGGTCGTCGTCGTCACCGGAGCGGGGCGCGGGATCGGCGCGAGCATCGCGGAGACCTTCGCCCGGGACGGGGCGCTCGTCGTCGCCGTCGACGTCCCCGCGGGCGGTGAGGGGCTGGCCGCTGTCGCCAACCGGATCGGCGGGCAGGCGCTCCAGCTCGACATCACCGCGCCCGACGCGGGGGAGCGGATCGCCGCGCACGTGGCCCAGCGCTTCGGCGAGGCGGCCCGGATCCACACGGTCGTGCACAACGCCGGCATCACCCGCGACAAGCTGCTCGTCAACACCGACGAGGAGCGTTGGGGCAGCGTGCTCGAGGTCAACCTCGCCGCGCAGACCCGGATCAACGCCGTCCTGCTCGACCCGGCGCTGCCCGGCGGTCTCGACGACGGCGGCAGCATCGTCGGCGTCGCCTCGACCTCCGGGATCGCCGGCAACCGGGGGCAGGCCAACTACGCCGCCTCCAAGGCGGGCGTGATCGGCCTGGTCCGCGCCATGGCGGCCGACCCGGCGCTCGCCGCCCGGGGCATCACGGTCAACGCCGTGGCGCCGGGCTTCATCGAGACCGAGATGACCGGCAAGATGCCGATGGCCACCCGCGAGGTCGCCCGCCGCATCAACTCGCTGCAGCAGGGCGGGCGCCCGGTCGACGTGGCCGAGGCGATCGGCTACCTCGCGGCGCCGGCCTCCGGCGCGGTCAGCGGCCAGGTGCTGCGGGTCTGCGGCCAGAGCCAGATCGGGGCGTGAGCGTGAGCGACCTCGACGTGCGGCTGCTCGACGCCGCGCCGAGCCTGCCGGCCACCCTCGCCCGGGGCGTGGCGACCGGTCTGGGCCGGCCGGGTGCCTCCGGCTCGCTGCCGCGGCACCGGCTGGTGCTGGCCGGGGTGGAGCAGGACGTGCGCCGGCTGGCCGACTACTGCGACCTGACCGGCGGGGTGCTCGGTGACGCCGTGCCGGTCACCTGGCTGCACGTGCTCACCTTCCCGCTGCAGGCCCGCCTGATGGCCGGGCGCGACTTCCCCTTCCCGATGCTCGGGATGGTGCACGTCGCCAACTCGATGACCCAGCACCGCCCGGTCCGCGTCGCCGAGGAGCTCGTGCTGAGCTCCTGGGCCGAGCACCTCGCCCCGCACCGCAGGGGCCACACCGTCGATCTCGTCGGTGAGGCCAGGGTCGGCGAGGAGGTCGTCTGGCAGGGTCGCTCGACCTACCTGGCCAGGGACAAGGACGGCTCGGGGCAGGTCGGCGGCGCGCAGCCGGCCACGGACCGTGGCGAGGCGTCCGCGGTCCGGACCGGGCCGGCCATACCGGAGCAGGAGCTGGCGACCTGGCGGCTGCCGTCCGACCTGGGCCGGCGGTACGCCGCGGTCGCCGGGGACGCCAACCCGATCCACCTGTCGGCCCTCGCGGCGAAGGCCTTCGGCTTCCCGCGGGCGATCGCGCACGGGATGTGGACGCACGCCCGCGCGCTGGCGGCGGTCGCGCCGCGGCTGCCCGGCGCGTTCCGGGCCGACGTGCGCTTCGTCCAGCCTGTGCTGCTCCCTTCCACCGTCGTGCTCCGCGGGGACCGGGCGGAGGGTATGGCGCTGGCCGTGACCTCCCGCGACGGCTCCCGTTTCCACATGTCCGTGCAGGTCAGCCAGGTCTGAACGGCCACCGTGGGGGTGCCGGGAGCACCGTTTTGGTCCAGCCCGGCACCCTCATGTAAAGTTGCTTCTCGCTGCCTGCGGGTCCCGTGCGGACCGGCAGGACCACGGCCCGCCCCTATAGCTCAGTCGGTAGAGCGTCTCCATGGTAAGGAGAAGGTCAACGGTTCGATTCCGTTTGGGGGCTCTGGCAGGCCGGCCCTCCAGGGTCGTCCTCCCGAGGCGGGATAGCTCAGCTGGTTAGAGCGCACGACTCATAATCGTGAGGTCGCGGGATCGAGCCCCGCTCCCGCTACCGAGCACCGTCGTACCACCACCATTTCGAGAGTAGGTTGCACCAGTGGCCACCAAGAGCGCCGACGTCCGCCCCAAGATCACTCTGGCGTGCACGGAGTGCAAGGAGCGCAACTACATCACCAAGAAGAACCGCCGGAACAACCCCGACCGGATGGAGCTGCTCAAGTTCTGCCCGCGCGACGGCCGGCACACGATCCACCGCGAGACCCGCTGAGGCCAGACCTCCCGCGCAGGACCGTCACCCGAGCCGGGTGGCGGTCCTTCGTCGTCGCCGGGGCCCTGTCCCGTCGGGCGCTGGCGGCTCGCGCCCCGGCGTTAGGCTGAGCCGCATGCCGCTCAACACCGACTTCGCCGGCCGGGAGTACCCGCCCGCCGGGCCGTTCCCGATCACCCGCCAGGAGGTCGTCGACTTCGCCGGTGCGATCGGCTCGACCGTCGAGGCCCACCGCGACCCGCAGGCGGCGCAGACCCTCGGCTACGCCGACGTCGTCGCCCCGCCGACCTTCGCGGTGCGCCTGGCGCAGCGGTGCGAGGCGCAGCTCGTGCAGGACCCGGAGGCGGGCATCGACTTCTCCCGGGTCGTCCACGGCGAGGAGGGCTTCACCCACCACCGGCCGATCGTCGCCGGCGACGTCCTGACCGGCGTCCTGCACGTGGACCGGATGCGCGAGGCCGGCGGCCACGGCATGGTGTCCACCCGGGTCGAGCTCTCCGACGAAGGCGGACGTCCGGTCACCACCGTCAACTCCACCATCGTCGTGAGGGGGGAGGGCTGATGAGCGGGCCGATCACCTACCCGGAGGCGCTGAGCCGCACCGTCACCGTCGACCGGTCCCGGCTCGTCGCCTACGCCGACGCCTCCGGCGACCAGAACCCGATCCACCAGGACGAGGAGTTCGCCCGCTCCGTCGGCCTCGACGACGTCATCGCGCACGGCATGTGGACGATGGGCGCGGCGCTGGACGTCGTCACCGCCTACGTCGGCGGGGACCCCGGGCGGATCCTGTCCTGCGCCACCAGGTTCACCGGCATGGTCGTCGTGCCCGAGGGTGCGACCGTCGAGGTCCAGGTCGAGGGCGCGGTCAAGAAGTCGGACGAGGCCGCCGGCACCCAAACCCTGGAGATCAGCGCCACGTGCGGTGGAGAGAAGGTCCTCGGTCGCTGCCAGGCCGTGGTCCGCGCATGACGCGAACCCTCGCCGAGCTCACCACGATCCGCGTCGGCGGGCCACCGCGTCGCCTGGTGAGCGTGACCACCGAGGAAGAGCTCGTCGAGGCCGTGCAGGAGGTCGACCGGGCCGGCGAGCCGCTGCTCGTCGTCGGTGGCGCCTCCAACCTGCTGGTGTCCGACGAGGGCTTCCCGGGCACCGTCGTGCTCGTGCGCACCGCCGGGATCGAGGTGCCCTCGGCGTCCGCGTGCGGAGGCGTGACCGTCACCGTCGCGGCGGGGGAGACGTGGGACGACGTCGTGGTCCGCGCCGTCGAGCAGGGCTGGTCCGGCATCGAGGCGCTCTCCGGCATCCCGGGCGCGACCGGCGCCACCCCGGTGCAGAACGTCGGTGCCTACGGCCAGGAGGTCGCCCAGACGATCGCCCGGGTGCGGGTCTGGGACCGGCTCGAGGGACGCGTGCGCACGATGTTCCCGACCGACCTGGAGTTCTCCTACCGGCACTCGGTCCTCAAGGGGTCGATGCTCGGCGCGGGGGAGGTGACGCCGCGCTTCGTGGTGCTCACGGTGACCTTCTCGCTGCGCCCCAGCGAGCTGTCGCAGCCGGTCAGGTATGCCGCGCTCGCCACCGGTCTAGGCGTCGAGCTCGGCACCCGTGTGCCGCTGCGCGACGCCCGCGAGGCGGTGCTGCAGCAGCGGCGCGACCGGGGGATGGTGCTCGACGCGGCCGACCACGACACGTGGAGCTGCGGGTCGTTCTTCACCAACCCGATCCTCACGAGCGGGCAGATGGCCGCGGTGCGGGAGCGCGCCGCCGCCCGACTCGGCCCGGACGGGCCGACGCCTCCGGAGTTTGCCGGCGGGGGCGAGGGCAAGGTCAAGACGTCGGCCGCCTGGCTCATCGAGCGGGCCGGCTTCGCCAAGGGCTACGCGACCCTCGACGGCCGGCCGGCGGGGCTCTCGACCAAGCACACGCTGGCGCTGACCAACCGTGGCACCGCCCGGGCAGAGGATGTGCTCGCCGTCGCGCGCGATGTCCGCGACGGCGTCGCCGAGGCCTTCGGAGTGCGGCTGGTCAACGAGCCGGTGCTCGTCGGGCTGGAGCTGTAGAACTCGGGCTGGAGCTGTAGAACCAGGAGGAGGACCAGCTCCGAGGCGCGCGCAACCGGTGCACCCGCGAGGTTCCCGGGCGTCCACCCGGGTGTCACGGTCGCCGCGTCCTTCGTCCCGGCGCGCCGCGGAACGCTGGCGTTCGGATGAACCCTGTTGCGATTCCGTCCTTTAGTGCATGTGGTGTCATCATCGTTCGTCAAGGAGGACATGATGAGGAAGAGAATCGCCGCGACCGGCAATCCCTACCTGGACGAAGCGGATACGTACGCATACTGCGGTGACGGAACGCCATAGCACTCCGTCCGACATCGTGAAGTACACAAGGTCACCGCGACTGCTCAGAGCCGGACTGTTTCTGCTCAGCGTGGCCCTCACTGCTTGCAGCGGTTCGACGGAGCCGGCGCCAGCCTCCACCTCGTCTCTGGAGGGCATGAACGTCGACGAGTCCCGGAGGGCACGCGCCGACGCCGCCCGTGCCGAGCAGGAGGCTCGTGTTCAATGCCTGCAGGACGCTGGGTTCCCAGCCGATCTTCAGAGTGATGGCAACATCCGGGTGAAGGTCAACCCGGACCAGCAGGCCGCCTACCAGGCCGCGTCCGAGGCTTGCGACGAACAGGTCGATCCAGGCGTGGCGGCTCTGCCGCTGAGCGACGCCGAGCTGGAGTGGCTCTACGGCGAGTACGTCGCCTCGTACGAGTGCCTGAAGGCTCAGGGCTATGACCCGGTCCAGCCGCCCAGTCTCGAGGCCTACATCGGCGTCTATCGGAGCGGCGAGCCGACCTGGTCGCCCTACGAGTCGCCCGAGCGGGCCGGAGGGCTCCCCAGGACCACCTGCCCAGAGCCTGATCTGTACGCCACCGACCGCTGAGCGTGCGGAAGTACGGAGGTTCCGTGGAAGTGGCGACCATGTCTCCACTCTCACGGGACCGTCTACGGGGTCACTGCTGCTGCCAGCCAGGCGTCGATCTCGGCGAGGATCTCCTGCTTGACCGCCGCGGGGGCGAAGGACCCCTCCACCGAGCTGCGGGCCAGGTCGGCCAGCTCGGCGTCGGACATGGCATGGTCGACGCGGGCGCTGAGGTACTGGTCGACCAGCCGGCTGCCGAAGAGCAGCGGGTCGTCGGCGCCGAGCGCCACCCGGGCACCGGCGTCCACCAGACGGCGTAGGGGCACGTCGGCCAGGGTGGGGTAGACGCCGAGGGCCACGTTGCTCGTGGGGCACACCTCCAGGGTGACCTGCTCCTGGACGACCCGACGCAGCACCTCCGGGTCCTCGGCCGCACGCACGCCGTGGCCGAGCCGGTCGGGGCCCAGGTGCTCCAGCGCCTCGTCGACATGGTCGGCGCCGAGCAGCTCGCCCGCGTGCGGCACGCTCGCCAGACCGGCCCTGGCGGCGATCCGGAAGGCCGGGGCGAACTCGCTCGTCGTGCCCCGTCGTTCGTCGTTGGACAACCCGAAGCCGACCACCGTGCCCGCGCCGTCGCCCGCGTAGCGGGCGGCCAGCCGGGCCAGCGTGCGTGCCTCGAGCGGATGACGCATCCGGCTCGCGGCGACGACGACCGCCACCCGTGTCCCGGTCGCCGCGGCCGCGGCCCGCGCCTCGTCCAGGACGATCTCAAGCGCCGGCGTGATCCCGGCGACGAACGGGGCGTAGGACGTCGGGTCCACCTGGATCTCCAGCCAGCGCGAGCCCTCGGCCGCGTCGTCCTCGGCCGCCTCCCGCACGATCCGGCGCATGTCGGTCTCGCCGCGCACGCAGGCGCGGGCTGCGTCGTAGAGGCGCTGGAAGCGGAACCAGCCGCGCTCGTCGATCCCGGAGAGCTCCGGCGGCCAGCGCGTGGTGAACGCCGGCGGCAGCCGCATGCCGTGCTGGTCAGCCATCTCGCGCACGGTGCTCACCCGCATCGAGCCGGTGAAGTGCAGGTGCAGGTGGGCCTTGGGCAGGTCCCGCAGGTCGCGGCCCGGCGCTCCGGGCGACAGGGTGGTAGCCATCGAGAGACATGTATACCGCCGGGGGCTGACCGCCGCGCGCTCCGGGGGATAGCGCCCGTGCGGGTCGCGTCCGGCGGCACCTACTGTGGTCGTCGTGCCAGTCATCCACACCCAGACGCTCACGAAGCGCTACGGCGGGGCGAGCTCGCCCGCGGCGCTCGACAGCCTGACCGTCGACGTCGACGAGGGCGTCACCGGCCTCGTCGGTGCCAACGGCGCCGGCAAGTCGACCCTCATCAAGGTGCTCCTCGGCCTGCTCTCGCCCACCTCCGGCGAGGCCACGGTCCTCGGGCACGACATCCGGACGGGCGGGACGCAGATCCGCACGCTCGTGGGCTATATGCCAGAGCACGACTGCCTGCCGCCGGACATGCGGGCCATCGACTTCGTCGTCCACATGGCGCGGGTCTCCGGGCTGCCGCCGGCCGCCGCCCGCGAGCGCGCGGCCGACGTCCTGCGGCACGTGGGGCTGGCGGAGGAGCGCTACCGGCTCATGGGCACCTACTCCACCGGCATGAAGCAGCGCGCCAAGCTCGCCCAGGCCCTCGTCCACGACCCGCGGCTGGTCATGCTCGACGAGCCGACCAACGGACTGGACCCCGCCGCCCGCGACGACATGCTCGCGCTGGTGCGCAGGATCGGGCACGACTTCGGCATACCCGTCCTCGTCACTTCCCACCTGCTCGGTGAGCTGGAGCGGATCAGCGACCACGTCGTCGTGCTCGACGGCGGGCACCTGCTGCGCTCGGAGGCCACCCAGGCGTTCATGGCCGACACCGGCACGGTCCTCGTCGAGGTCCTGGGTGCCCACGGGGCGGACGCGCAGAGGGCCATGGGGGAGGCGCTCGCGGCGCGCGGGCTCACCGCTCGCCCGGTGGGCGGCCTCATCGAGGTCGACCCGCTCGACGGCCGGCCCGACGACCTGCGCGACCTCGTCCGCGACACCGCCGCCGACCTCGGGCTCGGCCTGGTGCGGATCCAGCCGCAGACCGGCCGGCTCGAGGACGTCTTCCGCGAGGAGGTTCCGGCATGACCGAGCGCACGGGTGTCATCCACGACATCGGCTACCGCACCTACGACGGACCGCGCGCCGGCCAGGGTGCCATCGGCCGCAGCCTGCTCTGGCACGGGACCCTGGCGACCTTCGGCTTCGGCCGCTCCGGCAGGGCCAAGATCCTGCCCTTCGTGCTGCTCGGCATGACCCTGGTGCCGGCGATCGTCTTCGTGGGCATCATGAGCGTGATGGGCCTGGACGCCGAGCTGCTCAACTACGCCGGCTACCAGCAGATGACCTCGATGTTCGTCATCCTCTTCGTCGCCGCGCAGGCACCGGTGCTCTTCACCCGCGACCTGCGCTCGGGGGCGATCAGCCTCTACCTGGCCCGGCCGCTGGGCGCTGCGACGTTCGCCCTGGTGCGCTGGGCCTCCCTGCTCCTGGCCGTCCTGGCCTTCGTCGTCACCCCGCTGCTGGTGATGTTCGTCGGCGGGCTCTCGGCCGGGGCGGACTTCGGCGACCAGCTGCCCAAGCTGCTCGTCGCCCTGGCCGGCGCGGCTCTGCTGGCCGTGCTCCTCGCCACCGTCGGCGCGACCGTGGCGAGCCTGACGCAGCGGCGCGGGCTGGCGATCGGCGGCTCGATCGTCGTCCTGTTCTTCGGCTACGGCCTCACCGCCGTGCTGCAGGAGGTCGGCGTCGAGCAGGGGGCCGAGCAGGCCTCCGCCTGGCTCGGGCTCCTCTCGCCCTTCGTCCTCGTCGACGGCCTGCAGCACGCCCTCGGCGACGCCACCAGCTCCTTCGAGGCGCCGCCGGACGACGTGACCACCGGCGTCCTGATGCTCGTCGTCGCGCTCGCCGCCGCCGGCCTCGCGCTCCTGGCGCTGGTCCGCCGCTACCAGAGGAAGGGGTCGCGATGACCGACCTGGTCCTGACCGACGTCAGCCGCTGGTACGGCAACGTCGTCGCCGTCAACGACGTCTCGATGGCGATCGGCCCCGGCGTCACCGGCCTGCTCGGCCCCAACGGCGCGGGCAAGTCCACGCTCATCTCGATGATGGCCGGCTTCCTTGAGCCCTCCGCAGGGGCGGTGACGCTCGGGGGAGCGAGCGTGTGGCGCAACGTGACCGCATACAAGGAGCTCGGTCTGGTGCCCGAGCGGGAGGTGAGCTTCTCCTACCTGACCGGACGGCAGTTCGTCGCGGCCAGCGCCGAGCTGCACAGGCTGCGCGACCCCCGCGGCGCGACGCAGGCCGCGCTGGAGGAGGTCGCGCTCGTCGAGGCCGCCGATCGGCCGATCAGCACCTACTCCAAGGGGATGCGGCAGCGGGCCAAGCTGGCCAGCGCCCTGGTCCACGAGCCCGGGGTGCTGCTGCTGGACGAGCCGTTCAACGGCGTCGACCCGCGGCAGCGGATGCACCTGATGGAGCTGCTCACGCGGATGGGCGAGCAGGGACGCACGGTCCTGTTCTCCAGTCACATCCTGGAGGAGGTCGAGCACATCGCCCGGCACGTCGAGGTCGTCGTCTCCGGCCGGCACGCGGCCAGCGGCGACTTCGGCGCGATCCGGCGGCTGATGACCGACCGCCCCACCCACTACACGGTCCGCAGCAGCGACGACCGCCGCCTCGCCGCCGCCCTCATGGGGCAGCCCAGCGTGCGCAGCGTGGCCCTCGCGGCGCCGACCGGCACCGAGGAGGTCCACGTGGAGGTGACCGACATGGGCGACTTCGCCCGTGCCCTGCCCGCCCTGGCTCGCGACGCCGGGATCACGGTGCGCGAGCTGCGCCCGACGGATGAGTCGCTGGAGTCGGTCTTCACCTACCTGGTGCAGTCGTGAACCCCACGATCAGCAGGTTGGCCCTGCGCGCCCTCGTCGGCCAGCGGCGCGGTCTGGTCCTGATCGCGCTGCCGGTGGTGCTGGTGCTCCTGGCGGTCGTGGTGCGGCTGCTCACCGGGGAGCCGATCGGCGCGCGCGGGGTGCTCGTCGAGGTCGGCCTGGCGGTGGTGGTGCCGCTGGTCGCGTTGCTCGCGGCCAACGGGGTGCTCGGCCCGGAGATCGACGACGGCTCGGTCGTCTACCTGCTCTCGACGCCGCTCTCGAGGTATGTGGTGGCCACCAGCAAGTGGGTGACCGCGGCCGGTGTGGCGGTCGTCCTGGGGGGTGGTGGTCTGGCCCTCGCCGCGTGGGTGGGCGGCGTGAGCGGCCGGTGGATCCTCGCCTCGGCGGTGGCCGGCGCGATCGGGGCGGTGCTCTACACGGCGTTGTTCACGGCGATGTCGGCGGCGACCCGGCACGGGATGATCGCCGGTCTGGTCTACGCGCTGATCCTGGAGCGGGCGCTGGGCTCGCTGCTGTCGGGTGTGCGCTACGTGTCGGTGCAGTCCTTCACCCGGCGGATCGCCGAGGTGGTGGGTGGCGTGGACATGCCGGTCGACATGGGGCTGACCTATGCCGCGGTCGCCGGGGCCGTCGTGCTCGTGGCGGGCGTCGCGTTCGCCGGGTGGCGGCTGGCGAACTTCCAGCTGCGCGGCGACGAGTAGGCCGACACACCCACGGATGGCCGGTAGGCTTCAAGGCTGCTGCGTGCTGCCGGCGGGTGCCGCTGCGTGGTGCCGACGGGTAGTGCAGGTTCGCTCTCCGGGTCGAGGCCGGCGTATGTCGGCACCGCTGGCCATCCGAGCCCAGTGCAAGATCGAGGTTAGATGAGTCTCTTCCTCCCTTGACACCCCGCAGAGCCGTCGGCCATGCTCTTGGGACGGCCTTTTCGAGGAGGAGACATCGTGAAGCGGCAGATCACAGGTGCAGCACTCGCTGTGTTGCTCGCCGTCGGGCTTGCTGCCCCCGCACAGGCTTACGACTATCGGACTGGATCGCGGACGTGTGCATCAGGCTACAACGTCTCCATGTCGACCACGACGACCTCGTCCGAGAATCACATCCACTTCTACCGCAGCACGAGTGGGCAGACGAAGACGAGATCGACTCCCTCCGCCGTCACTTTCGGCAGCACAATTTTCTACCGCGCTGTGGATCTCTGGACCGTTGAGACTCAGGGATGGTTCAGCGGCGTCAAGCCGTCGTGCGCTCGCAACCCTCTCTAGGGGCGCTCGTTGCTCGGCAGGCAGCACCGCTGACGACGGTCGTGCTCGCTCTGGCCCTCGCCGGGTGCGCCGGTGGCGATGAAAGGTCGGAGCCCGGGCCCACCTTAGGCACTGCGGGTCCAACGGGCAGTGCCAGCGCTGAGGCCCCAGGCGAAGAGACTGCAGCGTCGAGCCAACCGGACAGGACCCCTTCACAGGCCGGTTACCGTACCCGCGAAGAATACCTGGCGGCGAAGGCCCAGGTGTGGCTGCACGGGAAGGCTGCCCCTGATGTCCAGGTCGTTCGCGAGATCAACCCTGACGAGTACGGCGGGGTGATGGTTGAGTGTCTGACGGAGTTCGGGTTCGAAGCCCGGAGTGAGGACGGCGGGCGCAGCCTAGGGGCCGAGTATCCCAGCGAGCAAGAAGACGCCTATCGCCTGGCGGCCTACACCTGCGAGGCCCGCTATCCCCTGAAGCCAATCTACTACCAGCCATACGACGAGGCGCTGCTGTCAAGACTTCACGCGTTTTTCGTCGACGAGCAGATCCCGTGCCTCCATCAGGCGGGATATTCAACGATCGAGGCCCCCTCCCTCAAGACTTTCGTCGAAAAATACACGCAGCAGGGTTATCTTTGGACACCGAGTCGTGAAGCCTCGCCGGAAGCGATCGAGGCCTGTGGTGGAGAACTGCCGATGGAGATCTTCACCGGTAGATAGGATTGAGCCTCGATCCGCCGATGTGATTGGTGACCAAGCCGGGTCGTAACGCACGAATGCCCCTGTGACCTGGGACGATGGGACTTGCGACAGTTCCGATCGACCAGGTAACAGGAGCACCCGATAGTGCGAGTCTGCCACAACATCTCCGCCGTTTTCGATGACCCGAACCTGATCGGCACGGCGGGCCTGGTCCCGGTGATGGGCCTGGCCGAGAAGGCCGGGCTGCCCGACCTGGTCGCCGAGCACGTCACCGTGGCCGGCTCGGCCGGCGCCAACGCCGACCTCAAGATCGGCTCCCTGGTCGCGGGCATGGTCGCCGGTGCCGACAGCATCGAGGACATGGACCTGGTGCGGCACGGCGGGATGGGCCGGGTCTTCGCCGGGCACCGGGCCCCGACCACGCTGGGTACCCACCTGCGCGCCTACACCTTCGGCCACGTCCGCCAGCTGGACGCCGTCGCCTCCCGTGTCCTGGTGAACCTGGCCGCCGTCGTCCCGGGCCTGCTGGCCGGCGCCCGGGCGGTCGCCTACCTGGACGTCGACGACACGATCCGCGCCACCCACGGGTACGCCAAGCAGGGCACCGGGTATGGCTACACCGGCGTCAAGGGCCTGAACGTGCAGGTCGCGACCCTGTCCACCCCCACGACGGCACCGGTGCTCGCAGCCACGAGGCTGCGCAAGGGCAACAGCTCCTCGGCGCACGGCGCGGCCCGGTTGATCGCCGACGCCGTAGCCACCGCCCGCCGGGCGGGTGCCACCGGCGCACTGACCGTGCGGGCGGACTCCGCCTACTACAACCACGACGTCGTCGCCGCGGCCCGCCGGGCCGGCGCGCGGTTCTCCCTGACCGCCCGGATGGACCCGGCCGTGACCGCCGCGATCTCCCGCATCCCCGAGCAGGCGTGGGTGGACATCAAGTACACCGACGCGATCTGGGACGAACAAGAGCAACGGTGGATCTCCGATGCGCAGGTGGCCGAGGTCGAGTACACCGCGTTCACCTCCCGGAAGAAGGCCGAGCACGTCACCGCCCGGCTGATCGTGCGCCGGGTCAAACGCCTCAACCCCAAGGCGGTCAAGGCAGGGCAGGACGAGCTGTTCGCCACCTACCGCTACCACGCCGTGTTCACCGACTCACCCCTGTCGATGCTGGCCGCGGAGGCCTGCCACCGCGATCACGCGATCGTCGAGCAGGTCATCGCGGATCTGAAGTCCGGTCCGCTCGCCCACGCCCCCAGCGGGTCCTTCTGCGCCAACGGTGCGTGGACGGTGCTGGCCGCGATCGCGTTCAACCTGACCCGCGCCGCCGGCGTCCTGGCCTCGGTCGCGCACGCCCGAGCCCGCCCGGCGACGATCCGGGAGGAGCTGATCAAGATCCCCGCCCGCATCGCCAACCGCGCCAGGCGACTCCACCTGCACCTGCCCACGAACTGGCCCTGGCAGGACGCCTGGCAAGGCCTCTTCGACGCCGCCTACGCCCCCTCCTGACCCCGCTTTCTGCCCCTTCGAGGAACGACCCACGTGGAAAAGCCGGGCAGACCGGCGAATTCCCCCTGCCCCGAACCCGGATCCACCTCTCAGGCCGCTCTCCGACATTCCGGACGACGTTCACAAAACCCGCTCGGCGGATCGAGGTTGAGACAACGCGCCATTCTACCGTGAAGGTGGTCATGGTGGCGGTGGCGTCTAGGACGAGGTGTCTGGGCACGCGGTGCCTGATACACCCGCCAACACCCCGAACGTGCCAACAACCGCGCCCTGCGCCAGCTCCGCGACCTCGGCTACGACGTCACCCTCACCCCCGTCGGAGCGGCCTGACCAGCACACTCACCAAAGCTTCGACTCAGGAGAGCCGATCTAGATCGGTGAGCAAGATTGAGCGGCCGGATCGTCATCAGGGCTGAGCCGGATCAGTGGCCAGACGAAACTCGGCGTCGGCCACGGCCCGCGTGTTGTAGCCTGCTGACGTTCGACGACGAGAGGTCTGGGGCGTGGCTGACGCCGTGAAGGTCTCACCGGCGCGCAGGGTGCTGGGTGTGGTGCTGGTGCTGCTGCTGGTGGCTGCTGCTGCCGGTGCGGGGTGGTGGGCCTCGAGGGCGACGTTGACCTCGCAGGTGCCTGAGGCGTCGGGGGAGCAGGCTGCTGCGGAGGTGGTGTGGGCGGAGGCGAGCAGCGGGTCGGTGGGGCGGTCGTTGCCGTTGTCGACGACGTTGCGGCAGCCGGCGGTGCCGGTGGCGCAGAACGCCCTGCCCGGGGTGGTGACGAGCGTCTCGACGGGGGAGGTCGCCGAGGGCGACGTGGTGTATGTGGTGGGGGAGACGCCGGTGCGGGTGGTGGAGGCGGACGCGCCGTTCTGGCGGGACCTGGCCCGGGGAGTGAAGGGCGAGGACGTCAGGCCCTTGCAACGGCTGCTGATCGAGGAGGGTCACCTGGGCGGGGAGCCGGACGGTGACTTCGGGTGGAACACGGAGCGTGCGGTCAAGGCGTGGCAGAAGGACCAGGGCCTGGAACAGACGGGTGTCGTGGCCCTGGGTGAGCTGGTCGCGGTCAGTGACCTGCCGGCGGTGGTGCAGCTCGGCGAGGGCATCGTGGTGGGCAGGAGCCTGGGCGGCGGTGAGGACTCGGTCCTGGCGCCGACGGGTGAGCGCGAGTTCGTGCTGGTGGTGACGCAGGAGCAGGCGCGGCTGATCCCGGCGGAGGCGAGCGTGGAGATCACGTTCGAGGACCACAGGTGGACCGCGGTGATCGCGGGGTCGGAGCTGGACGAGTTCGGGTCGACCACGTTCACCCTCACCGCCCCCGGCGGCGGCGAGGTGTGCGGGGAGGAGTGCGGGGTGCTGCCCAACGACGCGCAGGTGACGTTGCGCTCGGACGTGGTGATCGTGCCGAGGGTGGAGGGCACGACGGTGCCCGCGGCGGCGGTGCGCACGAGGCCCGACGGCACCGCATACCTGGTGACCGAGGACGGGGAGGTCGAGGTGGGCGTGCGCGGGTCCGGGCAGGGCGTGGCCGTGGTCGACGGGGTCGAGCCCGGCACCAGGGTCCAGGTCCTCGGCGGCACCCAGGGGGTGCAACCCGCCCCGGCCCAGCCGGAGCCGGAGCCCGGGCAGGGAGACGACTCCGCCTCGACCCAGGAGGGATGAGCCGTGCTGGCGGTGGAGGACCTGAGCTTCGCCTACGAGCGCGGCGGGGAGGAGCTCTTCGGCGGGCTGTGCCACGAGTTCGTCCCGGGTGCGGTGACGGCGGTGACGGGTCCGTCGGGGCGGGGCAAGTCGACGCTGCTGTACGTGCTGGGCCTGATGCTCACGCCGACCCGCGGGCACGTGCTGCTGTCCGGGCAGGAGGTGTCCTCGGCGCCCGACGCGCTGCGCTCCCGGGTGCGGGCGCACCGGATCGGCTTCGTCTTCCAGGACTCGGCGCTGGACCCGACCCGCACCGTGCTCGACTCGGTGGTCGAGCCGGCCCTTTATGCCGGGTGGCGGCTGGGCCGGGCGCGGGAGCGGGGCCGGGTGCTGCTGGAGCAGATGGGCGTCGGTGCCCGGGCGGACCACCGGCCCGGCGAGGTGTCCGGCGGGCAGGCGCAGCGGGTCGCGGTGTGCCGGGCGCTGGTGACCGACCCGGTCGTGGTGCTGGCCGACGAGCCGACCGGCAACCTGGACCGCGACAACGCCGAGGGCGTGCTCCGGGCGCTGTCCGCGGCGGCGGGCGGCCACGGCACCCACGGCGAGGGTGACGGCATACCGCGCACGGTGGTGGTGGCCACGCACGACCCCTTCGTGCTCGAGCACGCCGACGAGGTGCTGGCGCTGTGAGGCCGTGGCTGTTCTGGCGGGAGGCGCTGGCGACGGCGTGGGCGGCGAAGGTGCCCTCGAGCCTGGTGCTTCTGCTGGTGGCGACGATGTGCGCGGCGACGATCGCGACGGTGGGGCGCACGGCGGCGGCCGAGGCGCAGCTGCTGGAGCGGCTGGACTCGGCCGGGTCGCGGGTGCTGGTGGTGGCCGACGCGCGCGGGGACGACCTGATCTCGGCGACGGTCGTGGACCAGGTCGCGGGCCTGTCGACCTCCGAGCGGGCGGTCGGCACGCTGATCCCGGTGGACGTGGTCAACGGGGTCGTCGGGCAGGGCGCGACCCGGGTGCCGGCGTGGGGCGTGCACGGCGACCTGTCCGCGGTCGCGACGCTGACCGCCGGTCGTTGGCCGGGTCCGGGGGAGGCGGTCGTCACCGAAGAGGCGATGACCCGGCTGGGGCTGGACGACCCGGTCGGGTGGGTCGCGCAGGCCTCCACCACGGTGGTCGACGACTGGTCGGTCGTCGGGAGCTTCGAGCCGAGGGACCCGTTCGGCGACTACGCCTCCGGGGTGCTCTACGTCGCGCCGGAGGGCCGGGCCCTCGATGCGGTGCACGTCGTGCTCACCGAGGCCGACGTCGCCCAGGTCGCTCAGGCGCAGGTGCTGCGGCTCATCGACCCCCCGGCCCCGGACTCGGTGACGATCACCTCGCCGGTGTCGCTGGCGCAGCTGCAGGAGCAGGTGACCGGTGACCTGGCCAGTTTCGGGCGCACCCTGCTGCTCGGCGTGCTCGGTGCCGGGGCGCTGCTGGTGGCGATCGTGACCCTGGCCGACGTCCTCGTGCGCCGCGCCGACCTCGGCCGGCGCCGCGCGCTGGGCGCCACCCGTGCCACCATCGTCGCCCTCGTCGTCCTGCGCACCCTCATCCCCGCCCTGCTCGGTGCGGCGGTCGGTGTCGCCGCGGGTATGGCGATCACCGGCCGCCTCGGCGCCGTCCCGCCCTGGGACTTCACCACCGGCACCGCCGTCCTGGCCCTGCTCGCCGCGGTCGTCGCCGCCGTCCTGCCCGCCCTCTACGCCGCCACCCGCGACCCCGTCAGGGTGCTCAGGACCCCATGAGGGGCGCAGGCGCACGGGACGTGGCGAGGCGCACGGCATACCTGACGGTCGTGGTGGCGCTGCTGGTGACCGGGTGCAGCGGGACAGAACCGCCGGCCGCGCCGAGCGACCCGGCCGTGACGCCCGGGGAGTGGGACGGGCCGGCGACGCGTGAGGAGTACCTCACCGAGCTGGCCGAGATCCACGGGATCGAGGACCCGCCGCCCGTCGAGATCGTCCAGGAGATTGCGCAGGACGACGACGGGCTGCGGCTCATCGCCGAGTGCTACGCCGAGCACGGCTGGCCGTCGACCTTCGACGGCGACGGCATCGTGACCGAAGGCATCCCGCCGGAGCAGCAGGAGGCGTTCGACCTGGACCGGTACATCTGCAACGCGTCCTACCCGGTGGCTGAGAGGTACCGCAGCCTGTCGCCGGAGGAGCACCTGAGGCGGTGGTACACCTACCTCACGACGACCTACGTGCCGTGCGTCGAGGCGCTGGGCTACGAGATCTCCGAGCCGCCGACGCTGGAGACCTTCCTCGCCTCGGGAGGGTCGCAGTGGATCCCGAACGAGGAGGTCTTCCGTCAGTCGCAGGCCCAGGACGAGGACTTCACGCAGGTCGAGGAGCAGTGCCCCCAGGACATGCCGCTGGAGATGCTGGAGCAGTGAGCCGTCGTCAGGGCAGGGACAGCCGCGGCCGGCGAACCTTCGACTGAGCGATGACGCGCGGGGAGACCTGCGCGGTAGGTGCTACTCCTCGCCTGGACAGGCCTGCAGCGCCCCGACGTCCACGATGCCGCCCGCGACGGGGTAGGGGCTCCACGCCACGATCTCCTGGTCGTGTCCGGCCTTGCGGTACTGCTCGACGAAGGTCGGCAGGCTCGGCGGGTCGGGGGTGGTGTATCCCTCGACCTCCAGGCACTCCTGCACCCGGAGCAGCTCTTCGTAGACCCCCGCGATCTCGTCGTCGGTGAGTGGCGCGGACGTGGGCTCGCCGCCGTGCTCCTCGGCGCAGGACGCGTAGGCCCTCTCCGCCGCGGCCTCCTGGCCGGGAGGCGAAGCGAACTCGACCCCACCGTCCCCGTCGTCGATGACCTCTGCCGGATAGCCGTCCTCGGTCATGCAGTCGGCGACCTCTGCGAAGAACTCCCTGGCCAGGGCCTGCTCGGCCTGCCGGTCGACCGTTGCCAGCGGATCGTCGCTCGCCGGGGAACAGGCCGTCACACCCAGCGCCACCAGCAGCCAGAGCAACCGCCGACCGGAGTGCCTCGGCCAGGAAGTAGTTCTCTGAGCCGACGGTCCTGAGCTCATGGCCCCTTCCCTTCTCATCCCTGACGATGCCTCGGGCCAGCGCCCCTCTGCGCGAGCCCCTGAGGTCACGTCGTGATGCAGGCAGCGTAAAGGAATGAGGGGGGTCAAGGGCTCGACGAGACTCAGCTGAAGTGCCCGCGTACGTTCCGGTGAGAGCGTCGAGATCCTTGCTGGAGCCGTGAGCCGTCGTCACGGTCCTGGACCTCCGGCCGGACCTGGGCTTGATCGCCCTCGTGCGGGAGTGGCAGGACCGCGAGGAGGGGCCCTCTCAACCCCATCTGACCAGCGGATTGAATATTTATGCAGATGACCGCATACACTGGTCCGCATGTCCAAGGTCTTGACGAGCATCCCTGTCGGTGAACGCGTCGGGATCGCCTTCTCGGGCGGTCTCGACACCTCGGTGGCGGTCGCGTGGATGCGAGAGAAGGGCGCCGTGCCCTGCACCTACACGGCCCACATCGGTCAGTACGACGAGCCCGACATCGACGGCGTCCCCGGGCGCGCGCAGGAGTACGGCGCGCAGATCGCGCGTCTGGTCGACTGCCGCCCGGCGCTCGTCGAGGAGGGCCTGGTCGCGCTCGCGTGCGGCGCCTTCCACATCCGGTCCGGGGGCCGCACCTACTTCAACACCACGCCGCTGGGCCGCGCCGTCACCGGCACCATGCTCATCCAGGCGATGAAGGCCGACGACGTCCACATCTGGGGCGACGGGTCCACCTACAAGGGCAACGACATCGAGCGCTTCTACCGCTACGGCCTGCTCGCCAACCCCCAGCTGCGCATCTACAAGCCGTGGCTCGACGAGGCCTTCGTCGAGGAGCTCGGCGGGCGCGACGAGATGAGCCAGTGGCTCACCGAGCGCGACCTGCCCTACCGCGCGAGCAAGGAGAAGGCCTACTCCACCGATGCCAACATCTGGGGCGCCACCCACGAGGCCAAGGCCCTGGAGCACCTGGACACGGGTATGGAGATCGTCGAGCCGATCATGGGCGTCAAGTTCTGGGACCCCTCGGTGCAGATCGAGCCCGAGGACGTCACCGTCACCTTCCGGGCCGGTCGGCCGGTCGCGATCGACGGTGACGACTTCGGCGCCGACCCCGTCGCGCTGGTGATGAAGGCCAACGAGATCGGCGGCCGGCACGGCCTGGGCATGTCCGACCAGATCGAGAACCGCATCATCGAGGCCAAGTCCCGCGGGATCTACGAGGCGCCCGGCATGGCCCTGCTGCACATCGTCTACGAGCGGCTGGTCAACGCGGTCCACAACGAGGACACGATCGCCTCCTACCACGAGCAGGGGCGGGCGCTGGGCCGCCTCATGTACGAAGGTCGCTGGCTCGACCCGCAGGCGCTGATGATCCGCGAGTCGCTGCAGCGCTGGGTGTCCTCGGCGGTCACCGGCTCGGTCACCCTGCGGCTGCGGCGCGGCGAGGACTACTCGGTCGTGTCGACCGCCGGCGACGGGTTCTCCTACCACCCCGACAAGCTGTCGATGGAGCGTGTCGCCAACGCCGCCTTCGGTCCCACGGACCGGATCGGGCAGCTGACCATGCGCAACCTGGACATCGCCGACTCCCGCGCCCGGCTGGAGCAGTACGTCGCGATGGGCCTGCTCGGCAACGGCGACTCCGCAGGCGTCTCGGCCCTGGGCATGGCGACGACCAAGCTGGTCGGTGCGCTCGAGGAGGGCGGCGCCGAGCGGATCGCCGGCGGCGTCGGCCCGACCGAGGACGACGAGGAGGCCCTGGACTGGGCGGCCATGGAGTTCGGCACCGACTGACGGGCTTGCCACGGACGACCGGGCGCGCGGACTGCTTCAGGGGACAGGCCGCGTGCCGGGTGCCCGTGGGGCTGCGCCCCGTGGAAGAGCGTCCCGCAGAAGTGCTGCAGCACGCAGCACTTCCACGGGACGCTGTTCTGCGGGACGCTCTTCGTTCTGCGGGAGGTCCCGGGGCCTTCAGCGAGCCTCGCCCAGGAGCTTCTGGATCCGGCCGACGCCCTCCTGGATGTCCTCGTCGCCCAGCGCGTAGGACAGCCGCAGGTAGCCGCTCGGCCCGAACGCCTCGCCGGGCACGACGGCCACCTCGACCTCGTCGAGGATGAGCGCGGCCAGCTCGGCCGAGGTCCGGGGCCGCTGGCCGCGGATCTCCTTGCCGAGGACACCCTCGACCGAGGGGTAGGCGTAGAACGCCCCCTGCGGCACCGGGCAGTGCACGCCCTCGATCCCGTTGAGCATCTCGACGATGAGCTTGCGGCGCCGGTCGAACGCGGCGCGCATCTGGTCCACGGCGTCCAGCGGCCCCTCGAGGGCCGCGACCGCCGCCCGCTGCGAGACGTTGGCGACGTTGGAGGTGGCGTGGCTCTGCAGGTTGGTCGCGGCCTTGATGACATCCTTCGGACCGATCATCCAGCCGACCCGCCAGCCGGTCATCGCGTAGGTCTTGGCCACCCCGTTGAGCACCACGCAGGTGTCGGCCAGCTCGGGCACGACCACCGGCATCGAGGGCGCCTGCGCCCCGTCGTAGAGCAGGTGCTCGTAGATCTCGTCGGTGACCACCCAGATGCCGTGCTCCAGGGCCCAGCGTCCGATGGCCTCCACCTGCTCGGGCGGGTAGACCGCGCCGGTCGGGTTGGAGGGGGAGCAGAACAGCAGCACCTTGGTCTTCTCGGTCCTGGCGGCCTCCAGCTGGTCCACGCTCACGAGGTATGCGGCGTCCGCGCCTGCGAACACCTCCACCGGCACGCCGCCGGCCAGCCGGATCGCCTCCGGGTAGGTCGTCCAGTAAGGCGTGGGCAGGATGACCTCATCGCCCGGGTCGAGCAGCGTGGCGAAGGTGTTGTAGACCGCCTGCTTGCCGCCGTTGGTGACGAGCACCTGGGCCGGCTCCACGGCATACCCCGAGTCGCGCCGGGTCTTGGCGACGATCGCGGCCTTGAGAGCGGGCAGGCCGCCCGCGGGGGAGTAGCGGTGGTTGACCGGGTCGTGCGTGGCGGCGGCGGCCACGTCGACGATGTAGTCGGGCGTCGGAAAGTCCGGCTCGCCGGCGCCGAAGCCGATGACGGGGCGTCCCTCGGCCTTGAGGGCCTTGGCCCTGGCGTCGACGGCCAGGGTCGCGGACTCGGCGATCGAGCCGATGCGGCGGGAGATGCGGGAGGCGGGGGTCTGGGTCTGCTCGCTCACGCGGTCCATCTTTGCACCTGCGTCGAGGCTCACGTAGACTGCCTCCTCGGGTGTTCGCACCGCGCGCCAGCCTGCCCCCAACGCAGTCCGGCCAGCGATCATCCGGTGAAGGGCATTAGCTCAATTGGTAGAGCACTGGTCTCCAAAACCAGCGGTTGGGGGTTCGAGTCCCTCATGCCCTGCGTGAACGACCGTGCGCCGACCTGGCGCTCCGGTCGCGACCACAGACCAGCTCGAGGAAGGTACCCCGTGGCGAACCCGGCCCACGACACCGAAGGTGTCGCCCGCAGCCAGCACGGCTCCGGGCAGCCTGCCCGCCCGGCGAACTTCGTCGAGCAGGTGCTGGCCGAGCTGCGCAAGGTCGTCCAACCGACCCGGCAGGAGCTGATCACCTACACGATCGTGGTGCTCGTCTTCGTCGCCGCGATCATGGCCTTCGTGTTCGGCGCCGACCAGCTCTTCCGGTGGGTGATGGGCCTCGTCTTCGGGTCCTGAACCCCCGGGCCGAGGAGCACCACCGCGGCGCGAGCGCGCCGGTCGAACCAGATCTAGCAGGAAGTAGGGCATGTCCGAGACTCCCGAGAACGACGACCGCCTCGACGGCGGCGACCCCTCCGTGGAGGACCTGTCCCCGGAGGCGGCCGAGGAGGCCGCCCCGCAGGTCGAGCCCGACGCGGCTGACGACGCGACCGACGAGGTGGCGCCGGCCGCCGCGACCGACGAGGTGGCGCCGCCCGCCGCGACCGACGAGGTGGGCGCCGAGGACGAGCCGACGGTCGACCCGCTCGAGGAGTTCAAGGATGTCCTGCGCGGGAAGTACGGCGACTGGTACGTCGTCCACTCCTACGCCGGTTACGAGAACCGCGTCAAGCTGAACCTGGAGACCCGCATCACCAGCCTCAACATGGAGGACCACATCTTCGAGGTGGAGGTCCCGATGGAGGAGGTCAGCGAGATCAAGAACGGCCAGCGCAAGCTGGTGCGCCGCGTGCGGATGCCGGGCTACGTGCTGGTCCGCATGGATCTGACCGACGAGTCCTGGGGCGCGGTGCGCCACACCCCGGGCGTGACCGGTTTCGTCGGCAACGCCCACCAGCCGGTGCCGCTGTCGATCGACGAGGTCGTCAGCATGCTCGCCCCCGTCTTCGAGACGGCCGCGGCACCCGCCGCGAAGGGCGCGGGCGGCGACGGGGCGGCCACCTCCACCCAGCCCGAGGTCGACTTCGAGGTCGGCGAGTCGGTCACCGTCATGGAGGGCCCGTTCGAGACCCTGCCCGCCACCATCTCCGAGATCATCCCCGAGAGCAGCAAGCTCAAGGTCCTGGTCTCGATCTTCGGCCGCGAGACCCCGGTCGAGCTGTCGTTCAACCAGGTCGCCAAGATCTGATCCGCAGGGGGGCGCCGCCCCCCCGTGCACCCCCTGGGGCTCCGCCCCAGACCCCGCCGGCCCCACCGGACCGACGGGTGCAACCGGGTCATCGCCCACGGCGTAGGCCCACAACAGAGAAGAGGCACCATGCCCCCCAAGAAGAAGGTCGCAGGCTTCATCAAGCTGCAGATCCAGGCCGGCGCCGCGACGCCCGCCCCGCCCGTCGGCCCCGCGCTCGGTCAGCACGGCGTGAACATCATGGAGTTCGTCAAGGCGTACAACGCCGCGACCGAGTCCCAGCGCGGCAACGTCATCCCGGTCGAGATCACGGTCTACGAGGACCGCTCGTTCACCTTCGTCACCAAGACCCCGCCGGCCGCCGAGCTGATCAAGAAGGCGGCGGGCGTGACCAAGGGCTCCGGCGAGCCGCACAAGACCAAGGTCGCCAAGCTCACCGACGCGCAGCTCACCGAGATCGCCGAGATGAAGATGGCCGACCTCAACGCCAACGACGTCGACATGGCCAAGCGCATCATCGCGGGCACCGCCCGCTCGATGGGCATCACCACCGGCTGAGCACCAGATCGTCCGGGTATGCCGTCCGCCCGACCGGGCGGACGGCCCACCCGGCCGGGGTGGCCGGGACGCGCGCATTCCGCGTGCCCCCGGCACACCCCACCTGTGGCAGGGCCTGCGCCGGCCCGTCCGACCACAGCTCCACCACCACCCCAAGGAGTTGAACATGAAGCGCAGCAAGGCATACCGCGCCGCCGCGGAGAAGATCGAGGACGGCAAGCTCTACACCCCGGTCGAGGCCGTGCGCCTGGCCCGGGAGACCGCCTCCACCAAGTACGACTCGACCGTCGAGGTCGCCCTGCGGCTGGGTGTCGACCCGCGCAAGGCCGACCAGCTGGTGCGCGGCACCGTCAACCTGCCCAACGGCACCGGCAAGACCGCACGCGTCGTCGTGCTGGCCAACGGTGACAGGGCGGAGGCCGCCCGCGAGGCCGGCGCCGACTGGGTCGGCTCGGACGACCTGATCGAGCGGATCGGTGGCGGCTGGACCGACTTCGACGCGGTCGTGGCCACCCCGGACCTGATGGGCAAGGTCGGCCGGCTCGGCAAGGTCCTCGGTCCCCGGGGCCTCATGCCGAACCCGAAGACCGGCACCGTGACGATGGACACCGCCAAGGCCGTCACCGACATCAAGGGCGGCAAGATCGAGTTCCGCGTCGACAAGCACAGCAACCTGCACTTCATCATCGGCAAGGCCTCCTTCGAGGAGAAGGCGCTGGTGGAGAACTACAGCGCGGCGATCGACGAGGTGCTGCGGCTCAAGCCGGCCGCCTCCAAGGGCCGCTACGTCACCAAGGCCACGATGGCCACCACGATGGGCCCGGGCATCCCGCTCGACCCATCGCGCGTGAGCACCGTGCTGGAGGCCGCCTCCGAGTGAGGCTCTGAGCGCACCTCGCCGGTCCCCCGGCAACCCGACGCCCCCGACGACCCGAGTCGTCGGGGGCGTCGGCGTACGATGCGCAGATGGTGGGTCTGGGCACAGGCCGGACGGCAGGGCTGGTCCGCGCCGCGCCCTGGGCCGGGGTGCTGGCCGTCACCACGCTGTTCCAGGTGGTGCGCCGCCAGCCGGTGGACGTCATCGTCTTCGCCACCGCCCTGGTCCTCGTCCTCCTCGACGCGGTGCTGCCCGGCGGGCTGCGTCCGCTGCACCTGCACCGTGCGCTGCGGTCCCGTCCGCGGATCGCGGTCCTGGTGGCGGCGGCGGTGGTCGTCGGTGGGGTGCTGGTGCTCGTGCCCCGCCACGGGACGGCCTCGGTCGTGGTGCTCGCCGTCCTCGGGGTGGCGGTGACGGCCCTCGCGCTCGTCGGCGACGGGGCGGGTGGCAGGCAGGAGTGGGACGCCCCGGCCGAGCCGACCGCACGGGTGAGGACGCGACGGGCCGCTGTCCTGTGGGCAGGTGTGATCGTGGTCGCCGGTGTGGTGGAGGCGTCCTCGTTCGTGCTGGGAGACATCGGCATCACCGACGGCAGCACGATGCCCTCGATCTCGGACCTGCTCGACCCGTGGTTGGACGACCCGGGTTGGCACGCGCTCTACGTCGTCGCCTGGTTGGCGGCCGGCGTGGGGCTGCTGCGGCGCGGGAGCTGGGAGGGTGAGCCGTGCGGCTCGTGACGGTCGCCGCCTACAGCGCCGTCGCGCTGCTCGTGGCCGCGCTCCTCGTCCTGCCGCGCGTGCGCCCCGACCTCCTCGAGCGTCCGTCGGTGCTCGCCGACCGGATGATGGGCGAGCCCGCGGCCCGGGTGGTCCTCGTGGTGTTCTGGTGGTGGCTGGGGTGGCACTTCCTCGCGGGGGCGACGCTGGCCTGAGCGGGATACCGCGGCGCCGCGAACCCCCGTGCAGAAATGCCGTGCCACGGCGGTACGTGGGCGTACCGGCGTGTCACGGTGGAGCCGGTCGGGGCAGCCCCCTCAGACCTCCGCCGGGCACCGGTATGCGGTGACGCCGTCGCGCCCGGTCGTGGTCACCGCTGCGCGCAGCGAGCGCAGGACCGCCTCCTCCACGACGTCGGCCACTGCCGCGAACCACGGTCGCAGCCAGCGGTCGTCGCGCCGGACCCGGGGCGGGGCGGTGCTGAGCGCGAGCACGAACTCGCCGGACCCGTGGTCGGTCGGGACGCCGGTGCGGGCCAGGCCGTTCTGGGCGCGGCGCGCGAGCCGGCCCAGCTGCCGCGCGTCCAGCGGGGCGTCGGTGGCCAGCAGCACCACCACGGACCCGGCGACCGTGTCCGTCAGGTCCGGCGGCAGGGGAGGGGCGTCGGCGGGCCACCCGCCGACGGCCCGGCCGCCCACCCGCAGGTCTTCGGGGCGCCCCATGTTGGTGAGCACCAGCGCGCCGAGCGTGCCGTGCCAGGTGCCGTCGTCGACGACCGCGGCGGCGGTGCCGATCCCGCCCTTCCAGCCGAACGCCACCATGCCGTGGCCCGCGCCGACCGCGCCCTCCTGCACCCGGTGACCCTCGGGCTGCACCCGGGCCGTCGCCAGCGCCTGCTCGACATGGTCGGGCCGGACGGCGAGGGCGCGCAGGTCGTTGAGCCGGCCGTCGTTGCACTCCAGCACCACGGGGTTGACCGTGCCTGGGCGGCCGAGGTCGGGGTGGCGTCCGAGCAGGTGGCGCACCACGCCCTCGTGGGCAGCGCCGACGGACAGGGTGCTGGTCAGGATCACCGGCGTCTCCAGCTCGCCGAGCTCGGTGAGCTGGGCCAGGCCCAGCGGCTTGCCGTAGCCGTTGACCACGTGCGCCGCCGCGGTCACCGGCCGGGCGAGCAGGTCGTCGGGGCGGGGCAGCAGGCAGGTGACGCCGGTGCGCACCCCCGGCCCGGACAGCGTCACGTGCCCGACACGCACGCCCGCGACGTCCGTGATGCCGGTCGGCGTCATCCGACCCCGAGCAGCTCGTGGAGGTACTGCGGCAGCATCGCCCACCAGGTCGGCCACTCGTGCTCGTAGGCCGGACCCCAGTCGTCCACGCGGTTGGGCACGCCCCGCGAGCCGAGCACGTCGGCCATCCGCCAGGACTCGTTCACGTCCTCCCACGCGCCGGTGCCCGAGGCGAGCAGCACGAAGCGCTGGCGCAGCAGCTCCAGGGCGGGGCCCTCCAGGCCGGGCAGGAACCTCATCGCCGTGGAGAAGTAGAGGTCGTCGGTGCTGCCGCCGATGAAGCGCTCGATGTCGTAGGTCCCGCTCATCGCGACCGCGGCCCGGAAGAGGTGGGGGAAGCGGGACAGCAGCGCCACCGCGTTGAACGCCCCGATCGAGGAGCCGGCGACAGTGACCAGTGCGTGGCCGCTGTCCGCCTGCATCGCGGGGACCACCTCGTGCGCCACGGCCTGGTGGAACTGGTTGAGCAGCCAGCACCGGTAGCCGACGTCGCCCCACCCCTTCATCATCGCCTCGCCGGCCACGCTGTCGCAGGAGTACAGCCGCATCGAGCCCGCCCGGATCGCGTCGCCGAGCACGCCGACCATCTTGTGCCGCTCCACCTCCTCGGCGTCGCCGCCGGCCGTGGGCAGCCACAGGACAGGGACGCCGCCGTGCCCCCACCGCACCAGCGTGATGTCCTGTCCCATGCGCGGGGAGCTCCAGCGCTCGACGGTCTTCATGCGCCAGTCCTACCTGATGAGGGCCCCCTCCCGCCACCTGTCCGGCCCGCGGCCGGCGGATTTGGGAGGCGGAGCAGGTATGCCGTAACCTTTCGGCATACCCATGACCGCCGGTCGTCGGCGTGCCCGGGTGCGAGAAGCACCAGGACACACCGGCCGAAGGTTCCCTCGAGGAGGGCGACCAGCGCAGGTGAGATGCGAGCCGCTGCGCGGCCCGACGTCCTTGTCAGGACATCGACCCGCAGACCTACGAGCCCCGCGCGCCTGCGCCGGGGCTCTTCGTCGTCGGGGACCCGGGGGTAGCCGGCACCACGTGACGAAGGAGGCCACTATGGCGACGCCCCAGAAGGCAGCAGCCATCGCCGAGCTGGCGGAGAAGTTCCGCAGCTCCGGTGCGGCCGTGCTGACCGATTACCGCGGCCTGACGGTGAGCCAGCTCACCGAGCTGCGCACCTCGGTCCGAGAGCACGCGACCTACGCCGTGGTGAAGAACACGCTGACCAAGCGGGCAGCTGCCGAGGCCGGTATCGAGGGCCTCGACGAGCACCTGGTGGGTCCCACGGCCATCGCCTTCGTCTCCGGTGACCCGGTCGAGGCGGCCAAGGGCCTGCGTGACTTCGCCAAGGCCAACCCGGCCCTGGTCATCAAGACGGGGATCCTCGACGGCAAGTCACTGACCCCCGAGGAGATCACCACGCTCGCGGACCTCGAGTCCCGCGAGGTCCTGCTGGCCAAGCTCGCCGGCGCCATGAAGGCGAACCTGAGCAAGGCTGTCTACCTCTTCGCCGCTCCGCTGTCGCAGACCGCCAGGGTCGTCGACGCGCTGCGCGCGAAGGTCGAGGAGCAGGGCGGTTCCGACCCCGCGGCCGAGGCACCTGCCGACGCCGCCCCGGCCGAGGCTGCCGCCGAGGCCACCACCGACGTCGCCGAGGGTGGCGACGACAACTGACCGGCCGGGCACCCGCCCCAAGGTCAGGACATTTCCACCACGCCACTCACGGCAAGAAGTAGAAAGGACGCCATCATGGCGAAGCTGAGCACCGAGGAGCTCCTTGACCAGTTCAAGGAGATGACCCTGATCGAGCTGTCCGAGTTCGTCAAGGCCTTCGAGGACACCTTCGAGGTCACCGCCGCCGCCCCGGTCGCCGTCGCGGCCGCCGGTGCGCCGGCCGCCGGCGGCGGCGACGCCGCCGCGGTCGAGGAGCAGGACGAGTTCGACGTCGTCCTGGAGGCCGCGGGCGACAAGAAGATCCAGGTCATCAAGGAGGTCCGCGCCCTGACCTCCCTCGGCCTGAAGGAGGCCAAGGACCTCGTGGACGGCGCTCCCAAGCCCGTCCTGGAGAAGGTCGACAAGGAGGCCGCCAACAAGGCCAAGGAGCAGCTCGAGGGCGCCGGCGCCACCGTCACCCTCAAGTGAGCCCGTCCCGGACCGGTCTCGACCGGTCCGGGACGCTCCCGCCACGGGCGGGGTCGCACCGCACGGTGCGGCCCCGCCCGTCGTCGTTGCCGCCCGCGCGTGACCGGTCGGCGCGCCCGCGGACCGTACCGCCACGGCGACACGCCAGGCCCGGGCTTGACGCCGGGTGGGATGAGGGCGCAGAGTACGTACGAACACAGCCGTTCCCACGGGCGGCGGTGGCCAGGACCACGGGCTGGGCAGCCCGTGCGGGGCCGTCGCAGAAGGTCCGCGGGACGCATAGTCACGCGAGTTGGACTTGGGGGCGCGAGATGTGTATGCTGTCTCTTTGCGCTGCCCTTCTCCTGCTCACCGCTCACCGCTGCTGACCACGTCGCTCCCGCCGGCCGACGTGCACGTGCGTCGCGCTGCGCCCGCAGGGACTGGTGGTCGCACGAACTAGCCGCCCAACAGGCCCGTGGAAGGACCAATCCTTGGCTGCCTCGCGCACTGCGAAGAAGACTGTGTCCACCGCTCGTACGGCTTCCGGCCGTCTGAGCTTTGCAAAGATCAGGGAGCCCCTCGAGGTCCCTGATCTGCTCGCCCTCCAGACGGAGAGCTTCGACTGGCTCCTCGGCAACGAGGCATGGCAGGCGCGTGTCGCCGCCGCCGAGGCCGAGGGTCGCACAGACATGCCCGGCACCTCCGGTCTGGAGGAGATCTTCGAGGAGATCTCCCCGATCGAGGACTTCTCCGGCTCCATGTCGCTGAGCTTCCGCGACCACCGGTTCGAGGAGCAGAAGTACTCCATCGAGGAGTGCCAGGAGAAGGACATGACCTACTCCGCGCCGCTCTTCGTGACCGCGGAGTTCATCAACAACTCCACCGGTGAGATCAAGAGCCAGACGGTCTTCATGGGCGACTTCCCGCTCATGACGCCGCGCGGCACGTTCATCGTCAACGGCACCGAACGTGTCGTCGTCTCCCAGCTGGTCCGTTCCCCGGGGGTCTACTTCGAGCGCAGCCTCGACAAGACCTCCGACAAGGACATCTTCTCGGCCAAGATCATCCCGAGCCGCGGCGCCTGGCTGGAGTTCGAGATCGACAAGCGCGACCAGGTCGGCGTGCGCGTCGACCGCAAGCGCAAGCAGAGCGTGACCGTCCTGCTCAAGGCCCTGGGCCTGTCCGAGGCCGAGATCCTCGAGCAGTTCGGCGACTACGAGTCGATCCGGGCCACCCTGGAGAAGGACCACACGGCCGACCAGGACGAGGCGCTGCTCGACATCTACCGCAAGCTGCGTCCGGGCGAGCCGCCGACCAAGGAGGCCGCCCAGACCCTGCTGGACAACCTCTACTTCAACCCCAAGCGCTACGACCTGGCCAAGGTCGGTCGCTACAAGATCAACAAGAAGCTGGGGCTGCAGGCACCGCTGGAGGAGTCCGTCCTCGGTATCGACGACATCGTCGCCACGATCCGCTACATCGTCGCGCTGCACGCCGGCGACTCGACGATCGACATGCCGGTCGGCGACATCCCGGTCGAGGTCGACGACATCGACCACTTCGGCAACCGTCGCCTGCGCAGCGTCGGCGAGCTCATCCAGAACCAGGTCCGCACGGGCCTGTCGCGGATGGAGCGCGTCGTCCGCGAGCGGATGACCACCCAGGACGTCGAGGCGATCACGCCGCAGACCCTGATCAACATCCGGCCGGTCGTCGCCTCCATCAAGGAGTTCTTCGGCACCAGCCAGCTGAGCCAGTTCATGGACCAGAACAACCCGCTCTCGGGGCTGACGCACAAGCGTCGTCTGTCCGCGCTGGGCCCGGGCGGTCTGTCCCGCGACCGCGCCGGCATGGAGGTCCTCGACGTCCACCCCTCGCACTACGGCCGCATGTGCCCGATCGAGACCCCCGAGGGGCCCAACATCGGACTGATCGGCTCGCTGGCCTCCTACGGCCGGATCAACCCGTTCGGGTTCGTCGAGACGCCCTACCGCAGGGTCCACGACGGCACGGTCACCGACGTGGTCGACTACCTCTCTGCCGACGAGGAGGACCGCTTCGTCATCGCCCAGGCCAACGCCGAGCTCAACGAGGACGGCACCTTCGCCGACGAGCGCGTGCTGGTCCGGGCCAAGGGCACCGGCGAGGCCGTCGACGTGCCTGCCGCCGAGGTGGAGTACATGGACGTCTCGGCGCGACAGATGGTCTCCGCCGCGACCGCGATGATCCCCTTCCTCGAGCACGACGACGCCAACCGTGCGCTCATGGGCGCCAACATGCAGCGCCAGGCCGTGCCGCTGGTGCGGGCCGAGGCCCCGCTGGTCGGCACGGGTATGGAGCACCGCGCCGCCCTGGACTCCGGGGACGTCGTGCGCGCCGTCAAGCCGGGCGCCGTCCAGGAGGTCTCCGCCGACCTGGTCACCGTGGCCAACGACGACGGGACCTACACGTCCTACAAGATCGGCAAGTTCACCCGCTCCAACCAGGGCAACTGCTACAACCAGCAGGTCCGGGTCGACGCGGGGGACAGGGTCGAGGCCGGCCAGCTCATCGCCGACGGCCCCGCGACCGACGGTGGCGAGATGGCGCTGGGGCGCAACCTGCTCGTGGCGTTCATGCCGTGGGAGGGTTACAACTACGAGGACGCGATCATCCTCTCCCAGCGGATCGTGCAGGACGACGTCCTGTCCTCGATCCACATCGAGGAGCACGAGATCGACGCCCGCGACACCAAGCTGGGCCCGGAGGAGATCACGCGGGACATCCCGAACGTCTCCGACGAGGTCCTGGCCGACCTCGACGAGCGCGGCATCATCCGCATCGGTGCCGAGGTCCGCGACGGCGACCTGCTCGTCGGCAAGGTCACGCCCAAGGGTGAGACCGAGCTGACCCCGGAGGAGCGCCTGCTGCGCGCGATCTTCGGCGAGAAGGCGCGCGAGGTGCGCGACACCTCGATGAAGGTGCCGCACGGCGAGACCGGCACGGTCATCGGCGTCAAGGTGTTCGACCGCGAGGACGGCGACGAGCTGCCCCCGGGCGTCAACCAGCTGGTGCGCGTCTACGTGGCCAACAAGCGCAAGATCACCGACGGCGACAAGCTCGCCGGCCGCCACGGCAACAAGGGCGTCATCTCCAAGATCCTCCCGGTCGAGGACATGCCCTTCCTCCAGGACGGCACCCCGGTCGACGTCGTGCTCAACCCGCTGGGCGTGCCCGGCCGGATGAACATCGGCCAGATCCTCGAGCTGCACCTCGGCTGGGCCGCGGCACAGGGCTGGAAGATCGAGGGCGAGCCGGACTGGGCGCGGCTCATCCCGGCAGACGCCCGCGAGGCGACCCCCTTCACCCGGGTGGCCAGCCCTGTCTTCGACGGTGCCCGTGAGGAGGAGATCGGCGGACTGCTCGACTCGACGACGCCCACCCGCGACGGTGTGCGCCTCATCGACAACCGCGGCAAGGCCAAGCTGTTCGACGGCCGCTCCGGCGAGCCCTTCCCGGACGAGATCTCGGTCGGCTACATGTACATCCTCAAGCTGCACCACCTCGTGGACGACAAGATCCACGCCCGCAGCACCGGCCCCTACTCGATGATCACCCAGCAGCCGCTGGGCGGCAAGGCGCAGTTCGGCGGCCAGCGCTTCGGTGAGATGGAGGTCTGGGCGCTCGAGGCCTACGGCGCGGCCTACGCGCTGCAGGAGCTGCTGACGATCAAGTCCGACGACGTGACCGGCCGCGTGAAGGTCTACGAGTCGATCGTGAAGGGCGACAACATCCCCGAGCCGGGGATCCCGGAGTCCTTCAAGGTGCTCATCAAGGAGATGCAGTCGCTGTGCCTGAACGTGGAGGTCCTGTCCTCCGACGGCACGCAGATCGACCTGCGCGAGTCCGACACCGAGGTCTTCCGGGCCGCGGAGGAGCTCGGGATCGACCTGAGCCGCCGCGAGCCGAGCTCTGTCGAAGAGGTCTGATCGGGAGGGGCGCGCAGCGCCTGCCTCCGGCAGACGTCAGGTCGCCGGGCGGAGCCCGACCGCCCCGCCCGGCGACCGAGCAAAGAACTTGAGTTTTCCTGCATTACGAGAGAAGGAAGCACGAAGTGCTTGACGTTAACTTCTTTGACGAACTGCGTATCGGCCTGGCCACGGCGGAGGACATCCGCGGCTGGAGCCACGGCGAGGTCAAGAAGCCCGAGACCATCAACTACCGCACCCTGAAGCCGGAGAAGGACGGGCTCTTCTGCGAGAAGATCTTCGGCCCCACCCGGGACTGGGAGTGCTACTGCGGCAAGTACAAGCGCGTCCGCTTCAAGGGCATCATCTGTGAGCGCTGCGGCGTCGAGGTGACCCGCGCCGGTGTGCGTCGCGAGCGGATGGGCCACATCGAGCTGGCGGCGCCCGTCACCCACATCTGGTACTTCAAGGGCGTCCCCTCGCGGCTGGGCTACCTGCTGGACCTGGCTCCGAAGGACCTGGAGAAGGTCATCTACTTCGCGGCCTACATGATCACCTCCGTCGAGGAGGACAAGCGGCACGCCGACCTGCCCTCGCTCGAGGCCGAGATCGACACCGAGAAGAAGCAGCTGGAGAACCGTCGCGACGCCGACGTGGAGGCCCGCGCCAAGAAGCTCGAGGCCGACCTGGCCGAGCTCGAGGCCGAGGGCGCCCGCGCCGACGCGCGCCGCAAGGTCAAGGACGGCGCCGAGCGGGAGATGAACCAGATCCGCCGCCGCGCGGACCAGCAGGTCGAGCGGCTCGAGCAGGTCTGGGACCGGTTCAAGAACCTCAAGGTCCAGGACCTCGAGGGCGACGAGATCCTCTACCGCGAGATGCGGGACCGGTTCGGCCTGTACTTCGAGGGCGGCATGGGCGCGGCGGCGCTGCAGAAGCGTCTGCAGACCTTCGACCTGGACGCCGAGGCCGCGTCGCTGCGCGAGATCATCGCCACCGGCAAGGGCCAGCGCAAGACCCGTGCGATCAAGCGGCTCAAGGTCGTCACCAGCTTCCTGACGACCAAGAACGAGCCGGCCGGCATGGTCCTCGACGCCGTCCCGGTCATCCCGCCGGACCTGCGTCCGATGGTCCAGCTGGACGGTGGCCGCTTCGCGACCTCCGACCTCAACGACCTCTACCGCCGCGTCATCAACCGCAACAACCGCCTCAAGCGGCTGCTGGACCTCGGCGCGCCCGAGATCATCGTCAACAACGAGAAGCGGATGCTGCAGGAGGCGGTCGACAGCCTCTTCGACAACGGCCGCCGCGGCCGTGCGGTGACCGGACCGGGCAACCGCCCGCTGAAGTCGCTGTCCGACATGCTCAAGGGCAAGCAGGGCCGGTTCCGCCAGAACCTGCTGGGCAAGCGCGTGGACTACTCGGGCCGCTCGGTCATCGTGGCCGGCCCGCAGCTGCGCCTGCACCAGTGCGGTCTGCCCAAGCAGATGGCGCTCGAGCTGTTCAAGCCGTTCGTGATGAAGCGTCTGGTCGACCTCGACCACGCGCAGAACATCAAGTCGGCCAAGCGGATGGTCGAGCGTGGCCGCAGCGTCGTGTGGGACGTCCTGGAGGAGGTCATCACCGACCACCCCGTGCTGCTCAACCGTGCGCCCACGCTGCACCGTCTGGGGATCCAGGCCTTCGAGCCCCAGCTGGTCGAGGGCAAGGCGATCCAGATCCACCCGCTGGTCTGCACCGCCTTCAACGCCGACTTCGACGGCGACCAGATGGCCGTGCACCTGCCGCTGTCCGCGGAGGCGCAGGCCGAGGCCCGGATCCTGATGCTCTCGAGCAACAACATCCTCAAGCCGGCCGACGGTCGCCCGGTCACCATGCCCACGCAGGACATGGTCATCGGCCTGTTCCACCTCACCTCGCAGGTGGAGGCCGGCGCCGGCACCGACGACATCCGCGTGGACGACGAGGGCAACCAGCACCTGCGTTCCTTCTCCAGCGTCGCCGAGGCCCGGATGGCCTTCGACGCCGGCCAGATCGCGCTGGGCACCCCGGTGCACCTGCGCCTGGAGGGCGCCGCGCTGCCGACCGGTTTCGACCCCGGCGAGGGCTCGACGGTCTCCGAGGACGGTATCGCCGACTCCTTCGAGCTGGAGACCACGCTGGGTCGGGCGCTGTTCAACCGGGCGCTGCCGATGAACTACCCGTTCGTCAACGACGTGGTGGAGAAGAAGCGTCTCTCGACGATCGTCAACGACCTGGCGGAGCGCTACACCAAGGTGCAGGTCGCGGCCAGCCTCGACCAGCTCAAGGAGCTGGGCTACCACTGGGCGACCCGCTCGGGCACCACCGTGGCGATCTCCGACGTCAAGACCCCGGAGCGCAAGGCCGAGATCCTCTCCGGCTACGAGGCCAAGGCGTCCAAGGTGCAGCTGCAGTACGAGCGCGGTCTGATCACCGACGACGAGCGCCGTCAGGAGCTCGTGGAGATCTGGACCCAGGCGACCAACGAGGTGGCCAAGGAGCTCGAGACCACGATGCCCAAGGACAACACCATCTACCGGATGGTGACCTCGGGCGCGCGGGGTAACTGGTTCCAGCTGCGGCAGATCGCCGGCATGCGTGGCCTCATGGCCAACCCGAAGGGCGAGATCATCCCGCGCCCGATCAAGTCGAACTTCCGCGAGGGCCTCTCGGTCCTGGAGTTCTTCATCTCCACGCACGGTGCCCGCAAGGGTCTGGCCGACACCGCGCTGCGCACCGCCGACTCGGGCTACCTGACCCGGCGCCTGGTGGACGTCTCGCAGGACGTCATCATCCGCGAGGAGGACTGCGGCACCGACCGCGGCTTCCTCATGCCGATCGCGGTCCGCACGCCCAGCGGCGGCCTGCGCAAGCACGACGACGTCGAGACGGCCGTCTACGCACGCACCCTCGCCCAGACCGTCACCGACGCCGACGGCACGGTGCTGACCGAGGCGGGCATCGACCTCGGTGACGTGGCCATCGACCGGATGGTCGCGGCCGGCGTCGAGGAGGTCAAGGTCCGCTCGGTCCTGACCTGCGAGTCGCTGGTCGGCACCTGCGCCAAGTGCTACGGCCGTTCGCTGGCCACCGGCAAGCTCGTCGACATCGGCGAGGCCGTCGGCATCATCGCGGCCCAGTCGATCGGTGAGCCGGGCACCCAGCTGACGATGCGCACCTTCCACACCGGTGGTGTGGCCGGTGACGACATCACGCAGGGTCTGCCCCGCGTCGTCGAGCTCTTCGAGGCCCGCACGCCCAAGGCGGTCGCTCCGATCGCCGAGGCCACCGGCCGGGTCGAGATCGAGGACACCGACAAGGCACGCCGCATCCTGCTCACCCCGGACGACGGCTCCGAGGAGCACGCCTATCCGGTGAGCAAGCGCGCGCGCCTGCTCGTCGCCGACGGCGATCACGTCGAGGTCGGCACCCAGCTGGTCACCGGCGCCATCGACCCCAAGCAGGTGCTGCGCATCCTGGGTCCGCGCAAGACCCAGCAGCACCTGGTGGACGAGGTCCAGGGCGTCTACCGCCAGCAGGGCGTGTCGATCCACGACAAGCACATCGAGGTCATCGTGCGGCAGATGCTGCGCCGGATCACGATCATCGAGGCCGGCGACACCGAGCTGCTGCCGGGCACCCTGGCCGAGAAGGGCAAGTTCGAGACCGAGAACCGTCGCGTCGTCTCCGAGGGCGGACGTCCCGCCTCGGGGCGTCCGGAGCTCATGGGCATCACCAAGGCCTCGTTGGCGACCGACTCGTGGCTGTCCGCGGCCTCCTTCCAGGAGACCACCCGCGTCCTTACCGAGGCCGCGATGGACGCCAAGAGCGACCCGCTGCTCGGCCTGAAGGAGAACGTCATCCTGGGCAAGCTGATCCCGGCCGGTACGGGTCTGACCCGCTACCGCAACCTCACGGTCGAGCCGACCGAGGAGGCCAAGGCCGAGGCTTACGCGGTGCCTGTCTACGACGACTTCGACTACGCCAGCGCGTTCGGTCAGGGCAGCGGCGAGGCGGTCCGCCTCGACGACCTGCCGATGGACGAGCGCTTCTGAGCAGCTGACCGACCGCCGGGGGCGGGTATGCCGTGAGCTCACGGCATACCCGCCCCCGGCGATTTGGTCGCGTGCGCGGGTGACCGGTAGTCTGGAGAGCCGTGTGTGGGCGAGGTCCTGCGCGCGTGCCCGTGGCCGGTCCTGCCGGTCGCAGGCGAACACCTCTCGCCGGGCAGTCCGCCTGGCCCATCCCCGTGACGCACATCATGCACCACGGGTGGGCCGGTCGGGAAGTGCAGGGGAGAGCAGCGTGTCCGTGGAGCCCAGGTGGGCGTCGCAGGGCAGGCAGAACCCAAGGAGCGTGAACCCGGCGTCCAGCCGGGGGACCGCACGACAACATCGACCGAGAAGAGCGTCAGTGCCCACGATCAACCAGCTCGTCCGCAAGGGCCGGCAGGACAAGGTCAAGAAGACCAACTCCCCGGCCCTGAAGGGCAACCCGCAGCGCCGCGGCGTCTGCACCCGTGTCTACACGACCACCCCGAAGAAGCCGAACTCCGCCCTGCGCAAGGTCGCCCGCGTGCGCCTCACCAGCGGCGTCGAGGTCACGGCCTACATCCCGGGCGTCGGCCACAACCTGCAGGAGCACTCGATCGTGCTCGTGCGCGGCGGTCGCGTGAAGGACCTTCCCGGCGTCCGGTACAAGATCATCCGCGGGTCCCTGGACACCCAGGGCGTCAAGGGACGCAACCAGTCCCGCTCCCGCTACGGCGCCAAGAAGGAGAAGAAGTAATGCCTCGTAAGGGCCCCGCTCCCAAGCGCCCGCTGATCCAGGACCCGGTCTACGGCTCGCAGCTGGTCACCCAGCTCGTCAACAAGACCCTCGTGGACGGCAAGAAGTCGACCGCCGAGCGCATCGTCTACGGCGCGCTCGAGGGGTGCCGCGCCAAGACCGGCACCGACCCGGTGCAGACGCTCAAGCGCGCCCTCGACAACGTCAAGCCGGCCCTCGAGGTCAAGTCCCGCCGTGTCGGCGGTGCGACCTACCAGGTGCCGATCGAGGTCAAGCCGACCCGCTCGACCACGCTGGCTCTGCGCTGGCTGGTCGGCTACTCGCGCCAGCGTCGCGAGAAGACGATGACCGAGCGGCTGATGAACGAGATCCTCGACGCCAGCAACGGCCTGGGTGCTGCGGTCAAGCGCCGCGAGGACACCCACAAGATGGCCGACGCCAACAAGGCCTTCGCGCACTACCGCTGGTGACCCGGCCGGCCGGGGCGCGCTCCTAGCGCCCCCGCCCACCGCACCGCACACCGACCTCACGAGAGACAAGCAGAGAGAGAGACCGTGGCACAGGACGTCCTGACGGACCTGAGGAAGGTCCGCAACATCGGCATCATGGCGCACATCGATGCCGGAAAGACGACGACCACCGAGCGCATCCTGTTCTACACGGGGGTCAACCACAAGATGGGCGAGACGCACGACGGTGCGTCCACGACCGACTGGATGGAGCAGGAGAAGGAGCGGGGGATCACCATCACCTCCGCGGCCGTCACCAGCTTCTGGCACGGCACCCAGATCAACCTGATCGACACCCCCGGCCACGTCGACTTCACCGTCGAGGTGGAGCGCAACCTGCGCGTCCTCGACGGCGCGGTCGCCGTGTTCGACGGCAAGGAGGGCGTGGAGCCCCAGTCCGAGACGGTCTGGCGCCAGGCCGACAAGTACGGCGTGCCGCGCATGTGCTTCATCAACAAGATGGACAAGATGGGCGCCGACTTCTACTTCTCGGTGCAGACCATGGTGGACCGCCTCGGCGCGACCCCGCTGGTCATGCAGCTGCCCATCGGTGCCGAGGCCGACTTCCTCGGGATGGTCGACCTGGTCTCCATGAAGGCGTTCACCTGGTCCAAGGAGACGCCGCTGGGCGAGGCCTACGAGATCGAGGAGATCCCTGCCGACCTGCAGGAGAAGGCCGAGGAGTACCGCAACGTGCTCATCGAGAAGGTCGCCGAGGCCGACGAGGAGCTGCTCGAGAAGTACCTGGGCGGCGAGGAGCTGACCGAGGACGAGATCAAGGGCGGAGTGCGTGCGCTCACCCTGGCCGGCGAGGTCAACCCGGTCTTCTGCGGCACCGCGTTCAAGAACAAGGGGGTCCAGCCGCTGCTGGACGCCATCGTGGACTACCTGCCCTCGCCGCTGGACGTGCCCCCGACCGAGGGGCACAAGCCCGGCGACGAGGAGACCGTGATCTACCGCAAGGCGGAGGCGTCCGAGCCGTTCTCCGCGCTGGCCTTCAAGATCGCCACGCACCCGTTCTTCGGCACGCTGACCTACATCCGGGTCTACTCCGGCGAGATCACCGCAGGCTCCCCGGTCATGAACGCGACCAAGGGCCGCAAGGAGCGTCTGGGCAAGCTGTTCCAGATGCACGCCAACAAGGAGAACCCGGTCGAGAAGGTCTCCGCGGGCCACATCTACGCGGTGATCGGGCTCAAGGACACGACTACCGGTGACACGCTCTGCGACGTCAGCGAACAGATCATCCTGGAGTCGATGACCTTCCCCGAGCCGGTCATCCACGTGGCCATCGAGCCCAAGACCAAGGGCGACCAGGAGAAGCTGGGCACCGCGATCCAGAAGCTGGCCCAGGAGGACCCGACCTTCACCGTCCGCCTGGACGAGGAGACCGGTCAGACCGTCATCGGTGGCATGGGCGAGCTCCACCTCGACATCCTGGTCGACCGCATGAAGCGGGAGTTCAAGGTCGAGGCCAACGTCGGCGCCCCGCAGGTCGCCTACCGCGAGACCATCCGGCGCACGGTGGAGAAGTTCGACTACACCCACAAGAAGCAGACGGGTGGCTCGGGCCAGTTCGCCAAGATCCAGATCCGTCTGGAGCCGATGGACACCCACGAGGGCGAGCTCTACACCTTCGAGAACTCGGTCACCGGTGGCCGTGTGCCCAAGGAGTACATCCCCTCGGTCGACCAAGGCATCCAGGACGCCATGCAGCTGGGCATCCTGGCCGGCTACCCGTTGGTGGGCGTCAGGGCGACCCTGCTCGACGGTGCCTACCACGACGTCGACTCCTCGGAGATGGCGTTCAAGATCGCCGGCTCGATGGCCTTCAAGGAGGCCGCCCGCAAGGCCGACCCGGCCCTGCTCGAGCCGATGATGGCCGTCGAGGTGCGCACGCCCGAGGAGTACATGGGTGACGTCATCGGCGACCTCAACAGCCGTCGTGGGCAGATCCAGTCCATGGAGGACATCTCGGGCGCCAAGGTCGTCAAGGCGACCGTGCCGCTGTCGGAGATGTTCGGGTACGTTGGTGACCTCCGGTCCAAGACCCAGGGTCGTGCCAACTACACGATGCAGTTCGACTCCTACGCCGAGGTTCCCCGGAACGTGGCCGAGGAGATCATCAAGAAGGTCCGCGGCGAGTGAGCTGAACTCACTCCGCGCCGCGGAGTGATGGACCGAGCACCACCATCCATCCAGAACCGAATCGTCGTCGCGGCACCCCAGCCGGTGACGATCGCACAAGAAGAGTCCAACAGGAGGACACCAGTGGCTAAGGCCAAGTTCGAGCGGAGCAAGCCGCACGTCAACATCGGCACGATCGGGCACATCGACCACGGCAAGACGACGCTGACCGCAGCCATCTCCAAGGTGCTGCACGACCAGTTCCCGGACCTCAACGAGGCGTCGCCGTTCGACATGATCGACAAGGCGCCCGAGGAGCGGCAGCGCGGCATCACGATCTCGATCTCGCACATCGAGTACCAGACCGACAAGCGCCACTACGCGCACGTCGACTGCCCGGGCCACGCCGACTACGTGAAGAACATGATCACGGGTGCGGCACAGATGGACGGTGCGATCCTCGTGGTCGCCGCCACCGACGGCCCGATGCCGCAGACCAAGGAGCACGTCCTCCTGGCCCGCCAGGTCGGCGTCCCCTACATCGTCGTGGCGCTCAACAAGTCCGACATGGTCGACGACGAGGAGATCATGGAGCTCGTCGAGATGGAGGTCCGCGAGCTGCTGTCCTCCTACGAGTTCCCGGGCGACGACCTGCCGGTCGTGCGCGTCTCGGCGCTCAAGGCTCTCGAGGGTGAGCAGAAGTGGGTCGACAGCGTGCTCGAGCTCATGAGCACCGTCGACGAGTACATCCCCGAGCCGGTCCGTGACCTGGACAAGCCGTTCATGATGCCGGTCGAGGACGTCTTCACGATCACCGGTCGCGGCACCGTCGTCACCGGTCGTATCGAGCGCGGCATCCTCAAGGTCAACGAGGAGGTCGAGATCGTCGGCATCCGTCCGACGTCCAGCAAGACCACCGTCACCGGCATCGAGATGTTCCGCAAGCTGCTCGACGAGGGTCGTGCGGGCGAGAACGTCGGTCTGCTGCTTCGCGGGACCAAGCGCGAGGACGTCGAGCGCGGCCAGGTCATCGTCAAGCCGGGCTCGATCACCCCGCACACCGAGTTCGAGGCGCAGGCCTACATCCTGTCCAAGGACGAGGGCGGTCGTCACACCCCGTTCTACGACAACTACCGCCCGCAGTTCTACTTCCGTACCACGGACGTGACCGGCGTCGTGCACCTTCCCGAGGGCACCGAGATGGTCATGCCGGGCGACAACACCGACATGCGCGTCGAGCTGATCCAGCCGATCGCCATGGAGGAGGGCCTGATGTTCAACATCCGCGAGGGTGGCCGCACCGTCGGTGCCGGCCGCGTGACCAAGATCCTCACGTGATCTGACCCCCGCACCACCTGACCGCGGTCAGGACGCCGGGCCCCCGCCACCACCTGGTGGCGGGGGCCCGTCCGCATGTCCCCGGCCTCGTCGGGACGGTCCGCAGCCGCGCGCCATGTAGGCTCGGGCCGACAGATGACGTGTCCACCTGCGGTGGGCCGCCCCGCAAGAACCCCAGGAGGGGCTTTGACCGACCTCGACCCATCGATGAGCGGAGCGTGGAGGTTCGATCCCGGACACACGCGCGTGGGCTTCTCGGCCCGTCACGCGATGGTGACCACGGTGCGCGGCACCTTTACCGACGTGGCCGGCGTGATCCACCTGGACGTGGACGACATCGCCTCCTCCTCCGTGGAGGTCACGCTCGGTGCCGCCAGCATCACCACCAACAACGACCAGCGTGACGAGCACCTGCGCAGTCCCGATTTCTTCGACGTGGAGAAGTACCCGCAGATCGTCTTCCGCTCCTCCACGATCGACGAGGTCGAGGAGGACAACTTCATGGTCGTGGGGGACCTGACCATCCGGGACGTGACCAAGCAGGTGGCGATCCCGATCGCCCTGCTCGGGGTGCAGCGCGACCCCATGGGCAACCTGCGTGCCGGCTTCGAGGCCACCCGGCGGCTCAACCGGCGCGACTTCGGGCTGCACTGGAACATGCCGCTGGACGCCGGCGGGCTGCTGGTCTCGGAGAAGGTGTCCCTCGAGTTCGAGATCTCGGCGATCAAGCAGGAGGGCTGAGGCTCGCGCCCGCGCGCCGCACACCGGGCCCGGCCACCCTCGAGGGGGTGGTCGGGCCCGCGGTGTGCGGCGGCAGGGGGCCTGCCAGGTCGAGCTGAACCCCGATTTGGGCGCCCGGGCACATCCGTGGCACACTAGACAGGTTGCTTGACGCACGGTGTGCACCTGTGTGCCTACCGTCGGCCGTCCGGCACGCGTCACATCCTGCGGACAGACTCGGTCTGGGGCAGGTCACGGCGCGGGCGACGGCAGCGCAAGCCCCGGCCACGGCCGGGTGCGGACACCGCCCGATGTGCAGATCCTGACATGGGGCGCCCACGAGGAAAGGGCGACACGCCCGACCTCGGGGGTCGGTGCCCGGGCCAAGCCGCGGACGTTACCCACGAATGTTTCAGCAGGACGACGAGAGAGAGTCAGAAAGCGATGGCGGGACAGAAGATCCGCATCCGGCTTAAGTCGTACGACCACGAGGTCATCGACAGCTCGGCGCGCAAGATCGTTGACACGGTGACCCGTGCCGGCGCCACCGTGGTTGGCCCGGTGCCGCTCCCGACGGAGAAGAACGTCTACTGCGTCATCCGGTCGCCCCACAAGTACAAGGACAGCCGCGAGCACTTCGAGATGCGCACGCACAAGCGTCTGATCGACATCGTCGACCCCACCCCCAAGGCGGTCGACTCGTTGATGCGACTCGACCTGCCGGCGGACGTCAACATCGAGATCAAGCTGTGAGCACCACAATGACTGCGACGACCACCACCAGCACCCGCACCGTCAAGGGCGTCCTCGGCGAGAAGCTCGGCATGACCCAGGTCTGGGACGCCGAGAACCGCCTCGTTCCCGTGACCGTCGTGCAGGCCGCGCCGAACGTCATCACCCAGGTCCGGGGAGCCGAGACCGACGGGTACGACGCGGTGCAGCTCGCCTTCGGCGCGATCGACCCGCGCAAGGTCACCAAGCCGCTCAAGGGCCACTTCGAGAAGGCCGGCGTCACGCCGCGCCGTCACCTCGTCGAGCTGCGCACCGCTGACGCGGGCGACTACTCGCTCGGCCAGGAGGTGACCGTGGAGACCTTCGAGGCCGGCCAGACGGTCGACGTCACCGGTACCACCAAGGGCAAGGGCTTCGCTGGCGTCATGAAGCGTCACGGCTTCCACGGCGTCTCGGCCTCCCACGGTGCGCACCGCAACCACCGCAAGCCGGGCTCGATCGGTGGCTGCGCCACCCCGGGCCGCGTCTTCAAGGGTCAGCGCATGGCCGGCCGCATGGGCGGCGAGCGCCAGACCACCTCGAACCTGACCATCCACGCCGTGGACGCCGACAAGGGTCTGCTGCTGATCAAGGGTGCCGTCCCCGGTCCCCGCGGCGGCGTCGTCCTGGTCCGCACGGCAGCGAAGGGGGCGTGAGCTCATGACGACAGTCACCATCACCAGGCCGACCGGCGGTGACGCCGGGACGGTGGAGCTGCCCGCCGAGCTGTTCGACGTGCAGACCAACGTGCCGCTCATCCACCAGGTCGTCGTGGCGCAGCTCGCTGCCGCCCGTCAGGGCACCCACTCGACCAAGAGCCGCGGCGAAGTCCGTGGCGGTGGGCGCAAGCCGTACCGTCAGAAGGGCACCGGCCGCGCCCGGCAGGGTTCGACGCGCGCCCCGCAGTTCGCCGGCGGTGGCGTCGTGCACGGCCCGACGCCGCGCGACTACAGCCAGCGCACGCCCAAGAAGATGAAGGCCGCCGCCCTGCGCGGTGCCCTCTCCGACCGGGCGCGTCACGGCCGCATCCACGTGCTGTCCGCCGTCGTCGAGGGCGACTCGCCCTCGACCAGGACCGCGTGGGCCGCGCTGAGCACGCTGACCGAGCGTCCCAACTTGCTCGTCGTCATCGACCGCGCCGACGAGATCGCGCTGCGCAGCCTGCGCAACCTCGCGACCGTGCACGTGCTCTACGTGGACCAGCTCAACACCTACGACGTGCTGTGCTCGGACGATGTGGTCTTCACCCAGGCCGCGCTCGAGGCGTACGTCACCAAGGCGCCCCGGGGCAAGGCTGTCGCGGAGACCGCGGCCGGCGAGGACACCCTCGAGACCGTCGAGACCGACCAGGTCGCGGACGGTGGCTTCGGTGCCGACTCCGCGGGCCCGACCGAGGACGGCAGCGCGCCCGAGGGCTTCACCGTCAAGGGCAACAAGGACTCGATGAAGTACCACGTGGAGGGTTCGCGCTGGTACGACGCCACGACCGCCGAGGTCTGGTTCAGCTCCGCAGCGGCGGCCGAGGCCGCCGGCTTCGCGCCTGCCGGCGGTGCTGCCGCCCAGGGCGTCGACGCGGGTGCCGACCTGGGCACCACCGAGGAGGACGGCAAGTGAGCACCACCGCCATCAACAAGGACCCGCGGGACATCCTGCTCGCACCGGTCGTCTCCGAGAAGTCGTACGCGCTTCTGGACCAGGGCAAGTACACCTTCCTGGTCGACCCGCGTTCGAACAAGGCCGAGATCAAGAAGGCCGTGGAGAACATCTTCGGCGTCAAGGTCAGCTCGGTGCACACGCTCAACCGCCCCGGCAAGACCCGCCGCACGAAGTTCGGCACGGGCCGCCGCAAGGACACCAAGCGCGCGATCGTGACGCTCCAGGAAGGCACCATCGACATCTTCGGCACGCTCTGAGCCGCGGACGTCGAGACGAGAACGTATAAGGACTGCATACCAACATGGCTATCCGTAAGTACAAGCCGACGACGCCGGGCCGACGCGGCTCGAGCGTGGCGGACTTCGTCGAGGTGACCCGAACCACCCCCGAGAAGTCCCTGGTCCGGCCCCTGTCCAAGACCGGCGGGCGCAACGCCACCGGTCGCATCACGACCAGGCACATCGGTGGTGGGCACAAGCGCGCCTACCGTGTGATCGACTTCCGCCGCGCCGACAAGGACGGCGTGAACGCCAAGGTCGCCCACATCGAGTACGACCCGAACCGCACCGCTCGCATCGCGCTGCTGCACTACACCGACGGCGAGAAGCGCTACATCGTGGCGCCGAACAAGCTCAAGCAGGGCGACGTGGTCGAGAACGGCCCCTCGGCCGACATCAAGACCGGCAACAACCTGCCGCTGCGCAACATCCCGATCGGTACCGTCGTGCACTGCATCGAGCTGCGGCCCGGTGGCGGCGCCAAGATCGCCCGCTCCGCCGGCACCCGCGTCCAGCTGGTCGCCAAGGAGGGCAAGATGGCGCAGCTGCGCATGCCCTCCGGCGAGATCCGCAACGTCGACGCCCGCTGCCGCGCCACTATCGGCGAGGTCGGCAACGCCGAGCAGAGCAACATCAGCTGGGGCAAGGCCGGCCGTATGCGGTGGAAGGGCAAGCGCCCGTCCGTCCGCGGTGTGGTGATGAACCCGGTCGACCACCCCCACGGTGGTGGCGAGGGCCGGACCTCCGGCGGCCGGCACCCGGTCAGCCCGTGGGGTCAGAAAGAGGGCCGCACCCGTAAGCCCAACAAGCCGAGCGACCGGCTCATCGTCCGTCGTCGCCGGACCGGCAAGAAGCGCTGAGCAGGGAGTTAACGAGACATGCCTCGCAGCCTGAAGAAGGGCCCGTTCGTCGACGACCACCTTGTCAAGAAGGTGGACGCGCAGAACGAGGCCGGCACCAAGAACGTCATCAAGACCTGGTCCCGCCGGTCGATGATCACCCCCGACATGCTCGGCCACACCCTGGCCGTGCACGACGGCCGCAAGCACGTCCCGGTCTTCGTGACCGAGTCGATGGTCGGCCACAAGCTCGGTGAGTTCGCTCCGACCCGCACGTTCAAGGGTCACGAGAAGGACGACAAGAAGGGTCGCCGTCGCTGATGACTACCCAGACCGAAGGAAACACCATGGAAGCCAAGGCCGTGGCGCGCTTCGTGCGCGTGACGCCGATGAAGGCCCGCCGTGTCGTGGACCTGATCCGGGGCAAGAGCGTCCCGGAGGCCGTGGCCCTCATGCGGTTCGCCCCGCAGAGCGCCAGCGAGCCCGTGCTCAAGGTCCTGGACAGCGCGGTCGCCAACGCCCGTTTCACCGCGGACCAGACCGGTGAGGCGTTCGACGAGAACGCTCTCGTGGTCTCGGCCGCGTACGTGGACGAGGGACCGACCATGAAGCGGTTCCGACCCCGTGCGCAGGGCCGCGCCAGCCGTATCAACAAGCGTACGAGCCACATCTCCGTGCACGTCGCGCCGCGTTCGACCAAGGGAGGTGCCCGCTGATGGGGCAGAAGATTCACCCGATCGGCTACCGCCTGGGCATCACGACCGACCACCGCAGCCGCTGGTTCGCCGACTCGACCAAGCCGGGTCAGCGCTACCGGGACTACGTGAAGGAGGACGTCGCGATCCGCAACCTGCTCTCCGAGGGCATGGACCGGGCCGGCATCTCCAAGGTCGAGATCGAGCGCACCCGTGACCGCGTCCGGGTGGACATCCACACCGCGCGTCCCGGCATCGTCATCGGCCGCCGTGGCGCCGAGGCCGACCGCATCCGCAGCGAGCTCGAGAAGCTCACCGGCAAGCAGGTCCAGCTGAACATCCTCGAGGTGAAGAACCCCGAGGTGGACGCGCAGCTGGTCGCCCAGGGCATCGCGGAGCAGCTGGCCGCCCGCGTCACCTTCCGGCGCGCGATGCGCAAGGGTATGCAGTCGGCGCTGCGGGCCGGTGCCAAGGGCATCCGGATCCAGTGCTCCGGTCGCCTCGGCGGCGCCGAGATGTCGCGCTCGGAGTTCTACCGCGAAGGCCGCGTGCCCCTGCACACCCTCCGCGCGAACATCGACTACGGCTTCTACGAGGCCCGGACCACCTTCGGCCGCATCGGTGTCAAGGTCTGGATCTATAAGGGCGACCTGACGTCCAAGGAGCTGGCCCGCGAGGAGGCCTCCCAGGCACCGCGCGGTGACCGTCGCGGTGGCCGCGGCGACCGCGGTGACCGTGGTCCTCGCGGCGGCGACCGCCGTGGCGGCGGCCGGGGCGACCGTGGTCCGCGCCGGGACGACAGCGCCGCACCCGCGCCGTCCCAGGAGGGCGCGGTGACCGCAGCTCCGGCCGAGGCCGCCCCCGCTACCACCGAGGGAGAGCAGTCCTGATGTTGATTCCCCGTCGAGTCAAGCACCGCAAGCAGCACCACCCGGGGCGCAGCGGCATGGCCAAGGGCGGCACCGCGATCGCGTTCGGCGACTACGGCATCCAGGCCCTGGAGCCCGCCTACGTCACCAACCGGCAGATCGAGTCCGCGCGTATCGCCATGACGCGCTACATCAAGCGAGGCGGAAAGGTGTGGATCAACATCTACCCCGACCGTCCGCTGACCAAGAAGCCGGCCGAGACCCGCATGGGCTCCGGCAAGGGCTCGCCCGAGTGGTGGATCGCCAACGTCAAGCCCGGTCGCGTGCTCTTCGAGCTCTCCGGCGTCACGGAGGACGTGGCTCGCGAGGCCATGCGCCTGGCGATGCACAAGCTCCCCATGAAGACCCGCTTCGTCACGCGTGAGGGTGGTGACATCTGATGGCAGTCGGTTCCACGAACCTGACCCCCGAGCAGCTTCGGGGCCTGGAGCCCGGCCCGCTGGCCGACGCCCTGGTGGAGGCCAAGAAGGAGCTGTTCAACCTGCGGTTCCAGTCCGCCACCGGCCAGCTGGAGAACCACGGCCGTCTGCGTGCGGTCCGCAGGGACATCGCACGCATCTACACCGAGATGCGCGAGCGTGAGCTCGGCATCGGCCGCGAGGCCGGGACGAGCGACCAGAAGGTCGGCTGAGGATGAGCGAGAACACTGTGAGCACCGAGACCACGAACACCGATACCACCGAGGTGGAGTCCGCCGACGTCGAGACGACGGTCGTGACCCACGAGCCGGACGCCAAGGCGCTCGGCCACGGCGGAGACCGCAACTACCGCAAGACCCGCCAGGGCCTCGTGGTGAGCGACAAGATGGACAAGACCGTCTCCGTCATCGTCGAGGACCGTGTGAAGCACGCCCTCTACGGCAAGGTCCTGCGCAAGAGCCACAAGGTCAAGGCGCACGACGAGCAGAACGCTGCCGGTGTCGGCGACCGCGTCCTCATCATGGAGACCCGCCCGCTCAGCGCCACCAAGCGCTGGCGCGTGGTGGAGATCCTCGAGAAGGCCAAGTAAAACTACCCGTCCACAACGTTCGGCAAGGCTCAGCCCGGCGGTCATCGACCACCCTGAGAACCTGCCGACATTAGGAGAACGAACAGTGATCCAGCAGGAGTCGCGACTTCGCGTCGCCGACAACACCGGTGCCAAGGAGATCCTGTGCATCCGCGTGCTCGGTGGTTCCGGGCGCCGTTACGCGGGCATCGGGGACACCATCGTGGCCACGGTCAAGGACGCCATCCCCGGCGGCAACGTGAAGAAGGGCGACGTCGTCAAGGCGGTCATCGTCCGGACCCGCAAGGAGCGCCGGCGCGTCGACGGGTCGTACATCCGTTTCGACGAGAACGCCGCGGTGATCCTCAAGACCGACGGTGACCCCCGGGGCACCCGCATCTTCGGCCCCGTGGGCCGCGAGCTGCGTGACAAGAAGTTCATGAAGATCGTCTCGCTCGCACCGGAGGTGATCTGAGCCATGGCGAAGATGAAGATCAAGAAGAACGACCTCGTGCAGGTCATCGCGGGCAAGGACAAGGGCCTCCAGGGCCGCGTTATCGCCGTCTACACCGAGACCGACCGGGTCCTGGTGGAAGGCGTCAACCGCATCACCAAGCACACGCGTGCCGGCAGCGACCGCGGCGTCAACACCGGTGGCATCCAGGTCCAGGAGGCCCCCATCCACGTGTCCAACGTGATGGTGGTCGACCCCGAGACCAAGAAGCCCACCCGGGTCAGGACGCGCGTGGAGACCGAGGAGCGCGAGGGTCGGACCAAGACGGTGCGCAGCCGCGTCGCGGTGCGCTCGGGTAAGGACCTGTGATTCACCGATGACTGACACGATGAACGAGACCGCGGGCCAGGGCGCCGCCGAGCGGCCCACCCCGCGTCTCAAGCAGCGCTATGCCGAGGAGATCACCCCGGCCCTGGTCGAGGAGTTCGGCTACACCAACCCGATGCAGGTGCCCGGTCTGGTCAAGGTGACCGTCAACATGGGCGTCGGCGAGGCGGCCCGCGACAGCAAGCTGATCGAGGGTGCGATCCGCGACCTGGCCACGATCACCGGGCAGCGCCCGGCCGTGACCAAGGCCCGCAAGTCCATCGCCCAGTTCAAGCTGCGCGAGGGCATGCCGATCGGTGCGCACACCACGCTGCGCGGCGACCGGATGTGGGAGTTCCTCGACCGGCTGATCGCGCTCGCGCTGCCGCGCATCCGCGACTTCCGCGGCCTGTCGCCCAAGCAGTTCGACGGGCGGGGCAACTACACCTTCGGCCTCAACGAGCAGTCGATGTTCCACGAGGTCGACCAGGACAAGATCGACCGCGTCCGCGGCATGGACATCACGGTCGTCACCACCGCCACCAACGACGACGAGGGCCGGGCCCTGCTCAAGCGCCTGGGCTTCCCGTTCAAGGAGAACTGACGCATGGCGAAGACCGCGCTCATCAACAAGGCCAACCGCAAGGCGAAGTTCGCCGTGCGCGCCTACAGCCGCTGCCAGCGGTGCGGGCGTCCGCGTTCGGTCTACCGCAAGTTCGGCCTGTGCCGGATCTGCCTGCGCGAGCTGGCGCACCGGGGCGAGCTCCCGGGCGTGACCAAGTCCAGCTGGTAGAAGTCCGTCCCGGACCACGCCACCCATACCCGACATCCACCTGGAACATCGCAGGTCGGCCCTGCAGGCCGGTGCGGCGCACGCCGCCGCCGGCGCAGGAACGAAACCGCGGTGAGAAAGGGCACGAAGCCCCATGACCATGACCGACCCCATCGCGGACATGCTGACGAGGATCCGGAACGCCAACTCGGCGCACAAGGACCAGGTCGCCATGCCGTACTCCAAGCTCAAGGCGACCATCGCCGACATCCTCAAGGCCGAGGGCTACATCGCCTCCTGGACCTCGCAGGACGCCGAGGTCGGCAAGACCTTGCTCGTCGACCTCAAGTACGGCCCCAACCGGGAGCGTTCGATCGCCGGTGTGCGCCGTATCTCCAAGCCGGGACTGCGCGTCTACGCGAAGTCCACCAACCTGCCCCGGGTGCTGGGAGGCCTGGGCGTGGCGATCATCTCCACGTCCTCCGGCCTGCTCACCGACAGGCAGGCTGCCGAGAAGGGTGTGGGCGGGGAAGTCCTCGCCTACGTCTGGTGACCAGGGAAGGAGCGTAGAGGAAACCATGTCTCGAATCGGACGACTCCCGATCACCGTCCCCTCCGGCGTCGACGTGAGCATCGACGGCGCCAACGTGACCGTCAAGGGGCCCAAGGGCCAGCTCGGTCTCGCGATGCCCGAGCCCATCTCGGTCGAGAAGGCCGAGGACGGCACCCTCCAGGTGTCCCGGCCCGACGACGAGCGCGACTCGCGCGCCCGCCACGGCCTGACCCGCAGCCTCATCGCCAACATGGTCGAGGGCGTGACCAACGGCTACACCAAGAAGCTCGAGATCCACGGAACGGGCTACCGCGTGACCGCCAAGGGCAGCGACCTCGAGTTCGCCCTGGGCTACTCGCACCCGATCCTGATCAAGGCCCCGGAGGGCGTGACCTTCCAGGTCGAGAACCCGACCCGGTTCTCGGTCACGGGGATCGACAAGCAGCTGGTCGGCGAGACCGCTGCCAACATCCGCAAGCTGCGCAAGCCGGACCCGTACAAGGGCAAGGGCGTGCGCTACGAGGGTGAGCACATCCGTCGCAAGGTCGGAAAGGCTGGTAAGTAAGCGATGGCACAGATCGTCAAGCGCGCCAAGAGCAAGTCGGCGGCCCGCGGCCGTCGGCACCTGCGCCTGCGCAAGAAGGTCACCGGCACGGCCGAGCGTCCCCGTCTCGTGGTGAACCGTTCCTCCCGGCACGTCTTCGTGCAGCTGGTGGACGACACCGTGAGCCGGACCATCGCCTCCGCGTCCACGATGGAGCAGGACCTGCGCTCCCTCGAGGGCGACAAGACCGCCAAGGCACGCCGCGTCGGCGAGCTCGTCGCCGAGCGGGCCAAGGCCGCCGGTGTCGAGGCCGTCGTCTTCGACCGGGGCGGCAACCGCTACGCCGGTCGGATCGCCGCGATCGCCGACGGCGCTCGCGAGGGGGGACTGTCCCTGTGACCACCCCGACCAACGGAAAGAGGAACTGACCATGGCTGGTGATTTCCAGCGCCGCGGCACCGGCGACCGCGCGTCGTCCGGCGACGCCCGCGACAACCGTCGGGGCGGCCGCGACAACCGCGACAACCGTCGTGGAGGCCGTGAGGAAGAGCGCAACCAGTACCTGGAGCGCGTCGTCACCATCAACCGCGTGTCCAAGGTCGTCAAGGGCGGCCGCCGCTTCAGCTTCACCGCGCTGGTCGTGGTGGGTGACGGCGACGGGACCGTCGGTGTCGGCTACGGCAAGGCGAAGGAGGTGCCTGCCGCGATCTCCAAGGGCGTGGAGGAGGCCAAGAAGAACTTCTTCCGCGTGCCCCGCATCGCCGGCACCATCCCGCACCCCGTCCAGGGCGAGAAGGCCGCGGGCGTCGTGCTGCTCAAGCCGGCCAGCGCCGGTACCGGTGTGATCGCCGGCGGCCCCGTCCGCGCCGTGCTCGAGTGCGCCGGCATCCAGGACGTGCTGAGCAAGTCGCTCGGCTCCCAGAACGCGATCAACATCGTGCATGCCACGGTCGCCGCGCTCAAGGGGCTCGAGCAGCCCGAGGCCGTGGCCGCCCGCCGCGGCAAGCCGGTCGAGGACGTGGCACCAGCGGCTATGCTCCGCGTCCGGGCCGCGGCCAACGCTGCGAAGGCGGGTGCGTGATGGCCCGTCTGAAGGTGACCCAGGTCAGGTCGACCGTCGGCACCAAGCACATGCACCGCGAGACGGTGCGCAGCCTGGGGCTGAAGCGGATCGGCGACACCGTCATCAAGGAGGACCGCCCGGAGTTCCGTGGCATGGTCCGCACGGTCGCCCACCTGGTGACCGTCGAGGAGGTTGACTGATCATGGCAGACGCCAAGCGAGAGACTGCCGCGCTGAAGGTGCACCACCTGCGTCCGGCCCCCGGCGCCAAGACCGCCAAGACCCGTGTGGGTCGCGGTGAGGGCTCGAAGGGCAAGACAGCGGGTCGCGGCACCAAGGGCACCAAGGCCCGCTACCAGGTGCCCGAGACCTTCGAGGGCGGCCAGACCCCGATGCACATGCGGCTGCCCAAGCTGCGTGGCTTCAAGAACCCGTTCAAGGTCACCTACCAGGTCGTCAACCTGGACCAGCTGTCCTCCTTGTTCCCGCAGGGTGGCACGGTGTCCGTGGAGGACCTGGTGACCCGGGGCGCGGTCCGCGAGGGCCACCCGGTCAAGGTGCTCGGCAACGGCGACATCAGCGTGAAGGTCGACGTGACCGCCGCCAAGTTCTCGGCCTCCGCCAAGGAGAAGATCGAGGCTGCCGGTGGCACCGTCACCGAGAGCTGAGACCGAGCTCGGTCGCAGCACGTCGTGAGGCCCCGGGTCGCGAGGAGCGACCCGGGGCCTTCGGCCATTCAGTCCCAGCAGCGACGGGTGTTATCGTCGTCTGCGATCAAGCCCGCTCCCCGGCGCCCGACGTCTCCACAGCGAGAGCGGCGGCCGGGGGACCACAGGAGGACCTTCGAATGCTCTCCGCCTTCGTGCGTGCGTTCAAGACACCGGATCTTCGCAACAAGATCCTCTTCACGCTCGCGATCATGGCGATCTACCGGCTGGGCACCCACCTGCCCAGCCCGGGCATCGACTACAGCCTCGTGCAGCAGTGCCAGCAGACGGCCAGCGCCTCGGGGAGCATCCTGGGGATGGCCAACCTGTTCTCCGGCGGCGCGATGATGCAGCTGTCGGTGTTCGCGCTGGGCATCATGCCGTACATCACGGCGGCCATCATCGTCCAGCTGCTGACGGTCGTCATCCCCCGCTTCGAGGAGCTGAAGAAGGAGGGGCAGGCCGGCCAGACCAAGATGACGCAGTACACGCGCTACCTCACCATCGGTCTCGCGGTGCTGCAGGCCTCCACGCTCGTGGTCATCGCCCGGGAACCGGCGCGGCTCTTCGGCGGCACGTGCACCACGATCATGCCGGACGACGGCATCGGCACCCTCGTCCTGCTGGTGCTCACCCTGACCGCCGGCACCGGACTGATCATGTGGCTGGCCGAGCTGATCACCGAGAAGGGGATCGGCAACGGCATGTCCCTGCTGATCTTCGTCTCGATCGCCGCGACGTTCCCCTCCTCGCTGTCGGTGATCTACCAGCAGTCGGTCACCACCTTCGTGCTGGTGATGATCATGGGCCTGGCGATCATCACCGCGGTCGTCTACGTCGAGCAGTCCAGCCGCCGGATCCCGGTGCAGTACGCCAAGCGGATGGTCGGCCGGCGTCAGTACGGCGGGACCTCGACCTACATCCCGCTCAAGCTCAACATGGCCAACGTCATCCCGATCATCTTCGCGGCCTCGATCCTGATGCTGCCGCAGATGATCGCGAACTTCTCCCGGCCCACCGACCCCACCGCCACGGAGCAGCCGGGCTGGGTGACCTTCATCGACCGCTACCTGTCGATGGGTATGGGCGGTACGGGCACGCACTGGGTCTACATGGTCGTCTACACCGCGATGATCATCTTCTTCACGTTCTTCTACGTCGGCGTGACCTTCCAGCCGACCGAGGTCGCCGACAACATGAAGCGCTACGGCGGGTTCATCCCCGGCATCCGTGCCGGTCGGCCCACCGCCGAGTACCTCCAGTACGTGTCCACCCGGATCACCACCCCCGGTGCCATCTACCTGGCGATCCTCTCCCTCATCCCGCTGATCGCCTTCAACGTGCTCAACGTCTCCGACTTCCCGCTGGGCGGTGCGTCTATCCTGATCATCGTGGGCGTGGGCCTGCAGACCGTCCTGCAGATCGAGTCCCAGCTCCAGCAGCACGACTACGAAGGGTTCCTCCGCTGATGCGACTCATCCTGCTGGGCCCGCCCGGTGCCGGGAAGGGCACCCAGGCCGCCCGTGTCTCCGCCGCCAACGGGGTGCCCGCCATCTCCACCGGCGACATCTTCCGTGCCAACATCAAGAACGAGACCGCGCTGGGCCGGCAGGTCAAGGAGATCACCGCCTCCGGCGGCTACGTCCCCGACGAGATCACCAACGCCATCGTGCGCGACCGGCTGGCCGAGCAGGACGCGGCCCACGGGTTCCTCCTGGACGGCTACCCCCGCACGACCGGTCAGGTCGAGGCGCTCGACGCGATGCTGGCCGAGGCCGGCCACAGCCTCGACGCCGTGGTGGAGCTGACCGTGGACACCGACGAGGTCGTGCAGCGACTGCTCGCCCGGGCCCAGGACCAGGGGCGCGCCGACGACACCGAGGAGGTCGTCCGGGAGCGGATGCGCATCTACGCCGAGGAGACCGCGCCGCTGGCCGCCGTCTACCGCGAGCGCGGGCTGCTGTCCCAGGTGGACGGCATGGGCACCGTCGAGGAGGTCACCGGCCGGCTCGAGGCCGCCCTGGCCCGGACGACCGGCTGAGCCGGCGCGCGGCATACCCCACGATGTCGATCTTCCGCCGACGTTCCCGGATCGAGACCAAGACACCCGAGGAGCTGCGTGCCATGCGGCGCGCCGGCCTCGTCGTCGCCGACACCCTGGCACTGGCCCGCGACGCCGCCGTCGCAGGCCGGACCACCCGTGAGATCGACGCCCTCGCCGAGGACGCGATCCGCAGCGCCGGTGCGGTCCCCAGCTTCCTCGGCTACCACGGTTTCCGCGGGAGCCTGTGCATCTCGGTCAACGACGAGGTCGTGCATGGCGTCCCGGGGGACCGGGTGCTCGCCGAGGGCGACCTGGTCTCCATCGACTGCGGGGCGATCGTCGAGGGCTGGCACGGCGACGCCGCCGTGAGCCTCGTGGTCGGCGGGCGGACATCTGCACGGCCGGCCGACCTCGCCCTCATGGACGACACCGAGGTCTCGCTCTGGGACGGCATCGCGGCGCTGCGCGCCGGAGGCCGGCTGTATGCCGTGGGCCAGGCGGTCGAGGGGTCGGTCGACGCGGCGCTCGAACGGCGCCGGGCGCAGGGACAGGTCGGCGAGTACGGCGTCCTGGAGGACTTCGTCGGGCACGGCATCGGGCGGCAGATGCACATGGACCCGCAGGTGCCCAACTACGCGGTCACCTCGGCCGGGCCCACCGTGCCCGCCGGGTCGACCTTCGCGGTCGAGCCGATGGTCACGCTGGGGACGATCCAGACCCGCACCCTCGACGACGACTGGACCGTGGTGACCACCGACGGCAGCCGGGCCGCGCACTGGGAGCACACGGTCGCCGTCACCGAGGACGGGCTATGGGTCCTCACCGCGCACGACGGGGGAGCGGAGCAGCTCGCGGCCCGTGGCGTGCGCTGCGCCCCCCTCGGTGACTGACGCGGATTAGCCTTCGGCCTGGCGCGTCGCGTAGGATGGGTCGTCGGTCCCGCGTGGGCCGATGCCGTCGTGTCTGACGACGGCGCACAGCAGTCGACGAAATGTGGAGGACATGGCGAAGAAGGACGGCGTCATCGAGATCGAGGGCACGGTTGTCGAGGCCCTCCCGAACGCGAACTTCCGGGTCGAGCTGAGCAACGGTCACGTTGTGCTGGCTCACATCTCCGGCAAGATGCGTCAGCACTACATCCGGATCCTCCCCGAGGACCGGGTCGTGGTGGAGCTCAGCCCGTACGACCTCACCCGCGGACGTATCGTCTTCCGCTACCGCTGACGTCCGGCCCCCCCGGGGTCGACCGCTGCACGTTCCACGAAATCCAAGCTCACAGATCACACCGAAAGCAGGCAGGCCATGAAGGTTCAGCCGAGCGTGAAGAAGATCTGCGACAAGTGCAAGGTGATCCGCCGTAACGGTCGGGTCATGGTGATCTGCGAGAACCTGCGCCACAAGCAGCGCCAGGGCTGAGCAGAGAGCGACCGCACGTGTCGCAGCTTCGCGAGAAGCGACTGACGACAGAACAGCACGACTGAGCAAGCACAACTGAACATCGCACGACGACAACAGCAGCACCCGACCCCCGCAGACGCGGGACGTCACCCCCGGCCGCGAGAGCCGGGGACCGCGGGCAGATGCCCACCAGGACATGAGGATGCGGACCGGTGCTGTCACCACACTCTCGCTCGATCATCAGGAGCACTGCCAGATGGCACGACTCATCGGTGTCGACCTGCCGCGCGACAAGCGCGTCGAGGTCGCTCTCACCTACATCTTCGGCGTGGGTCGCACCCGCGCCGACCAGACGCTCGCGGCGACGGGTGTCGACCCGTCCGTGCGTGTCAAGGACCTGACGGAGGAGCAGCTGGTCGCCCTGCGCGACCATCTCGAGGGCGCGTACCGCCTCGAGGGCGACCTGCGCCGTGAGGTGGCCGCCGACATCCGCCGCAAGCAGGAGATCGGCAGCTACCAGGGCCTGCGGCACCGTCGCGGCCTCCCGGTGCACGGTCAGCGCACCAAGACCAACGCGCGGACCCGCAAGGGCCCCAAGCGCACCGTGGCCGGCAAGAAGAAGGCCACCCGCTAGGTCGGTCGGCCCCCCGACCACGGCGGACCCGCCGCCCCGGTGAACCGGGACCGCGACGTGTGCGCCACCGCATACTTGCTCTTCCACCAGGAGAAAACACATGCCACCCAAGAGCCGTCAGGCTACTGGCGCGCGCAAGACGCGCCGCAAGGAAAAGAAGAACGTCGCCCTCGGGCAGGCTCACATCAAGAGCACGTTCAGCAACACCATCATCTCGATCACCGACCCGACCGGTGCCGTCATCGCCTGGTCCTCCTCGGGCCAGGTCGGCTTCAAGGGTTCGCGCAAGTCGACGCCCTACGCCGCGCAGATGGCCGCCGAGGCGGCCGCCCGTCGCGCCATGGAGCACGGCATGCGCAAGGTCGACGTCTTCGTCAAGGGCCCGGGCTCGGGCCGCGAGACCGCGATCCGGTCGCTGACCGCCGCGGGCCTCGAGGTCGGCGCGATCTCCGACGTGACGCCCCAGGCGCACAACGGAGTCCGTCCCCCAAGAAGCGTCGCAACTAAGAGCACCGGAAGGAACTAGGTAGACAACCATGGCCCGTTACACCGGACCCATCACCAAGAAGTCCCGCCGGCTGAAGGTCGATCTCGTCGGCGGCGACAAGAACTTCGACCTGCGCCCGTTCCCGCCGGGGCAGCACGGCCGTCGCCGCACGCAGGAGAAGGAGTACCTCACCCAGTTGCAGGAGAAGCAGAAGGCCCGCTTCACCTACGGCGTGATGGAGAAGCAGTTCCGTCGCTACTACGCCGAGGCGGCCCGCCGCCCCGGCAAGACCGGCGCGAACCTGCTCGTCATCCTCGAGTCGCGTCTGGACAACGTCATCTACCGGGCCGGCCTGGCCCGCACCCGCCGCGCCGCCCGTCAGATGGTGACCCACGGTCACTTCATGGTCAACGGCCACCGGGTCGACGTCCCGTCCTACCGCGTCTCGCAGTACGACATCGTCGAGGTGCGCCCGCAGTCGGTCGAGACCTTCCCGATCCAGCTCGCTCGCGAGACCTACGGCGACCGTCCGGTCCCCGCCTGGATGAAGGTCGTCCCCGGCACCCTGCAGATCCTCATCCACCAGCTGCCCACGCGTGAGCAGATCGACACGATCCTCACCGAGCAGCTCATCGTGGAGCTCTACTCCAAGAACTAAGCGGGCGGGGGGCTCCGCCCCCCACCTGCCCCCCGACGGCCAGGAGCTCGCGTCGCTCGCGCGCTCCTGGCTGTTCCGGGGAATCCAGGGCTCGCGAGCTCGCCGGATTCCCCGGGCTCGCTCCGCGAGCGGGCAGGTATGCGGTCTTGCACCACATACCGGTCCGCTCACCGCCGCGGTCACGGACAGAGGTGACCGCGGTCAGCCGGCCGCAAGGCCGGAGACGCACCGGGCGTCATATAGCGGTCGCCCGTGGAAAGGACACCACCAGTGCTCATCGCACAGCGCCCCATCCTCTCCGAGGAGGTCGTGGCCGACAACCGGTCGCGGTTCGTCATCGAGCCGCTCGAGCCGGGCTTCGGCTACACCCTCGGCAACTCCCTGCGCCGGACGCTGCTCTCCAGCATCCCCGGCGCCTCGTTGACCAGCATCCGCATCGACGGCGTGCTGCACGAGTTCTCCACCATCCCCGGGGTGAAGGAGGACGTCACCGAGATCATCCTCAACCTCAAGAGCCTGGTCGTCTCCAGCGAGCACGACGAGCCCGTCGTGATGTACCTGCGCAAGCAGGGCGCCGGCGCGGTCACCGCGGCGGACATCGCCCCGCCGGCGGGCGTGGAGATCCACAACCCCGACCTGCACCTGGCGACCCTGAACGACTCGGGCAAGATCGAGATGGAGATGACCGTCGAGCGCGGTCGCGGCTACGTCTCCTCCCAGCAGAACAAGTCCGGCGACCAGGAGATCGGGCGCATCCCGGTCGACTCCATCTACAGCCCGGTCCTCGCCGTGACCTACAAGGTCGAGGCGACGCGTGTCGAGCAGCGCACCGACTTCGACCGTCTGGTCGTCGACGTGGAGACCAAGCACTCCGTCTCCCCGCGCGATGCGATGGCCTCCGCCGGCAAGACCCTGGTCGAGCTCTTCGGCCTGGCGCGCGAGCTCAACGTCGAGGCCGAGGGCATCGAGATCGGCCCGGCCAACGGGGACGGGGCCCTGGCCTCCGACCTGGCGCTGCCGATCGAGGAGCTGGACCTGACCGTCCGCTCCTACAACTGCCTCAAGCGCGAGGGCATCCACTCCGTGGGCGAGCTCGTGGGCCGCAGCGAGGCCGATCTGCTGGACATCCGCAACTTCGGCGCGAAGTCCATCGATGAGGTCAAGGACAAGCTGGCCGAGATGGGCCTGGCGCTCAAGGACAGCCCCGCCGGCTTCGAGGGCGCGGCCGGCTACGAGGACGGGTCCTACGACGACGAGGGTGACACCGCGTTCGTCGAGGACGAGCAGTACTGATATCTACTTCACCCGAGGAGTCTGTTAAATGCCTGCACCCACCAAGGGTCCGCGCCTCGGCGGCGGTCCGGCGCACGAGCGCCTGATGCTGTCCAACCTGGCCGCCGCCCTGTTCGAGCACGACCGCATCACCACCACCGAGGCCAAGGCCAAGCGTCTGCGCCCGCTGGCCGAGCGGCTGATCACCTTCGCCAAGCGCGGCGATCTGCACAACCGCCGACGGGTCCTGTCCAGCATCCGGGACAAGGGCGTCGTCCACCGCCTCTTCACCGAGATCGCGCCGGACATGGCCGAGCGCGCCGGCGGCTACACCCGGATCACCAAGATCGCGCCGCGCAAGGGCGACAACGCCCCCATGGCCGTGATCGAGCTGGTCCGCGAGCCGGTCGCCAGGAAGGCCGTCGTCACCCAGGCGGAGGGCGCCACCAAGCGCGCCGCCAAGGACGCGCAGGCCGCGCAGGCCGCGCAGGCCGAGGTGGCTCCCGCCGCCCCGGCCGAGGTCGTCGAGGTCAACGAGACCGCCGCCGAGGACACCACCGAGGCCGCCATGGTCTCGGCCGGTGCCGACGACGCGCGCGACCCCGGCGCCGACAGCGGTCCGGCCACCGAGGACGGTCCGGCGCCCGAGGGCTCGGACGTCAAGGGCGACGCCGACGACGAGAGCTGAGCCACCCGGTCGTCCCGGACCGACCACGAGGCCGCCTTCCCTGACGGGGGAGGCGGCCTCGTCGCGTCGGCGGCAGGGCAGGATGGTGCCGTGCGGATCAGGATCGACCTCGCCTACGACGGCACCGACTTCTCCGGCTGGGCGCGCCAGCCCGGGCTGCGGAGCGTGGAGCAGACCCTCGCCGAGGGGCTGGGCACCGTCCTGCGCACCCCGCCCCCAAAGCTCACCGTCGGCGGGCGTACCGACGCCGGGGTACACGCCCGTGGCTCGGTGTGTCACCTCGAGGTCGACCCCCGGGTATGGCGTGCGCTGCCGGGACGTTCCGCCCGCCCCTCCGGTGAGGCGCTCGTCAGCAGGCTGCGCGGGGTGCTGCCCGGCGACGTGGTGGTGCGGGCGGCCACAGCGGTGCCTGGCACCTTCGACGCGCGGTTCTCGGCGCTGCGTCGGCGGTACACCTACCGGGTCTGCGACCGGCCACACCTGCTGGACCCGCTGCGGCGGCACGACACCGTGGTCTGGCGCCGTCCGCTCGACGTCGCCCTCATGGACGAGGCCGGGGGCACGCTCCTCGGGCTGCGCGACTTCGCGGCGTTCTGCCGCCGGCGCGACGGCGCCACCACCGTGCGGACGCTGCTCGCCCACGGTTGGTGGCGTGACGACACGGGCGTGCTGGTCGGCACGGTGGAGGCCGACGCCTTCTGCCACTCCATGGTGCGGGCGCTCGTCGGCTCGGTCGTGGCGGTCGGTGAGGGCCGTCGGCCTGTCGGCTGGCCGCTGGAGGTGCTGCGGGCCGGTCGACGCGACCCGGCGGTCCAGGTCATGCCGGCGCACGGACTGTGCCTGGAGGAGATCTGCTATCCGGAGGGGGAGGAGGCGCTCGCGATCCGGGACCGGGAGAGCCGGGCCGTCCGTTCCCTGAACGACCCGCAGGTCGGGCAGGAAGGAGACGCTCCTACCGGCTAGGTTGGAGGACATGCTCGCCGCCTACGCCGAGACCGTCTCCGCCGACGACCCGCTCTCGGGGCTGGTGGTGGGCGAGCGGCCCCAGCCCGAGCAGCGCGACGGTTGGACCGTCCTGCCCGTCGTGGCCGCCGGCCTCAACCACCACGACCTGTGGTCCTTGCGCGGCGTCGGCCTGCCGCAGGAGCGGCTGCCGATGATCCTCGGCTGTGACGCGGTCGTGCGCCACCCTGAGCACGGCGAGGTGGTGGTGCTACCGGTCGTGACCGGCACCCCCGGCTGGGCCGACGACATCACCCTCGACCCACGCCGCTCGTTGCTCTCCGAGCTGCACCAGGGCACCCTGGCCGAGCGGGTGGCGGTGCCGGACGGGCACTGGGCCCCGCGGCCTGATCACCTCAGCGCCGTCGAGGCGGCCGCGCTGTCGACCACCTGGTTGACGGCATACCGGATGCTCTTCCGCAACGCGGCGGTCCGCCCCGGCGACACCGTCCTCGTGCAGGGGGCCGGCGGTGGTGTGGCGACCGCCCTGGTGCAGCTCGGCGCGGCGGCCGGGCTGAACGTGTGGGTGACGAGCAGGGACGAGGGCAAGGCGGAGCGGGCCCTCGGCCTGGGCGCTCAGCAGGCCTTCGCCACGGGGGAGCGGCTGCCGGCCCGGGTCGACGCGGTCCTGGAGAGCGTGGGAGCGGCGACCTGGTCGCACTCCGTCAACGCGCTGCGCCCCGGCGGGACGATCGTCATCTGCGGGGCGACCTCCGGCGACGCCCCCGAGCGTGCCGAGCTGACCAAGATCTTCTTCAAGCAGCTGCGCGTCGTCGGCTCGACGATGGGCACGCTGGCCGAGCTGCGGCAGCTGTGCAGCTTCGTCACCGCCACCGCCCTGCGGCCCGTCCTCGACCGCACCTACCCGCTGGACCGGACCGCCGAGGCTCTGGCGCAGCTGGAGAGCGGCCACGTCGTCGGCAAGATCGGCATCGAGGTGGCGTGACGTAGGCCCACGCCCACCAGCCCGCAGGCCTCTGACCTGCACTGACCCGCGGTCCCCACCGCCGCCGCAGGTGGGTCCTCCGCGCGGTTTGGACCCCGGCTCGTGGGGGTGTACAGTAGGTCTTCGCCGCCCACGGAAGTGGGAAGCGGCATCCCAGCCAGGAAGTCCTGGCCCCAGCTCGACGATCCGGACACGGATTTGGAGCACGGGGACTGGTCAGGTCGGCTGGAGAGGTTGCCCCGGACGGGAGGCCCGCACAGCGGGCGGAACGACGGTGTGCGTCCGATCTTTGAGAACTCAACAGCGTGTCAGATTATTGATGCCATAGTTTATTTTGTGCTGCTGCGTCGTGCCGCCCCCGGTGGGGCGTGGTAGCTTTTTTGTCAGGAATCTGTTCTCTTTGGTAAGAGTTTAGGTTTTTATCGGAGAGTTTGATCCTGGCTCAGGACGAACGCTGGCGGCGTGCTTAACACATGCAAGTCGAACGATGAAGCGGTGCTTGCACCGTGGATTAGTGGCGAACGGGTGAGTAACACGTGAGTAACCTGCCCTTCACTCTGGGATAACTCCGGGAAACCGGTGCTAATACTGGATATGACCTCAACCTGCATGGGTATGGGGTGGAAAGATTTATCGGTGGTGGATGGACTCGCGGCCTATCAGCTTGTTGGTGGGGTAATGGCCTACCAAGGCGACGACGGGTAGCCGGCCTGAGAGGGTGACCGGCCACACTGGGACTGAGACACGGCCCAGACTCCTACGGGAGGCAGCAGTGGGGAATATTGCACAATGGGCGAAAGCCTGATGCAGCGACGCCGCGTGCGGGATGACGGCCTTCGGGTTGTAAACCGCTTTCAGCTCTGACGAAGCTTTTGTGACGGTAGGAGCAGAAGAAGCACCGGCTAACTACGTGCCAGCAGCCGCGGTAATACGTAGGGTGCGAGCGTTGTCCGGAATTATTGGGCGTAAAGAGCTTGTAGGCGGCTTGTCGCGTCTGCTGTGAAAACCCGGGGCTTAACCCCGGGCTTGCAGTGGGTACGGGCAGGCTAGAGTGTGGTAGGGGAGACTGGAATTCCTGGTGTAGCGGTGGAATGCGCAGATATCAGGAGGAACACCGATGGCGAAGGCAGGTCTCTGGGCCATTACTGACGCTGAGAAGCGAAAGCGTGGGGAGCGAACAGGATTAGATACCCTGGTAGTCCACGCCGTAAACGTTGGGCGCTAGGTGTGGGTCCCATTCCACGGGGTCCGTGCCGCAGCTAACGCATTAAGCGCCCCGCCTGGGGAGTACGGCCGCAAGGCTAAAACTCAAAGGAATTGACGGGGGCCCGCACAAGCGGCGGAGCATGCGGATTAATTCGATGCAACGCGAAGAACCTTACCAAGGCTTGACATGTACCGGAAACCCTCGGAGACGGGGGCCCCGCAAGGCTGGTACACAGGTGGTGCATGGTTGTCGTCAGCTCGTGTCGTGAGATGTTGGGTTAAGTCCCGCAACGAGCGCAACCCTCGTTCTATGTTGCCAGCACGTGATGGTGGGGACTCATAGGAGACTGCCGGGGTCAACTCGGAGGAAGGTGGGGATGACGTCAAATCATCATGCCCCTTACGTCTTGGGCTTCACGCATGCTACAATGGCCGGTACAGAGGGCTGCTAAGCCGCGAGGTGGAGCGAATCCCTTAAAGCCGGTCTCAGTTCGGATTGGGGTCTGCAACTCGACCCCATGAAGTCGGAGTCGCTAGTAATCGCAGATCAGCAACGCTGCGGTGAATACGTTCCCGGGCCTTGTACACACCGCCCGTCAAGTCACGAAAGTCGGTAACACCCGAAGCCGGTGGCCCAACCTCTTGTAGGGGGGAGCCGTCGAAGGTGGGACTGGTGATTGGGACTAAGTCGTAACAAGGTAGCCGTACCGGAAGGTGCGGCTGGATCACCTCCTTTCTAAGGAGCGTCACTGGCCGTGGTCGTGCGCCTGTTCGGGTGCGGGGCCGTGGTCGTAGGTGGCCTGCTGCGTGGGCGTTCGTCCCACGGTGGGTTGCTCTGGGTGGAACATCGGTTCTCTGTCGCTGCGCCTGGTTCTTGTGCGTCGCTGGTGAGTACGGCTCCCGTTCGTCGGGGGTGGGGAAAGCTGGTGCGTGCGGGGTGGGTGCGGTGCTGACACGTTGTTGGGTCCTGAGGGATCGGGCCCCCGGCCGGGAAGCTGGTCGGGGTTCTGGTTGCTCTGGTTCGTCCGGGGCCCCGGGGTCGTTCCCATACCCGCACCGTTGGTGGTGTGCGTGGTGGGCGAGCTGTCCGGGGTGGGCCTGGTCGTATGTTGAGAACTGTACAGTGGACGCGAGCATCTTTGTGGCTTTTAAGTTTTTAAGGGCGCACGGTGGATGCCTTGGCACCAGGAACCGAAGAAGGACGTGGGAATCTGCGATAAGCCTCGGGGAGTCGATAACCAGACATCGATCCGAGGATCTCCGAATGGGGCAACCCGGCAGGCTTCATCGCCTGTCACCCGTACCTGAATATATAGGGTGCGTGGAGGGAACGTGGGGAAGTGAAACATCTCAGTACCCACAGGAAGAGAAAACAACAGTGATTCCGTGAGTAGTGGCGAGCGAAACCGGATCAGGCTAAACCTTGTCTGTGCGACACCTGGTAGGGGTTGCAGACGGGGGGTTGTGGGAGTGCGTGTACCAGTGCTACCACGCTGGTGCGGAGTAAGAAATCGGTAGCATAGGCGAAGGGTCTGGGAAGGCCCGGCAGAGACGGTGAGACCCCGGTAGCCGAAATGTTTCCGACTCCGTGTCGTACCACCCAAGTAGTACGGGGCCCGAGAAATCCCGTACGAATCTGGCAGGACCACCTGCTAAGCCTAAATATTCCCTGGTGACCGATAGCGGACAAGTACCGTGAGGGAAAGGTGAAAAGTACCCCGGGAGGGGAGTGAAATAGTTCCTGAAACCGTGTGCCTACAATCCGTCGGAGCTGGCCTGCGGGCTGGTGACGGCGTGCCTTTTGAAGAATGAGCCTGCGAGTTAGTGCTCAGTGGCGAGGTTAACCCGTGCGGGGTAGCCGTAGCGAAAGCGAGTCCTAACAGGGCGATTGAGTCGCTGGGTCTAGACCCGAAGCGGAGTGATCTACCCATGGCCAGGGTGAAGCGCGGGTAAGACCGCGTGGAGGCCCGAACCCACTTAGGTTGAAAACTGAGGGGATGAGCTGTGGGTAGGGGTGAAAGGCCAATCAAACTCCGTGATAGCTGGTTCTCCCCGAAATGCATTTAGGTGCAGCGTCATGTGTTTCTTGCCGGAGGTAGAGCTACTGGATGGCTGATGGGCCCCACCGGGTTACTGACGTCAGCCAAACTCCGAATGCCGGCAAGTGAGAGCATGGCAGTGAGACTGCGGGGGATAAGCTTCGTAGTCGAGAGGGAAACAGCCCAGATCACCAGTTAAGGTCCCTAAGCGTGTGCTAAGTGGGAAAGGATGTGGAGTTGCGCAGACAACCAGGAGGTTGGCTTAGAAGCAGCCACCCTTTAAAGAGTGCGTAATAGCTCACTGGTCAAGTGATTCCGCGCCGACAATGTAGCGGGGCTCAAGCACACCACCGAAGCTGTGGCAGCAGCATCTTTGCCAGGCCTCACATCCGTGTGGGGTCCAGGCGTGCTGCTGGGTAGGGGAGCGTCGTGCCGCGGGTGAAGCCTCCGAGTGATCGAGGGGTGGACGCGGCACGAGTGAGAATGCAGGCATGAGTAGCGAAAGAGGAGCGAGAAACTCCTCCGCCGAATAACCAAGGGTTCCAGGGTCAAGCTAATCTGCCCTGGGTAAGTCGGGACCTAAGGCGAGGCCGACAGGCGTAGTCGATGGACATCCGGTTGATATTCCGGAACCGGCGAAGGACCGCCCAGTACCGAATCGCGTGATGCTAAGCGCCTGAAGCTTTCCGTCAACCGCCCTTCGGGGTGGTGCGGGGAGTGGAACGCGTGACCCTAGCGTGTAGTAGGTAAGCGATGGAAGGACGCAGGAAGGTAGCCTCCGCGTGGCGATGGTTGTCCACGTCCAAGAGCGCAGGACCGGGGATCGGTAAATCCGCCCCATCAGTGTCCGAGGCTTGATGGTGACCGTGTATGCGGGAAGCAGGGTGATCCTATGCTGCCTAGAAAAGTTCCTAGCGAGGTCCGAGCCGCCCGTACCCCAAACCGACTCAGGTGGTTAGGTAGAGAATACCAAGGCGATCGAGTGAATCGTGGTTAAGGAACTCGGCAAAATGCCCCCGTAACTTCGGGAGAAGGGGGGCCGAAGACGTGAGACCCCTTTGCGGGTTGGCGTCGACGGCCGCAGAGACCAGGGAGAAGCGACTGTTTACTAAAAACACAGGTCCGTGCGAAGTCGCAAGACGATGTATACGGACTGACGCCTGCCCGGTGCTGGAACGTTAAGGGGACGGGTCAGCCACTTCGGTGGCGAAGCTCAGAACTTAAGCGCCAGTAAACGGCGGTGGTAACTATAACCATCCTAAGGTAGCGAAATTCCTTGTCGGGTAAGTTCCGACCTGCACGAATGGCGTAACGACTTCTCCACTGTCTCAACCACGAACTCGGCGAAATTGCACTACGAGTAAAGATGCTCGTTACGCGCAGCAGGACGGAAAGACCCCGGGACCTTTACTATAGCTTGGTATTGGTGTTCGGTACGGCTTGTGTAGGATAGGTGGGAGACTATGAAGCGGGCACGCCAGTGTTCGTGGAGTCAACGTTGAAATACCACTCTGGTCGTTCTGGATGTCTAACCTCGGTCCGTGATCCGGACCAGGGACAGTGCCTGGTGGGTAGTTTAACTGGGGCGGTTGCCTCCTAAAGAGTAACGGAGGCGCCCAAAGGTTCCCTCAGCCTGGTTGGCAATCAGGTTTCGAGTGTAAGTGCACAAGGGAGCTTGACTGTGAGACAGACATGTCGAGCAGAGACGAAAGTCGGGACTAGTGACCCGACGGTGGCTTGTGGAAGCGCCGTCGCTCAACGGATAAAAGGTACCCCGGGGATAACAGGCTGATCCTGCCCAAGAGCTCATATCGACGGCATGGTTTGGCACCTCGATGTCGGCTCGTCGCATCCTGGGGCTGGAGTCGGTCCCAAGGGTTGGGCTGTTCGCCCATTAAAGCGGTACGCGAGCTGGGTTTAGAACGTCGTGAGACAGTTCGGTCCCTATCCGCTGCGCGCGTAGGAAACTTGAGGAGAGCTGTCCCTAGTACGAGAGGACCGGGATGGACGAACCACTGGTGTGTCAGTTGTCCTGCCAAGGGCACCGCTGATTAGCTACGTTCGGACGTGATAACCGCTGAAAGCATCTAAGCGGGAAGCACACTCCAAGATGAGGTTTCCATGCCCTACGGGGTGAGAGGCTCCCAGCTAGACTACTGGGTTGATAGGCCGGACGTGGAAGCACAGCAATGTGTGGAGCTGACCGGTACTAATAAGCCGACAACTTAAAACAACAAAGATGTTACGCGTCCACTGTACGGTCTCTCGAGATACGAACACGCCCCGACCGGCACCCACCCGCCCCGTGCGGGCAGGCGCCCGGCACGCGCGGCAACGTTCGAACAACTCGATAGTGTTACGGCGGTCATAGCGTCAGGGAAACGCCCGGTCACATTCCGAACCCGGAAGCTAAGCCTGACAGCGCCGATGGTACTGCACCGGAGACGGTGTGGGAGAGTAGGACACCGCCGGACCAACATTGGTATTGTGCCCCCGCACCGACATCGCTCGGTGCGGGGGCACAGTCATGTCCGGATCCGCGCGTGCCAGAATGGCCCGATGCTGGTACGGATGTTTGAGCCGATGACCCTGCGCGGGCTCACCGTGCAGGGACGGGTGTGGGTGTCGCCGATGTGCCAGTACAGCTGCCTCCCCTCCGAGCCGGGCTTCGTCACCGACTGGCACCTGGCCCACCTCACCTCCTTCGCCGTCGGGGGTGCGCCGATGATCGTCACCGAGGCCACGGCCGTCACCAACGAAGGGCGAATCTCGCCGTGGGACGCCGGGCTGTGGGAGGACCAGCACATCCGCGGCTGGGAGCGGGTCGTCACCCAGGTGCACCGGGTCGGCTCCAGGATCGGGGTGCAGCTCTCGCACGCTGGCCGGAAGGGATCGGTCTACGCGCCGTTCCACCGCCGTTCCGGGAGCGTGCCGGCGGAGGAGGGCGGCTGGGCCACGGTGGGTCCGGGTGAGGATGCGTTCGGCGCCTACGCGGGCCCGCGGGCACTGTCCGTCGAGGAGCTCGACGGGATCGTCCGCTCGTTCGCCCACGCGGCCCGGCGTGCGGTGACCGCCGGTTTCGACGCGGTAGAGATCCACGCGGCCCACGGCTACCTGCTCGCGCAGTTCCTCAGCCCTCTGGTCAACAAGCGCACGGACGGCTACGGGGGTGACGACGAGGGACGACGCCGGCTGACCTACGAGGTGGTGGAAGCCGTCCGTGCGGTCCTGCCCGAACGCATCCCCGTTCTCGTGCGGGTCTCGGCGACCGACTGGAGCGAGGAGTCCCCCGGTGGGGTCACCGGCGATCTCCGGCGCACCGTCGAGCTCGCGCGGGGGCTGGAGGATCGAGGGGTGGATCTCGTGGACGTCTCGACCGGCGGCAACGTGCCTGACCCGACCATCCCTGTCGGGCCCGGCTACCAGACCCGGTTCGCCCATGCCCTGCGCACCGACGTGGGGATCCCGATCGCCACGGTCGGGATGATCACCCAGGCGCGGCAGGCGGAGCACGTCATCGCCACCGGGCAGGCCGACGTGGTCTCGCTGGCCCGGGCCGCCCTGGCCGACCCGCACTGGTGGCACCGTGCCGCCCACGAGCTCGGCCACGAGCTGCCCTGGCCGCCGCAGTACCGCCGGGTCCTCGACCGGCACGTGTTCTGAGCGCTGGCAGGCGCGGCCCGCCCGGCCGTTCCTCGCCCACGCCCTTGGGGGCGTGGCGCTCTGCGCCACGCCCGTACGGTCAGGGCAGGATGGGACGATGCGTCCAGTCGACCTGCACCGGGCCGCCGCCCACTGGCTGACCCGTGACCTGCTCGCCCTGCCCGTCCACGCCATGCCCGAGGGCGTCGCCGCCGAGGACCTGACCTGGACGCTCGGGGTGGCCCCCGGCGGCGGCCTCTCCGTGCACGCGCCGGCGCCCCCGGTGGAGCTCACGCTGGCCCTGGCCGACGGGGCCCTGCCGCACCCGGTCGCCGAGACCTTTCCCCACCTGGCGGCCTGCCACCCGCTGCACCTGACGGGGCAGGACGCGGCGGGCGCCGAGGAGCTCCTCACCGGTCAGGTCGTCCTCCTCGGGCGGGACGTGGACGGCGAGCTCGCGGTCGCGACCTCGCTCCAGGTCGCAGGCGTCCTCGACGACCTCTACGCCGACCGCGCCACCCGCCGGTCCTACGGCCCGACGTGGACCTCCGACGAGGACGGCACCAGGACGCCGACCGTCACCGTCTGGGCCCCCACCGCCCAGCACGTCGACCTGCTGCTGTGGGATTCCGTCCCGGGGCCGGACCGCGATCGGGCGTGGGCGCCGCCCGGCGAGCCGGCGGTCGTGGCGATGACGCGCGGGGACGACGGCTGCTGGACCGTCACCGGCACTCCGGAATGGGCCGACCGTTGCTACCTGCTCGAGCTGCTGCACGTCATACCCCGGACCGGCCGGCGGCAGAAGGTGCGCAGCACCGACCCGTGGTCGGTGGGTCTGACCATCGACTCCACCCACTCCGTCCTCGTCGACCTCCAGGACCCGGCGTGGGCTCCCGAGGTATGGCGTTCCGCACCGGTGCCGACGGCGATCCGGGCGGTGGACCAGACGATCTACGAGCTGCACGTGCGCGACTTCTCCCGGGACGACGAGGAGGTGCCCGAGCAGCTGCGAGGCACCTACCTGGGCTTCGGGCCGGACGGGGCCGGGCGCCGGCACCTGGCCGCTCTCGCCGAGGCGGGACTCACGACGGTGCACCTGCTGCCGGTCTTCGACCTCACCTCGGTCGAGGAGGACCCCGCGCTCAGGGACGCGCCGGACCGCGACGAGCTGCGGTGGCTCTCCGATCAGGACCCGGCGGGGACCCGGCAGCAGGTGCTGGTCGCTCGGACCGCGGACCGCGACGCGTTCAACTGGGGCTACGACCCGTGGCACTTCATGGCTCCGGAAGGTTCCTACACGACCAGCGCGGGGGAGGCGCACGGTGGCCGGAGGGTCGCGCAGTGCCGCACCATGGTCGGTGACCTGCACCGGCTGGGCCTGCGCGTGGTGCTGGACCAGGTCTACAACCACACCACCGACTCCGGGCTGCACAGGGCGTCGGTCCTGGACCGGATCGTCCCGGGCTACTACCACCGGCTGGATCGCGACGGCTGGGTGGCCACCTCCACCTGCTGCCAGGGCCTGGCCACCGAGCACGCGATGGGCCAGCGGCTGATGGTCGACGGCTGCGTGCTCTGGGCGCGCCACTACCGGGTCGACGGCTTCCGCTTCGACCTCATGGGACACCACAGCCGGGCCAACCTCGAGGCGGTCCGCGCGGCCCTCGACGAGCTGACGCCCGAGCGTGACGGCGTCGACGGGCGGGCCGTCCACCTCTACGGCGAGGGCTGGAACTTCGGGGAGGTCGCCGGCAACGCACGCTTCTACCAGGCGACCCAGGGCCAGCTGTCCGGCACCGGGGTCGGCACCTTCAACGACCGGCTGCGCGACGCCGTGCGGGGGCACGTGCACGACGACGACCCGCGCTCGGGACGTGGGCTGGGCACGGGCGGCGCGTCGCCGCACGACACCGACCTGCTCCAGGTGGGGCTGGCCGGCGGGCTCGCGGGCGTGCGCTTCCTCTCCCAGGAGAGCGGGCAGCCGGTGACCGGGGCCGGCGTGGCCTACGGATCGGCGCCCGCCGGCTATGCCACGTCGCCGGAAGAGGTCGTCAACTACGTCGACGCGCACGACAACGAGACGCTCTGGGACACGCTCCTGCTCAAGCTGCCCCAGGAGACCCCGATGGCCGAGCGCGTGCGCCGCAACACCCTCGCGCTGGCCACGGTCACGCTGTCGCAGGGCATCTCCTTCTGGCACGCGGGGACCGAGGTGCTGCGGAGCAAGAGCCTGGACCGCAACAGCTTCGACTCGGGGGACTGGTTCAACCACCTCGACTACAGCCTGCGCGACAACGGGTTCGGCCGCGGGCTGCCGCCGGAGCCGGACAACGGGCGGCGCTGGCCGGTCCTGGCGCCGCTGCTGGGCGACCCTGCCCTGCGCCCGTCGACGCAGGACATGCGCCTCGCCCGCGACTGCGCCCTCGACCTGCTCCGGATCCGGCGCGACCTGCCCCTCCTGCGGCTCGGGTCGTCCGGGAGGGTGCTGGACAAGGTGTCCTTCCCCGTGTCGGGGACCGAGCACGGCAGGCCGGACGTGGTCGTCATGCTCGTCGACGACACGGCGGGCGAGCAGGTCGACCCGCTGCTCTCCGGGGTGCTGGTCGTGCTGAACCTGTCGTCCGGGCCGGTGCGCCAGCACGTGCCGTGGCTGGCGCCGGAGCGCTGGAGGCTGTGCGACGTGCAGCGGGACGGGGCGGACCCGGTGGTGCGTGGGACGACCTGGGACGCGCAGGCCGGGTCGGTCGAGGTGCCTGCCCTCACCGCCGCGGTGCTCGTCCGTCCCCGCGGCTAGCGGTCCTCAGCGGCGCCGCTCCACCGGCAGCGCGCAGGTGTAGACCACCAGCCGCCTGGCCTGCGGGTTGCCCTGGCCCACCCGCCGGTAGCGCTCGAGCACCTCGAGCAGCTCGGCGCGCATCGCGGTGGCCTGCTCGGCGGTCACCTGAACCGCGTGGTCCTCCAGCCCGCACACCTCCTGCCAGGTCGCGTCCCAGGAGCCGCGCTCGCGCAGCCAGCCCTGCGCCCGGTCGCCGAAGTGCCCCAGGTAGTCCATGGCCAGCCAGTCCAGGGCCTGGGCGTCGTCCTCGTCGACCGGTGCGGTCTCCGCCGAGAGCAGACCGCCCCGCTCGGGGGCGGCACGCCATACCCGGCGGCGACCGGTGCCCGTGCGCGTGTCCTCGACGAGGCCGACCTCCGCCAGCCGGCGCAGGTGGTAGGACGTGGCACCGGTGTTCGTCCCCAGTGCGGCGGCGAGGTCGGTCGCCGTGGCGTCGCCGTGCACGCGCAGCTCGGCGAGCAGCCGGCTGCGCACCGGGTGGGCGAGGGTCCGGAGGGCAGCGGGGGCGTCGGACATGCTGCCCACCCTAGCCACAGATGCACAATAAATGTGCACAATGTCGCTGCACCGAGCCGCTGGGAGGTGCTCGCAGCCCTCTGACCTGCGATGATCCCCGGTTTGGGGGCCGCGTAGAACCTCGGTAGACTTAAGGAGTTGTCCTCCCGTCCGACTACGAAGGTTTGCACCGTGCGTACCTACACCCCCAAGCCCGGCGACATCACGCGCGCCTGGCACGTCATCGACGCCACGGACGTCGTCCTGGGCCGCCTGGCGTCCCAGGCGGCGATCCTGCTGCGCGGCAAGCACAAGACCATCTTTGCCCCGCACGTGGACACCGGTGACTTCGTCATCATCATCAACGCCGACAAGGTCGCCCTGACCGGCGCCAAGCTGGAGAAGAAGAAGGCCTACCGCCACTCGGGCTACCCGGGCGGTCTGCGCGCCGAGAGCTACGAGCAGCTGCTGGACAAGCACCCCACCCGCGCGGTGGAGAAGGCGATCCGCGGCATGATCCCGAAGAACTCGCTGGGCCGCCAGCAGCTGTCCAAGCTCAAGGTCTACGCCGGCGACAGCCACCCGCACGCGGCCCAGCAGCCCGTGCCGTTCGAGATCTCCCAGGTCGCGCAGTAAGGAACTTGTGACAGACATGACCGACAACGACACCGCGCCCGAGCAGGGCGACTTCGACGAGAACGCCGTCTCCCAGTACACCTCCGAGTCGGCCGCCCCGGTCGAGGCCGCGGCCCGTCCGACGGCCTCCGCCCCCGGCGCCGGCACCGGCCGTCGCAAGCAGGCCATCGCCCGCGTGCGCATCGTGCCCGGCAGCGGCGAGTGGAAGATCAACGGCCGCAGCCTGGGGGCCTACTTCCCCAACAAGGTGCACCAGCAGATCGTCAACGAACCGCTGGTGGCCCTGGAGCTCGACGGCGCCTACGACGTGCTCGTGCGCGTCCACGGTGGTGGCCCCTCCGGCCAGGCCGGCGCGGTGCGCCTCGGCGTGGCCCGCTCGCTCAACGGCGTGGACCCCGAGCTGAACCGCCCGACCCTGAAGAAGGCCGGTCTGCTCACCCGGGACGCCCGCGTCCCCGAGCGCAAGAAGGCCGGCCTGAAGAAGGCCCGTAAGGCGCCGCAGTACAGCAAGCGCTGATCGCGGCCCGTCCCCGACGACGGCGCCCGACCCGCACCGGAGGCCGGTGGGAGCAGGTGCTCCCGCCGGCCTCCGGCGTGTGCGGCATACTGCTCTCGCAGGCCCCGAGCACGACCCTGACGAGCACGACCCGACGAGCACGACGCGCGAGCGCGCGAGGAGACGAGGCAGCATGGCACGACTGTTCGGCACCGACGGGGTGCGTGGGCTGGCCAACAAGGACATCACCGCCGAGCTGGCGCTGGAGCTGTCGGTCGCCGTCGCGCACGAGCTGGGCGGCCAGGGCGCGTTCGGCGGGCACCGGGCCACCGCGGTGGTCGGGCGCGACCCGCGGGCCTCGGGGGAGTTCCTGATGGCGGCGGTGTCGGCGGGCCTGGCCTCCGCCGGGGTCGACGTGCTGGACGCCGGCGTGCTGCCGACGCCGGCGATCGCCTACCTGACCGCCCGGATGAACGCCGAGATGGGGGCGATGCTGTCGGCCTCCCACAACGCGATGCCGGACAACGGCCTGAAGTTCTTCGCCCGGGGCGGGCACAAGCTCGCCGACGAGCTCGAGGACCGGATCTCCGAACGGGTCGGCAACGACTGGGAGCGCCCCACGGGTGCGGGGGTGGGGCGGATCCGCCCGTTCCCGGACGGCGCCGAGTTCTACATCGACCACCTGCTGCGAGCCGTGCCCGGTCGGCTCGACGGGCTGCGCGTCGTCATCGACGCGGCCCACGGCGCGGCCTCGGCGGTAGGTCCGGAGGTCTTCCGCAGGGCCGGTGCGACCGTGGACGTCATCGGTGGGGAGCCGGACGGGCTCAACATCAACGACGGCTACGGCTCGACCCACCTCGGGGAGCTGCAGGAGGCCGTCCGTCTGCGCGGCGCGGACATGGGCGTCGCCTTCGACGGCGACGCCGACCGCTGCCTGGCCGTCGACGCCGACGGCGAGCAGGTCGACGGTGACCAGATCATGGCTATCCTCGCGCTGTCGCTGCACGAGGGGGGCGACCTCGTCGACGACACCCTGGTCGCCACGGTGATGAGCAACCTCGGCCTCCTCCAGGCCATGGAGCGCGAGGGCGTCCGCGTGGTGCAGACGGCGGTGGGCGACCGGTACGTGCTCGAGGAGATGCGCTCCGGCGGCTACACGCTGGGCGGCGAGCAGTCGGGCCACGTCATCATGCTCGACCACGGCACCACCGGTGACGGGGTCCTCACCGCGCTCGCCCTCGCCGAGCGCGTCGTCTCCAGCGGCACGCCGCTGGGCCGGCTGGCCGGCGTGATGACCCGGCTGCCGCAGGTCCTCGTCAACGTCAAGGGCGTGGACAAGAACGGGGTGGACAGCGACGAGGAGGTCCTGGCCCAGGTCGCGGCCGTCGGTGCCGAGCTGGGCGACCAGGGCAGGGTGCTGCTGCGCAAGTCGGGCACCGAGCCGCTCGTGCGGGTGATGGTCGAGGCGGACACCCACGACCGGGCCCAGGCGTATGCCGACCGCCTCGCGACGGTCGTCAAGGAGCGCCTGGCGCTCTAGGGGAGCGTCAGCAGGAGGGCCGGCTCAGAGGAGAGCCGGTGCTAGGAGGACCGGCCCGCGGCGTCCTGGGCGAGGTCGTGGGCAGGTTCTCCGCCGGGCAGCTCCTCGGCCGCGGCCGAGAGCTCCTCGGCGATGTCGGCGACGAAGGCCTCGATGTCCTCGACGCCGTTGACCGGCCCGCCGGCGAGCAGCCCGTCCGCGCCGAGCAGGACGGCCGCCGGGCTGACCCCCGAGCGCAGCGCGTCGTAGACCGAGGAGCCCGGGTCCCACCACACGCCCTCCAGCCCGGCCAGCCGGGGCTCGTCCCAGGGGCGCCGCGTGTGCACGAGCTGGATGTCGAGCTCCGGGAGCCGCTGGCGCCAGCCCGGCAGGCGCTCCACCGCGTCCACGGTGCTGCCGCACCAGCAGTTGGCCAGCACCAGCAGCTGGGCGCGTCCGCGCGCCAGCTCGTGCAGGGTGCGCACCTCCTGGTCCTCGGAGAGGAGCACCCCGCGCGGGATGGGGGCGCGAACGTAGTCGAGCTCGTCCGGCACCGGCTGCGCGGCCGCCTGGTGCGTGCGCCGTGCGTGCACCGGCCGGCCGGACGGCGAGCCCAGGACGAGCACGGCCACGGTGGCCAGCGCCACCGCCAGCAGCAGCCACACGAGGTCGGTGCGGTCGTAGCCGGCGACGAGGGCGCCTGCCGCCGAGCGGCCCACCGCGATGCCCGCGGTGACCAGGGCCAGCGCCAGGAGCAGGACGTTGCGCCAGACGGTGCGCGCGTTGATCCGGTGGTCGCCGACGCGCCCGAAGCAGCCGCAGGTGGGTCGGGGGTCGAAGGTCATCGCCCGCGCCACCACGACGAGGAAGGCGGTGAAGAGTCCGAGCGCGAGGACCGCGCCCACGGCATACGTCCAGCGCCAGGGCGTGAGGAGCAGGGCCGCGGTGAGCAGCTCGACCACGGGCAGCGCACGGGGCACCAGGCGGTGCCCGAGGAAGGAGGGCAGACGCAACAACCGGATCATGTTGTCGGTCGAGCCGGGGTCGCCCAGCTTGGCGATCCCGCTGAGGACGAGGACCGCGACGAGCGTCAGCGGGGCGAGGGAGAGCGCGGTGGGCATGCCCCCAAGACTACGTGACGCATCAAGGATCAGACGACCTGCTCGAGCAGGCCGGTGTCCACGTCGTAGATGAAGCCGCCCACCCGGGCGCGGCCGTGGACGAGCGGATGGCTGGTGACCCGTCGGACGTCCTCGACCAGGGCGGCCCGTTGGTCGGGCACCACGTGGAAGTGCTGCCACCAGGCGTCCATGCCGGAGACCTCGGTGACCTTCGCGCGCAGCTCGTCCTCGGACATCTGCGCCATCGCGCAGCGGGTGTGGGGCACGACCAGGATCCGGTCCACGTTGAGCAGGTGGACGCTGAGCACGAGCGCCTCGAGGGCGGCCTCGGTGATCCGCCCGCCGGGGTTGCGGAAGATCTTGGCGTCGCCGTGGGTCAGGCCGACCAGGTGCAGCGGCTCGATCCGCGAGTCCATGCAGGTCACGATCGCCACGCCCGCCCGGGCGATGCCGTCGAAGCCGTCGAGGTCGTTCTCCTCGGCGTAGCGCACGTTGGCCGCCAGCAGGTCGGCGAAGGGGTCGGTGTCCTGGGTCGGACGGGGGGTTGTGCTCACGGCGGACCTCTCTGCGGGATGGCTGTTCTCTGGCAGGGTAGACCCGAGCGCCGCGACGGGCCGAGCCAGGTGAGGTCGCTCAGACCAGGTCGGCGCGGGTCGGCGCGGCCGCCCCCGCCCGGGCGACCGTCCAGGAGGCGCAGGCCACCGCGCGCCGCAGGGCCGGCGCGAGGTCGTCGAGGTCGGCGTGGCGCAGCCGCTCGCGGGCCTCCGCCGAGCCGAGCACCCCCGCGTCGAGCAGCCCGCTGAGCAGCCCGGCCATGAACGAGTCGCCCGCCCCGACGGTGTCGACGACCGCCACGGTCACCGGTTCGAGCTCGACCGTGACGTCCGGTCCGGCCACGTGGACGACCGCGCCGTCCCCGCCGCGGGTCACGACCACCAGGGAGGGGCTCAGCCGGCCCCAGAGCGCAGCGACCTCGTCCATGCCGACGTCGCTGCCGTAGAGCCACTCGACGTCCTCGGCCGAGGCCTTGACCACGTCGCTGCGCCCGATGCACTCCTCGATGCGGGAGCGCACCGCGTGCGGGTCGCCCATGATGCTCGGGCGGCAGTTGGGGTCGTAGGAGACGGTCGCCGTCCGGCGGGCCCGCGACATGGTCGACAGCACCGTCGAGGCGCCCGGCTCGAGGATGGCTCCGATGGAGCCGGTGTGCAGGTGGCCGACGCCGTGCAGGTCCTGGGGCGCGACGTCCCAGAGCAGGTCGAAGCTGTAGGTCGCGGCCCCGAACTCGTCCAGCAGCGCGGTCGCCGTCGAGGTCCGGGGCGCCCCGTCCGAGCCGGGGGTGAGCACGACGTCCGCGTCGAGCAGGTGCTCGCGCACCCTCCGGCCCTCCTCGTCCTGCCCGAGGTATGCCGTCAGCCGGCTGTCGTGGTCCAGGGAGGCCAGGCCGACGGCCACGTTGGCGGGCGAGCCGCCCACGTGCGAGGTCCGCTCACCCCCGCCGTGCGGGACGACGACGTCGACGAGAGCCTCGCCGAGGGTGAGCACAGCGCTCTGGTGCGGTCCGTGGGCGGTGGCGTGCTCCATACCCGTCCTCCTTCAGAGGTGAGCGTCCGGGGACAGCGGGTCGGCGATCCTGGCCACCTTGTCGAGCCGGTGGTGGGAGATGATCTCGCGGATCGTGCCGGACTTGGACCGCATGACCAGCGAGTTGGTCTTGGCCGACCCCGACCCGTACCGCACGCCGGTGAGCATCTCCCCGGTCGTGATGCCGGTCGCCACGAAGAAGCAGTTGTCGCCGGTGACGAGGTCGTCGGTGGACAGCACCCGGTCGAGGTCGTGGCCGGCGTCCAGGGCCCGCTGGCGCTCGTCGTCGTCCTTGGGCCACAGCTTTCCCTGGATGACGCCACCCATCGCCTTCATCGCGCAGGCGGTGATGATGCCCTCGGGCGTGCCGCCGATGCCGATGAGCATGTCGACCGAGGACTCCTCGCGCGCCGCCGCGATCGCGCCGGCGACGTCCCCGTCGGTGATGAAGCGCAGGCGGGCCCCCGCCGCGCGCACCTCGGCGGTGTAGCGCTCGTGCCGGGGCCGGTCGAGCATGATCACGGTCAGGTCGTCCACGAACCGCTTCTTGGCCTTGGCGATCCGGCGCAGGTTCTCCCGGATCGGCAGCCGGATGTCCACCCGGTCGGCGACGTCGTGGCCGACGACCAGCTTGTCCATGTAGAAGACCGCCGAGGGGTCGTACATCGTGCCTCGCTCGGAGACCGCCATGACCGCGATCGAGTTGTCCATGCCCTTGGCGGTGGGCGTGGTGCCGTCGATCGGGTCGACCGCGACGTCCACCCTGGGTCCGGTCCCGTCGCCGACCTCCTCACCGTTGAAGAGCATGGGCGCCTCGTCCTTCTCGCCCTCGCCGATGACGACCACCCCGTCCATGGCGACGGAGGAGATGACCTTGCGCATGGCCTCCACGGCCGCGTTGTCGGCGAGGTTCTTGTCGCCCCGGCCGACCCAGCGGCCGGCCGCCAGCGCCGCCGCCTCGGTGACGCGGACGAGCTCCATCGCCAGGTTCCGGTCGGGGAGCACCTGCTCGGTGCTCGGACGCTGGGTGGCGGGTTGGGGCGTGGTCATGACGGGACTCCTTCGTCGTCGGCGCTGCTCGTCCGCAGCCTATCGGTCCGGGGTCCGGGAGTCGCGGGCGCGGATGCGACGATGGTGGGGTGAGCGACCCCACTCCGCCCAGCAGCGACCCGCACGTCCGGGACGGGTCTGCGGGACCCGACCCCGCGGACGGCCGACGCCGGCGGCTTGCCTCCTACTCGGTGCAGAACATGGTGTGGTCGGTGCTGGCGGTGGGGGCGGTCGTGCTGGCCTGGTGGTCGCTGACCTTCAACCCCGCGGAGTCGCAGCGGCGTCCTCCCGAGGTCACCCAGACGGCGAACTACGTCGTCGAGCAGGCGCCGTGGCCGGTGTGGGTGCCCGCGCCGGGCGACGGCTGGACCCCCACGGTGGTGCTCTACGAGCCGCTCGAGGAGGTGCAGACCTGGCACATCTCCTACGTATCCCCCGACGGGGAGTACGTCGCGCTGCACCAGGCCGCTGACGTCACCGACGCGTGGCGCGCTGCGGTCCTCGGCGACGCCCGGCCGGTCGGTGAGGTCGAGCTCGGCGGCCCGGACGGTGAGCAGGTCTGGGAGGAGTACGCCGGGGAGCCGCAGGGCAACGCCGAGCACGCCTACGTCCTCGGGCCGGAGGTGACCGGCGGCACGACCGTCGTGGTGCACGGCACCGCCGACCAGGCGGAGTTCGAGGAGTTCCTCGACACGGTCCAGGCTCGCGAGTAGTCCACGGGCAGGATGCTGCTGGCCGGCTAGGAGTCCTGGTCCTCCTCGGTGTCGTCCTCGTCGGCCCCGTCGGTCGTGGCCCCGTCGGTCGCTGCTGCTGGACCCCCGCCGGCGCTGCGGTCCAGGGTCTCCTGGGCGAGGTCGAGCTTGGCCTGGCAGTGCGCGGCCAGCTGCTCGCCACGCTCCCACAGCAGCATCGACTCCTCCAGCGGCACGGCGCCGGACTCGATCCTGGCCACCAGCGCGACGAGCTCGTCGCGCGCCTGCTCGTAGGTCAGCTCGCCCACCGGCGCGGGATCCTGTGAGGTCTGCGTCATCCGGTCAGACTAACCGCCGCGGACCTCACTGACCGGGGCGCACCGGCCAGGGCGTCGAGGTGCCGATCCCCGCGGCCGGGCATAGCGTGGTCGTCGGACCGACCCCCCGAGGTCGGCAGGACGACAGGAGACCCGATGAGCGACCAGCGGCACCAGTTCAGTACCGACGAGGCGGGGGAACGGGACGAGAACCAGCCGGGGCTGCCCGACGAGCCCGCCCGGCCCGGGCCCGGGACGACACCGGGCCCCGGCGGGACGCCCGGGCCCGGACCGGAGCCCGCGCCGGGCCCGGCACCCCAGGAGCCGCCTCGGCCCAGCGAGCCGGCGCCCGCCCCCGGCGGCCCGACCCGGCCGAGCGACCCGGCCGAGCGACCCCGGCGAGCCCGGGCCGTCGCCGTCACCGGTGCCGGACGAGCCGGCGCCGCAGACCGACCCGACCCGGGACTGAGGCCTCAGGCGGGGGTGGCGACGGGGCGCACCGCGAAGTCGCCCCGGGCCACCGTCACCCGCAGCACCTCCTCGACCTCGACCTCCTCGCGGTCGCGCACGATGGACCCGTCACGGTGCCGCACCACGGCGTAGCCGCGCTCCAGGGTCTGCTGTGGGGACACGGCGCGCAGGTGTCGCACCAGTCCGGCCGTGCGGTCGCGCTCACGGTCCAGCCGGTCCTGCGCGCTGCGCCGTGACCGGGCCAGGAGCGCCTCGATCTCGGTGCGGTGCTGGGCCACGATGGCGGCGCGGTCGGCCATGACCGGGCGGCTCATCAGCGCGGTGATCCGCTCCCGCTCGGTCGCCACGCGGCGCACCATCGCCTGGCGCGCCCGGCGGCGGACGGTGGCCAGGCCCTGCAGCTCGTCGGCCACGTCCGGCACGATCGCGGCGGCGGCGTGCGTCGGGGTGGACGCCCTGAGGTCGGCGACGAAGTCGAGCAGCGGGGTGTCGCTCTCGTGCCCGATGGCCGAGACGACCGGGGTGCGTGCCTCCGCCACGGCGCGGACGAGGGCCTCGTTGCTGAAGGGCAGCAGGTCCTCGAAGGAACCCCCGCCGCGTGCCACGACGATGACCTCGACCTCGGGATGGGCGTCGAGCTCGCGCAGGGCGCCGGTGACCGCGGCCACGGTGTCGGCGCCCTGGACGGCGACCTGACGGACCTCGACGCGGGCGGCCGGCCACCGCCGGTGCACCCCCGCCAGGACGTCGCGCTCGGCCGCGGTGGCGCGTCCGGTGATCAGCCCGATCCGGGCCGGGAGGAAGGGCAGCGGGCGCTTCCGGCCGACGTCGAACAGGCCCTCGCTGCGCAGCAGCTGCTTGAGGTGCTCGAGCCGGGCGAGCAGCTCTCCCACCCCGACGTGGCGCATCTGCCGGGCCTCGAGCTGCAGCGTGCCGCGCTTGGTCCAGAAGGTGGGCTTGGCGTGGACGACGACGCGCGCGCCCTGCTGGGGCGGGGACGGCATGGCGTCGAGGGCACCGGTCGGGATGGCCACGGACAGGGACATGTCGACGTCGGTGTCGCGCAGGGTGAGGAAGGCGGTCTTCATCCCGGGTCGACGGTTGAGCTGGACGATCTGCCCCTCCACCCACAACGGGGACATCTTGTCCACGTAGTCGCTGATCTTCATCGACAGCGTGCGGACCGGCCACGGGGAGGACGCCGTCGTCTCCCGGGCGGTCGGGGGCAGCGAGGTCGAGGTCACGTGCCTAGCCTAGGGAGCGTGGACGACATCCTCGCGCAGCCGCGCCTCGTCCTCGTGCACGGCACGAGGATGGACGCCCGGCAGTGGGACCCCTACCGCCGGCTGCTCCCCGGTCTCGAGGTCGTGGCGGTGGATCTGCCCGGCCACGGCAGCCGGGTGGGGGAGCCGTTCACCACCGACGCCGCTGTGGACGTCATCGCCGACGCCGTGGAGGGCGTCGCGCGCGGCCGTCGGGTGGTGCTCGTGGGTCACAGCCTGGGCGGCTACATGGCCACCGTGTATGCCGCTCGCCGCCCGGGCCACCTGGCCGGGCTCGTGCTCGTGGGCGCCACCGCAGACCCCGCCAGCCGGCTCTCGGGCGTCTACCGCGGGTTCGCGCGGGTGCTTCCCCGGGTCGGTGCCGAGAGGATGGCACGCGTGGCCAACGGGCTCATGCGCTGGCTCGGCGCCCGCGGCGAGATCGTCGCGGCCCTCCCCGGCGGCGAGGCCTACGCGGCCCTGCCCGACGCGTGGCAGGCGGTGATGGAGGACTGCGGGCCGGGGCTCCTCGGTGACGTGGACTGCCCGGTCCTCCTCGTCAACGGCGGGCTGGACCAGATGCGCGTCCACGTCCGCCGCTACGCCGAGGCGGCCAGGGAGGCGAGGGTCGTCACCGTGCCGCACGCCACGCACCTGCTGCCGCTCACCCACCCGGACGCGCTCGCCGCACTGCTGCTGGAGGCAGCCGCGCCCGGCAGCGGCGCAGGGCCGTTGCCTACGATGGACCGGTGACCACGACCCCAGCCACCGTGCCGACCGACGTCGCGACGCCTGAGCCCGGCACGCCTGGTGCCCGGCGGGTCCTGCTGGCCGCCCCGCGCGGCTACTGCGCCGGGGTGGACCGCGCCGTGGTGACGGTCGAGAAGGCTCTGGAGCTCTACGGCCCCCCCGTCTACGTGCGCAAGGAGATCGTGCACAACAAGCACGTCGTGCGCACCCTCGAGCGTCGGGGGGCGATCTTCGTCGAGGAGACCGACGAGGTGCCCGAGGGCGCGCGGGTCATCTTCTCCGCGCACGGTGTCAGCCCGGCCGTGCACGAGGAGGCCCGGCAGCGCTCGCTGCGGACGATCGACGCGACCTGTCCTCTCGTGACCAAGGTGCACCGCGAGGCCGTCCGCTTCGCCGCGGACGACTACACGATCCTGCTCATCGGGCACGAGGGGCACGAGGAGGTCGAGGGCACCGCGGGGGAGGCGCCGGAGAACACGATCCTGGTGGAGAGCCCCGAGCACGTGGACGCCGTCGAGGTCCCCGACCCGGAGCGGGTGGTGTGGCTGTCCCAGACCACCTTGTCGGTCGACGAGACGATGGAGACGGTGCGGCGGCTGCGCGAGCGGTTCCCGGCCCTGCAGGACCCGCCCAGCGACGACATCTGCTACGCCACCCAGAACCGTCAGGTCGCGGTGAAGCAGATGGCCCGGGAGTGCGACCTCGTGATCGTCGTCGGCTCCCAGAACTCGTCCAACTCCAAGCGGCTGGTCGAGGTCGCCGTCGAGCACGGCGCCAGGGACGGCCACCTCGTCGACTACGCCGAGGAGATCGACGAGGCCTGGCTGGAGGGCGTGCGGACCGTGGGCGTGACCAGCGGCGCCAGCGTGCCCGAGCTGCTCGTGCGCGGGGTGCTGGAGCGGCTCGCGGCGCACGGCTACGAGGACGTGCAGCCGGTCACCGCCGCCGAGGAGTCGATCCTCTTCGCGCTGCCCACCGAGCTGCGCCGCGACCTCAAGACGGCCGGGCACGACGTCAAGAAGCTCCGCCACGACCCCGGCGCCCTGCGTTAGGCGGCCTCCTTGGCAGCACGAGGTTGCGGGACGGCCACGCCGCGCCCGGGCGTCGCAGGTCCTGTCGGGTCAGCCTGCCCCCGCGGCGGGATGGACAAGGTGCGGCACGCGAGGCTGTGCGCCCGATGCCGCATCCGGTGCAGGACGAAGTCCTTGTCGGTCAGGCCCCGAACGGCTCGTCCTGCCGGGGGACGGCGTCGGCCGACCGGGTCCTGCGAGCGGCGGCCTCGTCCAGGTCGTCCCTGCGCGGGGTGGCTGACTCCAGCTCGTCGGCGAGCAGCTCGGCGCTGGTCAGGGGGCGTGGCGAGGCGTCCACCGGCGGCGGCGCCTCGACCGCCTCCTCGACCAGCCCCAGCTCGTGCATGCGACGCGTGGTGACCAGCACCCGCGACTCCAGCGTGCCCACCAGGTGGTTGTAGGTCTCCACGGAGCGGCGCAGCGAGGAGCCCATCGAGCCCAGGTGGCGGCCCACGGTGCCCAGCCGCTGGTGCAGCTCTGTCCCCAGCCGGAGCAGCTGCTGGGCGTTGGCGGTGAGCGCCTCCTGCTGCCACGCCAGGGCGGTCGCCCTCAGCACGGCCAGCAGGGTGGCGGGCGAGGCGAGCACCACGCGCCGGGACTGCGCGTGGTCGTAGAGGTCGGGCTCGGCGCGCAGGGCCGCGGCCAGCACCGAGTCGCTGGGCACGAAGCACACGACGAGCTCCGGGGAGCTGGCGAAGGCGCTCCAGTAGTCCTTGCCGGCGAGGGTCTCGACGTGCCCACGCAGGGCCCGCGCGTGGTCGCGCAGCAGCCGTGCCGCCTCCTCGGCCGGGACGTCCTCGCCCTGGGCGCGCAGGTAGGCCGTGAGCGGCGCCTTGCTGTCGACCACCAGGCTCTTGCCGCCGGGCAGGTGGACAACCGCGTCCGGGCGGACGCGGGCGTCATGCCTGGTCACGGCACTGACCTGCTCGTCGAAGTCGCAGCGCTCGAGCATGCCTGCGTGCTCGAGCACCCGCCGCAGCTGCACCTCGCCCCAGGTGCCCCGGGTGCCCGAGGAGTTGAGCGCGCCGGAGAGGGCCGCCGTCTGCCGGTGCAGCGCCCTGGCCTGCTCGGCGACGTCGGCCAGCTGCACGCCCACCTCGCCGAACTGTCTGGACCGGTCGCGCTCCAGCACGTGCACCTGCTCCTCGACCCTCCGCAGCGCCTGCCCCAGCGGGGCCAGCTGGGCCGCGGACCCGCGCTCCTGCGCCAGCGCGTCCTCGAGGCCCTGGGCCTGGCGGGCCCAGCCGTCCCGCTCGGCCTCGGCGCGGACCAGCCCGGCCCTCGCTCCGGCGCGGGCGAGCGCGGCACCGACCACGGCCCCGACCGCCAGGGCCAGGACGAGGGCCACGGCAAGGAGGAGCACGACCTGCCAGGGGAGCGTCTGCATACCTGCGAGGATGCCAGCGCCCTCCGACAGGCCTGTCGCGCCGACCGCACGTGGCCCCGCCGAAGACTCCTCGACGGGTCGTGACCACATCGTGACCTGACCCGCGTTGACAGCGCCCGAACCAGGCTGCCAGAGTGAGACCGAAACATGAATCACCTTTCATGTTCGACTCAGCCACGAAGGAGTGTCCGGTGATCCGCACCCGACTGATAGCGCTCATGTCCTCTGCCGCGGTCCTGGCTGTCGCCGGGTGCGCGCCGTCGGCGACCGACACCGCCGACGAGGCGACCGGCGCCGACGGCAACGCCTCTGCCACCGCGGGCGGTGGTGAGCAGGCCGCCGGCGGCAGCGTCGACGTCGGCATCATCTACTCCGAGACCGGCCCGCTGGCCGCCTACGGCCAGCAGTACAAGCAGGGCCTGGAGGCCGGCATCGACTACGCCACCGACGGCACCGGCGAGGTGAACGGCACCACGATCCAGATCACCTACCGCGACGACGCGGGCAACCCGGACACCGCGGTGGCCGCCGCCAAGGAGCTCATCGGCGACGGCTACCAGATCCTCGGTGGCACCGTCGTCTCCGGCATCGCGATCGCGATGGCCGAGCAGGCCGAGCAGAACCAGATCCTCTACATCTCCGGCCCGGCCGCCACCGACGCCATCACCGGCGCCAACGAGTACACCTTCCGCTCGGGCCGCCAGAGCCTGCAGGACGTCGCCACCGCCGGCGCCCTGCTGGGTGAGGAGGGCGGCAAGGTGGTCGTCCTCGCCCAGGACAACGCCTTCGGCCAGGGCAACCTCGCCGCGGTCGAGGCGGTCATCGGCGCCAACGGCGCGGAGGTGGACAGCGTGCTCGTCCCCGAGGACGCCACCGAGTTCACCGGCTTCGCCCGCCAGGTGATCGACGCCAAGCCCGACCTGATCTTCGTGGCCTGGGCCGGTGCGACCGCCGGGAACATGTGGCAGTCGCTCGACCAGCAGGACGTCTTCGACGTCGCCCCCGTGGTCACCGGTCTGGCCGACAGCGCGACCTTCGGAGCCTACGGCCCGATCGGCGAGAAGATCAGCTTCCTCTCGCACTACTTCCCGGGCGCGGCGGACAACGAGGTCAACCAGGCCCTCGTGGACCACGTCAGCGAGGCCGGCGGCACGCCGGACCTGTTCACCCCGGACGGCTTCGTGGCCGGTCAGATGATTGTGCACGCCGTCGCCGAGGGCAGCGCCGACGACGTCAACTCGATGATCGGTGCCCTCGAGGGCTGGGAGTTCCAGGGCCCGAAGGGTGACTACACGATCCGCGCCAGCGACCACGCCCTGCTCCAGCCGATGTTCAGCGCCACGCTGGTCAAGGACGGGGACAGCTGGACGCCGGAGCTCATCGACACCTTCACCGCAGACCAGGTCGCGCCGCCGGAGGCGTCCAGCAAGTGACCGACGTCAGCACGGACCACGGCGCGGGGGCGGCCGACCGGGCCGCCCCCGCGCTGGAGGTCAAGGACATCTCCCTGCGCATCGGAGGTGCCCAGATCCTGCAGGACGTCAGCTTCTCCGTCCCTACGGGGCAGATCGTCGGCGTGATCGGACCGAACGGCGCGGGCAAGACCACGCTGTTCAACCTGGTCTCCGGTGTGATGACGCCGACCTCGGGGTCCGTCCACCTCGACGGGCAGGACATCACCGGGCGCTCGATCACCCAGCGGGCGACCGCCGGGCTCGGGCGCACGTTCCAGACCTCCTCGCTGTTCGCGGGGTTGTCCGTGGAGGAGAACGTCCGCCTCGCGGCCCAGGTCAAGGAGGGCGGTGCGCTGTCGCTCACCTCCTTCCCGCGTCGCGGCGACGCCGCCTCGACCAGGGCCCGCGAGCTCCTCGACGAGGTCGGCCTGAGCAGCCGGCTCGGTCGACCCGCGGGGGACCTGCCCCACGGGGACAAGCGCAAGCTGGAGATCGCGATGCTGCTGGCCGCCGACCCCTCGGTCGTCCTCCTGGACGAGCCGATGGCGGGCGTCGCCTCCGGTGACGTCGAGGGCCTCACCGAGGTCATCCGCAGCCTGCACCGCGACCACGGCCGCACGGTCCTGATGGTCGAGCACCACATGGAGGTCCTCATGGGCCTCGTCGAGCGCGTCGCGGTCCTGCACTTCGGCCACCTGCTCACCATCGACACACCGGAGGCCGTCATGGCCGACCCCACCGTCCAGAGCGCCTACCTCGGGGAGGCGGTATGACGTCCGCTCCCGTCCTGCGCGTGCAGGACCTCCGGGCGGACGTCGCCGGGCAGCAGGTCGTCGAGCACGTCGACCTCGAGGTCACGCCGACCGGCGTGACCGCCCTGCTGGGCCGCAACGGCGTGGGCAAGACCTCCACGATCAAGGCCGTCATGGGCCTCGTCGGGCGCAGCGGCACGATCGAGCTGGACGGCCAGGACATCAGCACCCTGCCGACCTACCGGATCGCCGGGCTGGGCGTGGGCTACGTGCCGGAGGACCGCGAGGTCTTCTCCGCGCTCACCGTCAGCGAGAACCTCAGGCTCGCCGAGCGGCGGGGCAGCGAGCACCGCTACGACCTCGTCTACGAGCTCTTCCCCGAGCTGAGCGAGCGTGGCCAGCAGGCGGCCGGCACGCTCTCGGGCGGTCAGCAGCAGATGGTCTCGCTCGCGCGCGCCCTGCTCAACGACAATCGCGTCCTGCTCGTGGACGAGCCGACCAAGGGCCTGGCGCCGCGCCTCGTCACCGAGGTCGCGCACGCCCTCGCGCGCGCCGCCGACGTGGTCCCCGTCCTGCTCGTGGAGCAGAACCTGCAGGTGGTGCGCGACCTGGCCAGCACCGTCGTGGTGCTCACCGACGGCCGCAGCGTCCACCACGGCGACGCCTCCTCCTTCCTCTCCGACCCCGTCGCCACCCAGCGCCTGCTGGGCGTGCACGGCGGCAAAGACCCCGCTGGAGCCGTATGAGCACCGTCGTCCTCCTCCTGATCACCGGGATCGGGCTCGGAGCCATCTACTTCCTCGTCGCCTCCGGCCTGTCCCTCATCTACGGTCTGATGGGCGTGCTGAACTTCGCCCACGGCGTCTTCCTCACCTTCGGCGCGTTCCTCGGTTGGGAGGTCGCCCGCGTCGTCGGGGCGGCCACCTGGCCGGCGTTCCTCGCCTCCCTCGTGGTCGGCGCCCTGGCCGGCGCGGTCTTCGCCGCGCTCACCGAGCGCTTCCTCGTGCAGCGCCTCTACGAGCGGCACATCGAGCAGATCCTCATCACCGTCGGGCTCGGGCTGGCCGTCGTCGCGCTCTTCGACGGCATCTGGGGCACCGACGCCCGGTTCATCACCGGCCCGCCCTGGATGGCGGAGACCACGCGGGTCGCCGGCGCCAACGTGCCCAACGACCGCTTCGTGGCGATCGGGGTCGCGACCCTCGTCCTGCTGGCGATCGTGCTCTTCCTGAAGTACACCCGCTACGGCATGATCATCCGCGCCGGTGTCGAGAACCGCTCCATGGTGACCGCCCTGGGCATCGACGTGCGGACCGCGTTCACGCTGATCTTCACGATCGGTGGCGCCGCGGCCGGGCTCGGTGGCGTCCTCGCCTCGCACGCCTTCGGTTACGTCTCGCCGATGCTGGGACAGACCCTGCTGATCTTCGCCTTCATCGTGACGATCATCGGCGGCCTGGGGTCGCTGACCGGTGCCGCGGTCGCCGCCGTGGTGGTGGCGCTCATGCAGCAGTTCGCCAACTACTACCTGGGGGGCACCGGCGACTTCGCCGTGGTGATCCTGCTGGCGGTGGTCCTGCTGGCCAGACCGTCCGGCCTGATGGGGAAGAGGGTGGCGGCATGACCGGGCGGACCGGGTCGACGAACGCTCGCACGCTGCTCCCCGGGGTGGTCGCGCCGGTGGGAGTGCTCGTGCTGCTCGCCTGCCTGCCGCTGCTCGACATCACCATCCCGGGCGTCCTGCCCGGCGCCACCTACACGCCGGGCACCCTGCACCTGCTCGCCCTCGCCTGGGTGATGGCGGCGGTCGCGCTGTCCTACCACCTGCTCTTCGGCGTCGCCGGCCTGCTCAGCTTCGGCCACGCGCTGTACTTCGGCTTCGGCGCCTACGGGCTCGGCATCGTCATGGAGCAGCTCGGGCTCGGTCTCCTTCCCGCAGCCCTCGTGGTGGTGGTCGCGGCGGTCGTCATGTCGGCGCTGCTCGGTGCCGTCAGCCTGCAGGTGACCGGCATCCCGTTCGCCATGGTCACCCTGGCGTTCGCCCAGGCGGGCTCGGTCCTGGTCCGCCGGGACCCGGGCCGCCTCACCGGCGGCGAGGAGGGTCTGCGGCTGCCGACCGAGTTCGTGCCGGACTTCTTCATAGGCGTGTTCAACACCCGCAACGTCTACTGGCTGGCGCTCGGCGTGCTCGCGGTGAGCTACCTGTTGACCAGGTGGGTGCAGAACTCGCGGGCCGGGCACGTCGCCGCGGCCGTCCGGGAGAACGAGCTGCGGGTCCAGGTCCTCGGCATGCGTCCGTTCCTGGTCAAGCTCGCCATCTTCGTGGCGGCCTCCGTCATCGCCTCGATGGTCGGCATGGTGCACCTGCTGCTCAACTCCGGAGCCATCCCGAACGTCATGAGCGCCGAGTTCACCATCTCGCTGCTGCTGATGGTCGTCCTGGGCGGGGTCGGGTCCCGCTGGGGCGCGGTCGCCGGCGCGATCCTCTACGTGCTGCTGAACCAGCGCCTCACCGTGCTCGCCTCGGCGGGCTGGGTGGACGGGCTGCCGGCGGTCCTGCGCATCCCGCTGTCCGAGCCGCTGTTCATCCTCGGTCTGCTGTTCGTCCTCGTCGTGCTCTTCCTGCCCGGCGGGCTCGCCGGTACGGTGGCCAGGATCGGTGCGCGTTCGCGGGCACGGGGCGAGCGTCGCGGCGGGAAGCGCTCCCACGGACCGGCCGGGCCCGCGGACGACGCGGGCGCCCTGGACGAGCGGGAACGGCTGGAGGTCACATGAGCGGCATCCACGGGCCGGTCGACGGGCTGCACACCCTCGGCCGGTGGCCGGCCGACCGGGCGCGGCTGGCGCCCCAGCGGGTCGCGATCCTCGATCGCGGTGTCGAGCTGACCTACGGGCGGATGGAGGCGCGGATCGAGCGGCTCGTGGAGCATCTGCGCACGGCCGGCGTGCGGCGCGGGGACCGGATCGCGACCCTGGTCGGCAGCTCCAGCTGCCACGTCGTGCTGTTCTTCGCGTGCGCGCGGGTGGGTGCAGCCCTGGCCCCGCTCTCCTGGCGGCTCACCGCCCGAGAGCTGGCCCGCCAGGTGGACCTGCTCGCACCGGTGCTCCTCGTCACTGAGGACGAGACCTCCGGGCTGGCCCGCGAGGTCCTGGGCAACCTGGCGCGCCGGGTGCCGACCGTACCGCTGACCGGGATCGACGCGACCGGCGTGCCCCGGGTGCGTGAGCAGGGGCCGGTGGAGGCGGTCCAGGACGAGGACCCGCTCCTCGTGCTGTTCACCTCCGGCACCGGCAGCGCCCCCAAGGCGGCGGTGCTCTCGCACCGGGCCTGCTACTGGACCAACCTGTCCCTGTCCCGCACCGTGGAGCTGGGGGAGGACGACGTGGTGCTCGCGGTGATGCCGCAGTTCCACGTCGGGGGATGGAACATCCAGCCGCTCCTGGCCTGGTGGACCGGTGCCACCGTCGTGCTCGAGCGCTCCTTCGACGCCGGCCGGGTGCTCAGCCTGGTCCGCGAACGAAGGATCACCACGATGATGGGTGTCCCCACGCAGTACCTCCGGCTCGCCGAGCACCCCGCCTTCGCGACCGCCGACCTGAGCAGCCTGCGCAGAGCGATCGTCGGCGGCGCCCCGATGCCCGCGCCGCTGCTGCGCACCTTCCACGGCCGCGGCGTCAGCCTCGTGCAGGGCTACGGCCTGACCGAGGCCGGACCCAACGTGCTCTGCATACCTCCCAGGGAGGCGACCGCGCGCGCGGGCTGGGCCGGCGTCCCCTACCCCCACGTCGACGTGGCGCTCGCGGCACCCGCGACCGGCGAGCGGATCGAGGGCCCCGGCACCGGTGAGCTGCTGGTGCGCGGTCCGGGGGTGTTCAGCGGCTACCTGCACGACGAGGCGGCCACCCGCGCGGCCCTGCGCGCCGGCTGGCTGTCCACCGGTGACGTCGCCACCCGCGACGAGCACGGCTACCTGCGCATCGTCGACCGGCTCAAGAACATCTTCATCTCCGGGGGGGAGAACGTCGCGCCCGCCGAGGTCGAGGCCGTGCTGCTCACCCACGCCGGCGTCGAGCAGGCCGTGGTCGTGGGCGTGCCGGACGAGCGGTGGGGGGAGCGGGGCGTGGCGCTGGTCGTCCCGCGAAGCGGCGTCGTCACCGACGAGACCGAGCTCGTCGAGCACTGCCGCGAGCGGCTGGCGGCGTTCAAGGTCCCCGTCGCCGTCCACCTCGTCCCCGAGCTGCCGTCGGTGTCGGTCGGCAAGATCGCCCGCCAGCAGGCGCTGCACATCGCGCTCGCGGCCCAGCAGGCGAGGTCACGGTGACACAGACCCGCGCGACGGCCGACCGCACCCCACGCACCGCCCGCGGAGCCCGCACCCGGGCCCGCCTGCTCGAGGCGGCCGAGGACGTCTTCGCCACGGTCGGCTACCACGACGCCTCGATCGTGAAGATCACCGAGCGCGCCGGGGTGGCGCTGGGCACCTTCTACGTGCACTTCCCCGGCAAGAAGGAGATCTTCGACGAGGTCGTCCACGACCTGTCCCAGCGGGTGCGCCAGGCGATGAGCGAGGGCGCCCGCCGCGGCCGCGACCGGATCGAGGCCGAGCGCGAGGGCTTTCGCGAGTTCTTCCGTTTCACCGCTGCCCACCCGGCCCTCTACCGGATCATCAGGCAGGCCGAGTTCGTCTCGCCCGAGGCGATGCGCGCCCACTACGAGGCGATCTGCAGCGGCTACGCCGCAGGTCTGGAGAGCGCCCGTGCAGCGGGGGAGATCCGGGACGTCGACCCCACCGTGACCGCCTGGGCGCTCATGGGTGCCGGCGAGCTCATCGGCATGCGGTGGGTCCTCTGGGACGGCGCGGGCCGCATCGACCCTGGCGTCTTCGAGGGGCTCATGAACCTCATCCAGGGGGCGCTCGAGCCGCCGGCGGCACCGACCGACCACGACAGAGAGGACAGCACGACATGACACGCACGGCACTGGTCACCGGAGGGGACAGCGGCATCGACGCCCTGGTGTCAACCCTGGCCCCTGACGACGCGGCGACGGTGACCGGGGCGTCGTACACCATCGACGGAGGGTGGAGGGCTCGGTGAGCACGCCCACCACGCTGCCACCGTCCGTCGGGCAGGTCGTCGGGCCCCGCTACCGGGAGGTCGAGGTGCCGGTGCGCGGCGGTGACCTGCACGTCGGTGTCTGGGAGCCCGAGGGTGGTGGTCCGGCGCCGCCGACGGTGCTCGCCGTCCACGGCATCACCGCCTCGCACGTCGGCTGGGCCGAGCTGGCCCGCCAGCTGCCCGGGGTGCGGATCGTCGCGCCCGACCTGCGCGGCCGCGGCCGGTCCAGGGACCTGCCCGCGCCCTACGGCATGCCGACGCACGCCGACGACGTCGCGGCCGTCCTGGACCACCTGGGGGCCGGACCGGTCGTTGTCGTCGGCCACTCGATGGGGGGCTTCGTCTCCCTCGTGCTCGCCGACCGGCACCCGGACACGGTCTCCTCCCTCGTCCTCGTCGACGGGGGTATGCCGCTCCTCCCGCCTCCGGGCGTCGCGCCGGACGAGATGGCCGGGCTGGTCCTGGGACCTGCTGCGGAACGTCTGCAGATGACCTTCCCGAGCCGCGCCGCCTACCGCGACTTCTGGCGGGAGCACCCCGCGCTGGGACCGGGGTGGACCGACCTCACCACCGCCTACGTCGACTACGACCTCGTGGGCGCCGAGCCCGAGCTGCGACCCGCCACGCGGGTCGCCGCGCTGGGGGAGGACATCCGCGAGCTCGTCGACGGCGACTCGGTGCAGCACGCCCTGGATCACCTGCGGCGTCCGGCGACCTGGCTGGTCGCGCCCCGCGGGCTGATGGACGAGGTGCCGCCGCTCTACCCCGACGCGGCCCGCGACCTGTGGACCGTGCGCTATCCCGCGGTGCGCATGGTGCCGGTGGAGGACGTCAACCACTACACGGTGATCATGCTCGCGGAGGGCGCCGCCCAGGTGCGTCCGCACGTCGTCGAGGCGCTGGGTGAGGCCCGGTAGACTCCTGACCCCGTGGCCCTCTCCATCGGAATCGTCGGACTGCCCAACGTCGGCAAGTCGACGCTCTTCAACGCGCTGACCAAGAACTCCGTGCTCGCCGCGAACTACCCGTTCGCCACGATCGAGCCCAACGTCGGGGTCGTCCCGCTCAAGGACGCCCGGCTGACCCGGCTCGCCGAGATCTTCGGCAGCGCCCGGATCCTGCCGGCGACGGTCAGCTTCGTCGACATCGCCGGTATCGTCCGCGGCGCGAGCGAGGGGGAGGGGCTGGGCAACAAGTTCCTCGCCAACATCCGCGAGGCCGACGCGATCTGCCAGGTGGTGCGCGCCTTCGGCGACGACGACGTCGTGCACGTGGAGGGCAAGGTCTCCCCGAGGGACGACATCGAGACGATCAACACCGAGCTGGTGCTGGCCGACCTGCAGACCCTCGAGAGCGCGGTCCCGCGCCTGGAGAAGGAGGTCAAGGGCAAGAAGACGCCCAAGGAGCTCCTCGACGCGGCGGTCGCGGCCCGCACTGTCCTGGAGCGCGGGGACACGCTCTACGCCGCGGGTGCCGAGGCAGGCGTCGACCCGGTCCTCGCCCGCCAGCTCGGGCTGCTCACCACCAAGCCCTTCCTCTACGTGTTCAACCTCGACGAGGACGGGCTCACCGACGAGGCGCTGCACGAGGAGCTCGCGGCCCTGGTCGCGCCCGCCGAGGCGATCTACCTCAACGCCAAGCTCGAGGCCGACCTGGCCGAGCTGGAGGACGAGGAGGCGCGCGAGCTGCTCGAGTCCGTCGGCGTCGAGGAACCCGGGCTGGAGCAGCTGGCCCGCGTCGGCTTCGACACCCTCGGGCTGCAGACCTACCTCACGGCCGGTCCCAAGGAGTCCCGCGCCTGGACGATCCGCAAGGGCTGGACCGCGCCGCAGGCCGCGGGGGTCATCCACACCGACTTCGAGCGTGGCTTCATCAAGGCCGAGGTCGTCTCCTTCGAGGACCTGGACGCCGCCGGCTCGATGGCGAAGGCCAAGGAGGCGGGCCGGGTGCGCATCGAGGGCAAGGACTACGTGATGAACGACGGTGACGTGGTGGAGTTCCGCTTCAACGTGTGAGCGTGTCCTCCGTGTCCGGTTCGTGGTCGGGTCGTTCGGGAGCAAGGACTCGACCGTCGAGAAGGTGGACCCCTCCCGCCATACCTGCGCCTTGACCTGCACCGACGGGACCAGAGCCGCGCCCACGTCGCCACCGGGGCACGACTCGGAGACAATCGAGGCATGAGCGATGTGGTGAAGGTGCGGACTGCGGCCTAGGGCGTGTCTCCAATATCTCGGGTGAGGCTCGCGTCAGTATCGGTGGGTGAGTTCTTCGAGGAGTCAGTCGTTGTCCGATGCGCACTGGGAGCGGATCGAACCGCTGCTGCCTTCGAATGCCGGTCGGCGGGGTCGCCCGTTTGGTGACAACCGTCGGGTGGTGGAGGGGATCATCTACCGTTACCGCACTGGGATGCCCTGGCGCGACCTGCCTCGCGAGGTCTTCGGACCGTGGCAGACCGTGTGGAAGCGGCACCGTCGCTACGCGGCTGATGGGACCTGGGACCGGGTGCTCGCTCAGATCTTGACCGAGGCCGATGCCGCCGGCAAGGTCGACTGGACGGTGTCGGTGGATGCCACGATCAACCGTGCCCACCAGCACGGCACGAACACGACCCGCCCCGAGCAGGACACAGGGGGCTCGATCGAACTACACGAATCTGCCGCCCGGGTTCCTTGCCAGCTCTCTGGGCGGTGAGCGAGAACCTGCAGGTCACGGGATCGGTCGCTCTCGTGGTGGGCTGACCACCAAGATCCATGCCGCGGTCGATGGCCATGGTCGTCCGTTGGCGTTGGTGGTCACCGGCGGGCAGCGTAACGACGGGGCGATGCTGGCCGAGGTACTCGCTGACATTCGGGTTCCGCGCCCGGGTCCGGGACGTCCCCGGACCCGGCCCGAGGCGGTGGTCGCAGACCGTGCCTACACCAGCGGCGTGAACCGGGACATGCTGGCTGGCCGCGGGATCAAGGCAGTCATCCCGCAGAAGACCACCGAGATCACCGCTCGCTTACGCAAGGGCTCAGCAGGCGGTAGACCCCCGGCCTTCGACGCAGATACCTACAAGGACCGCAACGTCGTGGAGCGCTCCTTCAGCGTGACCAAACAGTGGCGAGGCCTAGCCACCCGCTACGACAAGCTCGCCATCACCTACCGGGCAGCCGCGATCCTCCAGACCTGCATACGCTGGCTACGCCTATTGGTGTCAGCGGCGCTTGAAAACTAGGCAGTAACGGCGCTCGAAGAGTGGACACCCCAACCACGATTGGAGAGTGATCACTATGGAGGACTGGGCGCTGATCCGCAGGCTGGCCCGTGAGGGTGTGCCGAACGCTGCGATCGCCAGGAAGCTGGGCATCTCGAGGACCACGGTGCTCAACGCCGTCGCCTCGCAGGGGCCACCGAAGTACGAGCGGGCCAGCGGCCCGACCTCGTTCACCCCGTACGAGGCACGGGTGCGGGTGCTGCTCGCGGATACCCCGGACATGCCCGCGACCGTGCTCGCCGAGCGGGTCGGGTGGACCGGCTCGATCCGCTGGTTCCGGGACAACGTGAACCGGGTGCGGGCCGACCACCGCCCGATCGACCCGGCGGACCGGTTGACGTGGGCGGCCGGGGACGTGGCGCAGTGCGACCTGTGGTTCCCGCCGCGCAAGATCCTGCTCGAGGACGGCAACCGGGCGCTGCTTCCGGTGCTGGTGATGACGCTGGCGTACAGCCGGTTCATGCTCGCCCGGATGATCCCGACCCGCAAGACCGCCGACCTCCTGCTCGGCATGTGGTCGCTGCTGTCGCAGGTCGGGTACGTGCCCCGCCGCCTGATCTGGGACAACGAGGCCGGGATCGGGCGAGGGAAGCTGACCGAGCCGGCCGCGGTGTTCGCCGGGACCCTGGCCACCAAGATCGTGCTGCTGCCACCGCGGGACCCGGAGTCCAAAGGGGTGGTCGAGCGGCGCAACGGCTTCTTCGAGACCTCGTTCATGCCCGGCCGGCACTTCGAGTCCCCGGCCGACTTCAACGCCCAGCTCACCGACTGGCTGGGCACCGCCAACGCGAGGATGGTGCGCACGACCAAGGCGAGACCGGTCGACCTGCTCACCGCCGACAAGGAGAAGATGACACCGCTGCCGCCGGCCCTGCTCCACCTGGGCTGGCGCAACCACGTCCGCCTGGGCCGGGACTACTACGTGCGCGTCGACACCAACGACTACTCCGTCCACCCCACCGCGATCGGTGCCCGTGTGGACGTGGCCGCCGACCTCGACGTCGTCCGCGTCCGTCACGGCGGCCGCCTCGTGGCCGAGCACCCTCGCCGGTGGGCCCGCTCGATGACCGTCACCGACCCCGCCCACGTGGCCGCCGCGGGCGACCTGCGCCGCGCCTACCAGCACCGTGACCAGGTGCTGCCCGACGAGCACGAGGACCTGGTGCGGGACCTGGCCGACTACGACCGCGCGTTCGGCCTCGACACCGCAGGAGGCACGCTGTGAGCACCAGGACCACCGCCAGGACGACGCCGGCGACCGAGGTGCTCAAGCAGATCACCCACCTCGCGGCCGCGCTCAAAGCACCACGCATCACCGAGTCCGCGGCCCGGTTGGCCGAGCACGCCCGCGACGCCGGATGGACCCACGAGGACTACCTCGCCGCCGTCCTCGAACGCGAGGTCGCCGCCCGCAACGCCTCCGGCGCCCAGCTGCGCATCCGCGCCTCCGGGCTCCCGGCTGGCAAGACCCTGGAGGACTTCGACTTCGACCACCAACCCACCGCCCGCACCCCGATCCAGGCCCTGGCCTCCGGAGCCTGGCTGACCGAGCACCGCAACGTCGTCCTGCTCGGCCCACCCGGGACCGGCAAGACCCACCTGGCCGCGGCCCTGGCGGTCACCGCCGCCCGGCAGGGGCACCGGGTGCTGTTCGCCACCGCCAGTGAGTGGGTGACCCGCCTGTCCGAGGCCCACCAGCGCGGCCGGCTCGACGCCGAGCTGACCCGGCTGCGGCGCTACCCGTTGATCGCCGTGGACGAGGTCGGCTACCTCCCGTTCGCCCAGGACGCCGCGAACCTGTTCTTCCAGCTTGTCTCCTCACGGTACGAGCACGCCTCGCTCATCCTCACCTCGAACCTGCCGTTCAGCTCCTGGGCCGGCGTCTTCGGCGACCAGGTCGTCGCCGCCGCGATGATCGACCGCATCGTCCACCACGCCGACGTCATACCCCTCAAAGGCGCCTCCTACCGACTGCGCGACCGAGGAATCGACACCCTGCCCAGCATCAAGGCCGAGCAGGGCGCACTAGACTGAAACTGTCCACTTTTCGACCGCCGAAACTGTCCAGTTTTCGAGCGCCGTCGACAATTGGGAGACACGCCCTAGCTGGCGCGGGCGATAGAGCGCCGGTCGAGCGTGATCGAGGTCGATGGCGTGATCACCGGGTCCCCGATGATCACGCTCCCACCAGGGACGACCCTCCGCGGAGGCACGCTCCGCTTCGGCGCCCGGGGCGTGCGACTGACCTCCGACAACACGCTGGAGGGCATCACCATCGAGGTCCCCCTCCAGGAGGCCGCGATCCTCAACGCCACGTCCGTGGAGGACCTCGGCACGCTCGTCCTGCGCAACGTGAGGACCCGCGGGCAGGTGGCGCTCCTCGCCCAGGATCGCGTGCGCGCCGGCCGGATCCGTGCCGAGGGCGTCCACGTCGCGGCCGCTGACGTGCGCGGCCGGTTCGACCGCCCGCACGGCTTCGGAGTGGATGCGCTGCAGGGGGGCGTTCACCGTATGGAACCGGCAGGGCGACCGGGCGGTGGAGCTGACCGCCGAGCTCCTGGACATCTCGGCGGGGACGGCGGCGGAGCCGGTGCGCGGTAGCGGCGTCTTCGTCGGTGGTCACGGTGACTGGGACGGGAAGGCAGCCGGCGGCACCGTCCTGGTCGACGAGCTCCGGACCGGCGAGATTCATGCCGACGGCGGCATCGCGGAAGGCACGCCGGACCTGATCTCCGGAGGCGTGTTCGTGATCAGCGGGGCGCGCGTGGACCGCGTCGTCTGCGCCGGACCGGTGACGACCTACGGGCAGAACGACATGGCGTTGGACAACTGGGGCAGGGTCGCCACGTGGACCGCCACGGCGCCGGTGGCCTCCCACGGGCCGAGCGGCATCGGAGTGGTCAACTTCGGCGACATCGGCATCCTCGACGTGCAGGCGTCCATCACCACGACCGGCAAGGGTGCCCGTGGGTTCAACCACTACGACGGCAGCCTGCGGGAGGCACGCTTCACCAGCATCCAGACGACCGGCGACGGGTCGATGGGGATCCAGGTCAGCAAGCCGCTGGGCCACCTGGTCGTGACCGGGGATGTCACGACCAGCGGCGGCGAAGGTCTGAGCCTGGTCAAAGGTGTGCAGGTCACGCTCCAGGCGGTCGCGCTCAGTGTGAAGGCCGGCGGTGTCGTGGATGAGGTCCGGATCGGCGGCCGGCTGGCCACCACGGGAGAACGGGTGACGACCCTAGAGGTCGACGGCCTGGTCCGTTCGTTCGCCGTCGACGGCGGTATCGAGGCGTCCGGGGAAGGATCAGACGCGGCGCACGTCGCCGACGGTGGGGCAGAGCTCGACGGGATCGCGATCACCGCGAGGCACGGCGAACGCGTGCGCATCCTGTCGAGCGGGTCCTAGGTCTGCTCCTGGCCGACGTGGTCGCGCGCGATCACGTCAAGGGGCCGAGGCGGCGCGTCCGCGCCCGGATGTGGGCATGGAGGTGCTCGGACCGCTCCTGCGCGTCGATGACCTCGAAGGCCGCCCGCTCGACCGCCCGGGTCATGTCGCCCATGGGCCACCGGTAGGCCGTGGTCGCCGGGTGCGGGAAGGCCTCCAGGCGCGGCCCGGTGAAGAAGGAGAGCAGGAGGGAGCCACCGTCCTCCAGGACGGTGCGCACGGTGGACAGGGCCGTCGGGAGCTCCTCGGGGCCGAGGTGGATGAGTGAGTACCACGCGAGCACCCCGGACCAGCGTTCCTCGGAACCGGCGAGATCGGCCAGCGCCGCCCGCCGGAAGGTCACGCTCGGATGGGCCCGCCGCGCGATCTGGACGAAGCGGTCCACGGGCTCGAGGCCCTCGACCTCGTGCCCGAGGTCGGCGAGTCGTCCGCTCCAGCGCCCCGTCCCCGATCCGACGTCGAGGATGCGGCCTCGAACCGTCTTGGCCCACGGCTCGATCACCGCGCGGTCGGGGTCCTGCAGGGAGACCACGGAGCCGAGCATCCCGGCCAGCTCGGCCGCTCGCGTGCCGTAGGCCCTCGCCACCCCGTCGTCTGTCATCCCTGCCTCCCGCTCGCCGTCGTCCGCCTGGTCGAAGGGATCCTTGCGACCCGCACGCCATACCGTACGACGGCCGGCACTGCTCCTGTGCTCGCCGGCCGGGATGCCCGGTCGCCGGCTACTACAATGGGTAAGAAATTTCGGCCGTGCCGGCCCGACCGGCCGCCGGACCTCGACGGGAAGGGAAGACACGGCATGCGTATCGCGGTCGGAGCACCGGGCAACGGGGCGGTCCTGAAGGAGGCGCTGCGGGCCTTCCTCGAGGACGACCCGCGGGTGAGCGAGGTCGTCGACCTGTCGACCGCGGACATCACCTACCCCGAGGTGTCCTTCCAGGTCGCCGAGGCGGTGCGCGAGGGCCGCGTCGACCGCGCCGTGCTCGTCTGCGGCACCGGCCTGGGGACGACCATCGCGGCCAACAAGGTGCCGGGCGTGCGGGCCGCGACCGCGCACGACCTGGTGACGGTGCGCGGCTCGGTGGAGAACTACGACGCCCAGGTGCTGTGCATGGGGCAGAACGTCATCGCTGCACCGGCGGCGACCGCGCTGCTGGACGTGTGGCTGGACCTGCGCCACGACCCGGCCGGCAGCTACGCACCCAGGCTGGAGGAGATCACCGCGCACGAGGCGCGCTGACCCCGCACGGACGGGACGTCACGAGGCCCGCACCGCCGAGATGGCGGTGCGGGCCTCGTCGGGTGCGGTGGACCGGTGGTCAGTCGACCACGCGGGCACCGACCGTCGAGAGCGCCTGGGCGATGGCGACCCGGTCCGGCCTGACCGAGCTCTTGTGCTTGACGAACAGCTGGGCGACCTCGCTCCCGGTCACCTCGAAGGTCGCCTGCCCCAGCCCCAGCTCGCTGAAGACGTCGTAGAGCGCCTGGAGGGCCTCGCGCACCTCGCTCTCGGAGCGCACCCCCTCGACCGCGAAGGTGGTGGAGACGATGGGGTCCTCGGTCTCGTCCATCAGATCCTTCCGTTGAACGCCTGGAGGGCGGAGTCCTCGCGGGTGCCGCCACGACCGTCGCCGTACTCGGCGTAGTCGGCGATCCACCGGATCGAGCGGACCCACTTGACGTGCTTGTAACCGTGGTTGGACTCTACGCGCATCCGCGCCGGACCGCCGAGGTGTATGTCGACCGGTCGACCGTTGCGCTCGTAGGCCAGGATGGTGTCCGCCTCGTAGACCGTCTCCAGGTCGTAGGCGGCGTAGAAGGGCTCTCGAGGCCGGTTGTCGTACATCTTCTGGGCCAGCCCGTAGGACTCGACCAGCACGTAGTTGGCACCCTCCGGACGCTCCGGGAGCAGGTCCACCAGCCGCACACCGGTCCAGCGGCTGGTGGCCGACCAGCCCTGCATGCAGGTGTGGGTGGCGATGTAGGAGACCTGCGGCAGCTCGCGGATCTCGTCAAGGGTGAGCTCCCGGCTCGTGCCGGTCAGCCCGTCCCCGACCGCGATGGTGTAGCCCGCCCAGTCGTTGTCCCGGGCTGCGATCCACTCCGGGGACTCCTCCTCGGTCGGGGGCAGCCCGTTGGTCCAGTGGAACTCGGAGATGTCCTCGTCGGTGTAGGTCGTCTGCTCGGCGCTGCGCGGCCGCATCCAGTTCAGGAAGATGCGGCGCCCGATCTCGGTGGTGGGCACCAGGAACTTGTGGGCGCGGACGCGGTCGGCGAGCGTGAGGTAGCTCAGCGCGATCCAGAAGAGGACCACCGCCACGATGGTGGACACGATGATGACGAAGGCCTGCGCGTAGCGGGCGGTGTCGACGTCGCCGAACACCATGTGGACCAGGTTGTACTCGCGGTGCACCAGAAAGACGAGACCGACGTGCATGACGACGAAGCCGGCCATCAGCACCATGCCGATGAAGTGGAGGGACCGGGCGCCCTGGTGACCGCCCCAGAACTTCACGTACCACGGGTAGCGGGACCGGATCGCCGGGGCCATCGCGACGCCCGTGAGCATCATGAAGGGCGCCAGGACGAAGATGACGAAGGTGTAGCCGAGCATCTGCAGCGCGTCGTAGGGCTGGTAGTGCTCGATGGAGGGCGTCTGGAAGGACACGTACATCTTCAGCGACTCCCAGGCCTCGGGGACCACGTCCCAGGAGGTGGGCACGATGCGCCGCCACAGGCCGGTGCCGAAGAGCAGCCCGACGTAGATGATGCCGTTGAGCACCCAGAGCATCACCGACAGGCCGTGCCAGTGCCGTCCCAGGCCGACGTTCTCCCGACCCGGCAGGCCGATCAGCGGGGAGAGCGACTTCTCGTCCATGAGCGAGGTGTAGACGCCCTCCTCCTTGGGCAGCTGGCGCCGGGTGAACCGCAGCCACTCCGTCCCGGGGGCGCAGTCCTTGCGCCACCACAGGCGGGGCAGCGAGGACAGGATCTCCCAGCCCGAGCGCAGCAGCATGCCGATGAGGACGAAGTTGATCAGGTGCGAGGCGCGCAACCACAGGGGGAAGTCGGGGTTCATCGTGGCTTTCTCCGAGGCTAGGGGGGCTCGACGAGCCCAACTCCTACGGAGTGTAGTTGAAATAGCGGATTCTGACGAACCGTTCCCGTCGTGCGTGTCGGTGCCGACCGCACGCCGCCTGGCGATCAGGACCGGTCGAGCTCGTCGTCGACGAAGACGTGCGTGGAGACCCGCAGGCCGGCCAGGGTCATCAGCACCCCGCTGGCCATGAGGAGGATGAGCACGAGGGTCCAGTCGTGGGTGAGGTCCCGGATGATGCCGACGGTGAACGGGCCGACGGCCGCGAGCACGTAGCCCACGGGCTGCACGAACCCGGAGAGCTGCGCGGTGACGCGCGGGTCGCGTGAGCGGGCGGTGATCAGCGCGATGGCGGTCGGGAAGGCGAAGCCGGACAGGCCGAGGATGACGGCCCACAGCCATGGGAGGTGGGCGGGGGCCAGCAGCAGGCCGGCGTAGCCGGTGATGACGAGCAGCCCGAAGGCCACCATCCAGGGCGCCAGCGTGCGGGAGCGGGCGATCACCGTAGGCATGATCAGGCCTCCGACGATCCCCAGCGCGGTGAGCAGCGACATCAGCACTCCGGCGTAGGTCGCCGACAGGCCGGCGTCGCGATAGATCTGCGGCAGCCAGCCGAACTGGACGTAGGCGTTCATCGCCTGGATCCCGAAGAGGGCGGTGAGGGCCACCGCGGTGGGCGAGCGCCAGAGACTGACGGGGGTGCTCGAGGCGCCGGCGCGGTGGTCGGCCGGGTCTCCGTGCTCGCGGCGGGCGATGAGCACCCACGGGACCAGGGCGCTGACGGCGACCACGCCCCATACCCCCAGGGCCGCCCTCCAGCCCAGCGCCGAGGCGTCGCTGACGGGGGCGGCGAGGGCGGCCGCGACCGCTCCGCCCAGGGTCAGCCCGCTGCCGTAGAAGGTCATCAGGCGGACCCCGCCGTCGTGGGCGTGCCGCTTGATCCAGGCGGGCACCAGCACGTTGCCCAGCGCCATGCCCCCGAGTGCGAGTGCGGTGGCGAGGAGGAAGAGGGCGACCGACGAGGTCGTGGCACGGGCGACCAGCCCCACGACGACGGCGGCCAGCCCGAGGCTGATCCCCGCGGTCATCCCGACGCGCCGGGCCAGTCCGACGGCCAGGGCCCCGAACGCCCCGAAGCACAGGCCGGGCAGCGCGGTCACCAGACCGGCCGTGCCCGGGCTCATGTCCAGCCCCGCGCGGACCTCGGCCAGGACCGGTCCCAGCGACGAGGCGCCCGGACGCAGGTTGACCGAGATGAGGACGACGGCCAGCAGGGCGAGACCGGCGCCGACCCCGTCGCGTCCGATGCCGGAGCCCCGGCGGCGGGGCTGGTCCGGGGGCGACGTCACCCGGGTAGTCCTATCACTCTGACGCCAGCCCAGCCGCATCGGGGCCGGCCCGGACGGGCCCCGCTGCACCCACGCTCGGCTCCGCGCGGTGAACCGTGCGCAGCCGGGGATGCCGTCAGCCGCGCAGGGCGTCGATGACGGCGTTGAAGGTGGCCGAGGGGCGCATCGCAGCGGCGACCTTCTCCTCGTCCGGGTGGTAGTAGCCGCCGAGGTCGACCGGGGAGCCCTGCACGTCCAGCAGCTCCTGGGCGATGGTGTCCTGCTGGGCCGAGAGCTGCTCGGCGACGGGGGCGAAGCGCCGGGCCAGCTCGGCGTCCTCGGTCTGCTCGGCGAGGGCCTGCGCCCAGTACAGGGCGAGGTAGAAGTGGCTGCCGCGGTTGTCGATCTCGCCCAGCCTGCGCGCCGGGGAACGGTCCTCGGTCAGCACCCGCTCGGTGGCGCGGTCCAGGGCGTCGCCCAGCACGCGCGCCCTGGGGTTGTCGTCGCGCTCGGCCAGGAAGCGCAGCGACTCCGCGAGCGCGAGGAACTCGCCCAGGCTGTCCCAGCGCAGGTAGTTCTCCTGCTGCAGCTGTTGTACGTGCTTGGGTGCCGAGCCGCCGGCGCCGGTCTCGAACAGGCCGCCGCCGTTCATCAGCGGCACCACCGAGAGCATCTTGGCGCTGGTGCCCAGCTCCAGGATCGGGAACAGGTCGGTGTTGTAGTCGCGCAGCACGTTGCCGGTCACCGAGATGGTGTCCTTCCCCTCGCGGATGCGCTCGACGGACAGCTTCGTGGCCTCGACGGGGGAGAGCACCCTGATGTCCAGCCCATCGGTGTCGTGGTCCTGCAGGTACTCCTCGACCTTGCTGATGAGGTTGGCGTCGTGCGCCCGGGCGGGGTCGAGCCAGAAGACCGCCGGGTCGCCCGTGGCCCGGGCCCGCTTCACCGCCAGCTTGACCCAGTCGCGGACCGGCTCGTCCTTGGTCTGGCAGGCGCGCCAGATGTCGCCGGCGCAGACCTGGTGCTCCATGAGCACGGTGCCCGCGGAGTCGAGGACCTGGACCGCGCCGTCGGCGACCATCTCGAAGGTCTTGTCGTGCGAGCCGTACTCCTCGGCCTTCTGGGCCATCAGGCCGACGTTGGGCACCGAGCCCATCGTCGTCGGGTCGAAGGCGCCGTGCGCCTTGCAGTCCTCGATCACGACCTGGTAGACGCCGGCGTAGGAGGAGTCGGGGATCACCGCGATGGTGTCGTCCACCTCGCCCTTCGGTCCCCACACCTTGCCGCCGTTGCGGATCATCGCGGGCATGGAGGCGTCGACGATGACGTCGCTGGGTACGTGCAGGTTGGTGATGCCCTTGTCCGAGTTCACCATCGACAGGCGGGGCAGCTCGCGCAGGCGGCCCTCGATCGCGGCGCGCACCTCGCCCGCGTCGTCGCCGAGCGCGTCGAGGCCGGCGAGGATCCCGCCCAGGCCGTCGCTGGAGGACAGCCCGGCGGCGTCGAGCTGGGCGCCGTACCGGGCGAAGACGTCGGCGAAGAAGACCTCGACGGCGTGGCCGAAGATGATCGGGTCCGACACCTTCATCATGGTCGCCTTCAGGTGCAGGCTGAAGAGCACGTCCTCGGCAGCGGCCGCCGACACCTGCTCGGCGAGGAAGGTGCGCAACGCCGAGACCTGCATGAAGGTCGCGTCGACGACCTCGCCGGCCAGCACCGGCAGCGACTCCTTGAGGATGGTCCGGGTGCCGTCCGCGGCCACGTGGCTGATGGTCAGCGTGTCCGGCGCCGGCATGATCACCGACTGCTCGTTGGTGGCGAAGTCGTGCTCGCCCATGGTCGCCACCCGGGTGCGGCTGTCGGAGTCCCAGGTCCCCATCGAGTGCGGGCGGCTGCGGGCGTAGTTCTTCACCGCGTCAGGGGCCCGACGGTCGGAGTTGCCCTCGCGCAGGACCGGGTTGACCGCCGACCCCTTGAGCTTGTCGTAGCGGGCACGGACCTCGCGCTCCTCGTCGGTGGCGGGAGACTCGGGGTAGTCGGGCAGGTCGTAGCCCTGGGCCTGCAGCTCGGCGATCGCCGCGCGCAGCTGGGGCGCGGAGGCGGAGATGTTGGGCAGCTTGATGATGTTGGCCTCCGGCGTCGTCGCCAGCCGGCCGAGCTCGGCGAGCGCGTCGGGCCGGCGCTGCGCGTCGGTGAGCCGCTCCGGGAAGTGCGCGAGGATCCGGCCGGCGAGCGAGATGTCCCGCGTCTCCACGTCGATGCCGGCAGCACCGGCGAAGGCCTCGACGACCGGCTTGAGCGAGTAGGTCGCCAGCAGCGGTGCCTCGTCGGTGCGCGTGTAGATGATCGTGGACACGGGTGGGTCTCCTGCGTGACGTCGGGGCGGGGGCTGTCGAGGACGAGGCTACTAAACGGGGCATGCCGAGCCGTCCGTGCCGCCGCGGGTGGTCGCCAGCCGGCGCGCCCCGGCGGCTAGACTGGCTGCGACGATTCGTAGTACACGGAGGTGGCGGCAGTGGCGACGGAGCAGACCAGGCCCGTGGTGGTCGGGGCGGACGGGGGTGGCACGGACGGTGCGGCGCTGCGCTGGGCGGCGATGCACGCGAGGACGACGGGCCGACGGCTGCTGGTGGTCCACGCCAGCGAGCCGGAGGCGCTGGCGGCACGGGCCGCCGGCGCGGGAGCACCGGACATCACGATGCTGCTGGAGGCGGAGGAGACCCGGGGCGAGCAGATCCGGGACCGGGTGGAGGCGCTGGGCGAGGAGTTCGGCATCCAGGCCTCGGTGGTCGTGGAGCGTGGCTCGCCGGTGCGCGCGCTGCTGGAGCACCAGCAGGAGGCCTCGGTCCTGGTGGTCGGCACCGGTCGCAAGGGGCCCCTCGAGGAGTTCGTCCTCGGGACCACCTCGATCGGCGTGGCGGCGCACGCGACGGTCGCCGTGGTGGTGGTCAACCCCGAGGTCGACGTGGACTCGCTCGTGCACGACCGGATCGCCGTGGCGGTCGACGGCAGCGACGACAGCCGGGTGGCGGCGCGCGCCGCGGTCGAGTACGCCGCGGTCACCGGCAAGAAGCTCGTGGCGCTGAGCACCTGGTACCTCGAGGTGGTCGACGGCTACGTCGTCACCGAGCCGGACAGCCCCGAGTGGCAGAAGATCGAGGAGGACCGGCGGGCCGTCCTGCAGGACGCGCTGCGCCCGGCGCTGGAGAAGCATCCCGGTGTGGACGTCGAGCTGGCGGTGCGCCGCGGCCCGGTCGTCAGCTCCGTCGTCGACCTGTCTCGCGAGGTCGACCTGGTCGTCATGGGCAGCCGCGGCATGGGAAGCGTCCGCGGCAGGCTGCTCGGCTCTGTCTCCCAACGCGTGATGCGCTCGGCGGCCAGCCCCGTCGCGGTGGTCACCGCCACCCGTCGCTGACCGGCCTCAGCCCCGGTCGGACAGCGCCTCGGCCGCGCGCTCGGCGAGCGTGGCACCCGCACCCTCGAAGACGTGGACGACCACGTCGGCGCCGAGCTCGACGAAGGACGAGACCTCGGAGTCGTAGCCAGCCACCACGGCGACGACGCCGGTGTAGCCGCTGGCCACGAGCTGCTCCAGCGCCAGCCTGCTGGCGCCGTGGAAGGGCATGGCGAGGACCACGATGTCCACCTGGTGGGACGACTCCAGGCGGGACCAGAAGTCGCCGTCGGCGGCGTCGGCCTCGACGATCGCCAACCCGTGGGCCTGCAGGTCCTCGACCCGGTGGGTGCGGTTCTCCACGCCGAGGACCTCCAGCCCGTAGGTGTCCTGGAGCTGGTCGTAGGCAGCGTGCCCGATCCGCCCCATCCCCATGACGACCGCCCGGGCCGTGCCGAAGGAGATCGGCCGCTCGTGCGGGTGCACGTCCTCGGGCGGGTGCATCGGCATGATCCGGCGTGCCAGGGCCAGCACCGTGTCGGAGCGGGCGTTGACCAGCGTGGCGAGCACGAAGCTGCCCGCCACCGCCACCGACATCACGACCAGCCAGCTCTCCTCGAGCAGACCGCCGGAGACGGCCGCGGCGACGACGATGAGACCGAACTCGGAGTAGTTGCCCAGCAGCAGCCCGGCCTTGACCGAGGTGCGTCGCCGCAGCCGGTGCCGGTCGAGCAGCCAGACGTAGATGAGCACCTGCACCGGCAGCAGGAGCAGCATGGCCAGGCCCAGCCCGACCGTCGAGGTGGTGGCCGGGCCGCCGTAGCCGATCGAGATGAAGAACCCGACGAGCAGCAGGTCCTTCAGCGTGAAGAGCTGGTCGGACAGTTCGCCGGCCGCCCGGTGGCCGGCGAGCAGCATACCGACGACCAGGGCGCCGAGGTCGCCCTCCAGACCGACCGCGTCGAAGGCGGCGAAGCCGCCGAGCGCCAGGGCAAGACCGTAGAGTGCCTGCAGCTCGCCGGGACGGATGTGGCCCCAGATGCGTCGGGCGAGCCAGCCCAGCGGCAGCAGCGCGAGCACGAGCGGCACGGACCACGGGCTGGGCAGGCGCTCCTCGGCGGTGGCGATGAAGACGACCGCCACGATGTCCTGCATGACGAGGATCCCGATCGCGACGCGCCCGTAGAAGGTCTCCAGCTCGTTCTTGTCCTCGAGCACCTTGATGACGAAGACGGTGGAGGAGAAGGCCAGCGCGAAGGCGATGAGGACGAGGGTGCCGGGCGCCAGGCCCGCCAGCAGCGGGTAGCCGACGAGGGCCAGCAGCCACAGGAAGCCGGTCCCGGCGGCGACGGAGAGCGCGACGTGGCCGACCGTGGTGACCCACACCTCTCGGGAGAGCAGGTTGCGCACGTCGAGCTTCAGGCCGATCCCGAAGAGCAGCAGGACCACGCCGAGCTCGGCGATGAAGTCCAGGTAGGGCAGCTCGCGGACGCCCGCCGCGGACAGCACGAAGCCGGCGACCAGGAAACCGAGCAGCGCGGGCAGCCGCAGCAGCGAGATGAGCAGGCCCGCGGCGAAGGTCGCGGCGAGGAAGAAGGCGACGTCGCCCACGGTCACCTCCTCGTGCCGGCCGGTCCGGCCCTGCCACCGATTCTTCCATCGTCGGGCGTTGCCGGTATGCGGTCGCTCAACCCTCGTGCAGGAGCTGCCCGAATCGTCGCACGAGTGCCGCCCAGGCCGCGTGCAGCTCGTGCTCGCGCTGCCGGAGGGCCGTCACGGTCGCCCGCTCGCTCGGCGAGGGCGCAGCGTGCCCCCAGCCCTGGACCACCTCGGCGGCGGCCTCGGGGTGGAACTGCACGCCCCAGGCGCGCGGCGCGTACCGGGCGGCCTGCACGGTGCCGTCCGGGGAGCTGCCCAGGGCGACCGCCCCGGTCGGCAGCTCCACGACGACGTCGTCGTTCCAGTGCAGCACGTCGCTGCCGGGTTCCAGGGCGCAGGTCAGCGGGTCCCCACGGCCCGGGACGGTCGGCCCCCAGGGGAGCAGGCCGCGGCTCGGCCCGTGCGGGTTGGGCGTGACCCGTCCACCCAGTGCGACAGCGGCCATCTGGTGGCCCAGGCAGACGCCGAGGAAGGGCAGGCCGGTGGCCACCGTCGTGGCGATCAGGTCCCGCACCGGAGCCAGCCAGGGGTGTGCCTCGTCCTGGGTGGCGCCGGCCTCGCCGCCGAGCACGAGGAGGCCGGAGCGACCGCGCACCCGACCCGGCACCGGAGCGCCCCGGTGCGCCTCGAGCACCTCGCAGCCCACGCCCTCCTCGGCGAGCCAGCGCCGCGCCGGGCCGAGGGGGTCACCGTCGTCCTGCTGGACGACCAGCACCGTCGTCCTGCCGGGCGCCCCGGCCGCCTCCTGGGGGGTCACCGCTCCCGCTCAGCCGGTCGCGTCGGTGACGCCCTTGGCGCCGAGGGACGCGTCGTCGCCGCCGGCCGAGGCCTCGGTGGGGTCGGTCACGTCCTGCGGCACCACCTGGTGCCGCTGCAGCTGCCCGGAGGCGATCTGCTCCGCCCAGTGGCAGGCCACCCGGTGCGAGTCCGGCACTCCCGGCAGCTCCACCGTCCTCAGCAGCGGGCGCTCGTCGTCGCACCTCGTCTCCTGGCGCCAGGGGCACCGGGTGTGGAAGCGGCAGCCCGACGGCGGGTCCGCGGGGGAGGGCAGGTCCCCGACCAGGAGGATCTGCTCACGGGTGTCCTCCACGACCGGGTCGGGGACGGGGACCGCGGACAGCAGCGCGCGGGTGTAGGGGTGCAGCGGCTCGGCGTAGAGGTCGTCGGCGTCGGCCTCCTCCACGAGGGCCCCGAGGTACATCACCCCGATGCGGTCGCTGATGTGCCGCACGACGGCCAGGTCGTGCGCGATGACCAGGTAGGTCAGCCCGAACTCCCCCTGCAGGTCCTCCAGGAGGTTGATGACCTGGGCCTGGACGGAGACGTCCAGGGCGCTGACCGGCTCGTCGGCGACGATCAGCTCCGGGTCGACCGAGAGTGCGCGGGCGATGCCGACCCGTTGTCGCTGGCCGCCGGAGAACTCGTGCGGATACTTGCTCAGCGCGTTGCGGGGCAGGCCCACGGCAGCGAGAAGCTCGACCAGCCGTCCCCGGGCGGCGGCGCCGTCCTTGGCCAGTCCGTGCGCCCTCATGCCCTCGAGCAGGAGCTGCTCGACGGTCTGGCGCGGGTCGAGGCTGCCCAGCGGGTCCTGGAAGACCATCTGCATGTGCTGGCGCTGGGCGCGCAGCGCCTCGCCCTTGAGCGAGGCCAGGTCGGTGCCGTCGAAGTCCACCTCGCCCTCGGTGAGCTCCTCGAGCTGCAGCAGCGCCCGGCCGAAGGTCGACTTGCCGCAGCCGGACTCGCCGACCAGACCGTAGGTCTCCCCGCGCCGGATCGTCAGGTCCATCCCGTCGACGGCGTAGACGTGGCCCACGGTGCGGTCGAAGACGAGTCCCTTCTTGATCGGGAAGTGCACCTTGACGCCGCGGGCCCGGACGAGGACGCCCTCGCTCGCGGCGGGGGCGGTCCCCTCCTCGCGCTCGGTGGTGGTCATGCCGGGTCCTCCTCGGTGCTCGAGGTGTCGGTGCTCGAGGTGTCGGTGCGAGCGTCGTCGTCCAGCGGGTGCGACTCCAGCGGGTTGTGGCAGCGCAGCAGCCGGTCGGCCCCGAGGTCCTCGCGGTCGGCGACGAGCTCGGGGGTGCGCTCGCGGCACACCGCGATCTCGTTGGCGCAGCGGGGTGCGAAGGCGCACCCGGAGTCCCAGGGGATGTTGTCGGCGACCGACCCGGGCACCGGCGTCAGCCGGCGCCCGCGCTCCTCGGTCAGGCGCGGGATGGAGGCCAGCAGGCCGCCGGTGTAGGGGTGCCGGGGCGCGGCGAAGAGGTCGTGCCGCTGGGCCCGCTCCACGATCCGACCGGCGTAGAGGACGTTGACCTCGTCGCACAGCCCGGCCACGACCCCGAGGTCGTGGGTGATCATGATCAGCGCCGTCCCGCTGTCCTGGACCAGCTCCTTGAGCAGAGCCAGGATCTGGGCCTGGATCGTCACGTCGAGGGCGGTCGTCGGCTCGTCGGCGATGAGCAGCCGCGGCTCGCAGGCCAGCGCCATGGCGATGAGCGCGCGCTGACGCATGCCGCCGGAGAGCTGGTGGGGATACTCCTTGAGCCGCCGGGTGGGGTCGGGGATGCCGACCTTCTCCAGCATGACCGCCGCCTGCTCCTGCGCGGGGCCGCGCTTCATCCCCTTGTGCCGCTGGAGCACCTCGGCCACCTGCACGCCGATCGGCACGACCGGGTTGAGCGAGGACAGCGGGTCCTGGAAGATCATCGCCAGGTCCTTGCCGCGGCGGTCGCGCAGCTGCGCGGTCGACATCGACAGCAGCTCCTGCCCGGCGAAGGTCACGCTGCCGGTGACGGTGTTGCCGCGGGCCGGCAGCAGCCCCATGATCGCCAGCGAGGTGACGGACTTGCCGCACCCGGACTCGCCGACGAGGCCGACCGTCTGGCCGGGCGCGACGTCGAAGCTGACACCGTCGACGGCGCGGAAGCTCTTGGCGCCGCGGCCGAAGGTGACGGCCAGGTCGCGCACGGACAGCAGCGGCTCACGCGGGGCGTCGGAGCCTCCGGGGTATGCGGTGGTGCTGGGCTGGGCGCTCACGTGTCCTCCTCAGCGACGGGACTTGGGGTCGAGGGCCTCGCGCAGCGACTCACCCATGAGCGTGAAGCCCAGCGCCACCACGATGATGCACAGGGCGGGGTAGACCGCCAGGTGCGGGAAGGAGTTGAAGTAGGGCTGGGCCTGGCCGAGCATCTGGCCCCACTCGGGCCGGGTGTCGTCGGGGTTGCCCAGGCCGAGGAAGGACAGCGCGGCCGCGTCGATGATGGCCACGGCGAGCACGAGGGTGGCCTGGACGATGACCGGCCCCAGCGAGTTGGGCAGCATGTGGCGGAACACGATGGCGGCGGGGCGGACGCCCAGGGCGCGCGCGGCGAGCACATGGTCGCTGTGCCGCTGGGCGAGCATCGAGCCGCGCAGCAGCCGGGCGAAGATCGGCACCTGGATGACCGCGATGGCAAGGATGACGCTCCACTGCGAGGGCTTGAGGACCGCGGCCAGGGAGAAGGCCATGAGCAGGGAGGGGATCGAGAGCATGACGTCGACGATGCGCATCACGGCGGAGTCCATCCAGCCGCCGATGCCGCCGGCGAGCGTCCCGAGGGTCAGGCCGCCGGCCAGTCCCCCGAGCGTGGCGAGCACGCCCACGATGAGCGTCTGACGGGAACCGACGAGCAGCCGGGAGAACAGGTCGCGCCCACGGTCGTCGGCGCCGAGGGGGAAGCCGTCCTGCGGCGGCGGCACCGGGTTGCTCTGCCGGCTCACCTCTCCGATGAGGAGCCGCTCGGCCGGGTCGTGCGGGGCGATCCACGGCGAGAGGATCGCCAGCAGCACGAAGAGCACGATGATGACCAGTCCGAAGAGGAAGACGCGGTCGGTGCGCAACCGCAGCCACGCCGAGCGCAGCAGGCTCACGCCCTTGTCGTCGTCGAGCGCCCCGGCCTCGGCGAGGGCGTCGATCCGGTCCTTCTTCGTCTGCCCGTAGGTCTTCACGGTCCGGCCCCTCACCTGGTGCGCACCCGTGGGTCGATCACCGCGTAGGCGATGTCCACGAGGAGGTTGACGACGATGTAGATGAGCGCGGCCATGAAGATGACCACTTGCAGCACGGGGTAGTCGCGCTTCTCGAAGCCGAGCGCCAGCGCCTGCCCGATGCCGGGGTAGGCGAAGACCTTCTCGGTCAGGACCGCACCGGCCAGCAGCGCACCCACCTGCAGGCCGATGATCGTCACGACCGGGATGAGGGCGTTGCGCATGATGTGCCGGCTGCGGATGACCCGCCCGGTCAGACCCTTGGCCCGCGCGGTGCGCACGTAGTCCTCGTCGAGCACGTCCAGCACCGAGGCCCGGGTGATCCGGAAGATCACCGCGAACGGGATGGAGGACAGCGCCAGCGCCGGCAGCAGCAGGTGCCTGAAGGTGTCCCAGGCGGCGTCCCACTCGCGCGTGAGCAGGCCGTCGAGGAGCCCGAACCCGGTGACCCTCGTGGCGTTGAGCCCCGCCGTCTGGTAGCCCGAGGGAGGCAGGACGCCCCACTGGACGGCGAAGAAGTACTTCAGGACGAAGGCGAGGAAGAAGACCGGGACCGCGACCCCGACGAGGGAGGAGATGACCAGTGAGGTGTCCAGCGCGCTCCCGCGTCGGCGCGCGGCGGCGTAGCCCAGGGGGACAGCCATCACGAGGGCGAAGATCAGCGCCAGGACGCTCAGCTCGATGGTGGCCGGGAAGCGGTCCAGGAAGACCCGCATGGCGGGCTGCCCGGCGAAGACCCCGGTGGAGATGCCGAAGTCGCCGGCGAAGGCACGCTGCAGGAACTGCCAGTACTGCACCGGCAGCGGCTGGTCCAGGCCGAGCTGGGCGCGCAGGTCGGCGGCCGCCTCGGGGTTGCCGCGCTCGCCGAGCAGCGCGCTGACCGGTCCGCCCGGCAGCGCGTGCAGCCAGGCGAACAGCAGCAGGCTGAGCATGAACAGCGCAAGCACCATCTGCAGGCTGCGCCGGATGATGAACTTCAGCACGTGCGGGATCCTTCCGGGCGGGGAGCCGGGCCGGCGGTAGGGGCAGGATGCCAGACGGGAGGGGCCTGCCGCAGCAGGCGCGACGACGGGCCGGTCCCTGTGGGGAGGGACCGGCCCGGCGTCAGCGGCTCACTCCTCGATGGTGACCGTGGAGAAGTCCTCCGCCGTCAGGGGGCTGGCGACCAGTCCCTTGACGTTCTCCGCGACCACGATGGCCGGCGGCGAGTGCGACAGCGGCAGACCGGGCAGCCAGTCCTCCATGATCTTGGCGTTGAGATCCTCATACATCGCGGTGCGCTTGGCCTCGTCCGGCTCGGCGTCCGCGGCGCGCAGAGCGTCCTGCAGCTCCTGGTGGAACGGCTCGGCGCTGGTGCCGAACTGGTTGTCGTCCCCGCAGAAGAAGGCGCACAGGAAGTTGTCCGCGGAGTTCAGGTCACCGGTCCAGCCGAGGAAGAAGGCCGGGGCCTTGCTCTGCTGGGTGCCGTCGATGTAGCCACCGGCCCACGGCTTGGACACCGGGTTGACGGTGATGCCGGCCGCTTCCCAGTCCGACTTGACGGCGTCGTAGATCGCCTGCGGGTTGGGCATGTACGGGCGGGTGACCTCGGTCGGGTACCACAGCTCGATCTCCAGGTCCGACTTGCCGGCCTCCTCGAGCAGCGACTTGGTCTTCTCCGGGTCGTAGTCGTAGGCCGCGATGTCGGCGTTCCAGCCCTCGACCGTCTTGGGGATGAACTGGGTGGCCACGCTGGCGCCGTCGGGCAGCTGGCTCTTGACCAGCTCGTCGCGGTTGATCGCGTGGTAGAGCGCCTGACGGACCTTCAGGTCCTCCAGCTGCGGGTCGGCGACCGGGTTGAGCGCCAGGTAGAGGATGTTGAACGGGTCCCGGATGAGGACCTGGTTGCCACCGTCCTCCAGGGCCGCCCAGTCGACCGGGTTGGGCAGGTCGTAGCCCTGGATCGTCCCGGCCTCGAGCTCCTGGCGGCGGGCGGTCTCGTCGGAGATGATCCGGAAGATGATCTCCTGGACGCCGGCCGGCTCGCCCCAGTAGTCGTCGTTGCGCTCGATGATGACGTTGCTGGTGCCGTCGTAGGACTTGAACTTGAACGGGCCGGTGCCGGTCGGGTGCTCGTCGGCGTAGGCCGGGAAGTCGAAGCCCTCGCCCTGGACCTTGATGCCGTTGGCGTCGTACTCCTCCATCGCCGTCGGGGACTGGATCGCGTAGGAGGACTGCGAGAGCACCATCGGGAACTTGCCGGTGACGCGCGTCAGCTTGATCGTGGCGGTCATGTCGTCGGTCGCCTCGCACGAGTCGTAGAGCGAGTCGTCGCCGAAGCCGAAGTCGTTGCCGTAGTAGTAGGCCGCCGACGGGTTCTGCCCGACCTCGTTCTGGTCCGACCAGCGCTCGAAGTTGTAGCAGACCGCCTCGGCGTCGAGGTCGGTGCCGTCGTGGAACTTCACGCCGTCCTGGATGTTGAAGGTCCAGGTCAGACCGTCCTCGCTGCTCTCCCAGTCGGTCGCGAGCTCCGGGACGCCGGTGGTCCCGCCGGGCTCGATGCCGATGAGGTTCTGGAAGATCTGCCGGCTCACCCGGAAGGTCTCGCCGTCGCTGGCGTAGAACGGGTCGAAGGTCGTCGGGGCACCTGCGGCCGCGAACACGAACGTCGCGTCGCTGGCCTGGCCACCGGCAGCGCCCTCGCTCTGGGTGGCGCCGTCGCCGCCGTCTCCTCCGTCCTCACCGGTGTCCCGCTGCGACTGCGCGCAGCTGGTGAGGACCAGGGCGAGCGCGGCGACCGTCGCCAGCGCTCCCACCTTGCGGTTCTTCATCGTGCCTCCTGGGGTCATCCGGACACGTGGTCGTCCGGCACGTGCTGAGCGTGCCGCACGGCACGATCCTTGGGAAGAGGGCCGGCCAAGTCGTGACGAGACTGTGACCTGCCCCGACGTGCGCGGACACCTCCGACGAGGATGGAGGGTATGACGTCCAGCACCGACCGCGTCCGGGTCGCCGCCGTGGCGCTCGTCGACGACCTGTCCCGGCCGACGCGGGTGCTCGCCGCCCGGCGCAGCGCCCCGCCGGCCCTCGCGGGCGGCTGGGAGTTCCCCGGCGGCAAGGTGGAGCCGGGCGAGAGCCCGGCGCAGGCCGCCGTGCGCGAGACGCTCGAGGAGCTCGGCGTGCGGGTGCGGCTGGGGGAGCGGGTCGGCGGCGCCTGGCCGCTGGGCGGGACCGCCGAGATGCTGCTGTGGTGGGCCGAGCCGTTGCCGGGGGAGCCTGCTCCGTCGCCGGTCCAGGACCACGACGAGCTGCGCTGGCTGGGCGCGGCCACGCTCGACGACGTGCCCTGGTTGGTCCACGACCTGCCGGTCGTGGACCACCTGCGGCCGCTGCTGGCGGACGGCCCGCAGGGCCGGTCCTGACGACGTTGCAGGAGCACCCCCTCGACCCTGAGAGAATGGAGGTTATGCCTCATACCGAGAACGGCTCCGCCGAGCACGTCCCCACGGGACGCGCGCTGCGGGCCGACATCCGTAACGTCGCGATCGTCGCCCACGTCGACCACGGCAAGACCACCCTCGTCGACGCCATGCTCACCCAGGGCGGTGCCTTCGCCGGCCACCAGAAGGAGGGGACCGAGGTCGAGCGGGTCATGGACTCCGGCGACCTGGAGCGGGAGAAGGGCATCACCATCCTGGCCAAGAACACGGCCATCCACTACGCCGGGTCCCACGCGCCCGTGGGCGGGATGACGATCAACATCATCGACACCCCCGGCCACGCCGACTTCGGCGGCGAGGTCGAGCGCGGGTTGTCGATGGTGGACGGCGTCGTGCTGCTCGTCGACGCCTCCGAGGGGCCCCTGCCGCAGACCCGCTTCGTGCTGCGCAAGGCTCTCGCCGCCCAGCTGCCCGTCGTGCTGTGCATCAACAAGGTGGACCGGCCCGACAGTCGGATCAGCGAGGTCGTGGACGAGGTCTACGCGCTCTTCATGGACCTGCTCGACGACCACGACCCGGAGCTGGTCGACCGGGCCCTGGGGTTCCCCGTCGTCTACGCCTCCGCCAAGGCGGGCCGCGCCACGCTCACCGCCCCGGGCGACGGCGAGCTGCCCGACAGCCCCGACCTGGAGCCGCTCTTCCGGACCATCCTGGACACGGTGCCCGCCCCGGCCTACACCGAGGGCGCGCCGTTGCAGGCGCACGTGACCAACCTCGACTCCAGCCCGTTCCTGGGCCGGCTCGCCCTGTGCCGCGTCCACGAGGGCACCATCCGCAAGGGGCAGCAGGTGGCCTGGTGCCGCCACGACGGGTCCGTGGAGCGGGTGAAGATCACCGAGCTGCTGCTCACCGAGGGCCTGGAGCGCAAGCCGGCCGAGCACGCCGGCCCCGGCGACATCATCGCGATCGCCGGCATCCCCGAGATCACCATCGGCGAGACGCTCGCCGACCTGGAGAACCCGGTCCCGCTGCCGCTGATCACCGTGGACGAGCCGGCGATCTCGATGACGATCGGCACCAACACCAGCCCGCTCGCCGGTCGCACCAAGGGCGCCAAGCTCACCGCGCGCCTGGTCAAGGACCGGCTCGACAAGGAGCTCGTGGGCAACGTGTCGCTGCGGGTCCTGCCGACGGAGCGTCCGGACGCCTGGGAGGTCCAGGGCCGCGGGGAGCTCGCCCTGGCCATCCTCGTGGAGCAGATGCGCCGGGAGGGCTTCGAGCTCACCGTCGGCAAGCCGCAGGTGGTCATCAAGGTCGTGGACGGGTCGGTGCACGAGCCGGTCGAGCGGCTCACCATCGACACCCCCGAGGAGCACCTCGGCACGATCACCCAGCTCATGGCGGCCCGCAAGGGGCGCATGGAGCAGATGACCAACCACGGCAGCGGCTGGGTCCGGATGGAGTACGTCGTGCCCTCCCGCGGACTCATCGGCTTCCGCACCGAGTTCCTCACCGAGACGCGCGGCACCGGCATCGCCAACCACGTCTTCGACGGCTACGCGCCGTGGTTCGGGGAGATCCGCACCCGGCAGTCCGGCTCGCTCGTCGCCGACCGCACCGGCGTGGCGACCACCTACGCGATGTTCAACCTCCAGGAGCGCGGCTCGCTGTTCGTCGAGCCCACGACGGAGGTCTACCAGGGCATGGTCGTGGGCGAGAACTCCCGGGCCGACGACATGGACGTCAACATCACCAAGGAGCGCAAGCTCACCAACGTGCGCTCGGCGACCTCCGAGGTCCTGGAACGGCTCATCCCGCCGCGCCGCCTCTCCCTGGAGCAGTCCCTGGAGTTCTGCCGCGAGGACGAGTGCGTCGAGGTGACCCCCGAGGCCGTGCGGGTGCGCAAGGTGGTGCTGGACGCCGCGCTGCGCGCCCGCAGCGCGGCCCGGGCCAGGAACCACCCGTGACCGGGCCGGCCCGCCCCGACCTGCGCGACGGCCTACCCGAGGACCTCGGGCGCCCGCTGCGGGTGGTGGCGGTGCACGCGCACCCCGACGACGAGACGCTCGCGACCGGGCTGGCGCTGGCGCACCACGCCGCGGCCGGCGACGAGGTGCACGTCGTCACCGCCACGCTCGGCGAGGAGGGCGAGGTCATCACGCCCGCGCTGGCGCACCTGGAGGGCAGCGAGGAGCTCGGCCCGCACCGGCGCGGCGAGATCGGGCGCGCCACGGCCGCGCTCGGCGTCACGCACCACTGGCTGGGCGGCGACCCGCCCCGCTGGCGCGACTCCGGTATGGAGGGCTCCGCCGCCGCCGCGCACCCGCGCGCCTTCGCGGCGGCCCCGGTCGGGCAGGCCGCGGAGGTGCTGGCCGCGCTGCTGCGCGACATCGGGCCCGACGTCGTCCTCACCTACGACCCCGAGGGCGGCTACCGCCACCCGGACCACGTCCAGACCCACCGGGTCACCGTGGCCGCGCTCGCCGCGCTGCCGCAGCAGGACCGTCCACGGCTCTACGTCGCGCTCACCCCACGGTCGTGGGCGGAGGAGGACCGGGCGTGGCTGGCCGCCCACGTGCCGGCCGGCGTGACCAGCCCCGCGGGTGGCGTGGCCGTCGTGCCCGGGCCGCGGACGCCATACCCTCCGTCGGTCGTCGAGGACGATTGCGTGACCCATGCGGTCGTGGACGCGGACGCGCTGGTGCGCCAGGTCGCCGCGCTGCGCGAGCACCCCACCCAGGTCACGCTCCACGAGGGGTGGTACACCCTGAGCAACGACATCGCCGCCCGGCTGCCCGGCCGGGAGGGCTACGCGCACTGGGAGGTCGAGACGCCCTGACACCGGACCCCGAACCCGTGGACACCGACCTCTACCGCCGCGCGATGGGGCGGTTCGCCACCGGCGTGACCGTGGTGACCTCCCGGCACCGGGGGCACGACGTCGCGCTCACCGTGGCCTCGATGACCAGCGTGTCCCTCGACCCGCTGCTGCTCATGGTGAGCCTGCACGACGAGGCGAGGGTGCTCGAGGGGATCGAGGCCGGGGAGCCCTGGGGCGTCTCGGTGCTTCCGGCCAGCCACCGGGGTCTGGCCACCTGGCTGGGCGAGCCCGGGCGTCCGCTGCACAACCAGCTGGCGCGGGTGAGCCACCGTCGCGGCGAGGTCGTCGACGTGGCGCTCATCGACGACGCGCTGGCAGCCTTCGAGTGCCGGACCTTCGCGGTCCACCCGGGCGGGGACCATGCGGTCGTGCTCGGCGAGGTCGTCGCCGTGCACGCGTCGCCGACGGATGCACCGGCGCTCGTCCACTACCGTGGGGCGCTGGGCGAGCTGCGCTGAGGCGTCGCTGCTCGCACCCCGACCGACCGGAAGGACCACCGATGAGCGACCGGGACACGCTCGACCCCGGCCTGCGCGAGGAGCGCAGCACCCCCGGCAGGGAGTGGCGCGCCGTCGTGCTCCGGGTCCTCGCGGCGGTCCTCGTGCTCGGTGGCGCCTACGTGGCGGCCGCGCTCTACTTCCAGGACCGCCCGCCGGCCGGGATGAGCGTGGACGGCATCGAGATCGGCTCGATGACCCGCGAGCAGGCGCACGCCCACCTGGAGCGGGAGCTGGCCGACCGGCTGGAGGAGCCGGTGACGGTCACCCTCGTGCCGGACGGGGGCGGGTCGGCCGGGTCGGCGGGGGAACCCGCGCAGATCAGCCTGGTGCCCGCCGGGTCGGGGCTGTCCTTCGACATCGAGCAGACCCTGGACGGGGCGACCGGCCGCAGCTTCGACCCGCGCGTGCTGTGGGCGCACGTCTCGGGCCAGGGCCAGGAGCTGGACCTGGTCGGTGCCGTGGACGAGCAGGCCCTCGACGCCGCGCTGCAGTCGGCGGCCAAGGACTACGACGAGGACGCCGTCGAGGGGAAGGTGTCGCTCGGCGAGGACGGCGAGGACGGCGTGTCCGTCGAGGACCCGCGGCCCGGGCGCCGGCTGGACGTGCCGGCCACCGCGGCCGCGGTCGAGGCGGCGTGGCCGGCGAGCACCCAGGTCGAGGGGACGGCCGCCCTGGTGCGGGCGAAGCTGTCGGCGAAGGACCTCGAGCGGTTCCGCACCGAGGAGGTGGAGCCGGCCCTGGCCGCGCCGGTGAAGGTGACCGCCGTCCGCGGGAAGGGCGACGGGGCGAAGCGCGCGACGGCCGAGATCGCCCCCCGCGAGCTGGCGGAGCTGCTGACGGTGCGGCGCGGACAGGACGACGCCCTCTCCCTCGAGCTGGACCAGGAGGCCCTCCTGGCCCGCGTCCGTCAGGATCTCGGACAGCTCGAGCGCGGTCCGAGGGACGCCACCGTGCGGCTGGCGGGGTCCGACGTCGAGGTCGTGCCGGCCCGGGCCGGGACGGCGCTGGTCGAGGACGGGCTGACCGAGAAGATCAGCGCGGCGCTGTCGGCGACCGGCAAGGAGCGGACCGTCCGGGCCGAGCTGCGCGCGGTGGAGCCGGCCATCCCGACCTCGGTCTCGCAGGGCTGGTCCTTCACCCAGATGGCGAGCTTCACCTCTCAGTTCCCCACCGGGGCGGCCAACGCCGAGCGCACCGCCAACCTGCACGCCGGGGTGGAGCATCTCGACGGCACGGTCGTCATGCCGGGCCAGCAGTTCAGCCTGGGCGCGGCGCTCGGTGACATCAGCGAGGCGGGCGGCTACCACGAGGCGCCGATCATCGTCGAGGGCCGTCTCGTCATGGGCATCGGCGGCGGGCTGTCGCAGATCTCCACCGTGGTGTTCAACACCTCCTGGCTGGCCGGCGTGCAGCTGGACGCGCACACGCCGCACTCCTACTACATCCCTCGTTACCCGGCCGGGCGGGAGGCGACGCTGGCCCTCCCGGGGCTGGACAACCTGTGGACCAACGACACCGACAACCCCGTCGTGCTCCGGGCCTGGATCAGCGGGGACGTCATCCACATGGTCTTCCTCGGCGACCGTCAGTACACGGTGACGACCCTCGACAGCGAGCGCTACGACCGCACCCAGGGTGAGCGGGTCGAGGACGACAGCGCGGAGTGCGTGCCGCAGCATGCCTCGGACGGCTTCACGATCGTCAGCACGCGCATCCTGTCCCAGGGCGGGACGGAGGTGAGCCGCGACTCGTTCACGACCGTCTACCAGCCGGCCGACGAGATCGTGTGCACCAACCCGCAGGCCGGTTACTGACCGGTTCGGCGAGCCGGTGCCGACCGACCCCGTGGGAGGGGACCCCTCGCGGACGGCATACTCTTGGCCCATGACGTATGTGATCGCGCAGCCGTGCGTTGACCTCAAGGACAAGTCCTGCATCGAGGAGTGCCCGGTCGACTGCATCTACGAGGGCGAACGCTCGCTCTACATCCATCCGGACGAGTGCGTGGACTGCGGTGCCTGCGAGCCCGTGTGCCCGGTGGAGGCGATCTACTACGAGGACGACGTCCCGCAGGAGTGGGCGGACTACTACAAGGCCAACGTGGAGTTCTTCGACGACCTCGGCAGCCCCGGCGGCGCCGCGAAGACGGGCGTGATCCCCAAGGACCACCCGCTCGTCGCCGCGCTGCCCCCGCAGTCGCACGACGAGTGACGACCCCGCGGTCCCGCCCCTCGAACCCGGCCCACAGGAGGACCAGATGACCGATACCACCACCACGACCGCCGCCACCCTCTCGCACGGCGGGCACGAGCTGTCCCTGGACGTCGTTCCCGCGGTCGAGGGCAACAACGGGCTGGACATCAGCGAGCTGCTCAAGACCACCGGCGACACCACGCTGGACGTGGGCTTCGTCAACACCGCCTCCTGCCGGTCGGCCATCACCTACATCGACGGCGGCGCGGGGATCCTGCGCTACCGCGGCTACCCGATCGAGCAGCTGGCCGAGAAGTCCTCCTTCCTGGAGACCACCTACCTGCTGATCTACGGCGAGCTGCCCACCCCCGGGCAGCTGGCGGACTTCGACCAGCGCGTGCGCCGGCACACCCTGCTGGCCGAGGACATGAAGATGTTCTTCGACGGCTTCCCCCGGGACGCCCACCCGATGTCGGTCCTCTCCTCCGCCGTGTCGGCGCTGGGCACCTTCTACCAGGACAGCCACGATCCCTACGACCCGCGGGCCGTGGAGATCTCCACGATCCGGCTGCTGGCCAAGCTGCCGACCATCGCCGCCTACGCCTTCCGCAAGAGCCAGGGCCAGTCGCTGCTCTACCCGGACAACGACTACAACCTGGTCGAGAACTTCCTGTGGATGACCTTCGGCCAGCCCACCGAGAAGTACGAGATGGACCCTGACCTGGCCAAGGCGCTGGACCTGCTGTTCATCCTGCACGCCGACCACGAGCAGAACTGCTCGACCTCCACCGTGCGTCTCGTGGGCTCCTCCGAGGCCAACCTGTTCAACGCGATCTCGGCCGGCATCCACGCCCTCTCCGGCCCCCTCCACGGCGGGGCCAACTCGGCCGTGCTGAACATGCTCGAGGAGATCAAGGGCGACGGCGGCGACGTCAAGGAGTTCGTCCGCAAGGTCAAGGACAAGGAGGACGGCGTCAAGCTGATGGGGTTCGGCCACCGGGTCTACAAGAACTACGACCCGCGCGCCGCCATCGTCAAGCGGACCGCCCACGACCTGCTCGAGAAGGCCGGAGACAACCCCCTGCTCGACCTCGCGATGGAGCTGGAGCAGACCGCGCTCGAGGACGACTACTTCGTCGAGCGCAAGCTCTACCCCAACGTCGACTTCTACACCGGGCTCATCTACGAGTCGATGGGCTTCCCGAGTAACATGTTCACCGTGCTGTTCGCGATCGGCCGGCTGCCCGGCTGGATCGCCCAGTACCGCGAGATGATCACCGACCCTGCGACCAAGATCGGCCGCCCGCGCCAGGTCTACATCGGCTCCGGGGCGCGTGACTACGTATCTGTCGACAAGCGCTGAGGCTGGACCAGCACCCCGGACGGCCCCGGACCGCGAGATGCGGTCCGGGGCCGTCCCGTGTCCGGGCACACGCTGCGCGGCCCACTCACCGGAGTGGCTCGTGCACGCATCTTCGGTGAGGAGCGTGCCTCACCCACTCAGGTGAGTGGCGTGTGCACGGGACTCGCAGGCTCGTGTCCTCGCCCGGCTGTCAGCCGACTTCCAGCACCACGGTCGTCTCGCCCTCCGAGGTCCCCGCGTCGTGCCAGCGCAGGCCGTCCCGGCTGCGCCGCCACTCCCGGTCCCCGACGGTGACCCGCACCACGTCCTCGCTGTCCGCGTGGCTGACCGCCCACGTCCCGACCGACCACGCGGTGGCCGGGTCCCCCAGCTGCAGGTGGAGCGTGCGACCGTCCGCCCCGACCGTGCCGGAGGCGCCCAGCTGGTCGGTGGCCTTGGCGGCCAGGGTCTGCGTGGAGCCCGTGCCGTCCACGCCGCGGAGCCGGCACCCCATCACCGTGCCCGCGGCCTCCTGACCGGTCAGGACAGAGGCGAGCACGCGCCCCTCCCACTCGTGGTCGGCGTAGGCGTCCGGGAAGGCGCTGCGCTGGACCTCCTGGGCCACCTCGGTGACGATCCCGGTCTCCCAGCCGTCCACCTGCACCAGGGCGTCGTAGAAGGCGTTGCTGGCGTAGACAGGGTCGTTCACCTGGTCGACCGTCCCCCAGCCCTGGCTGGGCCGCTGCTGGAACAGACCCAGGCTGTCGGCGTGACCGTAGCGCAGGTTGCGCAGCTTGCTCTCCTGGATGGCGGTGGTGATCGCGATCGTCGCCGCCCGCGCGGGCAGGCCGCGCTGGACGGCCACCCCGGCGATGGTGGCGGCGTTGGCGGCCTGCTCCGGCGTCAGGGAGACCTCCCGGTCGGCGGCGACGAAGACGCACCGCTGCGGCGCGAGCTCGTCGACGGCCCAGCGTGCTCCGAGCACGGCGGCGACCGCCGTGGCCCCGACGAGGGCCAGGGCGGTCAGCGTCCGTCCGGTCCTGGGCACGGCAAAGATTCTAGGTGCCCGCCCTGCACGCTCCCTGACCTTCGGCGGAGTCGCGCGGCGGGGCTGGGTAGGGTCGGAGTCGTGACGGAGCGATGGCGCCAGGACCGACGTGAGCACCGCAAGGGTGCGGTGACGCTGCGCGGCGAGCGGGTGCCCGCCAGCACCACCGACCAGCGGCTGCTGGACAGCCGGGAGCCGGCCGACTGGTTGCACGCCGACCCGTGGCGGGTCCTGCGCATCCAGGCCGAGTTCGTCGAGGGGTTCGGCACCCTCGCGGAGCTGGGCCCGGCCGTCTCGGTGTTCGGCTCGGCACGGATCTCGCCGGACCATCCGAGCTACCGGATGGCCGAGCAGGTCGGGGCCGAGCTGGTCCGGGCCGGGTATGCCGTGATCACCGGTGGCGGGCCTGGCGTCATGGAGGCGGCCAACAAGGGCGCCGCCGAGGCGGGCGGCACCTCGGTCGGGCTGGGCATCGAGCTGCCCTTCGAGACCGGGCTGAACGACTACGTCGACGTGGGCGTCAACTTCCGCTACTTCTTCGTCCGCAAGACGATGTTCGTCAAGTACAGCGAGGGTTTCGTCGTGCTGCCCGGTGGGGTGGGGACCCTGGACGAGCTCTTCGAGGCGATCACCCTGGTGCAGACCGGCAAGATCACCAGCTTCCCGATCGTGCTGCTCGGCAACGGCTTCTGGGCCCCGCTCCTGGACTGGATCCGGGACACCCTGCTGGCCGAGGGGATGATCGCCGAGAAGGACCTCGAGCTGGTGCGGACCACCGACGACGTGGCCGAGGGCGTGCGCTGGATCGTGGAGGCCAGGGCAGGTCGCGGCGCGGCCCCCTTCACCCCTGGCGTCTGACATGCGAGGATCGGGGCGTGATCATCGTCGTGGCCGTCGTCGTCGTGCTCCTGGTGGGCGCGGCGGCGGCCTGGGTCGTCGGTAGGGCCGACGTCCCGGGCGTGGCCGAGGCGGTGACGACGGAGTCGGCACGACCTCTGCCGGCAGGCCCGCTCGACGCGGACGACGTCCATGACGTCCGCTTCGACCAGGCCGTGCGGGGCTACCGCATGGCCCAGGTCGACGACGCGCTCGCGCGTCTGGGGCAGGAGCTGCGGGACAGGGACGTCGAGATCGCCAGGCTGCGCGACGCAGCCTCGCACAGTGAAGGGTGGACCTGACGACCATGACGATCACCGCGACGCACCACGACCTCACCGTCGGACCGGACGGGGTAGTGCGCTGCAGCTGGCCGGGGCTGAGCCACGCCGACTACCGCGACTACCACGACCGCGAGTGGGGCAAGCCGGTCCACGGGGAGACCGCGCTGCTCGAACGACTCTGCCTCGAGGGCTTCCAGACCGGGCTGTCCTGGTTGGTCATCCTGCGCAAGCGGCCCGCCTTCCGGGCAGCCTTCGCCGGCTTCGACGCCGAGGTCGTCGCCGACTTCGGTGCCCGCGACGTCGAGCGCCTCATGGAGGAGGAGTCGATCGTGCGCAACCGTCGCAAGATCGAGGCCACGATCCAGAACGCCCGGGCCACGCTCGCGCTGCGCGACAGCGGTGGGCTCGAGGAGCTCCTCTGGACGCACGCCCCCGAGCCGACGCCGCGCCCGATGGGCTTCGGCGACGTGCCCACCCAGACCACGGAGTCCGAGCTGCTCGCCAAACGCCTGCGCAAGGCCGGTTTCGTCCAGCTCGGCCCCACGACGGTCTACGCCGCGATGCAGGCCTGCGGCCTGGTCGACGACCACCTCGTCGGCTGCTTCCGTGCCGGGGCCTCCCGGTCCGGGTCCCGGGTGACCGGAGCGCGCCTCACCTCATGACCAGCGTCGCGCTGCCGCCGCGACGTCCACGCACCCTCGACCTGCGCTTCGTGCTCACGGTCGCGCTGATCTGGACGGTGCTGCGCGCTCTGAGCACCGTCCTGCTCGTCGAGCTCGCCGACAACTGGCAGGACCCGTCGGTCTACGACGATCCGGGGGTGCCCCGCTACTTCCAGTTCGCCACGCTCTGGGACGGGCAGTGGTACGAGGAGATCGCCACCGAGGGCTACCCGGAGGAGCTGCCGGTCGGCGTGACCGGAGCGGTGCGCCAGAACGCGTGGGCCTTCTACCCGATCTTCCCGTTCCTGGCCCGCACGCTCACCGCGGCCACCGGTCAGCCGTTCGCCGTCACCGGGACGGTGGTCGCCGTCCTCCTCGGGTATGCCGCAGCCATCGTCGTCGCGGGCCTGCTCCGCGAGCGGGTGGGCACCGCGGCGGCGCTGGCCGGGGTGACGCTGCTCGGTGCCTACCCGACGTCCCCCACCTTCCAGGTCGCCTACACCGAGTCCCTCGCGCTGCTGCTCCTCGCCGCCGGCCTGTGGCTGCTCGTCCGCCGCCGGTGGCTCGCGGCGGGCGGGGTGGCGCTGCTGACCGGCCTGGCGAGGCCGGTGGGCCTGCCGCTGGGACTGGTCGCCCTCGTCGCGGTCGTGGTGCGCGTACGACGGCGGCACGAGGAGCCCGTCACGCGCGGGGAGTATGCGGCGATGGCCGCCTCACTGGCGGCCTGCGGGCTGGCCGGCCTGGTGTGGCCCACGATCGCCTGGCTGCGGACCGGCGTGCCGGACGCCTACACCCAGACCATGTCGGCCTGGCGGCGCGGCGAGCCGGTGACGCCCTTCTGGCCGACCATCGACCGGGTCCAGTGGTTGTTCGGGGACACGGCCGGTCTCGTCGTCCTTGCCACCGGGTTGCTGCTCCTGGTCGTCGCGGTGGCAGGCCCGTGGGCCCGCGGGCTCGGACCGGAGCTGCGCACCTGGTGCCTGGGCTACGTGCTCTACCTCTTCGCCGCGCTCGACCCGTGGACCAGCATCTACCGCTACCTGATGCTGCTCTTCCCGCTCTTCGTGGTCATGGTCGGCGGCGGATGGAGCAGGGACGACCCGCGGGCTGGGCGAGTCCCGCGGTGGCTGATGGTCGTGCGCACCGCAGCGATCACCGTCCTCTTCCTCGGATGGCAGGTCTGGTGGGGCTGGGAGCTGTTCATGTTCGTGCCCCCGCAGGACAACCCGCCGTGAGCCTCAGCGACCGGTGAAGACCGGCCGCTCCTTGGCCAGGAAGGCGTCCACGGCGGCCCGGTGGTCCTCGCTGCACCCGGTGCGCGTCATCATCTCGTCCTCGAAGCCCAGCGAGTCCGTCAGCCCGTGCGAGCCGGAGAAGGCGACCGCGCGCCGGACCGCGCCGTAGGCCCTCGTCGGGCCGGCCGCCAGGGTGCGGGCCACCTCGGCGACGCGCCCGGCCAGCTCCTCGTCCGGGACGACCTCGGTCGCCAGACCCAGCTCCAGGGCCTCCTGCGCCGGCACCGTGCGCGGGAAGTAGAGGAGCTCCTTGGCCCGGCCCGTGCCGACCAGCCGCGGCAGCGACCATGACGTGCCCGAGTCGCAGGACAGCGCGATCCCGGTGAACGCCAGGTTGAAGCCGGACGAGGCCGCCAGGTAGCGCAGGTCGGCGGCGAAGGCGAAGGCGGCACCCGCGCCCGCAGCGACCCCGTTGACCGCGGCGACCACCGGCTTGTCCATCGTGGCGAGGAGCTCGACGACCGGGTTGTAGTGGCGGGAGACGGTCGTCCACAGCTCCTCGGGGTCCTCGCCCAGCAGCCGGACGTGCTCCTTGAGGTCCTGGCCCACCGAGAAGGCACGGCCCGTGCCGGTCAGCACGACGCAGCGGACGTCGGCGTCCGCGGCCACCTCGCGCAGGACCGCGAGCAGCGACTCCTTGGTCCCCAGGTCCAGGGCGTTCATCGCCTCGGGGCGGGAGAGCGTCACGGTGGCGACACCGTCGGCACGCTCGAGGAGCACGGGGGAGGTCTGGTCGTCCATGTGGCCCAATCTACGTGGCCGCTTCCGCCGGCGTCCCGGGGCTTTTCACGGCCCCGTCCAGCACCCCGGCGACGAAGGACGCGGAAGCTGGCCGCAGCGCCTCGGCGACCTGGAGGAACTGCTGCCGCACGGCCTGACCGGGCCAGTCCGGGGGCAGCACCTCGACCGGCAGGGCGGGGTCGCGGAAGAGGAACTTGCGCCACTCGTGGACCAGCGCGGTGCGCACCGGGAAGGCGGCCGCCGGTCCGAGGGCGGCGACGGAGGCAGGAGCGGGGAGCCGACGGGCGAAGTCCCGGTAGGCCGCCCCCAGCCCGGTCAGGTCCCACAGGCCAGCGGTGAGCGCCGCCGGGTCGTGGTGCGGGCTGGCCGTCCAACCGGTCCACGAGGCGCCGTGCGCGGACAGGGCAGGGCCGAGCTCGGTGCTGACCCACGGGCTGACCCAGGTCGCCCCTCCCAGCCGCGCGTAGCCGAGGTAGCCCAGCGAGGCCGCGACCCGGTCCCGCCGGCGCCGGTCCCCGTTGCCGTCCACGACCACCAGGTGCCAGCGGCCGTCCCACGGAGGCGGCTGCTCGGCGTAGATCCGCCGGTGCGCGGCGGCGAGCCGTTCGCGCGCGAGGGAAGTGGCGGCGTACCCACGGGCCTCGCCCCGGCGCTCCGCGCGCAGCCAGCCCTGGCGCACCAGCCGGGAGACCGCGGTGCGCGTCGCGGCCGGCTGGACCCCGCAGCAGGAGGCCAGCGCGACGACCCCGGCGACCGGGGCCCACCACCCGTGCTCGGGCAGGTGGTCGCCGTAGAGGTCGACGACGGCGGAACGTGCGTGCACCCCGCCAGTATCGCCCCCCGGGCGGATGACGCTGCGGTCCGCCGGAGGCGCTGGATTAGGATGGCCTGGGAGAACGCGAGATACTGGATGAGAGTGTCGGATTCGTGCCCGTCGCACCTGCGGCGGGCTCAGCGGTCCCTGGCCGCGCCACAAGGAAGGGCAACCCATGGCAGCAATGAAGCCTCGCACCGGAGACGGTCCCCTGGAGGTCACGAAGGAGGGGCGCGGCATCGTGCTGCGCATGCCGCTGGAGGGTGGCGGTCGCCTGGTCGTGGAGATGAACCCTGACGAGGCCACGGCGCTCGGCGACGCCATCAAGGAGTGCATGGGCTGACCGGCCCCGGCCTCAGCGCAGGGAGGCCCCCGGACCGTCGACGGTCCGGGGGCCTCCCTGGTGGTGACAGCTCAGTCCGGGCGGCGGACCGCCACGAACAGTCCGTCGCCGACGGGCAGGAGCGCCGGCTGGAGCCGGTCGTCGTCGCGCAGCTTCTTGCCCAGGTCGCGCAGGAGCGTGGTGACCTCGTCGCGGTTGGCGGGGTCGGCGACGCGGTCGTGCCAGAGCATGTTGTCCAGCGCCAGGACCCCGCCCACGCGCAGCAGCCGGACGGCCTCCTCGACGTAGGTCGGGTAGCCCTCCTTGTCCGCGTCCACGAGGACGAGGTCGTAGGCGCCGTCGGTGAGCCGACCCAGGACCTGCTGGGCCTCGCCGGTGATCACCCGGGTCCGCTGCGGGGGGATCCCGGCCTCGGCGTAGGCCTGCCGAGCGGCGCGCTGGTGCTCGGGGTCCTCGTCGATCGTGGTGAGTATGCCGTCGCGCGGCATACCCTGCAGCAGCCACAGGCCTGAGCTGCCGGCCCCCGTGCCGACCTCGACCACGTGCCGGGCGCCGACGGCCGCGGCCAGCAGCCGCAGCGTCGCACCGGCCGCGTTCGCCAGCGGGGCGGCGCCGAGCTCCTCGCCACGACGCTGCGCCTGCTCGATGACCGGGTGGGGAGTGATGAAGTCCTCGGCGTAGGCCAGGGAGGACGCCTTCGCAGCTGCCATGGGCTCCACCCTATCCGGGGTTGCGGGGCGGGCCGGACGCCGCGCACGTCCAGCCCGCTCTCAGCCGGTCCTGGGACGATCGGACCATGAGCTCGGAGCCGACGGACGTCGCGGCCGGACCTGCACAGGGCGCGGACGACGGGCAGGCGTGGGTCCAGCCGTCGTGGGACGCGATCGTGCGCCAGCACTCCGCGCGCGTCTACCGCCTCGCCTACCGGCTCACCGGCGACCCGCACGAGGCCGAGGACCTGACGCAGGACGTGTTCGTGCGCGTCTTCCGCTCGCTGGACACCTTCCGTCCCGGCACCTTCGAGGGCTGGCTGCACCGGATCACGACGAACCTGTTCCTGGACAAGGTTCGCCGCCGTCAGCGGATCAGGTTCGACGCGCTCACCGAGGAGCTCAGTGCCCGGCTGCCGCTGCGCGCCACCGGCACCGACCCCGAGCAGGTCTTCGAGATGACCCACCTGGACTCCGACATCCAGGAGGCCCTGAACGCACTGCCCCCGCAGTTCCGCGCCGCCGTCGTGCTCTCCGACATCGAGGGGTGCACGTACGAGGAGGTAGCCCAGGCGCTCGGGATCAAGATGGGCACGGTGCGCAGCCGGATCCACCGCGGACGCGCGCTGCTGCGTCAGTCGCTGGAGCACCGCCGTCCCAGCTCCCCGGGCCGCACCGTCGGCATCTACCACCGGCCGTCCCCGGCCCTCGGGTGACCCGGCGCGGGTCCGGCGCCGGGCGCGGCAGCAGCGCTTGGCACAATCGGACGCTATGACCGAGCCGACCGAGCCGACCGAGCGGATCCCGCTGGACCGCACCGGCCCGCTGCCCGGGCCAGGGGGGCCCGCCCGGCCGGCGTCGCCACCACGTCGCCGCCGGGCCGCGCCGGTCGTGCTGGCCTCGCTGGTCGCCGGGCTGATCGGCGGCCTGGGCGGGGGGATCCTCGCCCAGACGCTCCAGGTCGGCGAAGGCACCGCGCAGGAGACGGCGACCTCCGCAGGTCTTCCCGACCCTGTCCCCGTCGCCGTCGCCCCGGACGGGACCGTGCAGGCGCTGTCCAAGGCGGTGCTGCCCAGCGTGGCGCTGATCTCGATCGGCGCCGACGGCGTCGGCGGGCAGGGATCGGGCTTCGTGATCCGGGAGGACGGCTACGTGCTGACCAACCACCACGTCATCCGCGCCGCTGCCGCCCGCGGCGGGCAGATCACCGTCGAGCTGCCCGGCCAGGAGCCGATGGAGGCCGAGGTGGTCGGGTCCGACCCGGCCTACGACATCGCCGTCCTCAAGGTGGACCGGCAGGGACTGACGCCGCTGGCGTTCGCCGATCCGCAGGGGGTGGAGGTCGGTCAGACCGTGGTCGCGGTCGGGGCGCCGCTCGGCCTGGACAGCACCGTCACCGCAGGGATCGTCTCGGCGCTCGACCGGCCGGTGGTCGCCGGTGAGGACGACGTCGTGAGCTACATCAACGCGATCCAGACCGACGCCGCGATCAACCCGGGCAACTCCGGCGGCCCGCTGCTGGACCTGGCCGGCAACGTCGTCGGGGTCAACTCCGCCATCGCGCAGATGCCGAGCAGCGCGGCCTCGTCCGCAGGCAGCATCGGACTGGGCTTCGCCATCCCGGCCCAGCAGGCCGAACGCACCGCCACCCAGCTGATCGAGACCGGGACCAGCCAGCACCCGGTCATGGGCGTGCACATCGACCTGCTCTGGGCCGGCGAGGGCGCCAGGGTGCTCGGCGAGGTCCGCGGCGGGGCACCGCCGGTGATCCCCGGCGGGCCGGCCGAGGCTGCGGGCGTGCGTCCCGGCGACATCATCGTGTCGGTGGACGGCACCCGGATCCGGGACGCGCAGCACCTGCTCGTCGAGCTGCGCTCGCACGCGGTCGGCGACACCGTGGAGATGGCGCTGCGCGGCGAGGACGGCCAGGAGCGCACCGTGGACATCGTCCTGGCAGGTGCCGAGGACTAGGTAGTCTGGGGGTGCCCGGCACGACGGTGCCGGGCACGCTCATGGACGCTCGAGGAGGGTCGTGCTCAACATCGGTGGCGGCGAGATCGTCGTTCTCGTCATCCTCGCGCTCGTGATCCTCGGGCCCGCCCGCCTGCCGCACTACGCGAGCATGCTCGCCCGCGGGGTCCGGCAGCTGCGCGACCTCGCCGACGGCGCCAAGGCGCAGATCAGGCAGGAGATGGGTCCCGCCTTCGACGACGTCGACTGGCGCCAGCTGGACCCCCGGCAGTACGACCCGCGGCGCATCGTGCGCGAGGCCCTGGCCAGCCCGGCACCCGGGCGTCGCACACCGGCGGCCGGGTCCGCGCCGGGGCTCCCGGCTCCCGCCGCGCAGTCGCGGCGCGCGGGGAGCACCACGGCCTGGGCGGCGCCGTCGAGCGCGACCTACGACCCGGTGCTGCCGACCCCGTTCGACACCGACGCCACCTGAGAGGCTCGGAGAGGCGGCTCAGACCCGGGCGGTCGGCGTGATGCCCAGCTTGCGTCCGGCCAGACCGCGACCGCGCCTGGCCAGCTGACGGGCCACGCCGCGCAGCGCCGTGGCCGCGGGGGAGTCGGGGTTGGAGCTGACGACGGGCCGGCCCTGGTCACCGCCCTCGCGCAGGGTGACGTCCAGCGGCACCTGCCCCAGCAGCGGCACCTGCGCGCCGACGGACCGGCTGAGGGAGTCGGACACGGCCTGGCCGCCGCCGGAGCCGAAGATCTCCTGACGGGTCCCGTCAGGCAGCTCCAGCCAGGACATGTTCTCGATGACGCCGACCAGGCGCTGGTGGGTCTGCAGCGCGATCGAGCCGGCCCGCTCCGCCACCTCGGCGGCCGCCTGCTGCGGGGTGGTGACCACGATGAGCTCGCTGCTGGGCAGCAGCTGGGCCACCGTGATCGCGATGTCGCCGGTGCCCGGGGGAAGGTCCAGCAGCAGCACGTCGATATCGCCCCAGTAGACGTCGGAGAGGAACTGCTGCATCGCCCGGTGCAGCATCGGTCCGCGCCAGACGACGGGCTGGTTGCCGGGGACGAACATCCCGATCGAGATGACCTTGATCCCGGACTCGGTGACCGGGGGCAGGATCATGTCGTCGACCTGCGTGGGCGCCTGGGTCACGCCCAGCATGCGGGGGACCGAGAAGCCGTAGATGTCGGCGTCGACGACGCCCACGCGCAACCCCTCCTCCGCGAGCGCGGCGGCCAGGTTGACGGTGACCGAGGACTTGCCGACGCCTCCCTTGCCGGAGGCCACGGCATACACGGTGGTCAGGGAGTCGGGGCGCGCGAAGGGGATCTCCCGCTCGGTGGCCCCGCCGCGCAGCTGGCTGCGCAGCTGGCCGCGCTGGTCGTCGTTCATGACGCCGAGCTGGACGTCCACCGAGCTGACGCCCTCCACGGCGGAGACCGCGCTCGTGACGTCCTTGGTGATGGTGTTCTTCATCGGGCAGCCGGGCACGGTGAGCAGCACGGTGACCTGCACGCGGCCGCCGTCGGCCACGTCGACGGCTTCGATCATCCCGAGCTCGGTGAGCGGTTTGCGGATCTCGGGGTCCAGGACGGTGGACAGCGCGGCGTGGACGGCATCGGTGCTCGGGATGGACATGACCACCATGCTAGATCCCCCGCAGGGCGCGTCCGGGGCCGGGGACGACCGCCGCCGCGTCACCCCTCGTCGGCCTCCCGCGGCGGCCTCCTGGCGTCGTCGGGGGCCGTCCCGTCGGCCTGTCCCCGGTCCGTGCCCTCCGGGCTGCGGAGGTGCCGCTCCGCGGCCCTGTCGTCCATCTCCTCGAGCAGGCTGCGCAGCTCGGAGCGGACGAAGTCGCGGGTGGCGACCTCGCGCAGCGCCAGCCGCAGGGCGGCGACCTCCCGGGTGAGGAACTCCGTGTCCGCCAGGTTCCGCTCGTCCCGGGCGCGGTCCTGGCCCATCTGGACCTTGTCGCGGTCGTCCTGGCGGTTCTGCGCCAGCAGGATCAGCGGGGCGGCGTAGGAGGCCTGCAGGCTGAGCATCAGGGTCAGGAAGATGAACGCGTAGGGGTCGAAGGTGAAGCGGTCCGGGGCGAGGGCGTTCCACCCGATCCACACCAGGACGAAGATCGTCATCCACACCAGGAACCGCGCGGTGCCCATGAAGCGGGCGAAGCGTTCGGCGAACGCGCCGAAGACCTCGGGGTCCATCCGCGCCTGGGACACGAGCGTGCGGCGCTTGGCCAGGGGCTGGTCCAGGCGCTCCACGGGGACCGCCTTGCGCGGGCCGGGGTCCCGGCGGCGCACCGGCTCAGACATCGGCCACCTCCGTCACGTTGTCCCGGTCCTCGCGCCAGTCGTCGGGAAGGATGTGGTCCAGGACGTCGTCGACGGTGACCGCGCCGATGAGCCTGCCCTCGGCGTCGGTGACCGGGAGCGCGACGAGGTTGTAGTTGGCCAGCGCCCGCGTCACCTCGCCCAGCGGTGCCTGCGGGTCGAGCGGGTCGACGTCCGGGTCCAGGACGGACCCCAGGGGCTGGTGCGGCGCCTCGCGCAGGAGGCGCTGGATGTGCACGCTGCCCAGCAGCCTGCCGGTGGGCGTCTCGTGCGGGGGACGGGTGACGTAGACCAGCGAGGCGATCGCCGGGTGCACCTCCTCGCGCCGCACCGTCGCCAGCGCCTCGGCGATGCTCGCGTCCGGCCCGAGGATGATCGGCTCGGTGGTCATCAGACCGCCGGCGGTGTTCTCGTCGTAGACGAGCAGCCGGCGGATGTCGGCCGCCTCCTGCGGCTCCATGAGCTGCAGCAGCTCCTCCTGGGTGTCGGCCGGCAGGTCCGAGAGCAGGTCGGTGGCGTCGTCGGGCTGCATGACCTCCAGGATGTCGGCGGCCCGCTCGGTCGGCAGGTGGGTCAGGATCTCGAGCCGGTCGTCGTCGGGCAGCTCCTCCAGGACGTCGGCGAGCGTCTCGTCGTCCAGCGCGTCGGCGACCTCCGAGCGGCGCTTGGGGCTCAGGTCGTGGATCGCCTCGGCCAGGTCCTGGGGCTTGAGGTCCTCGTAGGCCTCGAGCAGGGCAGTGGCGGCCTGGGCCGGCCCGGCCTGGTGCAGGCCGTGCACGCCGTGCACGTCGACGAGGACGGTCTCGCCCCGTCGCCGGCGCAGCCGCAGACCGCGCGAGGCGGGGAGGGCGTGGTCCTTGCCCTTGCGCACGAACAGGCGGGACAACCGCCAGTCGCCCCCGCGGTGCTGGTCCATCGCGACGTCCTCGATGACCGCGCTCACGCGGCCGTCGTCCTCCGGCACCTCGACCTGCCGGTCGAAGAGCTCGCCGACCACGAGGGTCTCGCCCGCGCGCTGCTGGAAGCGGCGCATGTTGACCAGGCCGGTGGTGATCACCTGACCGGTGTCGATGGAGGTCACCCGGGTGATCGGCACGAAGACCCGGCGGCGGCCCGGGACCTCCACGACGAGCCCGATGACACGCGGCCCGTGCACCGCGTCCCGACCAGCCAGGGTCACGACCACGTCGCGCACCCGGCCGACCTCGTCGCCCATCGGGTCGAAGACGCTCATCCCGTTGAGACGGGCGACGAAGACGCGCGGAAGGCTCACGTCGGAAGGATACCGACGAGCGGGGGCCCGCCCCGGACCCTGGCGCGCGGGGCCCGGCGCGGCGCATGCCTGACGTAGCGTCACCCGGTTGGAGAACGGCCCCGGATGAGGTATGATAAGTGAAGTGTCAATAAAACACCACTGAACTCGAAAGGAAGTCACCACCCCCCATGGGTCCTCTGTTCGTCTACCCCGTCAGCAGCTCTCGAGCTTTCCGCCACGTCCTCGCCGAGGACGTCGCCAAGCGACCCGTCCGTCCCCGTCGGCGCCTGTTCCGCCGCTGAGTCGGACGCCCCTGCGGGCCTCCGTGACCTCTCCCGGTCCCGGGGGTCTCTTGTGTGCGGGGCCGTCCTCGCGCTCGCCCCGGGCGGGCGGGCGCGGCACAATGGGTGCGTGACCCCAGCATCGAACATCTCGCGCGGCGGCCCGGGCCCCGTCATCGCCCTCGACTACCCGATGAGTCTGGGTGTCTTCGAGCGCTACGAGGACGCCCAGTCCCTCGTCGACTACCTCTCCGACGAGGAGTTCCCGGTCGAGCAGTGCATGATCGTGGGCACCGAGCTCAAGCAGGTCGAGCGGGTGACGGGCAGGCTCACCACCGGACGCGTGGCCCTGGGGGGCCTGCTCTCCGGAATGTGGCTGGGGTTGTTCGTGGGACTGATCTTCGCCCTGTTCGCCCAGGTCGGCGACGCCCTGATGACGGTGCTGTATGCCGTGCTCTTCGGTGCCTTCTTCGGGCTGGTATGGACGCTCATCGGCTACGCGATGACGCGGGGGCGGCGCGATTTCGTCTCGGTGACCCAGGTCGTGGCGACCCGCTACGAGGTGCTCACCGAGCACAAGCTGGTCGAGCGGGCCCGTGACCTGATGGACCGGCGACCCGGCGCGCCGCTGGGCTGAGCCGGAGCTCGGTCCGGGACGGTCAGACCGGTCGGCTCCCTCCCGCCCGGACCCAGGCCTCGACCTCGTCGGCGGTGCGCGGCAGCATGGCGGAGAGGTTGCGGTTGCCGTCGGCGGTGATCACCACGTCGTCCTCGATCCGCACCCCGATGCCGCGCAGCTCCTCGGGCACGAGGAGGTCGTCGGACTTGAAGTACAGTCCCGGCTCCACGGTGAGGACCATGCCCTCGCGCAGCTCCGCCTCGACGTAGTCCTCCCGCAGCGCCAGCGCGCAGTCGTGGACGTCGATGCCCAGGTGGTGGCTGGTCCCGTGGACCATCCAGCGCCGGTGGAACTGACCCTCCTCGGCGTCGAGGGTCTGCTCCAGCGTGACACCCTCCGGCAGCAGCCCCCACTCCAGCAGGTGGCGGGCGATCACCTCGATCGCCGCGGCGTGCACGTCCTTGAACCGGTTGCCCGGCCGCGCGGCCGCCAGGCCCGCCTCCTGCGCCTCCAGGACCGCCTCGTAGACCTTGCGCTGAGCCGGGGAGAAGGTGCCGTCCACCGGCACCGTGCGAGTGACGTCGGCGGTGTAGAGCGAGTCCGTCTCCACGCCGGCGTCCAGGAGCAGCAGCTCGCCCTCCCGGAGCTCGCCGGTGTTGCGGATCCAGTGCAGGGTGGTGGCGTGCTCGCCGGCGGCCGCGATGGAGTCGTAGCCGACCCCGTTGCCCGCGTGCCGGGCGTGCAGGCCGAACACGCCCTCCACCCATCGCTCCCCGCGTCCGCGGCGCACCGCCTCGGGCAGCTCGGCGACGACGGCGTCGAAGGCGACGGCGGTGACCTCGACAGCCTCCACCATCTGGCGGACCTCCCAGTCGTCCTTGACGAGCCGCTGCGTGGACAGCAGGCGCGCCAGCTCCTGGTCCTGCTCCTGGGCGGCCGACACCGACGCCTCGTCGGTGGTCAGACCCGCCTGGCCGCGGACCTGGTCGACGAGGGCGGCGACCTCGCGGTCGGCGTCCCGGACGACGAGCAGCCCCAGCCCGCCGGGGCCGGCGTCCTTGGCGAGGGCGTCGGGCAGCTCGTCCAGGTGCCGCGTGGCCACGCCCAGCTCGGCCTCCGCGGAGGCCAGGGTCGGGCGCGGGCCGACCCAGAACTCGCCGACCCGGGAGTCGGCGAAGAACTCCTCGGTGTCGCGGTCGGCGAGGGGGTAGAAGTAGAGGACGGCGTCGTGCCCGTCCGGCTCGCCGTCCCCGGTGACCCGCGGCTCGAGGACCAGGACCGCGTCGGGCTCCCGGTCGGCACCGAGCCCGGTGAGGTTGGCGAAGGCGCTGTGCGGGCGGAAGACGTAGTCCGTGTCGTTGCTACGGATCTTCAGCCCGCCGGCGGGGACGACGACCCGGACCCCCGGGTGGGCGGCGGAGACCGCCGCCCGGCGCCGGGCGGCATACCTCGCGGCCTCCGTCAGCTCCGGCAGCCCGCTGCTGCGCGGTGCCCACCCACCTCCCATGAAGGCGCGGAACGCCTCCCCGGAGGGGCGGTTGCGGTGCTCTGCCTTGTGCTGCTTCTCGCTCACCCGGACATCGTAGGTGGTGGTGGGGGACGCCCGGCTCCCGGTCAGGAAGGACGCCCTACGCTGGTCGGGTGAGCGAGCCCGACCCGACCCCTGCCGTGACCGGAGAGGTGACGGGGCCCCAGCGGGTGACCGCGCCGGACCTGAGGGAGACCCGCAGGGTCGGCGGCCGGGTCTGGCGCCTGCGTGCCGCGCGCGTGGTGCGCGGCGTGTCCCCGCCGACGATGGCTCTGGGCCTGCGACTCGGGGCCGACGACGTGTCCCAGCGGCACGCCCGCTCGGTCATCGACCTCGCGCTGCGGGTCGGGGAGGCGATGCTGTCGACGGGCGCGTCCGCAGCGGACTGCGTGACCAACCTGCTCCGCCTCATGCACGCCTACGGCGTGCGCTCGGCGCACGTCGACGTCACCTTCACCTCGATCACCGTCTCCATCCACCGCGGCCTGGACGAGGACCCGCTGTCGGTGATGCGGGTCATCCCCGGGCGTGCCCCGGACTACACGCGGCTGGAAGGTGTGCAGCGGATCGTCGACGAGGCGGTGCACGCGGCCGAGTCGGGCACCGACCTGCGCGACATCGAGGACGCCAGGCGCGAGCTGGACGCGGTGCTGCGTGCGCCCCACCCCTACCGGCGGTGGGTCGTCACGCTCGGCGCGGCGCTGCTGGCCGTCGGCGTGGTCATGCTCTTCGGTGCCAAGCCGGGCATGTGGCTGGTGGCGGCCGTGTCCGCCGCGGTGGTCGACCGCGTCCAGCGCGTCATGTACGGCATCCGCCTCGCCGCCTTCTTCGCCCAGGTGGTCAGCGCCGCGGTCCCGACCTTGTTCGCCCTGGCGCTCTACGCGGCGGCCGCCAACGGCATCTCCGTCCCGGGGGTGGACAGACCCTCGCTGGTCGTCATCTCCGGCATCGTGATGCTCCTCGCCGGTCTCGGCGTGATGGGGGCTGCCCAGGACGCCCTGGACGGCTACTACGTCACGGCCGGCGCACGGGGGATGGAGGTCATCATGATGACCATCGGCATCGCGGTCGGTGTGGCCCTCGTCATCGGGTTCGCGCACCGGTTCGGCATCCCCATGGAGGCCTCGCCGATCGTCGCGGTGGGCGGCACGCCGCTGCAGAGCGCTGCCGGCGCCGTGCTCATCGCGCTCGGGTTCTGCCTGGGCACCTACACCGGTCGCCGCACGACGCTCGTGGCGGTGCTCGTCGCCGTGTTCGGCTGGCTGGTCTTCGAGCTCGGGCTGGCACTGGGGCTGGGGGCGGTCTCCAGCACCGCGCTGGCCTCGGCACCGGTCGGCGCGCTCGCGTATGCCGTGCACCGCCGGCTGCGGCTGCCCGAGCTGGCGGTCGGCACGGCCGGCGTCGTCGCCCTGCTCCCCGGGCTCGCGGTCTACCGCGCCATCTACCTGATGCAGGAGGGCACGCCGGCGGTCGTCGGCGGCGCGGTCACCCACTTCGTCACCGCCGTCTCCACCGGCGTCGCGCTGGCCGCCGGGCTGTCGATCGGCGGCTACCTGGCCCGCCGTCGCCTCGGGCTGGACCGCGCGGCGCAGCTGGCCCGCCGCCGCTCGGAGAGCCGGTACGTCTCCGGGTGACCCCCTGTCAGCCGGTCCAGGACCAGGACCCGAGGATCTCGTCCAGCAGCGGCGCGGTCTGCTCGGCCTGGCTCTCCACCGCGGAGAACGTCACGACGTAGAGCTTGTCGTCGTGGTTGATCCACCGCTGCACCTGGTGCACCTGCGTGTCCTTGACCTCGCGCACCAGCGTGTAGCCCGGGGCGTCCTCCCCGTCGACATCGATGGCGTCGAGCAGCTCGTAGTCCCCGTCCTTGCCCGCGAGCTCCTTGGCCGCGTCCGCGACGGACGCGGTCAGGTTCTTGACCGACTTCTCCGTGGTGACCACCACGTTGGTGAAGAAGTCGTCCACCCGCTCGGTGTCCTTGGCGGCCAGCAGGACTCCCTTCTCGTCCAGCATGTCGATCGCGTCCTCCCAACCGCCCGGGACCTCGACCTCGAAGCTGCCGTCCGAGGACTCCAGGGAGGTCGGCGAGGACGTCTCGTCGGCCGGCTCCTCGGTCTTCTGCTCGGCGTCCGCAGTGGTCGGGGCCCCGTCCGGTGCCGCCGTGGTGGCCGTCGCGGAGTCCGCGGTCGTGGGCGCCGCGTCGGTGGAGGAGCTGGTCGTCTCCTCGTGCGTCGGGGCCTCCTCGGCGCACCCGGACAGGGTGGCCACGGCCAGCGCGGTCGCCAGTCCGGCGGCAGCCAGCCGGCGGGTGGTCGGCGTCGTCAGGGTCATGCAGCTCCCTCGGGGTGCTCCGCCTCCGGTCGGTCCGGAGGTCGTGTCTCGTCTCGGTGGTCCAGTATGCCGCCTGCGTCGCGGCATACCGTGTGCCCATGGCCTTCCCTGACCCCGACGCGGTCGTCGACCTGCACACGCACTCCTGCCACAGCGACGGCACGGAGCCGCCCGGGACCGTGGTGCGCCGCGCCGCAGCGGCCGGTCTCGACGTCGTGGCGCTCACCGACCACGACGTGGCGACGGGGTGGGACGAGGCCGACCGGGCCGGCCGTGAGGCTGGGGTGGTGGTCGTGCCGGGCATCGAGGTGTCCTGCAGCTGGCGGGGGATCTCGGTCCACCTGCTCGCCTACCTGCCCGACCCCACGGACCAGGCGTTGGCGGGCGAGCTCGCCGCGAGCAGGCTCAGCCGGGACACGCGCATGCGGGCGATGGTGGAGCGGGTGGCCGCCGACGGCTACCCGGTCAGCTACGAGGAGCTCGTCGCGCTGGCGGGGGAGGGCGCCACGCTCGGACGGCCCCACCTGGCGGACCTGCTGGTGAGCAGGGGCGTCGTCCCGGACCGGGACGCCGCCTTCGTCGACATCCTCTCCTCGCGCAGCCGCTACTACGTCGCCCACGCCGCGCCCGACCCCGTGCGGGCGACCGAGCTGGTCGTCGGGGCCGGCGGGGTCGCCGTCATGGCGCACCCGTTCGCCGGTGGGCGCGGACGCACCGTCGACGACGACGTCGTGGCTCGGATGGCGCAGGCCGGGCTGGCCGGGCTCGAGGTGGACCATCGTGACCACGAACCGGACGAGCGCGCGCACGCAGCCGACCTCGCGACGAGGCTGGGTCTGCTGCGGACGGGGGCCTCGGACTACCACGGTGCGGGCAAGCCGAACCGGCTCGGGGAGAACACCACCTCGCCCGCCGTGCTCGGGCAGATCCTGTCGCGTGCCTCGGGGACGGCGCTGCTGGGGGCGGCCCCTCGCTGAGGCCGGTGCCCGTCGCGGGGCCCGGTTCAGTCGGTGCTGCCCTGGGAGGCGCTGCGCACACGCGTGGTGCGGCGACGGCGCCGGCCCTGGCCACCGCCGGAGCCCGCCTTCGCGGAGCTGGCCTCCTCCTTCGGCGCGCTGCCGTGCCCCGGGCTGCCGGCACCGCCCCGGCGGACGCTGCCCTGGCTACGGCCGCCCTGACCGCGGCCCCCTCCGTGACCGGAGGCGCGGCGTGGCTCCCGCCCACCGAGGTCCTCCAGCTTCTCGCCCGAGAGTCCCTCGTGCGTGCGGGCCGAGCGGGGCAGGGTGCCGCGTGTCCCCTCGGGGATGCCCATCTGCGCGAAGAGGTGGGGGCTGGAGGAGTAGGTCTCCTCCGGCTCCGGGTAACCCAGGTCCAGGGCCTTGTTGATCAGGCCCCACCGCGGCATGTCGTCCCAGTCGACGAAGGTGACCGCCACACCGGTCTTGCCGGCCCGGCCGGTGCGCCCGATCCGGTGCAGGTAGGTCTTCTCGTCCTCGGGGCACTGGTAGTTGATGACGTGGGTGACCGACTCGACGTCGATGCCGCGGGCCGCCACGTCGGTGGCCACGAGCACGTCGACCTTGTCGTTGCGGAAGGCGCGCAGCGCCTGCTCACGGGCCCCCTGTCCGAGGTCGCCGTGGATGGCGGCGGCGGCGAACCCGCGCTCGCTCAGGTCGTCGGCCACCTTGGCGGCCGTCCGCTTGGTGCGGGTGAAGACGATGGTGCGGCCCCGGTCCTCCGCCTGCAGGATGCGTGCGACCATCTCGACCTTGTCGAGGGCGTGCGCGCGGTAGACGAACTGCTCGGTGGCGGCCACCGTGCGGCCCTCGCCGTCCTCGCTCATGGCCCGGATGTGCGTGGGCTGGGTCATGTACTGGCGGGCCAGCGACACGACGGCGCCCGGCATGGTCGCGCTGAAGAGCATGGTGTGCCGACCGGCCGGCGTGAGCGCGAGCAGCTTCTCGACGTCGGGGAGGAAGCCCAGGTCGAGCATCTCGTCGGCCTCGTCGAGCACGACCGTCCGCGCGTGGGCCAGGGTCAGGTGGCCCTTGGCGGCGAGGTCGAGCAGGCGGCCGGGCGTGCCGACGACCACCTCGACGCCCTTGTTCAGGGCCTCGATCTGCGGCTCGTAGGCACGGCCGCCGTAGATGGTCAGCACCCGGATGCCGCGGTGCACACCCGCCCTGGCCAGGTCGCCGGACACCTGGCCGGCCAGCTCACGGGTGGGGGCGACGACGAGGGCCTGCGGGGCTCCGGGGGCGGTCAGCTGGGCGAAGCCCGCGTCGCCCGGCGCGACGACGTTGTGCAGCAGCGGCAGTCCGAAGCCGAGGGTCTTGCCTGTGCCGGTCTTGGCCTGGCCGATGATGTCGTGCCGGGAGAGCGCGACCGGCAAGGTCATCGCCTGGATGGGGAAGGGGTGGGTGATCCCGCTGTCCGTGAGCCCGCGGACGAGGTCGGGGTGAAGGCCGTAGTCGGCGAAGCTCGTGACGGTTTCCTGCATGGGTTCTCTTCCGATCGGTCGGGCTGGGCCGGGCACGCGGTATGGCGTGCGCGGGCTCGCGCGGGCCGATCGGAGAAGTTCTCGGGGTGGTCGGGCGACGCGCCCGACCAGAAGCAACCGCAGCGGATGCGGCCGACCGGTCACCGGTGAACCCCTCAAGGGTAGCGGTTCGGAGGGCCGCAAGCACCATCACACATCGACGGCGCGCCGTCCCGGTCGGGACGACGCGCCGTCGGCGGTAGCTGCAGAACTGGTCAGCGAGTCACCGCGCGGTCGCCACGACCGGTGATCGAGCCGTAGATCAGCACGGCCACGATGGCGAAGACCGTGCCCAGGATCAGGCCCCAGAAGCTGAACTGGGCCCCGGAGGTGCCGAGGAACTGGGCGCCGATCCAGGAGCCGACGAGCGAGCCGATGGCACCCAGCAGGACGGTCATCCCGGCGGAGATGTTCTGACGTCCGGGCAGGATGAGCCGGGCCAGCGGGCCGACGATGCAGCCGACGATGAGCGAGACGATGATGGTCGTGATCATGTGAGTCTGACCTTTCGGGTGTGGAGGGCAGGGTGACTGCTGTCCCCTGCCGGGCGCGCAGACCTCGGTGCTGCGCGCGCCTGTACAAACGTCCACATATTACGGCCGTTCGGCGCTCAGGGCGAACCGACGCGCCACCGCGGCCGGTCGGCGGGGGCGGACGCGGTCAGTGCGACCCGAAGCCGACCCGACCTTTCTCGGGGGAGCCGATCTCCACGTAGCCCAGCGCGGCGGCCGGCACCAGGACGGTGCCGCCCTTGTCGTCCTGCAGCTCGATGAGGGCGGAGCCGGAGGACAGGGCCTCGGCGATCAGCGAGCGCACCTGCTCGGGCGTGCTGTCCGACTCGAAGGTCACCTCACGGGCGACGTCCCGGACTCCGATGCGGATCTCCACGCGATCTCCTTCACTTGTGGGGCTGAACTTTCCCACGAGCCTAGCCCGCGGTGCGGTCCGTGTCGGCGCCCGCCCGGGGCGCAGCCGGCTCGGAGGACTGGGGGACGGCGCCCATGCCCCGCCAGCTCAGCGTGCTGACCAGCTCCACCGCGTGCTCGAGGGGGATCGTGGAGCCGCTCTCCACCCAGTGCCGCGCCGCCGACTGGGCCATGCCGACCAGCGTGCTCCCCAGCAGCACGCACTCCCCCCAGCTCAGCTCGGTCTCGTCCTGCAGAACCCTCCCGATCGCTTCGCCGCATCTCGTCTGAGCGCTCTCCAGGAGCGGGGCCACGGCGGGGTCGGTCCCCATGTCGGAGCTGAACACGAGCGGGTAGCCCGATCCCGGTCGGTCGACGAACGCGAAGAAGCCGTGCAGGCAGGCCCCGATCCGCGCGCCGTTGTCCGCGGTGGAGTCCAGCGCGGACTCGATCGTCTCCACGATGTCGTCGCAGACGCGCGCGGCCAGCGCGACGTAGAGCTCGAGCTTGCTGTCGAAGTGCTGGTAGAGGACCGGCTTGGAGACCCCGGCCCGGTCGGCGATGTCGTCCATCGCGGTCGCGTGGTAGCCCTTGTCCGAGAACGAGGCGAGCGCGGCCTCCAGCAGCAGCGCTCGGCGTTCGTCGCGGGGCAGGCGGACACGTGCCTCGCGACCGCGGGTCGTGCGTGTCGTCACCGGCGCTCCTTGTCTCCGTTGCCGCACATCCTAGGGGTCGGTCCCGGCGTGTCGCAGGGCGCGTGTGCCCCGGGGACGGCATGAACAGGCTCCCGGGGCGTCCCCGGGCCGCGGGTGTGTCGGGGGCCGGTGATGTGATGGGGAACATGACGGAGGTAGACGGCGACGGTTCCGGGGCCCTCACCTGGTTGCCCGACCCGTGGCAGGAGCGGGTGGTCGCGCACCGGGGGGGCGTCCTGCTCGTGCTGGGAGCCCCTGGCACGGGCAAGACGACCACGGTCGTGCGGCACGTGCAGCAGCGGATCCTGCAGGACCACCTGCACCCTGACGCGTGCCTCGTCCTGGCGCCCACGCGGCAGGCGGCCGCCAGGCTGCGGACCGCCGTCGGGCGGGGCCTGGGCCGCACCTTCGTCGAGCCGCTGGCCAGGACCCCGTCGTCGCTGGCCTTCTCGGTGCTGAGGCTGGCCGCGGTGGCGTCCGGCGAGCCGTTGCCACGGTTGCTCTCCGGTGCCGAGCAGGACGTGGTCCTGCGCGAGCTGCTGTCCGGGCACGCTGCCGGTGCCGCCACCGCACCGGACTGGCCGGAGCACCTGGGCGCGGCGCTGCCCACGGCGGGCTTCCGCGACCAGCTGCGCGACCTGCTCATGCGAGCGGTCGAGCACGGGCTGGAGCCTTCCGACCTGCGGGGCCTGGCGAGCGAGCACGGACGGCCCGAGTGGGACGCGGCCGCCGATGTGCTGCAGGAGTACGACGAGGTGACGGCCCTGTCGGAGCCTGGCGCCTACGACCCGGCCTGGATCTGCACCGCCGCCGCGGACGTGCTCGAGGACGACCCCGACCTGCTGGACGCCGTGCGCGGACGCCTGCGGGTCCTCGTCGTCGACGACGCTCAGGAGCTGACCGCTTCCGCCGCCCGGCTCGTCGCGGTCCTGCGTCCGCCGACCGCGGACGTGCTGCTCGTCGGCGATCCGGACTCGGGCGTGCTCGGGTTCCGCGGGGCGGTCGCCGACCGCTTCGTCGGACTCGGCCAGGAGCTGCACCGTGCTCCGAAGCCCCGGCTGTGGGCCGATCCGGACGCGCCCGGCAGGAGCAGCGAGGTGCCGCGGGTGCTCCTGGGGCGGCGCTACGGCGGCGCGCGCCTCTCTGACGTCGTCGCCCGGGTCGCCGACCGCATCGGCACCACGGTCGGTGCCGCCCACCGCCACGTGGAGACGGTGCGCCCGGCTGGTCGCGCGCACCTCGGCGAGGGGGACGGCGGCACCGTCCGGGTAGCGGTGGCGCGCAGCCGCGCTCAGGAGGCCGCCCACGTCGCCCGGGTGCTGCGCGCCGCCCATCTGGGACAGGGGGTGCCCTGGGCGGAGATGGCCGTGGTCGCCCGCTCCGGCGCCCAGCAGGACTCGGTGCGCCGGGCGCTCGCGGCTGGCGGGGTCCCGGTGCGGGTCGACCGGGCCGGCCTGCCGGTCGGTCAGGACCCGGCCGTCGCCCCCCTGCTGCTCGCCTTCGACGTCGTCACCCGCGACCCCGGGTCACCGTGGGCCGTGACGCCGGAGGAGGCGGTGGAGCTGGTGACCAGCCCGCTCGGTGCGGTGGACCCGGTGCACCTGCGTCGCCTCCGTCGCCGGCTGCGCGGCGAGGAGCTCGCCGCCGGTGGTGGCCGCGCCGCCGGTGAGGTCCTGGCCCACGTCGTGTCCGACGCCGGCCTGCGCGCCACGACGCCGGCGCAGCTGCACCCGGACCTGGCACCGCTGGTGCGGGTCGGGCGGGTGCTGGACGCCGGGCGCGCCGCGCTCGACCGGGAGCCGCGCGGAACGGCCGAGGACGTGCTCTGGGCGCTCTGGGAGGCCAGCGGCCTGGCGACGCTGTGGCGGGAGCAGGCGCTGGGGGGCGGGCCGCTGGGGGCCCGTGCCGACCGCGACCTGGATGCAGTCCTGGTGCTTTTCGGAGCGGCCGAGTCCTACGTGGAGCGACTGCCCGGCAGCCGACCCCGTGGCTTCCTCGACCACGTGCGCAGCGCGGAGGTGGCAGCTGACACGCTGGTGGCCGGCGCGCGCGCCGAGGCGTCGGTGGAGGTCCTCACGCCGCAGTCCAGCGCCGGTCGGCGTTGGCGCGTCGTCGCCGTGGTGGGCGTCCAGGACGGTGTGTGGCCGGACCTGCGGCTGCGGGACACGCTCCTGGGTTCGGAGTCCCTCGTGGCGGCGCTGCGCGGTCGTCCCGTGGACGGGCCGGAGGCGGTGCGCGCGGCGCAGGGACAGGTGCGCTCGGACGAGCTGCGCCAGTTCCACGTCGCGGTCAGCAGGGCCACGGAGCTGCTGCTGGTCTCCGCGGTGGCCAGCACCGAGGACCAGCCGTCGGTGCTCCTGGACCTCGTGGACCCCCGCCACCGGGACCGTCCTCCGGTCGAGGTCCCGCCGCCCCTGACCTTGCGGGGGCTGGTCGGGCAGCTGCGGCGGGAGGCGGTCGCCTCCCAGCGGGTCGGGGACACCGCCCGCAGGGACGCCGCGGTCGAGACACTGCTCGTTCTGGCGGACGAGGACGTCGTGGGTGCCGACCCGGGACGGTGGTGGGACGTCCGCGAGGTCTCATCCTCCCGGCCGGTGACTCCCGAGGGGCCGGTCCCGGTCTCGCCGTCGAGGGTCAAGGCGTATATGGAGTGCCCGCTGCAGTGGTTCCTCACCTCGCGCGGGGCCGAGTCCGGCGACGTCGTGCGGGCCGACATCGGCACGCTCGTCCACGACGTGGTCGCGACCCGGCCCGAGGCCGGCATCGACGAGCTCACCGCGGAGCTGGAGCGGCGCTGGCCGGAGCTCGGTCTGCCGGCCAACTGGGTCGCCGAGCGCAGCCGGCTGCGGGCACGCGAGATGATCGTCCGCTACGGCCGCTACGTGGAGGAGTCTCGCGCCGCCGGCCGCTCGCTGGTGGGCACCGAGATCGGCTTCTCGGTCACGGTGCGGCCCGACCCGTCCAACGACGACAGCCCAGCCGAGGGCACGCGCACCGCGCGGCTGCGCGGCCAGGTGGACCGGCTGGAGTCGGACGCCGACGGCGCCCTCGTCGTGCTCGACCTCAAGACCGGTGGCACGAAGCCGGCGGCGGCCGAGATCGCCCGGCACGCCCAGCTCGGCGCCTACCAGGTCGCCGTCCAGGAGGGTGCCTTCGAGGACCTGGCGCCTGGTGCAGGCAGCGGCGGCGCCCAGCTGGTTCAGCTCGGGACCGGCAGCCGGCCACCGACCACCCAGGCGCAACCGCCGGTCGACCAGGACGAGGACCCGGGCTGGGCCCGGACGATGCTGGTCGCGACCGCCACCGGGATGGCCGGGGCGACCTTCGACGCGCGCATCGGCGACGCCTGCCGGCACTGCTCGGCCCGGTTCAGCTGCCCCCTCCAGCCCGAGGGCCAGGAACGGTGACGGGCAGCACGCGGCCCGCCGCCAAGCCGCCGGGCGTGCCCGTGACGACGCACCCACCGGCTCCGACGAGGTCGCGCTACAGCGCCTCGGAGCTGGCGCACGCGCTCGGCACGCCGCAGCCGACAGCCGAGCAGTCCGCCGTGGTCGAGGCGCCCCTGTCGCCGACCGTCGTCGTGGCGGGCGCCGGGTCCGGAAAGACCGAGACGATGGCCTCGCGCGTGGTCTGGCTGGTCGCCAACGGGCACGTGCACCCCTCCGAGGTTCTCGGGCTCACCTTCACCCGCAAGGCGGCGCTCGAGCTCGGCGAACGCCTGACCGGCAAGCTGAGGCTGCTGAGCGAGGCCGGGCTGTGGAGCCCGGAGGACGATGCGGACGACGAAGACATGGGCCGGGACGCGTTCGACCTGCCCACCGTCTCCACCTACCACGCCTACGCCGGTCGCGTGGTCAGCGAGCACGGGCTGCTGCTCGGGGTTGAGCCGGACGCGCAGCTGCTGTCCGAGGCAGCCTGCTGGCAGCTCGCGCACGACGTCGTGACGGCCCACGACGGTGACATGTCGCAGATGCCCTATGCCGAGTCCACGGTCGTGCGCGCCGTCCTGGGGCTGGCCGGGGAGCTCGGCGAGCACCTGGTCGACCCGGAGGAGGCGCTCGCGTGGGTCGAGCGGGTCGCCGCGCGCGTCGGGGGCCTGCCTGGGCGGGACGGCGGTCGCCCGAAGGCGGTCGGGCGCAACACCGCGGCGGCGCTGCGCGCCCAGGCGCTGATCTACCCGCTCGTCGAGCGCTACCGTGCCGCCAAGGACGCCAGGGGCGCGCTCGACTTCGGCGACCAGATGGCGCTGGCCGCGCGGCTCGCGCGGGACGTCCCCGCCGTGGGTGGGGCCGAGCGCTCGCGCTACCGGGCGGTGCTGCTGGACGAGTTCCAGGACACCTCGGAGGCCCAGATGGTCCTCATGAGCTCGTTGTTCGCCGGCGAGGACCTGCCGGTGACGGCCGTCGGCGACCCGCACCAGTCCATCTACGGCTGGCGCGGGGCCAGCGCCGGCACGCTCACCCGCTTCCCCCGCGAGTTCACGGTTCAGGGACGACCGGCCGCCGTGCTCAACCTCAGTCTCTCGTGGCGCAACGACCGAGACGTGCTCGCCGCGGCCAACGCGGTGGCCGCGGACCTGCAGGCCACCACCCGCATCCCCGTGGAGATGCTGCGCGCCGGCCCCGCCGCGGGCGGGGGCACGGTGGAGGCGGCGCGGCTGCTGGACCACGTCGCCGAGGCCGAGCACGTCGCCGACTGGGTGCGCGAGCACTGGGGCGGCCCCGGGGTCGGCACCGCGGCGGTCCTGTGCCGCGCCCGGGCACAGTTCCCGGTCCTCGTCGACGCGCTGCGCCGGCGTGGCCTGCCCGTCGAGGTGGTCGGCCTCGGCGGGCTGCTCGACACCCCCGAGATCCTGGACCTGGTGGCACTCCTCTGGACCGTCCAGCACCCGAGCAGGGGGGACCAGGTCATGCGGTTGCTGACCGGACCTGTCTGCCGCCTCGGTGCCGCGGACGTCGACGCGCTGTGGGCGTGGGCGCGCGAGCAGGCCCGCCCCCCGGCGGGCTACGAGCACCTCGGCCGCGAGCACGCGCCGCTGCTCGCCGAGTCGCTGGACCACCCGCCCCCGTCCGGCTGGGTCGACCCCGAGGGTCGTCACCTCGGGCCCGAGGCGCAGGCGCGCGTCGCCTGGCTCTCCGGGGTGGTGCGCCGACTGAGGTCCCTCGTCGGGTTGCCGCTGCCCGACCTCGTCATCGAGGCCGAGCGGCTCCTGGGGCTCGACCTGGAGGTCGCGGCCGACCCGGACCTGCACCCGTCCTGGGCACACGCGCAGCTGGACGCGCTCGCCGACGTCGCTGCCGGGTTCGCTGCTGCTGCCGACCGGGTCAGCCTCGGTGGCTTCCTCGACTGGCTCGACGCCGCCCGGCAGCACGAGCGCGGCCTGGAGGAGGCGGAGGTCCCCGAGCTGGCCGAGGTCAGCGTGGACACCTCCGCGGTCCAGGTGCTCACCGTCCACGCGGCCAAGGGCCTGGAGTGGGACCTCGTGGCCGTTCCCGGGCTGGTGGAGGGCACCTTCCCGGCGGGCGGGTCCCCCGCCAAGGCGGGCGGGGGAGAGTGGGTCGTGGGCGAGCGTCGCGACAAGACGTGGCTCACCGGCATCGGCAGGCTGCCGACCCCCCTGCGGGGAGACCGGGAGGACCGCCCGGACCTGGGCTGGGCCTCGGTGACGGACACCCACGAGCTCGAGGACGAGCTGGACCGGGTCTACCGCGAGGGCGGGGTCTACGCCGTGCGCGAGGAGCGTCGCCTCGCCTACGTTGCGTTCACGCGGGCCCGGCACCGGATGCTGCTCACCGCCCCGGTCTGGTCCACGGGCAAGCGGCCGCGCGTGACCTCGCGCTTCCTGAAGGACGTCATGACGGCGCCCGGGTCGCCGGTGACCGTCCGCACGTGGGTGCCGATGCCAGACCCGGACGACGCCGTGGCCTGTCAGAACCCGCGGCTCGCGGAGGAGGAGACCGCCCCGTGGCCGGTCGCGCCCTCGGACCGGCGCCGAAACGTGCGGGACGTGGCGACGGCCCTGGTGTCGGCGCGCGCCGCCGGGACCCCCGTCAGATCGGGTGAGGGACCCTGGGGCGACGTCGTCCGGCAGCTGCTGACCGAGCGGGCGGAGGCGCGGCTGGCGAGCCCCGGCGCCCGCATCCCGGAGCACCTGTCGACGTCGGCCGTCGTGGACCTGGCGGGTGACCCGGCGGGCTTCCGCGCGCGGCTGCGCCGACCTCTGCCGACCCCGCCGGCGGCCCACGCCCGGCTGGGCACCGCCTTCCACGCCTGGGTCGAGCAGCACTATGCGGCCGCTGCTCTCGTCGACCTGGACGAGCTGGTCGCCGGGCACCCGGAGGACCACCCGGAGGAGGAGCTCGAGGTGCTCCAGCGCCACTTCCTCGCCAGCCCGTGGGCGGACCGGGTGCCGCTGGAGGTCGAGGTGGCGGTGGAGACCACCCTGGCCGGTCGTAGCGTCCGGGGCAGGCTGGACGCCGTGTTCGAGGACCTCGACGGCGGCGTCACCATCGTGGACTGGAAGACCGGGCGGCCCGGAACCGAGCAGCAGCGGTCGCAGCGGGCCCTCCAGCTCGCGGTCTACCGGCTCGCCTACGCCCGGCTCACCGGGCGCGAGCCCGCTCTCGTGCGAGCGGCCTTCTTCTTCGCTGCGACCGGGGAGACGGTGCGGCCCAACATGCCGGACGAGCGAGAGCTGGAGGAGCTTCTGTCCGCCCTGACCGACGACGCACCGTCGGAGCCGGCGACGACGCCGGGACGGAACCACCGGTAGCGCCGCCCCGGACCAGGAACGTCAGCGGTCGCCCCCGTCTTGTGCCGGGTCCGGCATCCCGTAGAGCTCGTGCAGCCGCTGCGCGTCTTCCTCGTCGTCCACAGCCTCCTCGTCCGCGGCGTCCGCGTGCCGGGCCCCCTCGTCGTCATCCCCGGGCGTCCGGCCGTGCATCACCTGTTCATGACCGGCGTCGTCCGTGCTCGGCTCGTCGCCCGTCCCCGACCAGGCTGCCGGCTCCGTCGCGGCTCCCAGGTCCGTCGCGGCTCCCAACACCGTCCCTGTCGCCGGCTCCGCCCCCGGGTCCGTCTCGGTCTCAGGATCGTTGTCGCCTTCCACGGGCTCGCCGGCCGTCACGGTGTCCGGTGCATCCGGCACGTCCTCGGAAGCACCCGCCTGACCGTCACCACCCGCCTCCTCGGCGGATGCGTTGCCCTGCGCGACCCACCCCTGCTCGTCGCCCTCGCCCTCGATCACGGGGATCGGCTCCACGGCGTCGTCAGCGGGGGTCCGCTCGCCGTGGACGTCCTCGACCTCGGGGAGGGGCACCTCCATCGTCACGTCGGGATCGGGTCGGTCGGCGGGCTCGCCCGCCGGTACGACGGCGCCCACGGGCCGGTGGCCGGCGGTGGCGCCGGACGGCCGAGCCGTCACCGGCACCAGGGAGTCGTCGGCCTCGGTGAGCCGGTCGGCGCGCCGCAGGGACTCGACGGCTCTGCGGGCGCCGGCCTCGTCGTCCTCGGCGACCGCCCGTGCGAGCCCGCGCAGGTGACGCAGCTCGGCGACCAGGCGTGCTCGCGCGTGGAGGTAGGGGTCCGGGCGGTGAGCACGGGCCAGGGTGTAGCTCTCCAGGACGGCCTCCCAGGCCTCCGGCGAGGCATGCGAGCGCAGCTCGGCGAGGTCGACAGCAGGGTCGCCGACCATCGCCTCGTCCCAGTCCGTCACCGCGACCACCCGCCCCGAGGCCGCATCCTGGTCGTCGGTGAAGGCCACCAGGACGCTGTCCCCGGTGAAGCGGCCATGCACCGGCGTGGGTGCGAACTGCCACATCGGGGCTGCGTCGAAGGCCTCCTCCCAGCGTGCGAGCAGGCCTGTGGGCACCCGGCCGGTCTCGGCGGCGCGGTCGACCTCGGCGATGATCCGCTGGCGGGCTCCCGCGGCGTCGTAGATGGGCACGTCCTGCTCCTCGAACACCCCGCGCGTGATGTTGTGGATGGCGGCGAGGGCCCTGCCGACAGCGCTCGCGAGGCCCGGACCGGCCGGAAGCCGGTGCAGGTCCAGCGGCGAGCCGTCGACGTAGGGATAGACCGCGGCGCTGCCGTCCTTGCCCAGGGAGGCGTAGCCGACCGCCGCCGGCACCTTGAACGGCACGTGCCTGGCCAGCTGCCGGACGAGCTCGTCGTTGCGCTGCAGACGTGCGCCGGCGACCGGGGTCAGCGGCGCCCTCACCGTCCATCGACGACCTGTGGCGTCCTCCACCACCGCGGTCTGCAGGTCGTGGTCGTACCCGCCGTGGGGGAGACCGATCCCCGCCACCGACACCGGTTTCATCCCCGGGACGGCGGCGCTGGCGAGTGCGGCCAGGGCCAGATCGCTGCGCATCACGCTCCCACCGTATGCGGTGCCGTCCCCGCAGCGGGGGAGGTGGACCGGCACGTCCTCGGTCGGTCACCGGCGCCACCTACAGTGGCCGGGTGACCCCCGCTGACGAGACGCTCCTGGACCTGGCGCTGTCCCGTGCCCTGATCGACCGCTCCGCGCGCGAGCGGGCGGACGAGGCGACGGTGGCGCGCGCGCTCGGCGACGACCGCACCCGGGTGCTGGTCCTGCGGCACGGTCGCAGCCGGGTGGTCGGTGGCGACGGTACCCGGCTCGCGCTGCGGCCGCCCGGCCCCTCGGACGAAGGACGCGTGCCCTGGTTCCTCGGTCGTCATGACGGGGTGGCCTACCTGGCCGTCGACGAGCCGGAGCCTGCCGACGACGAGGAAGGCGCGGGGCGCGGGGCGGTCGGCGTCTGGGCGTCGCTGCGCGAGGTGGGATCCGACCTGGACGACCTGGAGGTGGGCCTGCTCACCACCGCCACGGCACTGCACGGCTGGCACTCCCGGCACGGCCACTGCCCCCGCTGCGGCGCGGCGACCCACGTCGTGCAGGGCGGCTGGGTGCGCCGGTGCCCCCGGGACGGCTCCGAGCACTACCCGCGCACCGACCCTGCGGTCATCATGGCGGTCGTGGACGACGACGATCGGCTGCTGCTCGCGAACGGCACCGGCTGGACACCGGGTCGGGTGTCCGTGCTGGCCGGTTTCGTCGAGGCGGGCGAGACGATGGAGGCGGCCGTCGTCCGTGAGGTCCAGGAGGAGGTCGGGGTGCACGTCACCGACCTGGTCTTCCGCGGGGACCAGCCCTGGCCCTTCCCCGCCTCGCTGATGCTCGGCTTCCGGGCCCGGGCGACCGCGACCCGGCTGACGCTCGACCCCGTCGAGATCAGCGCGGCGGACTGGTACACCCGGGACGATCTGGCGACGAGGGTCGCAGAGGGCAGCCGCACCCTGCCGGCCAGGGTGTCCATCGCGCGACTGCTCATCGAGGAGTGGTACGGCGGACCCATCGAGGAGCCGACAGGGGAGCCGCGCCGGTGATGGCAGAGGGCGCTGACACCGTCCTGGAGGGCCTGGACCCGGAGCAGCGCGAGGTGGCCGCGCACCCGAGCGGGCCCATGGCCGTGCTGGCGGGGGCCGGCACGGGCAAGACCCGCGCCATCACCCACCGGATCGCCTTCGGGGTGGCCAGCGGCGTCTACCACCCCTCGCGCGTGCTCGCCGTGACCTTCACCGCCCGTGCGGCAGGGGAGATGCGCACCCGGCTGCGCGGCCTGGGCGTGCCCCACGTCCAGGCGCGTACCTTCCACTCGGCGGCCTTGCGCCAGCTCCAGTTCTTCTGGCCGCAGGCGGTGGGCGGCGCGCCGCCCGACGTGGTCGCCCAGAAGGTCCCGGCGGTGGTCGAGGCCGCCGGCCGGCTGCGGCTGCGGCTCGACCGGGCGGCGCTGCGCGACGCGGCTGCTGAGATCGAGTGGTCCAAGGTCAGCATGCTGACCGCTCAGACGTACGCGGCCGCAGCGCGGGCCGGCGGACGTCAGGCGGCCGGCCTGGACGCGACAGCGATGGCCAGGCTCATCCAGGTCTACGGCGAGGTCTGCGACGAGCGGCACGTCATCGACTTCGAGGACGTGCTGCTGCTCACGGTGGGTCTGCTCGACGAGCACCCGCGCATTGCGGCGCAGGTCCACGGGCAGTACCGGCACTTCGTGGTCGACGAGTACCAGGACGTCAACCCCCTGCAGCAGAAGCTGCTGGACCTGTGGGTGGGCGAGCGTTCTGACGTCTGCGTCGTGGGGGACCCGGCCCAGTCGATCTACTCCTTCACGGGTGCATCCGCCGACCACCTGCTGTCTTTCTCCGCCCGGCACCCCGGAGCCCGTACCGTCCGGCTGGTCCGCAACTACCGCAGCACTCCCCAGGTCATCCACCTGGCCAACCTGGTACTGGCCGGAGCGCGTCGACCCGACGGGCCGGCCGGCCGCTCGCTCGCTCCGTCCCTCGAGCTCGTGGCCCAGCGGAGGGACGGTCCGGCGCCGACGCTGCAGCGCTACGACGACGACGTCGCTGAGGCGCAGGGAGTAGCGGCGAGGGTCCAGGACCTGCTCGGCTCGGGCGTCGCCGCGAGCGAGATCGCGGTGCTCTTCCGGACCAACGGGCAGTCGCAGGCGTTGGAGTCGGCGCTCGCTCGCTCCGGCGTGCCCTACCTGGTCCGCGGCGGAGAGCGGTTCTTCGCCCGCGCCGAGGTGCGCTCGGCCGTCCTGCTGCTGCGCGGCGCGGTGCGCAGCGACGACGGTTCCTCGGCGCTGGGTGAGGTGGTGCGTGCGGTGCTGGCCGGCGCCGGGTGGTCGCCGGAGCCGGCGGAGGGGAGCGGAGCCACCCGGGAGCGCTGGGAGAGCCTGCAGGCGCTCGTGCTCCTGGCCGACGACCTGGCGCGCACGACGCCTGCGGCGCGGGCCGGCGACTTCGTGGCAGAGCTGGACAGGAGGGCCGCCGAGCAGCACGCGCCGACGGTGCAGGGGATCACCCTGGCGTCCCTGCATTCGGCCAAGGGCCTGGAGTGGGACGTGGTCCTGCTTGTCGGATGCAGCGACGGGCTGCTCCCCATCACCCTCGCCGACACCCCGGAGCGGGTGGAGGAGGAGCGCCGGCTGCTCTACGTGGGCATCACCCGGGCACGGGAGCGCCTGGAGCTGAGCTGGGCGGGGGCACGGACACCGGGCGGCCGGTCCAGCCGTCAGGTCTCCCGGTTCCTGGCGCCGGCCGCCGCGGTGCTGGGTGAGGGGGCCGCGGCAGGAGCGAGGCCGACGTCCGAGGGGCGCCGTGCCCGTCGGCGCACGGCGCCGCGGACCCCACGGACGTGCCGCACCTGCGGGTCCATCCTGGACACCGCCGGCGAGCGCAAGGTGGGCCGGTGCGCGAACTGCCCCCCGACCTACGACGAGGCGACCTTCGAGCAGCTGCGCGCCTGGCGCAAGGAGCGGTCCGCCGCTGACGGGGTGCCCGCCTTCGTGGTCTTCACCGACGCCACGCTCGTCGCGATCGCCGAGACTCGGCCGACCGACCGGTCAGCGCTGCAACGCATCTCAGGGGTGGGGGAACGCAAGATCGAGCTGTATGGGGACGCCGTCCTCGAGGTGTTCCGGCCGGCCGCGGGCGACTCCTCGCGGGCCGGTCGCGGACGGGGCGAATAAATACCTTGCCCGGTGTCGACGGCCAGGTCTAGAGTGATTCCCGTCCAGCTCACGGCCGTCGCATCGGCTCGTGGGGTCGAGCACCGAACGGGAGGAGGGTAGGAACCATGAAGATGACGATCGTCAACCTCACCGGCGCGTCTGTCGACACGCACGCCGCAGTTCTGCCCGCCACCGGTGGCGCGCGTCTGCGTGCGTTCCGCCCGGCGGACGATGCAGCGGGAGGTCGTGGCTCCGGCTTCGGCACCGCCCGCACCGAGCTCTCGCCGACCCCCGTCCCCGTCCTGGACGTGACTCCCGACCCGACCAGCTAGGCACCCCTTCCTGCGTCTGCCGGCCGCGAGTCCTCGTCAAAGGATCCGCGGCCGTTCTGCTGCCTGACCGGACATCGTCCGGGGAGCAGGGACCTGTCACCGCGGATCCACCCTCACCGCCGGAGGAGACCGCCATGACGATCACCAGCCACCCGCCAGTCCAGCAGCACAGACACGACCATCAGGAAGGAAGAGACGTGTCCTCCGCCACGCTCACGCACACCGAGGCACTCCGCACCGTCGGCATGCACATGCTCACCCGGCCCGTCGACCGACCCGATGCCGGCCGGGGCACCCCGGGCGGCCTGCCGTGCCAGGAGAACGAGGCGGACCTGTGGTTCGCCGAGCTCCCCTCCGAGGTGGAGCAGGCCAAGCAGCTGTGCGAGCCCTGCCCCATCCGGGAGGCCTGCCTGCGCGATGCCCTGCGCCGGAACGAGCCCTGGGGGGTGTGGGGCGGCCAGCTCCTGCTCCGCGGAGTCGTCGTGGCCCGCAAGAGGCCGCGGGGCCGTCCCCGCAAGGACGAGGCCGCGGCCTGACCCGGACCGGGCCGGCCGCCAGCGCCGCACGAAGGGGGTCGCCCCAGGACAGGGACGGCCCCCTTCCTCATGCGTGCCAGGGACAGGAGGCGTGCACGGTCCACCCGCGCACGACCACGTGCGGTGCGCTGCGGCCGACCTCGTAGCCGAGACCCGGTGACACCGGCCGTCCGGACAGCACCGTCGAGACCAGCATCGTCGTCAGTCCCTCGACGGCCGTGGCCACCGCGTCCGGGACCTCGACGCGGGCGACCTGCTCGACCGGGTGGCCGAGGACCGACACGAGCGTCGGCCAGGCCCGGTCCCGGTCACGCCGGTGCAGGTCCAGGCAGTGCAGGCAGGGCGCGTCCGTCCGTCCCGTCACCGGACCGACCACCACCCGCCAGGGTTGGACGACGACGGGGACGACCACGCTCGAGGTACGGGCGAGGGCGAGGCCGACCTCCGCGGGCACCGCGTGGTGGTGGACCGCGACGTGGACCGGCGCGTCCGTCTCGTCCTCGACGCCACCCAGGCGGGCGCGCAGGCGGACGGCCAGCGGGCCGGTGCCGACGACCGGGCACGCCGCGTCGTCCCCGCGCGCCCCACCGCGACCCGCGCCCGCCCCACCGAGGGCCGCGCCGAGACTGAGCCCGGCCAGGGCCGGGACCAGGACCCGACCCGTCTCCTCGTCCCCGCCCTCGGCCGACGGCAGCAGGACGACCGCGCCCGGGCCCACGCCCGCCTGCCAACCACCGTCGGGGCGGCGGACCAGCGGGACTCGGGCACGGGTGTCGTCGGCGCTCACCAGACCAGACTGGCAGGACGAGGCAGCCTGCTCACGGGGTTGTCCACAGGCACCTCAACCGCGGTGCGCTGACCTCCTCACCTCGCGGCGCCGTCCCCGGGGCCGTCGCCTACGTCGGGGCCGTCACCCTGGTCAGGCGGTGCCTGTCCGTCCGCGGAGGACAGCAGCGCCTCGATGTCTTCGTCGGAGATGGTCAGACCGCTCTCGGAGCCGGACGCCCGCCGCTCGGCGAAGCCGAGGGGGTCGTCCAGGTCGGCTGCGGTGGGCGCGACGTCCGGGTGGCCCCAGGCCTCGTCGCGTGCGTCTTTCCCACCGGCCGAATCCAGGGAGCTCCACAGGTTGGCGGCGTCGCGTAGGCGTCGGGGGCGAAGCTCGAGACCCACGAGCGAGGCGAACGTCTTCTCGGCGGGCCCGCCGGTCGCCCGGCGACGCCGGACGGCCTCGGCCAGCGCGTCGGCGTTCGGCAGGTGCGGGCCTACCGCGAGCGCGGTCACGACGTCCACCCATCCCTCGACGAGCGCCAGGAGCGTCTCCAGGCGGGTCAGGGCCGCCTGCTGGGCGGTGCTCGGCTCCGGCGAGAACAGGCTGTCGCCCAGCGCGGCCTGCATCGCCTCGGGGTCCTGGGGGTCGGCTGAGCGGAGCGCCTCCTCGATCCCGTCGGTGTTGATCCGGATGTCGCGGGCGTAGTCCTCGACAGCGGTGAGCAGCTGGGGCCCGAGCCACGCGACCGCGGCGAACAGGCGCACCCGCGCCGCCTCGCGGACCGCGAGGTAGAGGTGCACCTCGCCCGCGTCGACCTCGAGCCCCTCGGCGAACGCGGCGACGTTGGCAGGCAGCATCGCGACGGACTCGTCACCGAGCAGCGGGATCCCGACCTCCGTGCCGGACAGCGTCTCGCCGGCCAGCGCGCCCACCGCCTGACCGACCTGCCCGCCGAACATCGAGCCGCTCATCCGGCGGATCATCGGTTCCATCTGTCCCATCAGCGCGGCTGGGTTCATGCCCGGAGGCAGCCCGGGGATCTGGGGGGCGCCCTCCTGACCCAGCTGGCCGATCTGCTGCTGCATGGCCGTGGACATGGCCACCTGCAGCCCCTGCGCGACGGGGGTGGTGAGGCGCTGCCAGACCGGCAGGGTGGCCTCGACCCACTCGGCGCGGCTGAGCGCCCGCGCCCGTCCCACCGGCGGCGGGAAGTCGGTGACCTGGTCCAGCCAGAGCGTCGCGACCTGCACGACCTGCTCGACGTCGCGGCGGGTCGCCTCGCCGATGGTGGTGTCGCCGGCCGCGGAGACGACCTGACGGGCGACGTCGTGCGCCAGCTCGGTGTTGACGGGACCGTCGTCGGCCCCGTCACCGCCCCCCATCAGCATCTCCATCTGGGCGCGCATCTGCTGGAGCTGCGCCGGGTCCAGGGAGCCCAGCCCCATGGACTCCAGGGCCTCCCTCATCTGTGGCGGCACCGGACCGCCGAAGAGCGCCTCCAGCGGGTCGGGCTCGTCGTCTGGTCGGCCGACGGGCGGGTGCTCGGACATGTGGATCCTTCCTGGCCGGGGCAGCTGGTTCCAGCCTGCCACGCCTGAGACGATGACTCTGCTCCGGCACCGCCTGACGGCGGCGCCCCACCATGACAACACCGGGAGGCTCCCGTGAGTTCCACGACCTCCGACGCAGCGCGCCGTGCGGGCGCGGGCTGCCCACCACGGATCGCACTGACCCGCGCCGCCGGCGGCCCGGCGTCGGCCGTTGCGGGAGCCCTGGTGCGGCGTGGTCACGCGGTCGTGGGCCTGGACGTGCGGGCGGGGGAGCGTGGGGACGTGGAGTGGCGGCCTTGCGACGTCGCCGCACCGTCGGTGGTGAGGGCGCTGGATGACGTGGACCTCCTCGTCCACCTCGTCGACGAGCACGACCTGGCAGCCGCGCTGCGGGAGCCCGCCGGGACCCGCCGGGGCAGACTGCTCGGCGAGGCCACCGCCCTGACCACGGCAGCCGCCGCCGCCGGCGTGCCGCACCTCGTGCTGGTCACCAGCGCCATGGTCTTCGGCGCGCGACCTGACAACCCCGTCCCGCTGCCCGAGGACGCCCCGCTGCGCACCCTCGACCCGGAGGGCTCGGTCGCCGACCTCGTGGCCGTGGAGGAGGAGGTCGCCACGCTGGCCCGGCTCCACCCGCAGCTTCGGGTCAGCGTGGTGCGGCCCGCCGCGCTCGTGGGGGGCGGGGCGGACACGATCATCACCAGACACTTCGAGGCGCCCCGACTGCTGACCCTGCGGGGCACCAGCCCCGCCTGGACTTTCTGCCATGTCGAGGACCTCGGCACGGCGCTCTCCCAGGTGGCGCACGGTGCCATGCCGAGCGAGCTGACGGTGTCCTCCCCGGGGTGGCTCTCGCAGCACGAGGTGGAGGAGCTCTCCGGGATGCGGCGCGTCGAGCTGGCCGAGCCCGTGGCCCGTGCGGCCGCGGACCGGCTGCACCGCCTCGGGGTGGTGCCGGTGCCCGCTGACGACCTGGCGTACGTGGCCCACCCCTGGGCCACCGAGCCGGTCGCGCTGCTCGGCCACGGGTGGGTTCCCGCGCATGACAACGCCGCCTGCCTGGCCGTCCTGCTGGCCGGCGGGCATGGTCACCACGCCGTGATGGCCCGTCGGGTCACCGCGCGGGACGCGGTGGGGGCGGCGGCCGCCGGAGCGGCCAGCGCCGCCGTGGCCGTCATCGCGACCGCAGCCCTGACCCGCCGCCGGCGCCCTCGTGGCTGACGGACCCGGGACGGCGCCGCGTCGGGCGCCGGGCGATGGGGGCGCAGCGGCCTCCCAGCCGGCATGGGGCATGATGACGCGGTGAGCAGTCCCTCCGTCGTGACCGATGTCCGCGACAGCCCGCTGTCCGTCGACGAGGCGCTCCGCGCCGTCAGCCATCCCCGTGCCGGCGCGGTGGCGATCTTCGTCGGGACCGTGCGCGAGCACGACGAGGGCAGGGAGGGCGTGACCGTCCTCGACTACAGCGCGCACCCGGACGCCGCCGACCGCCTCGCCGAGATCGCTGCGACCGTCTCCCAGGGCCACCAGGTCCACGGGGTGTATGCCGTGCACCGCACCGGTTCGCTGCGGGTCGGCGACCTGGCAGTCGTGTGCGCGGTCTCGGCGGAGCACCGGGCCGAAGCCTTCGAGGGTGGCCGCCGGCTGATCGAGGTGCTCAAGGCGCAGGTCCCGATCTGGAAGCGTCAGCAGTACGTGGACGGCGGGCACAGCTGGGTGGGGATGTGAGCGACGGACACCACGAGGGCGACACCGACCCGACGACCGCGCCGCCGCACACGGGCGTCGGCCTGCGCTCCGGCGTCGCGCTCATCCTCGTCGCGGTCCTGATGCTGGCCGGCGCGGCACTCAGCTGGATCCCGGTCGACAAGGTCATCTTCCGTCCCGGGCCGGTCTTCAACACGCTGGGGACCATCGACGGATCGCCGATCATCAGCGTCGAGGATGACCTGAGGACCTATCCCACCGGTGGTGACCTCTACTTCACCACCGTGATCCTGGACGGGAGCCCGGGCACCAAGGTGACCGCCTGGGAGTGGCTCACCGCGCGCTTCGACCCCGCACTCAGCGTCTACCAGCGCCAGGACGTCTTCCCCAGCGACGTCACGGCCCAGCAGGTGCGGGAGCAGAACACCGAGCTCATGGAGCACTCGCAGGAGGACGCCGCCGTGGTGGGCCTGCGCGCCGCGGGGATCACCGTCCCCGAGGAGATCGTCGTCGCACAGGTCATCGCCGACGCCCCCGCGGACGGGGTGCTGCACGTGGACGACCAGATCCTGTCCGTCGAGGGGGAGAGACCGACGGACACCGAGACGGTGCGCGAGACGCTGCAGGACGTTCAGCCGGGGGACAGCGCGGCGATCACGGTGCTGCGCGGAGGCAAGAAGGTCGACCTCGAGGTGCCCACCAAGCGCGACGAGCAGACCGGACGCACCATCGTGGGCGTCTACCTCGCGCCCCGCTACGAGATGCCCTACACGGTGACGATCGACGCCGGCAACGTCGGCGGCCCCAGCGCCGGGCTGATGTTCTCCCTCGCGGTCTACGACACCATCACCGAGGGTGAGCTCACCGGCGGGCACGCGTTCGCCGGCACCGGCACGATCAGCGGGCAGGGGATCGTCGGTCCGATCAGCGGCATCCCGCAGAAGATGTACGCCTCTGAGCGGGCCGGCGCCGAGCTCTTCCTCGCCCCCGTCGACAACTGCGACGAGGTGGCCGGCGCCGAGCCCGACGGGCTCACCGTGGTGCCGGTCGCGACCTTCGAGGAAGCACTGGGCTTCGTCGAGCAGGCGGCCGCCACCGACGACGTGGCCGCCCTGGACCTGCCGACCTGCGAGCAGGTCCTCGACGACGGCGCCACCAGCACCGACGGCTGAGCGTCAGTCGCGCAGCGTCGCCGCCAGGGCGTGCGTCAGTCCTGGGGCGATGTCCCGCCCGACCGCGACGGCGTCGTCGCTGTCGTGGTCGCGCTGACGCAGCAGGCACAGCTGCTCCCCGTCGCGCAGGCAGGCGGCGAGCAGCCGCACGTCCTTGCGCTGGGGGTGGTTGGCGAGTCGGTCGGTGGCCGCGACGGGGTCCGGCGGCAGGTCCTGCTCGGCCTCCGGGGGCACGACGACCCGTTCGACGGCGATGACGGCACCGTCCACGTCCTCCGGCCAGGCCATCCGTCCGAGCAGGGACTCCAGGTCGGAGGTCCTGGGCAGCCCCTCCTGCTCGACCGCCGTGTAGCCGTCGGTCTCTGCGCCCGGGTCGCCGAGCTGACCGGCGAGCGAGGGCTCCCGCTCGCGCAGCAGCGCGGTGCGCACGAGCGCGAACACCCGGGGTGGCTGCTCCCATCCGAGCCTGGCCACGTGCCGCTCGGTGTCGACGGCGGCGGTCAGCAGGGCGGACGGCGGGACGGCGGGACGCTTCTCGGAGAGCACAGCACCCATCGTCCCATCCCCGCGGGAGCGGTCCGGCGTCGCATCGCCGGGCCGCCGCAGGGCTGGTGGTCTGTCCGCCGCAAGCCGCCGGTTAGGCTGGAGCGGTGAGCGAGCAGGACAACGGGCCCGGCCCCGACGACCCCGCCGGCCGACCCCCCGGTGGTCCGGCGGGCGCCGGCCGCGCCGGCGGACCGCCCCCTGGGGGCCCCTTCGGTCGAGGGCTGCCGCGGCGGCGCGGACGGCTCGTGCCCACCGTGCTGGTGCTGCTGGCGCTGCTGGCCCTCATCGGCTGGGGCGCGACGCTGTGGACCGAGTTCCTCTGGTACGACTCCGTCGGCTTCCGCAGGGTGCTCACCACCCGCCTGCTCACCCAGGCCGGCCTGTGGGTGGTCGCCGCCGTCCTCACCGCGACCGTCATCTGGTCCGGCCTGTGGCTCGCCTGGCGTCACCGCCCGGTCTACGCGCCCAGCACCCCCGAGCAGGCCGCCCTGGACCGCTACCGCACCGCCCTCGATCCCGTCCGTCGGCTGGTCTTCGTCGCGGTGCCGGTCCTGCTCGGCGCCTTCACCGGGACCGCGGCCGCGTCGCAGTGGCAGACCGTCCTGCTCTTCCTCAACCGCCAGCCCTTCGGCACCAAGGATCCGCACTTCGGCCTGGACGTCGGGTTCTTCGTCTTCAGCCTGCCGTTCTGGCAGATGCTCGTCTCCTTCGCCACGCTCGTCCTGGGTCTGACCCTCGTCGCGGCGCTGCTGACGCACTACATCTACGGCGGGCTGCAGCTGCAGGGCGGCCCGCGGTCCTCGCGGACGACCACGGCCGCCCGCGTGCACATCGCCACGATCATCGCCGTGCTCCTCCTCGTGCGGGCGGGGGGCTACTGGCTGGAGCGCTACGCGCTGTCGATGTCGCAGCACGCCCGGATCACCGGCATGACCTACACCGACGTGCACGCGGTCCTGCCTACGCGCGGCATCCTCGCGGCGGCGGCCCTGCTGTGCGCGGTCTTCTTCCTGTCCACGATCTGGACCCGCACCTGGAGACTGCCGCTCATCAGCCTCGCCGGCCTGCTGGTGGTCGCCCTGCTGCTGGGCGGCGTCTACCCCTCGCTGGTCCAGTCGCTGCGGGTCCTTCCCTCCGAGGCGCAGCTCGAGGTCCCCTACATCGACCGGGCCATCGACAGCACCCTCGCCGCCTACGGCTTGGAGAAGCTGGAGAAGATCGACTACAAGGCCGAGACCGAGGCCGAGCCGGGCCAGCTGCGCAGCGACGCCGCCACCGTCCCCGGCATCCGTATCGTCGACCCCCAGGTGGTCTCGCCCACCTTCCGCCAGCTGCAGGGCGTGCGCAACTACTACCAGTTCGGCGACGCGCTCGACGTCGACAGGTACGAGGTCAAGGGCGAGATGGTCGACACCGTCATCGCCGTGCGCGAGCTCAACCTCGACGGCGTGCCCGCCGGGCAGCGCAACTGGGTCAACGACCACACCGTCTACACGCACGGGTTCGGCGTGGTGGCCGCCTACGGCAACCAGCGCACCCCGGAGGGCGAGCCGCGCTTCTTCGAGAGCAACATCCCCCCGAAAGGGGCTCTGGGCGAGTACGAGCCGAGGATCTACTTCGGTGAGCACTCGCCGCTGTACTCGATCGTCGGCGCGCCCGAGGGTGCGACCCCGCGCGAGCTGGACTACCCGGTGAGCGGGCAGGAGACCGGTGAGGTCAGCAACACCTACGCCGGGACGGGCGGCGTGCCGATCGGCACGCTCGCCCACCGCCTCGCCTACGCGATCAAGTACCGCCAGGTCGAGATCCTCCTGTCGGACTCGGTCAACGAGCAGTCGCTCCTGCTCGACCACCGCGGCCCGCGCGAGCGCGTGAAGCGTGTCGCTCCGTGGCTGCGCCTGGACGGCAACCCCTACCCGGCGGTCGTGGACGGTCGCGTGCAGTGGATCGTCGACGGCTACACCGTCAGCAGCCGCTACCCCTACAGCCAGATGGAGGAGCTCGGCGAGGTCACCCTCGACTCGCTCCAGCAGGCGGACAACGTCCGCTCCATCGGCCAGGGCCGGGTCAACTACATCCGCAACTCGGTCAAGGCCACCGTCGACGCCTTCGACGGCAGCGTCAACCTCTACGCCTGGGACGAGGACGACCCGCTCCTCAAGGCGTGGTCGCAGGCCTTCGACGGCACCGTCCGGCCGATCTCCGACATCAGCGGGGAATTGATGGGGCACCTGCGCTACCCGGAGGACCTCTTCAAGGTCCAGCGCGAGGTGCTCTCCCGCTACCACGTCGTCGACGCGGGCTCCTTCTTCACCGGCCAGGACTTCTGGGCCGTCTCCGAGGACCCCACGGTCGAGCAGGAGACCAAGCCGGACATCCCGCCCTACTACCTGTCCATCGCGATGCCCGAGCAGCAGAGCCCCACCTTCAGCCTCACGACCACCTACATCCCGGCCGGGTCGGAGCGGCAGAACCTCACCGGCTACCTCGCGGTGGATGCCGACGCGGGCTCCGACGGCGGCGGCCGTCGGGACGACTACGGCCAGCTGCGGATGCTCGTCCTGCCCCGCGACACCACCGTGCGCGGACCAGGACAGTTCCAGAACGAGGTCAACTCCTCCAACGAGACCTCGGACGCCTTCGACGTCACGCTCTCCCAGTTCCTCAACCTCAACCGCCAGCAGGGCTCGCAGGTCAAGCTGGGCAACCTGCTGACGCTGCCGGTCGGCGACGGGCTGCTCTACGTGGAGCCGGTCTACGTCCAGTCCCAGGGCGGCTCCTCCTACCCGCTCCAGCGCGTCGTCGTGGTCGCCTTCGGCAACGACCTGGCCTGGTCCGACACCCTGGACGGCGCTCTGGACGAGCTGTTCGGCGGCGACTCCGGGGCGACGGCGGGGGATGCCGGCAGCAAGGGCGAGCCCAGCACGGGCGGCACCGGCGGCACGGCCGGCGAGCAACCGGGGACCGGCGCCGACGAGGATGCGCTGGCCGGGGCGGTCGACGACATCCAGGAGGCCTACGCGGAGGGCCAGAAGGCGCTCGAGTCCGGCGACTGGGACGCCTACGGCAAGGCCCAGGACCGGCTCCAGCAGGCCATCCAGCGTGCGGTCGACGCCAGTCCTGGGGGTGGCTCCGTCACCCTGCCCGGTGACGGGAGCGGGGGCGGCGCCGACGACGCGTCGCAGACCACGGCACCCTGACGGCGCGCGCCTCCCGGGCGGCGGACCGACGATTTGGTCCGCCCGCCCGGGTGACGTAGAGTAGTGATCGCGACGCGGGGTGGAGCAGTTCGGTAGCTCGCCGGGCTCATAACCCGGAGGTCGCAGGTTCAAATCCTGCCCCCGCTACCACAGCACCAGGCCCGGAGACACAGCTCTCCGGGCCTGGTGCTTTTCCGGGCTCCGTCCCCGCCTACAGTGGTCGCACTATGCCCCTGGACTTCCCCGTCTCCCTGACGACGCTGGACAACGGTCTGCGGCTGGTCGTCAATGAGGACCACGCCGTGCCCAGCGTCTCGATCAACCTCTGGGTCGAGGTCGGCTCCGGCCACGAGCAGCCCGGCCGGACCGGGTTGGCGCACCTGTTCGAGCACCTGATGTTCCAGGGCTCCGAGCTCGTCGCCGAGGGGGAGCACATGGCCACGCTCATGGCGCAGGGTGGCCGGTCCAACGCCACCACCTCCTTCGACCGCACCACCTACGTGGAGTCGGTGCCCACCGGCGCGCTCGAGCTGGCCCTCTGGCTCGAGGCCGACCGCCACGGCCACCTGCTGCCCGCCCTCACCCAGACCAACCTGGACAACCAGCGGGACGTCGTCGTCGAGGAGAAGCGGCAGCGCTACGACACCGTGCCCTACGGGCAGGCGCTCGCGCACGCGTGCCGGCTGGTCTTCCCCGAGGGCCACCCCTACCACCACACCACGATCGGCGACATGGACGACCTGACGGCCGCCGACCTGGACGACGTGCACGCCTTCTTCACCGCCCACTACGGCCCCCGCACGAGCGTGCTGACGCTCGTCGGCGACGTGACGGCGGAGCGGGCCAGCGAGCTGGCCGAGCGCTACCTGGGACACCTGCAGGACGGGACGGTCCCCCGACCCGCGGCGGCCGAGCCCCTCGGGCCGCTGCCCGCCCCGGTCGCCCTCGACCTCGTCGAGGACGTCCCCAGCCAGCGGCTCTACCTCGCCTTCCGCCTGCCCGCGGTGACCGACCCCGACTTCGTGCCCGTCACGATGGCTCTGGACGCCCTCGCCTCGCTGGAGGTGTCCCGGCTCCAGCTGCGGCTGGTGCGCCGGGAGGAGAGCGTCAGCGGCTGCCACGCCTCGGCGCTCGGGCTGGCCTCCGGGACGTCGCTGGGTCTGGTGGTGCTGGACGTCAGCGAGGGCGTGGACCCGGCCGACGTCGAGCGCGCCGTCCACGAGGAGCTGGAGGCCCTCGCGGCCGAGGGTCCGGGGGAGCCCGAGCTCGAGGCGTCGCGCGCCGAGACCGAACGCTCCTGGCTGGAGGCGCTGGCCAGCTTCGACCAGCGCGCCGAGCTGCTCGGCCGGGCCGTCGTCCTGCACGGCGACCCGCAGCAGGTCAACACCTACCTGGACGAGGTGATGGCGGTGACGGCCGAGGAGGTCCGGGCCGCTGCCGAGCGGTGGTTGCGCCCCGGCTGCGCGGCGACCCTGCGCTACCTGCGGCCGCCCGTCGCGGACGCAGGTATGCCGTGAGCGCGCGCGTCGTGCAGCGGCCCCCGGTCCTCCCACCGGCGGCGTGGGAGTTCCCCGAACCGCGGCAGCACCGTCTGGGCAACGGCATGCGGCTGCTGGTCGTGGACCTGCCCGGCCAGCACGTGCTCTCCGTACGGGTGCACCTGCGGCTGCCGGTCTCCCACGAGGCACCCGGCACGGAGGGCGCCACGCTGCTCATGGCCAGAGCCCTGGACGAGGGGACCACGCGCCATACCAGCGAGCAGATCGCCGAGCTGTCCGAGCGCAACGGCATCGCGTGGGGAGCCGGGGCGGGGGAGCGCGGCGTCCACCTGGGGGTGGAGGCCACCGGACGTCACCTCGGGACGGCCATGGCGCTGATGACGGAGGTCCTGGGCGAGGCGACCTTCCCGCACCCGGAGGTGGCGCGGCTGGTGAGGCACCGGCTCGCTGACATCGCGCACGCGGAGGCGGACCCGGGCTCCCGGGCGTCGCTGCAGTTCGTGCGGACCTACTTCGACGACCGCGACCGGCCCCACCTGCCGGTGGGCGGCACCCGCGAGACCGTCGCCGCGCTGACCCCCGACCACCTGCGCGAACGCCACGCCCAGCTCAGCCCCCTCGGTGCCACCGTCGTGCTGGCCGGCGACCTGTCCTCGGCCCCCGGGGCCGTGTCGATCGTGTCGGCCACGCTGGGGACCTGGGCGGGCTACGGCGACCTCGCCGACCTGCCGGGTCCCGCGCGCCGCGCCGCCGACGCGGGCCGCGCGGTGCTCGTGCCGCGCCCGGGGCTGGCGCAGACCGAGCTCTACCTGGGTCGGCCCGGGCCGGACCGGCGCACCCATCACGGGTGGGGCACCTACCAGGCGCTGGGGATGCTGCTCGGCGGCTCCCCGCACGCCCGGATCGACCGGGTCCTGCGCGAGGAGAAGGGCTACACCTATGGCGTGCGGGCCGGCTTCCGGCCCCGTGCCGTGGGCGGCCTGACCGTGGTCGGAGGGTCGGTGCGGACCGACGCCACGGCGGAGGCGCTCTCCGAGCTGCTCCCCATCCTGGACACGCCAGGGGCCGAGCTCACCGACGACGAGGTCCGGGCGGCGGCCGACTTCGTCGCCATGACCGCACCGGGCCGCTACGGCACGGCCGACGCGGTGGCCGAGGAGATCGTCTCGCTGGCCGCCGACGGGCTCTCGCCGCAGACGGTCACCCACACGCTCGCCCAGCTGCGCGGACTGACGGCCGAGCAGGTGGCGGCCGCCTGGGACGAGGTGCGTCAGGGACCGCCCTGGACCGTCGTGCTCGTCGGGGACCCCGCCCTGGCCGACGACCTGGACGGGCTGGGCCTGGGGGAGCTGACCGTCCTGGAGGGTTAGGACCACCCGTCCGTCAGGGGGAGCGCGTCCCGACCGTGCGGGCCGCTGCCCTCACCCGTGAGCGCCGTCCTGCGGAGCCAGGGTGGCCAGGGCCAGCTCGTGCAGGTGCGCGTTCGTGACGAGGACGGGCGTCGGCGCAGACGCGTCCGGGCCGGTCACCCCGGCACCCCACGGGTCGGTGACCCGTCCGCCTGCCTCGTGCACGATCGCGCTGAGCGCGGACAGCTGATAGACGTCGGCCGTCGCCGCCAGCGCCACGTCCGCGGCGCCCTCGGCGACCAGCGCGTGGCTCCAGAAGTCGCCGAAGGCGCGCGTGCGCCATACCCGGTCGCACAGCTGGGCGAAGCCGTCCCCGTGCGGACCGAAGAGCCAGGAGGCCACCTCGTCGACCGAGACCGACGCGTGCTCGAGCACCGAGGTGTCGCTGACGCGGACCGGCCGCGCGCGGCTGAGCTGGCGCCCGGTCCAGGCGCCCGAGCCGCGCCCGGCCCACCACCGACGGGCCAGGGACGGCGCGGCGACGAGGCCGAGCACCGGCTCGTCCTCGACCACGAGCGAGATCAGGGTGGCCCACACCGGGACCCCGCGCACGTAGTTGGCGGTGCCGTCCAGCGCGTCCAGGACCCACCGGCGGTCGCCGTGCCCCGTCGTCTCCAGGACCCGGCCCTCGACGCGGTCGCGCGGACGGGTCCGCTGGAGCTGGTGGCGCAGCAGCTCCTCCAGCCGCGAGGTGGCCTGGGTGATCAGCGCGCCGTCGTCGGTCACCGACAGGTGCAGGTCCGGCGACCCGAAGAGGTCGAGAGCGGTGCGCTCGACGGCGTCCGCGAGGACGTGCGCGAGGCGGAGGTCGTCGTCGTACGTGGCCACCGGCTCACCGTATCCGCCGCGGGCGTCGCGGCCGACGAGCCCCGCCGTGCAGCCGCAGGTCAGGCGTGCTCGTCACCGGTACGGCTGCGCAGCAGCCGCCGCAGCGACTCCAGCCGGGCCGGTCCCGCGGGCCCTGCGTGGCCCTCCTCGACCCACGCGTCGAGCGCGCAGTCCGGCTCGTCGTGGCTGCACCCGCGGGGGCAGCCGGCGGTGCCGGGGACGAGGTCCTCGAAGTGCTGGACGAAGGTCGCCGGGTCCACGTGCCCCAGGCCGAAGGACCGCACGCCCGGGGTGTCGACGACCCAGCCGCCGCCGGGCAGCTCGAGCCCCACGGCGGAGGTCGAGGTATGCCGTCCGCGCCCGGTGACCGTGTTGACCGGGCCCGTCGCTCTGTCCGCCTCCGGGACCAGCGCGTTGACCAGGGTCGACTTGCCCACGCCGGAGTGTCCGACGAGCACGCTGACGCGGTCGGTGAGGTGGGACCGCACCGCCTCCACCGCCGGCGGGTCCAGGGCGGCGCCGCCCCCAGGGCCAGCCGCGCTGCGGCTGACCACGTGCGGCACGTCGAGCGCGTCGTAGTGGGCGAGGAAGTCCCTCGGGTCGGCCAGGTCGGCCTTGGTCAGCACCAGCAGCGGGTCCAGCCCGGCGTCGTAGGCGGCGACGAGGCACCGGTCGACCATCCGGGGGCGCGGCTCGGGGTCGGCGAGCGCGGTGACCACGACCAGCTGGTCGGCGTTGGCGACGATGACCCGCTCGACACGGTCGCTGTCGTCGGCGCTGCGCCGGAGCACGGTGTCGCGCTCCTCGACGCGGACGATGCGGGCCAGCGTGTCGGGCGTGCCGGTCGTGTCGCCGACCATGGCCACGCGGTCGCCGACGACGATCCTGGAGCGCCCCAGCTCCCTGGCGCGCATCGCGACCACCGCGCGGTCCCCGACCCGGGTGGTGTAGCGGCCCCGGTCGACGCCGGTGACCATCCCGACGACGGCGTCCTCGTGGGCGGGACGCTCCTTGGTCCTCGGCCGGCTGCCGCGGCGCGACGGGCGGTTGTGCACCGCCGACTCGTCGAGGTGGTCGTAGCGCCCGCTCACGGCACGGGGGCCGTGGCCCCGTCCTCCATGATGCGCTCCCACACGGTGTGGAAGCCGGGGAAGGTCTTGTCGGCGGTGCCCACGTCCTCGACCTCCACGCCGGGGACGGCCGCGCCGACCACCGCGGCGAACATCGCCATCCGGTGGTCGTGGTAGGTCCGCAGCCGCGCGCCGTGCAGCGGCGCGGGCTCGATGCGGAGCCCGTCGGCGGTCTCCTCCGCGCGGCCGCCGAGCCGGCCGATCTCGGTGGTCAGGGCGGCCAGCCGGTCGGTCTCGTGGCCGCGCAGGTGCGCGATGCCCCGCAGCCGGCTGGGGGTGGTCGCCAGCACCGCCAGCGCCGCGACGACCGGGGTCAGCTCGCCGGCGTCGGAGAGGTCGAGGTCGGCGCCCACGAGCCCGCCGTCCGGCACTCCTCTGCCGGTGACGACGAGGCCGCGCTCGGTCAGCGAGGTGGTCGCGCCCATCCGCGCCAGGACCTCGCGCAGGTGGTCGCCCGGCTGGGTGGTGGTCGCCGGCCAGCGCGGCACGACGACGGTCCCGCCGGTCACCGCGGCCAGCGCGAGGAGCGGGGCCGCGGAGGACAGGTCCGGCTCGACCTCCACCTCGAAGGCGCGCACCCGTCCGGGCTCCACGCGCCACGTCTGGGCGTCCGGGCAGGAGACCTCCACGCCGGCCGCGCGCAGCACCTGCACCGTCATCTCGATGTGGGTCCTCGACGGCAGCGTCGCACCCGTGTGCTCCAGGGTGAGCCCGTCGGCGAAGCGCGCCCCGGCGAGCAGCAGCGCGGAGACGAACTGCGAGCTGGCCGAGGCGTCGACGCGGACCTGACCGCCGCCGACGCCACCGGTGCCGTGCACCGTGTACGGCAGCGTGCCGCGGCCCTCGTCCTCGACCTCGACCCCGAGGCCGCGCAGGGCGCTGAGCACCGGCCCGACGGGACGGGTCCGGGCGCTGTCGTGCCCGTCGAAGCGGACCGGGCCGTCCGCCAGGGCCGCCATGGGCGGGACGAAGCGCATGACCGTCCCGGCCTGGCCGCAGTCGATCATGCCGCCGCCGCGCGGCCGGACCGGTGGGACGACACGCCAGGCGTCGTCGGAGGAGTCGTCGACGACGGCCCCGAGGACGCGCAATGCCCCGACCATCCGGTCGCTGTCGCGCGAGCGCAGCGGCTGGCGAAGCGTGCACGTGCCGTCGGCCAGGCCCGCGAGCACCAGCCAGCGGTTGGTGAGCGACTTGCTGCCGGGCACGGGGACCACGGCGTCGACGGGCCCGGACGCATGGGGTGCGGACCAGGTCGGCAGGTCGCTCATCGGTGCGGTTCCTCTCGGTGGGTGGGTCTCACGGTAGCGCGGCCAGGAAGTCGGCGACCTGACGACGGACCGTGGTGAGCTCGCGTGAGGGGGAGTGCGCGCCCGGGACCGGGACGAGCGTGAGCGCCGGGTCGGGGCCGACCGCGGCGGACACCTCCTCGGGGGTGCCGAACGGATCCCGGGTTCCCTGCACGACGAGCGTGGGCAGCGCCGCGGCGAGCGGCCGGGCCAGCTCCGCAGCGCGGCTGCGGTCCGGACGGCCGGGCGGGTGCAGCGGGAAGGCGAGGCAGACGACGCCGGCCACCGAGGCCGTCTCCGGGGCGGTCCGGCAGGCGACGCGCGCTCCGGCGCTGCGGCCGCCGACCACCCAGGGGACAGGCAGGGGTATGTCGTGCTCCTGCTGCCAGCCCGGCGTCATCAGGGTGGTGGTCACGTCGGTCCATGCCCGGTCCAGGCTCGGGGGTGCGGTGGCGACCCTGCGTCCGGCCACCCGCCAGGGCTGGTCGACCAGCACGACCGTCCAGCCGTCCTCGGCGAGGGCGGCGAGCGCGAGGAGGTCGGCCGCGTCCCGCCGGCCGCCCGCACCGTGCCCCAGCAGCAGCGTGCCGAGGTGACCGGGACCGGGACCGTTCACCGTGGCCGGTCGGACCACCCGGACGAGGGCGGGACCCTCGCGGGTGACGACCTCGGTCCCCGGCGCCCCGGTCGGCCCGCTCACCCGCCCAGGACCTCACCGGTCGCGGGGTCGACCGCGCCGACGAGCTGGTCGGCCGGCAGCGGCTCCAGCAGGTCGGGCCCGTTGCTGCGCGAGGAGTTGACGGCGGTGCTGACCGGCCAGGCCCGGAACCGGCCGGGCACGTGCGAGGCGTCGAGCAGCGCGCGCACCTCGTCCGGGGAGGTGAGGCCGGGGTCCAGCCAGTCGGACCACGCGTCGGGGTCCAGCGCGACCGGCTGGCGGTCGTGGATCCGGTCCAGACCGGGCTCGGCCGCCGTCGTGATGACCGTGTAGGACACGATCCAGGACAGCGGGTCCTCGGCCGGGTCCTCGGGTGCCTTCCAGAACTCGTAGAGACCGGCGAGCGCGAGCGGCGCCCCGTCGGCACGGGTGACGAGGAACGGCTGCTTGCGGGGCCGGCCGCGCGCGTCGGTGGCCACGGGGCTCTGCTGCCACTCGTACCACCCGGTGACCGGCACCAGGCATCGGCGCCGGGCGGCCGCCCGGGCGAAGGCCGGCTTGTCCAGCACGGTCTCCGAGCGGGCGTTGGTCATCCGGGCGCCGACGGAGGGATCCTTGGCCCACGAGGGAACCAGCCCCCACGTGAGCAGCCGCAGCTGGCGCACCGGTGCGCCGCCCTCGTCACCGTCCCTGGGCACGCGGGTGAGCACGACGGGCGCCTGCTTGCTGGGGGCGACGTTGGTGTCGGGCTGGCCGGGCGGTGGTTGCTGCGGGTTCTTCAGCACGCTGCGCGACCGCTCGGCGGTGGCGTCCAGCTCCACGTCGTAGGCCTCGACGAGCTCGTCGGGGTGCGCGGTGGCGGCGTAGCGCCCGCACATCAGCCGGCCCCGTCCGCCCGGACCGCCCGGACGCGGTTCACTGCCGGTAGCCCGCGAGGAAGTTGCCCATCCGCTCCAGCGCGGCGCGCAGGTCGGCTCCCCACGGCAGGGTCACGATCCGCAGGTGGTCCGGCTCGGGCCAGTTGAACCCGCGTCCGTGCACGACCAGGATCTTCTCCTGCTCCAGCAGGTCCAGGACGAACCGCTCGTCGTCCTGGATCTGGTAGACGTCGGGGTCCAGCCGGGGGAAGACGTAGAGCGCGCCCCGGGGCTCGACGACGGAGACGCCCGGCATCGCGGAGAGCATCGACACCGCGACGTCCCGCTGCTCGGCCAGCCGTCCCCCCGGGACCACGAGCTCCTCGATGCTCTGGTGGCCCGAGACCGCCACCTGGATGGCGTGCTGGGCGGGGACGTTGGGGCACAGCCGGGTCGAGGCGAGCAGCTCGATGCCCTGCAGGAAGCCGGTGGCGTGCGCGGTGGGACCGGTGATCGCGACCCACCCGGCGCGGTAGCCGGCCACCCGGTAGGTCTTGGACAGGCCGTTGTAGGTCAGGCAGAGCAGGTCGGGGGCCAGCGTGGCGATCGAGACGTGCTCGGCGCCGTCGTAGAGGATCCGGTCGTAGATCTCGTCGGCCAGGATCAGCAGCGAGTTCTCGCGGGCGACCTGGACGATCTCCTCGAGAGCCGCGCGGCTGTAGACCGCGCCGGTCGGGTTGTTCGGGTTGATGACCACGATGGCCTTGGTCCGTGGGGTCACCTTGGCGCGGATGTCCTCCACCGAGGGGTTCCACCCGTCGGCCTCGTCGCACAGGTAGTGCACGGGCGTGCCGCCGGCCAGACTGGTGGCCGCGGTCCACAGCGGGTAGTCGGGCGCCGGCACGAGGACCTCGTCACCGTTGTCGAGCAGCGCCTGCAGCGTCATCATGATCAGCTCGGACACGCCGTTGCCCAGGTAGACCCGGTCGACGTCCAGCGCCGGGAACCCGGGGACGTCCTGGTAGCGCGAGACGATCGCGCGCCGGGCCGGCAGGATGCCCTTCGACTCGGAGTAGCCCTGGGCGTCGGGCAGCGAGGCGATCATGTCCTGCAGGATCGTGTCGGGGGCCTCGAAGCCGAACGGGGCCGGGTTGCCGATGTTGAGCTTGAGGATCCGGTGGCCCTCGGCCTCCAGCTGCGCGGCCCGGGCGGCCACCGGCCCGCGGATCTCGTACAGGACGTTCTGGAGCTTGACGGACTGGTTCAACGGCTTCAGCGGACGGGTGCGGTGGCTCTGGCTCACCGCACCATCGTCCCACGGCGGGAATGCCGGGAGCCTCCCGCCACGTTCCCCTGCCGACCCCGAAGGACGCAGGAGGCAGTCCCTTGCTCATCACCGCAACGACCCCCGGAGAGCGGACCGGCGCCAGCGCGCTCGTCCAGGCTCACGGGTTAGGCTGGCAGGCGATGGATACTGACCAGCCGACGATCGAGGAGCTCGAGGCGCAGGCGATCGCGGAGGCCGACGCGAGCGTCGACGTCGCGACCGAGACGCCCGACGCGCGCGCCGCCAGGTTCGAGCGGGAGGCCATGCCCCTGCTGGACCAGATGTACAGCGCCGCGCTGCGCACCACCCGCAACCCGACGGACGCCGAAGACCTCGTCCAGGAGACGTACGCCAAGGCGTTCGCCGCCTTCCACCAGTACCGCCCGGGCACCAACCTCAAGGCCTGGATGTACCGGATCCTGACCAACAGCTTCATCAACTCCTACCGCAAGAAGCAGCGCCAGCCGCTGGAGTCGGACGCCGGAGAGGTCGAGGACTACCAGCTGGCCCGGGCCGCCTCGCACTCCTCCAAGGGTCTGCGCTCGGCGGAGGCCGAGGCGCTGGACCACCTGCCGGACAGCGACGTGACCCGCGCGCTGGCCACGATCGGCGAGGACTTCCGCATGGCCGTCTACCTCGCCGACGTCGAGGGGTTCTCCTACAAGGAGATCGCAGAGATCATGGACACGCCGATCGGTACCGTGATGTCCCGGCTGCACCGGGGCCGCAAGCAGCTGCGCGAGCTGCTCACCGACTACGCGCTCGAGCGTGGCGTCATCTCCTCGCCCGAGGAGGCCCGCCGATGAACCGCCCGACCGAGCAGGCCGGCGCCGCCGACTGCGCCGACGTGATCCTGCGGCTGTTCGAGTACGTGGACAACGAGAGCGCGCCGGTGGACCGGGAGCGGATCCACGCACACCTCGAGGAGTGCGGACGCTGCCTGGCCGAGTACGAGCGCGACCTGCTCATCAAAGCGCTGGTCCGGCGGGCGTGCGCGTGCCAGCCGGCCCCCGAGACGCTGCGGGCCCAGATCCTCACGCGCATCGTCACCACCCGGGTCACCGTCGTCGAGGGCGGCCCGGACCGCTCCTGACCCGTTGAGGCACACACAAGAAGGGCCGGTACGCACCCGCAGGTGCGCGCCGGCCCTCTCTGTGCGTCTGTCGTTCGGCGCCGCTGAGGCGTGAGGGCTCAGGCGTTAGGCCGGCGGCCGTGGTTGGCCGCCTTCTTCTTGCGGTCGCGGCGCTTGCGTGCACGCTTGCTCATGTCTGCCTCCCGGTCGGTGGTGGTCAGGGGTGCGTCCTGGCGAGGTCGTCGGCCGGACGCTGTCCCCCATGATCTCACACCGGGGTACGGCGGCCCGCATCAACCGTGACGCACATCACGGTGAAGGTAAAGACTTGTTCAAGAATCCTCCGTAGGAGGCTTCTTCTCTCGACCTGCGGCGGGGTGTATGGGACAGTGTGTTCTACGGCCGACCCTGCGCCGGACGACCTGATCCCTGTGCCGCCCGGCACCCGTGAAAGGACACGATCGTGCTCCAGATTCTCTCGATGCTCGCCTCGTTCACCCTCGGTGGCTATACCCCGGACCTTCTTTCCTGGGAGGACTGACGGTCCCGGAGCACGCGACGAGGGGCGAGGGGCGACGAGCCCCTCGCCCCTCTTCCGTGCGGGTCGGCATCGTCGTCTTCCTGCTGGCGGCGGTCGCGGTCGCGGGCTCGTGGTGGGGTTGGAGGGAGCTCGGGCCGGACGCCCGCCTCGAGCCGGACATCGTCGTGCCGCTCGTCGGGCTGGGCGTCGGGGGCGTGCTGCTCCGGGAGCGCAACCTCGGCCCGCACCTGGGCGTCTCCGTCATCTCGGTGGTGCTGGCGGCCGCCGTAGCGCTGACCGGTCCGGCGGGGGCGGCGTTGGTCGGCTTCGTGGCGTACGCGGTGGACGTGCATCAGAAGCGTCCCCGCACCCGCGTGTTCAACGCCTCGATGGCAGGGGCCATCGGTGCCGTGGGCGGCGTCGTCTACCTGCTGGTCGCCGGGGGGCTCGCGGTCGACTCGCCGCAGACCGTGCCGCTGCTCGACATCGGCCTGCCACTGCTGCTCGCGCACGCGGCGATGACCCTGCTCAACGCGCTGTCGATCGGTCTGATGGCCTCGGCCGTCCGTGGCAGCCGGGTGCTGCCCTCGGCCGCCGGCGCGCTCCGGAGCCTGGGCTGGGGGACGCTGACCCATCTGATCGTCGGGTTCCTCTTCGTCGTCCTGTGGACCGCCGCCGACCTCGGCGTGCTGAGCGCCATCTTCGTGCTGGGTCCCCTCGTGGTCGCGCACTGGTCGATCGGCCGGGAGGCGCTGGCCCGGCGGGAGCACCAAGAGACCGTGACGACCTTCGTGGCGGCGCTGGAGGAGGCAGACCCGGTCTCGGCCGGGCACGCCGCCCGCGTCGCGCACCTGGCGGAGCTCGTCGGCAGCGCCCTGGGCCTGGGGGGGCAGCAGACCGAGGACCTGCGCTACGCCGCCCTCCTCCACGACATCGGACTGGTGACCGTACGCACCCAGCTTCCCCCCGACCCGGAGGTCGAGCAGACGGCCTACCTCAGCGCGATCAGCGCGCACCCCGAGGCGGGCGTGGCCGTGCTGCGGGGGCTCGACTTCCTGACCGGGGCGCTGCCGGCGATCGCGCACCACCACGAACGCTACGACGGCCGGGGCTACCCGGCCGGGCTGGAGGGCGAGACGATCCCGCTGGCCGCCCGCATCATCGCGGTCGCCGACGCCTACGACGCGCTCGCCGGGAGGCGCGCCGGCACGCCGGCCACGGATGCCGAGGTGCTGGAGGAGCTCCGGTCCCGCGCCGGGACCCAGCTCGACCCCGCCGTGGTCCAGGCGCTGGGCGGGGCGCTCGCCCGCCGGCCCGGAGCGACCCCGGCACGCGCGACAGAGGTTGCGGGGCGTCCCGAGGATCCCGCGGGCGGCGCGCCACGCGGGACCGGGGTCGACCACGACCATCCGTCGGTGAGCGACACCTTCGCCGAGTGGCAGCCCGAGCAGGCGCTGGGGGCGCGGTGGCGCTGACGCCCGAGCTGGCGCTGGTCGCGCTCCTCGCCATGATCGTCGGGGAGGCGTGGCGGGTGTCCGTGCCCGGGGTCGGCCAGGACGCGCCCCTGTCGCAGGCGACCGCAGCGGCCCTGGCCGTCTCCACCGCGTGGCCGGCCCACGACGACCCGGACCACCTGCTCGGTCTGCTCGGTCCGCTGGTCCTGGCCTGCCTGGCCGTCCTCGTCGTCGCCGCGGCGAGGCGCTCGTGGTGGGCCGTGCCGCCTGACCTCGCCCGCACCGTGAGCACCGTGCTGGTGGCTGGTCTGCTGGCCAGGGTGCCGCTGCTCGGCTCCGCCAGCCTCCTCGAGCGCGCGGAGGCACCCGGCGCGCAGGCTCCCACCGTGGCGCTCCTGCTGCTGGTGGTCTCGGTGATCGCGGTGGTCGCTCCGGTCCTGGGTCGCGCGGCGGTGCAGGCGGCGCGGGAGGGCAGCCCGCTGCGGGTGCAGATCACCGACCACCTGGCGAGGCACGGGGCGCTCATGCTGGCGACGGCCACCACCGCCGCCGTCATGGCGCTGTCGGTGCGGCTGCTCGGAGCCGCCTCGTTCGTGCTCTTCCTGGTGCCGATGGCGCTGCTCCAGCCGGCCGTGACCCGGCAGCGTCGCATCCGCGAAGCGCAGCGGCAGACGATCTTCGCGCTGTCCAGACTCACCGACCAGGCCGGCCTGACCACGCCGGGCCACGGGGTACGGGTGGCCAGGACCGCGGTGCCGGTCGCCCGGGAGGCAGGCGTGGAGGACGCCGACCTCGCCGACGTCGAGGCGGCCGCGCTGCTGCACGACATCGGCCAGGTGGGGCTCACCAGACCCATCCCCGGGGGCGCGACCGTGGAGGTGTCCGCGCGCGACCAGCGGAGGGTCGCCGCCACCGGTGCGGCCATCCTCGCCCGCACCGCGGACCTGTCGCGGCTGGCCTCCACCGTCGGTGACGTCGGGATACCCCAGCACTGGGCCGAGCAGCGCGGCGACGTGCCCATGTCCGCACGCGTGGTGCGGGTGGTCTCCGCCTTCGACGACCTGACCGGGGCCGGCACCCGACTCGGCGGCGGGCACGGCCCCGTCGAGGCTCTCGAGCGCATCCTGCGCTCGACTCCGCACGAGTACGACCCCCAGGTCGTGGACGCCCTCGTCCGGCACCTGGAGCGGCGCGGCCTGCTGGCCGCCAGTGATGCCGTGCGCCTGCGCACGGCAGCAACCGCTCCGGACGGTGCCGGCACCGGCACGTAGCCTTGGTCCGTGCTCCTCGCGATCGACACCTCGACGACGGCCATCGGCGCAGCCCTCCACGACGGCACCCGCGTCCTGGCGTCGGTGACCCACGAGGACGCGCGCCGGCACGGCGAGCTGCTGGCGCCCGCGATCGCCGAGGCGTTGGAGCGGGCCGGGGCGGACCGCCGCGCACTGTCCGCGGTCGTCTGCGGCGTCGGACCCGGCCCCTTCACCGGGCTGCGGGTGGGGGTGGTCACCGGGCTGGTGCTCGCCCACGCGCTCGGCCTGCCCGCCCCCGACGGGGTGTGCTCCCTCGACGCGCTCGCCCACGAGCTGGTCGGCCGACACCAGGGGCGGGCCCTGGTCGCCACCGACGCCCGCCGCAAGGAGGTCTACTGGGCGGTCTACGACGTGCAGCCGGGGGGCGCGCGCCGCCTCGACGGGCCGGCTGTCTCACGGGCCGCGGACCTGCCCGATGAGCTGCGCCGGCTGCCGGCCGTGGGCCGGGGCCCCGAGCTCTACCCCGACGCGCTGCCGCACCGGCTGGCGGGCGGGCGCCGCGACGTGGACCCGGCCGCCCTCGCCGACCTGGCCGTGGCCCTGCGGGCGGGCCGGCACCCGGACTCGGCCACCGGCCTGCTCGACCCAGAACCGCTCTACCTGCGGCGTCCGGACGCGGTGGCCGCTCCCGGCACCGCGATGACGGCCTCCTCGGAGGGGAGGGGGGCGTCGTGAGGCTGCGCGAGGCGACCTGGCGCGACCTGGCCGGGATGGCCGAGCTGGAGGCTCGCTGCTTCCCGCACGACGGCTGGTCGGCGCAGACCTTCTGGGCCGAGCTGGCCCAGCGCCCTCGCCGCTCCTACTGGGTCGCCGTCGACGGGACGGCGGGCGAGGAGGAGCTTGCCGGCTACGCCGGGCTCGACGTGGCCGGCGACCTCGCCGACGTGATGACGGTCGCGGTGGACCCGGGACGCCGGGGTACCGGCCTCGGCGCGCGGCTGCTCGAGACCCTGCACGCACGGGCTGTGGACGCCGGCGCCGTGGCGGTCCTGCTCGAGGTCCGCGCCGACAACGAGCCCGCCCGTGCGCTCTACTCCACCCGCGGCTACCGGGTGGTCCGCACCCGACGCGGCTACTACCGCTCCGCGGGCGCAGCCTCGCCCGTGGACGCCCTCGTCATGCGCAAGGAGCTGGTCGGACCGTGAACGAACCCCTGGTGCTGGGCATCGAGACCAGCTGCGACGAGACCGGGGTCGGCCTGGTCCGCGGCCAGACGCTGCTCGTGGACGCGGTCGCCAGCAGCGTCGACGAGCACGCGCGGTTCGGCGGGGTCGTGCCCGAGGTGGCCAGCAGGGCACACCTGGAAGCCATGGTCCCCACGATCGAGCGTGCCTGCGCCGAGGCCGGGGTCCGGCTGGCCGACGTGGACGCGGTCGCCGTGACGTCCGGGCCCGGCCTGGCCGGGGCGCTCCTCGTCGGCGTCGCCAGCGCCAAGGCCCTCGCACTGGCCCTGGACAGGCCGATCTACGGCGTCAACCACCTGGCGGCCCACGTCGCGGTGGACGTGGTCGAGCACGGTCCGCTGCCGGAGCCGACGATGGGCCTGCTCGTCAGCGGCGGGCACTCCAACCTGCTCCTCGTCCCCGACGTCACCCACGACATCCGCTCGCTCGGCGCGACCATCGACGACGCCGCCGGCGAGGCCTTCGACAAGGTCGCCCGGCTGCTGGGGCTGCCCTTCCCCGGCGGACCGCACATCGACCGGGTGGCCAGGGAGGGCGGTCAGGTCGTCATCGACTTCCCGCGGGGGCTCACCTCGGGGCGCGACCTGCAGCGCCACCGCTTCGACTACTCCTTCTCCGGGCTGAAGACCGCGGTGGCCCGCTGGGTGCAGGCCCGGCGGGACAGCGGCGAGCCGGTGCCGGTGGCCGACGTCGCCGCCAGCTTCCAGGAGGCCGTGGTCGACGTGCTGACCCGCAAGGCGGTCCTGGCCTGCCGGGAGCACGGCGTGGACGACCTGCTCATCGGCGGCGGGGTCGCGGCGAACACCAGGCTGCGAGCGCTGGCCCGGGAGCGGTGCGACGACGCGGGCATCCGGCTGCGGGTCCCGCGCCCGGGGCTCTGCACCGACAACGGCGCGATGGTCGCCGCGCTGGGGGCCGAGATGGTGCTCAAGGGCCGCGACGCCTCGCGCCTGGACCTGCCGGCCGACTCCTCCCAGCCGGTGTCCCAGGTCAGTGCCTGAGCCGGCTCGAGCCACCGGAGGAGAGGGACCGCAGGAGGAGTGCAGGTGCCCCTGTCGTGCCGGGGCCGGTGAGCGTCCTCAGCGCGGCGGCAGCGGTCGGACCACGATCGTCGACGGTGTCGCGCCGACCCGGGTGAGCACGAGCGTGGCCTCCGGCAGGTCGCGGGCTCCCTTCAGGCGCAGCTCGCCCCGGAAGCGGTCCGGGTCGGTGGGCACGCCGCGCTTCTTGATCGTGACCCGGCCGTACCCGCGCTCCCGCAGCCAGGCGCGCACGGCCCGGGCGTGCAGGGGCAGGACCTCCTCCACGGCGAACCACCGCGCCCACGCAAGGTCGACGACCGCGGGCGCCACGACATACCCCGTCCCGGGGCCGGACTCCCGGCCCTGCACCGCCGCGGCCAGGCTCGCGGTGAGCCCGGCCGCCAGCACCGTGCGGTCCGGCTCGGCCAGGAACGGCCCGGGCGCCTCGCCCGGCCCCAGCGGCGGGGGCGGGTCCTGCACCGGTGTGACGGTGAGCCAGGAGGTGCCGACCGCGGTCGAGGTCCCCACGACCGCGCTCACGCCGACCCGGCGGACCGCGGACCCCCACCACAGCGCGCACTCGACCACGGCGCCGTCGACACCCGCCCACTCGGCCTCGGCCCCCGGGGGTCGGTCCGCGGCCGAGAACCCCGGCGAGAGCTTGACGCCGGCCGCCCGGGCGCGGCCGGCGACCTCCTGGACGTGCTCCCACGAGGGCGACAGGTCCGAGAGGCGGAACAACCGGCGGGTGCGGCCGCACGCGTCCGCGACGCCGGGGGTGCGGCGGGCCGGGTCGAGCCAGGCGCCGTCCTCGGGGGAGGGGGACAGCTCCCGGGCGTTCGCCCACCACCACGCGGGCACGGGGGTACGGAGCAAGGTTGTGGGCCGCTGCGGCCGCCACCTCCTCGTCGCGCTCGACGGCGGTCACCGCCAGGCCCGCGTCGGCGAACGCCACCGCGTCCAGGCCGAGCCCGGCGCCCAGGTCCCACACGTGAGCGACGCCGGCGTCGAGGAAGCGCTGCGCGTGCCGCCGGGCGACCGCGGGCCGGGTCGCCTGCTCCAGCCCAGGCGCGGTGAGCAGCAGCCGGTCGGCGAGCCGGCCCAGCCGCTCCCGCCCGCGGGAACGCAGGCGTGACTGGGTCAGCGCCGCCGCCACCAGGGCGGCGTCGGCGCCCTCCCCGCGCAGCCGGCGGGTGAGGGCGATCACGTCCTGCTCCTCGTAGTCGGGCAGCGCCGCCAGCAGGTCCGTGCCCTCGGTCCCGTGCAGGCGGCGCATCAGGTCGGCGGCCGAAGGGGCGTCCACCGGGTCGTCGCGGGTCACCCGCCCATTGTGCGGCAGCTAGATTGGGTTCCGTGCCCAGACCCGTCCTCGCCCCCCACGCCCGAGACTGGCTCAAAGACGCCCGACGCATCGCGGTCCGGACCCTCGCCTGGGGCGTCGCGGGCCAGGTCTCGCTCGCCGCCGCCGTGGTCGCGGCCGACTCGCTGCGCAAGCGCCGCGACGGCACCGCGCCCGCCGACGAACCCGTCGAGGTGCCGGTCCGCGAGGACCGCATCACCACCTACACCTACGGGCGCGCGCTCTACGACGACATGCTCGCGGCCATCGAGCGCGCGGAGGACTTCGTCTACCTGGCGTCCTACATCTGGAAGGGCGACGACGTCGGCCAGGAGTTCAAGGACGCCGTCGTGCGGGCCGCCGACCGCGGCGTCCTGGTGTGCGTCGTCTTCGACGGGTTCGCCAACCTGGTGGTGCCCCGCGCGTTCACCGAGTTCCCCGAGCAGGTGCACGTGCTGCGCTTCCCGACGATCCGGCCCGGCCTGCCGCTCATGGACCTGCGCCGGACCGGTCGCGACCACCGCAAGATCCTCGTGGTCGACGGGCGCGTCGGCTTCGTCGGCGGCTACAACATCGGCTCCCTCTACGCCACCTCCTGGCGCGACACGCACGTGCGGATCGAGGGTCCGGGGGTCTGGGAGCTGCAGAACGCCTTCTCCGACTTCTGGAACCGGCACCGCAACAAGGGCCACCCGGCGCTGGAGGACAGCGGCAACCCGAGGTGGAACACCGTGGTGCTGGCGGCGCGCAACGAGCCGAGCCGGCTGGTCTACCCGGTGCGCTCGCTCTACCTCGAGGCGATCGACCGCTCGATGAAGAACGTGTGGATCACGCAGGGCTACTTCATCCCCGACCAGGAGATCCTCGAGGGGCTGCTCGCGGTGGCCGCCCGCGGGGTCGACGTGCGCGTCATCATGCCCGAGAGGTCCAACCACGTGCTGGCCGACGTGGTCGCGCGCTACTACTGGAGCGCGCTGCTCGAGGGCGGGGTGCGGATCTTCCTCTACAAGGACGTCATGGTGCACGCCAAGACAGCGACCGTCGACGGCGCCTGGTCGACCATCGGGACGGCCAACATCGACCGGCTCTCGCTGCGCGGCAACTACGAGATCAACCTCGAGGTGGTGGACGCCGACCAGGCCGCCACGATGGAGGAGATCTTCCGCCGCGACCTGCAGAACTGCGAGGAGATCACGCTCGAGAGGTGGCGGGCGCGACCCTGGTACTACCGGGTGCTGGAGCGCTCGCTCCGCCCCCTCGAGGCCATGCTCTGAGCGAACATCGTCATTTTTCTTAGCACTCGGCTTGACCGAGTGCTAACGAATGCCTAGATTCAGACTTAGCACTCGGGGCACGCAAGTGCCAGCCGCGGACGCGGCCGACCCCCGCGACGGCGGTCGAGCCCGTGGCGAGTGACCGCACCACACGACCATGCCGGGCGTCCCTCGCCCGGCTCACGAAAGGGAAGGTAACCGTGTCGGTTTCCATCAAGCCGCTCGAGGACCGCATCGTCGTCCAGGCCGTCGAGGCCGAGCAGACCACCGCGTCCGGCCTCGTCATCCCGGACACCGCCAAGGAGAAGCCCCAGGAGGGCGAGGTCCTGGCCGTCGGCCCGGGCCGCTGGAACGAGGACGGCGACGAGCGCGTCCCCATGGACGTCAAGGTCGGCGACCGCGTCATCTACAGCAAGTACGGCGGCACCGAGATCAAGCACGGCGGCACCGAGTACCTGATCCTGTCGGCGCGCGACGTGCTCGCGATCGTCGGCTGACAGCCCCGGATCTCATTGAGCAGTACCAGCACCTGAGCCGCCCCGTCCCACCCGCCCGCGCGGCGCGGTGAGACGGGGCGCTCGCGTGCACCACCCCATACCCGAAAGGAGCTGTTCGCCATGGCGAAGCAGCTGGAGTTCAACGACAACGCCCGCAAGGCGCTGGAGCGCGGTGTCGACGCGCTGGCCAACGCGGTGAAGGTGACGCTGGGTCCCAAGGGCCGCAACGTCGTCCTCGACAAGAAGTGGGGAGCCCCCACGATCACCAACGACGGCGTGACCATCGCGCGCGAGGTCGAGCTGGACGACCCCTACGAGAACCTCGGGGCGCAGCTGGCCAAGGAGGTCGCGACCAAGACCAACGACGTCGCCGGCGACGGGACCACCACCGCGACGGTGCTGGCCCAGGCGATGGTCAAGGAAGGCCTGCGCAACGTGGCGGCGGGTGCCTCGCCGTCCGGCCTGAAGCGAGGCATCGACAAGGCGGTCGCCGCGGTCAACGACCGTCTCCTGGAGAACGCCCACGAGCTCGAGGGCCGCGACCACATCGCCCAGGTCGCCAGCCTGTCCGCCCAGGACCAGGTGATCGGCGAGCTCATCGCCGACGCCTTCGACAAGGTCGGCAAGGACGGCGTGATCACCGTCGAGGAGTCCTCGACCACGGCCATGGAGCTGGAGTTCACCGAGGGGATGCAGTTCGACAAGGGCTACCTCTCGCCGTACTTCGTCTCTGACGCCGAGCGGATGGAGGCCGTCCTCGAGGACGCACTCGTCCTGCTCCACCAGGGCAAGATCTCCGCGGTGGCCGACCTGCTGCCGCTGCTGGAGAAGGTCGTCGGCGCGAGCAAGCCGCTGCTCGTCATCGCCGAGGACGTCGAGGGCGAGGCGCTCTCCACGCTGGTCGTCAACAAGATCCGCGGCACCTTCAACGCGGTCGCGGTCAAGGCGCCCGGGTTCGGCGACCGCCGCAAGGCGACGCTGCAGGACATGGCGATCCTCACCGGCGGCCAGGTCGTCGCCGAGGAGGTCGGCCTCAAGCTCGACCAGGTCGGGCTCGAGGTCCTCGGCACCGCGCGCCGGGTCGTGGCCACGAAGGACTCGACCACGATCGTGGACGGCGGCGGCGACCAGCAGGCGGTCAGCGACCGGGTCGCGCAGCTGCAGGCCGAGGCCGAGTCCACCGACAGCGACTGGGACCGCGAGAAGCTCCAGGAGCGCATCGCCAAGCTGGCCGGCGGGGTGTGCCTGATCAAGGTGGGCGCGCACACCGAGGTCGAGCTCAAGGAGAAGAAGCACCGCATCGAGGACGCCGTGTCGGCCACCCGCGCGGCCATCGAGGAGGGCATCGTCCCCGGCGGTGGCAGCGCGCTGCTGCACGCCGCGGTGGCGATCGACGAGCTCGACCTGACCTCCGACGAGGCGGTCGGCGCCCAGATCGTGCGCAAGGCCGCCGCCGAGCCGCTGCGCTGGATCGCCGAGAACGCCGGGCTCCAGGGCTACGTCGCCACCGCCAAGGTGAGCGAGATGCCGCTGGGCCAGGGCCTCAACGCCGCGACCGGCGAGTACGGCGACCTGGTCGCGCAGGGCGTCGTCGACCCGGTCAAGGTGACCCGCTCGGCGCTGCGCAACGCCGCGTCGATCGCGGCCATGGTGCTGTCCACCGAGACCCTCGTGGTGGACAAGCCCGAGGACGAGGACGACCAGCACGGTCACAGCCACTGACAGGCGGCTCCGGCGCCTCGCGCGCAGGTGACCACGAGGCCCTTGTCCCGGTACTCCGGGGCGGGGGCCTCGCCCGTGCCGACGGCGGCGCGCAGGGTGAGGTATTCCCTGCCGGACGGTCCTGTGGCATCCTTGGGCCGTCGCTCCCGCACGGGGCGGTCCCGGGGGATCGCCACTCACCGCAGCAGGGTCCGCTGAAGAGGAGGTAACCGGGTGACGATGCCCCGCGCCGCGGCGGCCCTGAGCACCGATCTCGACGCGCCACCGCCGGCGCGCAGGATCCGCGTCGTCTCTGCGCCGGTGGGTGCCACGGACGTGCAGGAGGACGGGCGACCGGCTGCCGTCGGCGAGATGCGCCCGTTCGTCGAGGCCGCCCGGTCGGGCGACCCCGTCGCCCGGGAGCACCTGCTCGGGGCCGTGCTCCAGGTCGCCCACCGCTACGCCAGGGCGCGGCTGGGGACCTATCCCGCAGCCGCGGAGGTCGCCGCCGACGTCGCGCAGGAGGTGGGCATGGCGGTGCTCACCGCGCTCCCGGACTACGACGACCGTGGAGCGCCCTTCGAGGCCTTCGTCTACCGTGTCGCCTCCCACAAGGTCGCCGACGCCCAGCGGGCGCACGCCCGGGCGCCCGTGACCGCCGACCACGTCGAGTCGCCGCTCTTCGAGGGCCGTGTCGCCTCCGCGGAGACGCACGTGGTCGACAGGGACGAGGCGCGACGCGCCTGGGACCTGCTGGAGACGCTCTCGGACCGGCACCGCGAGGTGCTTGTCCTGCGCGTCGCCGTAGGACTGAGCGCGGTGGAGACCGCGTACGCGCTGGGGATGACTCCTGGTAGCGTCCGCGTCGCGCAGCACCGCGCCCTCGGGGAACTTCGGGCCCGCTGGAAGGGAGCCGACCGATGAACCTCGGTGGAGTGGCCAGGACGGACCGGATCCTGGACGAGCTGGGTGGGAGGCTGGACTGTTCCGCGACCGCCGACGACGACGTCGTCGCCGCGCTGGCGGCGTGGGTCGGGCAGCTCGACGAGCTGCCCGTTGCCACCCGGCGGGGACGTCACCGCGCCGCGCGAGGACGACGGATGCGCGGCATCCTCGGCGGCGGAGCCGTCGTGCTCGCGACCCTCTCGGGCGCCTCGGTGGCCGCCGCGCTCACCGGCGCGGAGGTGCCTGCGATGACGAGCTTCGGCCGCGCGGTCGTGGAGATGGTCCCGGGAGACGTCCTGCATCAGCCAGCGGTCGTCCCCCGGGGGGAGGACCCCCTGGCGGAGAAGGCGGACGACGGTGCCGGTGCGGACGCGGCCGGTCCGCGCCCGGAGAACCCCGCCACCGCGGCCGCCGGCGACGCCTCGACCGAGGGCGCGGCGGCGGTGCCGCCCCTGCTGGAGCGCGCCGGGGACGTGCGCACCACGCCGGCCCGGTCCACCGGTCCGGCGACGACGGACGGCGAGGCGCCGGCCGTCGCAGGTGACCTGTCCGGGCACGTCGGGGTCGTGGACGCGGCCGACGGGCTGCCCCCCTCGGCCGCGGGTCTCGACACCCGGTCGTGGTCTCGCGGCAGGTGGACAGCTCCCGGTCAGCAGAAGAAGGCCGCCCGCAGCCTGTTGCCGCCCCAGCGCGAGCGGGTCCTGCCGGGTCTGGGATGGGTCGGGGCGGGACCGTCCGGGCCGTCCGCGGGCGACCCGACGGCCGCGCAGGGCGCTGCGGCCGAGGCGCCCGTGCAGCATCCGAGCGCCGGTCGGGGCAGGCCCGCCACGCCGCCCGGCCAGCTGCGGCCGGTCGAGGTCGCCGCCGAGCGCGGACGGCTGTCCTCCACGCCGCCGGGCCAGGCGGTCAGGGAGCAGGTGCCGCCGGGCCAGGCGGTCAGGGAGCAGGTGCCGCCGGGCCAGGCGGTCAAGGAGCAGGTGCCTCCCGGCCAGGCGGTCAAGGAGCAGGTGCCTCCCGGCCAGGCGGTCAGGGAGCAGGTGCCTCCCGGCCAGGCGGCCAAGAAGCAGATGCCTCCCGGCCAGGCGGTCAAGGAGCAGGTGCCTCCCGGCCAGGCGGTCAAGGAGCAGGTGCCTCCCGGCCAGGCGGCCAAGAAGCAGGTGCCCGCGGACCCGGCGACCTTGAAGCAGGTGCCCCCTACCCCGGCGGATGGCGATCCCCTGGCCGAGCAGGGCACGCAGGCCGAGGGTCCGGCCGCGCCCCCTGCGGAGCGACCCTCCTCGCCGTGACGTCGACGGGCGTGGGGGAGCGGCGGACGCCCGGCAACTAGAATCCGCAGCATGCTCCCCGTCGACGACAGCTCCTCCGTGCCCGCCGCGTTCGCGCGCCTCGGTCTCACCTACGACGACGTCCTGCTCCTGCCGGGCGACACCGACCTCGCGCCGGCCGAGATCGACACGACCAGCAGGCTGACGCGGGAGATCTCGCTGAAGGTCCCGCTGGTCTCGGCGGCGATGGACACCGTCACCGAGTCACGGATGGCGATCGCGATGGCGCGCCAGGGCGGCATCGGCATCCTGCACCGCAACCTGTCGGTGGAGGACCAGGCCATGCAGGTCGACCTGGTCAAGCGCACGCAGACCGGGCGCATCTCCAGGCCGGTGACGATCGGACCCGACGCCACCCTCGAGGAGCTCGACCAGGTCTGCGGGCAGTACCGCGTCTCGGGCCTGCCGGTCGTGGCGCAGGACGGCCTGCTGCTGGGCATCTGCACCAACCGGGACCTGCGCTTCACCCCGGTCGCCGAGTGGGAGCACACGCTCGTGCGTGACGTCATGACGCCGACCCCGCTGGTCACCGCACCCGCCGACGTCTCGCGCGAGGACGCCACCGCCATCCTGCGGGCGCACAAGCGGGAGCGACTGCCGCTGGTCGACGACGCCGGGCGCCTCGTCGGGCTCATCACGGTCAAGGACTTCGTCAAGTCCGAGCAGTACCCCTACGCGAGCAAGGACGGCGACGGCCGCCTGCTCGTCGGTGCCGCCATCGGCTACTTCGGCGACGCGTGGGAGCGTGCGTCCACCCTCGTCGAGGCCGGCGTCGACGTGCTCGTCGCCGACACCGCCCACGGGCACGTGCGGATGCTCGTCGAGATGGTCCAGCGGCTCAAGTCCGACCCCGCCACCCGGCACGTCCAGGTCATCGGCGGCAACGTGGCCACGGGCGCCGGCGCGCTCGCCTTCGCCGAGGCCGGGGCGGACGCGGTCAAGGTCGGGGTCGGTCCGGGTGCCATCTGCACCACCCGCATCGTGACGGGGGTCGGGGTGCCGCAGCTCACCGCGGTGCACGAGGCCGCCCAGGCGGTCCGGTCCCTCGGCCTGCCCGTCATCGCCGACGGCGGCATGAAGTTCTCCGGCGACATCGCCAAGGCTCTCGTCGCCGGAGCCGAGGCGGTGATGATGGGTTCGATGCTGGCCGGGTGCGAGGAGACCCCCGGCGAGCTCATCTTCGTCAACGGCAAGCAGTTCAAGAGCTACCGCGGGATGGGGTCGCTGGCCGCGATGAGCTCGCGCGGCAAGAAGTCCTTCTCCAAGGACCGCTACTTCCAGGCCGAGGTGACCAGCGACGACGAGCTGGTCCCCGAGGGTGTCGAGGGCAAGGTCGCCTACCGCGGCGCGGTCAGCGCCGTCGTGCACCAGATGACCGGCGGTCTGCGGCAGGCGATGTTCTACGTCGGCGCGCGCACCGTGCCCGAGCTGCGGGACAAGGGACGATTCGTGCGCATCACCCAGGCCAGCCTGCAGGAGTCGCACGCCCACGACATCGAGATGACGGCGGAGGCGCCCAACTACAGCCGCTGAGCCGCCGGTCGTCGCGTCGGGGCGGTCGGTCCCGGCTCAGGCGAACTGCCAGGAGCGCTTGGACAGGCCGTACCAGAAGCCGTCGACCACGCTGGTGCTGCTCAGTCCGCCGGCGTCCGCCGCGCCGAGGGACAGGAAGAGCGGCGCCCAGTGCTCGGTGCGCGGGTGCGCCACCCGGGCGGCGGGGGCCCGGTCCTCGAAGTCCAGGACCGCGTCGACGTCGTTGCGCTCGAGGGCCTCGGCGGCCCAGTGGTCGAACTCGGCGGAGGCCGTCGGCGGCGCGGCGTCCGCGCCGGCGCTCGGGTCGAACCAGGCCAGGTTGTGGGTGGTGAAGCCGGAGCCCACGATGAGGGTGCCCTCGTCGCGCAGCGGTGCCAGCCGGCGACCCAGCTCGAAGAGCTGGCGCGGGTCGAGCGTGGGCATCGAGAGCTGGAGGACGGGCAGGTCGGCGTCCGGGAACATCTCCACGAGGGGCACGTAGGCGCCGTGGTCCAGCCCGCGGGTCTCGTCGCGGTGGACGCCGCCGGCGACGTGCGACCCGACGAGCTGCTCGACCTGGTCGCCGAGCTCCGGCGCGAGCGGGGCGTCGTAGGTGACCGTGTAGTACCTCCGCGGGAAGCCCCAGAAGTCGTAGACCAGCGGCTGGGCCGCCCGGGTGGCGGACACCGACAGCGGTGCGTTCTCCCAGTGCGCCGAGACCATGAGGATGTTGCGCGGCGTCGGCAGGTCCGACGACCAGGTCGCCAGCTCCTGCGTCCAGCGGGCGTCGTCGGCGAGCGGCGGCGCGCCGTGCGAGAGGTAGAGGACCGGCATCCGGCTGCTGGGGGTGGCCATGGCACGATGGTACGTGATGCGTCACCTACTGACAAGGGTGCCCGTCCCGTCGGTGATCGGAGTGTGCGGCTCGGAGCACGGCCGTGGGCTGGGTAGCCTGTGCGGGTGAACGAGATCGAGATCGGACGCGGGAAACGTGGCCGCCGCGCCTACACCTTCGACGATATCGCGGTCGTCCCGTCCCGCCGCACGCGTGATCCCGAGGACGTCTCCATCTCCTGGCAGATCGACGCCTACCACTTCGAGCTGCCGGTGATCGCCGCCCCGATGGACTCCGTGGTCTCGCCGGAGACCGCGATCATGATGGGACGGCTGGGCGGCCTGGGCGTGCTCGACCTCGAGGGTCTGTGGACCCGCTACGAGGACCCCGGTCCGGCGCTCGCCGAGATCGCCGAGCTGCCGGAGGAGCGGACCACGTCCCGGATGCGCGAGCTGTATGCCGCGCCGGTGCGCCCCGAGCTCATCACCGAGCGGCTCCGGCAGGTGCGTGAGGCCGGGGTGACGGTGGCCGGGGCCCTGTCCCCGCAGCGCACCCAGCAGCTGTGGAAGGTCGTCGTGGAGGCGGGGGTCGACCTCTTCGTCATCCGCGGCACGACCGTCTCCGCCGAGCACGTCTCCAGCACGGCCGAACCCCTCAACCTCAAACGGTTCATCTACGAGCTGGACGTCCCCGTCATCGTCGGCGGGGCCGGCACCTACACCGCGGCGCTGCACCTGATGCGCACCGGCGCGGCCGGCGTGCTCGTCGGCTTCGGCGGCGGCTCGGCCCACCGGACCCGCACGACGCTGGGGATCCACACGCCCGCGGCGACCGCGGTCGCCGACGTGGCCGCGGCCCGCCGCGACTACCTCGACGAGTCCGGAGGCCGCTACGTCCACGTCATCGCCGACGGTGGCACGAGCACCTCCGGCGACATCGTCAAGGCGGTCGCCTGCGGCGCGGACGCGATCATGCTGGGCGCGGCGCTGGCCCGGGCCAGCGAGGCGCCCGGCCAGGGCTACCACTGGGGCAGCGAGGCCCACCACCCCGAGCTGCCCCGTGGGAGGCGGGTCGACGTCGGGACGGTGGCGGGTCTGGAGCAGATCCTGGGCGGCCCGGCGGTGGACGCGGAGGGCACCACCAACCTGATGGGCGGGCTGCGCCGGGCGATGGCCACGACCGGATACACCGACCTCAAGGAGTTCCAGCGCGTCGAGGTGGTGGTGGCTCCCTATGGCACCCATTGACGACCGCGACGGAGATGGCATGAACGACGAGCACGACGACTACGCCGAGTACGACGTCCGGGAGATGCGTGGGCGCCACCGCGGCGCCCAGCCCGGGGAGGTGCGGATCAGCCAGGACCCCGTCCACGTACGACGTCGGCGCGCGGTCCTGGGCGGCGTGCTGGCGCTCCTGCTGGCGGTGGTGACCGGTGCGGGCGTCTGGCTCACCGGTGCGTGGCGCTCGGGCGACGACACCACGGTGGCGTCCGTCGGCGACATCTCCGGTGGGACCGGCGACGGCGCGCTGGCCGACGGTGCCGGGCCGGACGGCGCGGCCACGACGTCGGAGGGTGCCGAGGCGGCCTCGGTCACCGCCGAGCAGACCCCGGAGCCGGACCCGGTGTGGCAGAAGGAGCCCGTCCCCAACGAGCTGCCCAGCGACACTACCGCGATGGAGCCGCTGGACTACCTCACCGGTGGCATGACGCCCAAGTCGGTGATGGCCTCCAACCATGGGCTGGCCATCGCCAACAACATGATGTACTCCCACACCTCCACGGTCTTCGACACCACGACCCGTGAGCAGGTCGCCGTCCTCGACGACGAGATCGATCTCGCAGAGTTCGGCGTCGAGGGGCACCCGGGGATCTCGCAGGGCTCGCCGGTGGAGGCGGTGTGGACCGCCGACGGCCGCTACGCCTACGTCTCCCAGTACACGATGTACGGCCAGAACTTCGGCATCCAGGGCTTCGACGCCTGCACCAGGGACAGCGGCGTGGGCCCTTCCTTCCTCTACCGCTTCGACGCCGAGGAGATGGCCTGGGACCAGGTCATCAAGGTCGGCGCGGTCCCGAAGTACCTCGAGATCACCCCGGACCAGACCACGATCCTGGTCAGCAACTGGTGCGACGCGACGATCTCCGTCGTGGACGTCGAGAAGGCCGAGGAGACCAAGGTCATCGACGTCAACGAGTCGCCGCGCGGGATCGCGATCATGCCGGACAGCAACACCGCCTACGTCGTGGCGATGTACGCCCAGTCGCTGTTCAAGGTCGACATCGACGCCGGCACCAGCGAGCTGGTGATGAACACCACGCTGCGCCCCCGCCACCTCAACCTCACCGAGGACGGCTCCACCCTCTACATGACGGTCAGCTCGGCCAACACGATCTACAAGATCGACACCAGCACCGACGAGATCGTCGACGAGGTCTCACCGGGCCTGGAGCCGCGGTCGGTCACGCTGTCGCCGGACGAGACCGCCCTCTACGTCGTCAACTACAACGAGGCGACCGTCTCCAAGGTGCGCACCTCCGACATGGAGGTCATCGACAAGGTCGACGTCGACGCCGACCCCATCGGCATCGACTACGACCCCGTGACCAACACCGTCTGGGTGGCCTGCTACAACGGCTCGATCTACGTCTTCGACGACCAGAGCACGCCGCTGTGACCACCGCCCCTCGCGGTCGGGACATCCAGCCTGATCGCCTACCCTGAGCAGGTGATCCGCACCGCCCTCCGACCGGCCTGGCTGGCCCTGCTGGCGCTGCTGGTCGTGATCGTGTGGAGCTTCTACCAGCTCGGCATGTGGCAGATCGGCGTCAGCTCCAACGACGCGGCGCGCGAGCACGCCGCAGCCCAGGCCGCCCGTCCGACGGAGCCGCTCGGCGAGGTCACCGCGCCGCACCAGCCGTTCCCCGACGACGGCGCCGGGCTCTCGGTCTTCGCCGAGGGGGAGTATGCGGCGTCCGAGCAGTTCCTCGTCCCCGGTCGGCTGCTCCAGGACGAGCCGGGCTACTGGGTGGTGACCCCGTTGCGCACGGCCGCCTCCGGGGAGGCCGCGCTCCTGCCGGTGGTGCGCGGGTTCGTCACCGACCCTGTCCAGGCCGACCTGCCGCCCGCCGACCCGGTGAAGGTGACCGGGACCCTGGCACCGAGCGAGTCGCCGGGCGAGTCCGCCGGTCTCGGGGCGCTGCCGCAGGGGCAGCGGGCCACGATCGACACCGCCGACCTGGTCAACGACTGGGACGGTCCGGTCTACAACGCCTTCGTCTTCCTCGTCGACGAGCAGCCGGCCGTGACCGCCACGTCCGTGGTGCGTATCCCACCACCGGTCTTCGGCGACAGCGGCATCGTCTGGCGCAACTTCGGCTACGGCCTGCAGTGGTTCACCTTCGCGGCCTTCGCCGTCTACATGTACATCCGGTTCCTGCGCCAGGCGACCCCGGGTCGCCGCGAGGAGCAGGGCGCCGGCGAGCCGCCCCATACCCCGTCCCCCCACGCCCCGATCCAGGAGGAGACTCCATGTCCGCCCGTGCCAAGCTCGCGTTCTTCCGTGTGATGGCCTTCGTCGTCGGCGTGGGGCTGCTCGTGCTCTGCGCCCACATCGTGCTGCGCTACGGCTTCGACAACCACGCGCTGGCCTGGTGGCCCAGCCCGCACGGCTGGGTCTACATGGTCTACCTCGTCGCGGTGGCGCTGCTCGGCTTCGAACTGCACTGGGGCCTGGGCAAGATGGTCGGCGTCATGCTCGCCGGGTGCGTGCCCTTCCTCTCCTTCTGGGTCGAGCACCGCGTGCACGGCCGGGCGCTGGCCCAGATCGAGGCGGCCGAGTCCGGCGCCGATAGGGTGTCCGCGTGACCGAGCCCCTCGACGCGCGACCCGTCCTGGTCGTCGACTTCGGCGCCCAGTACGCCCAGCTCATCGCCCGGCGCGTGCGTGAGGCGGACGTCTACAGCGAGATCGTGCCGCACACCATGCCGGCTGCCGAGATGCTCGCCCGCGACCCCGCGGCGATCATCCTCTCCGGCGGGCCGTCCTCGGTCTACGCGGCGCAGGCGCCCGCGCTGGAGGAGGCGGTCGTCACCGCAGGCGTGCCGGTCCTGGGCATCTGCTACGGCTTCCAGACGATGGCGCGCGCCCTGGGCGGGGAGGTCGCCCGCACCGGGCAGCGCGAGTACGGCCACACCCGCGCCGAGGTGGCCGCCGCGAGCAGCACGCTCTTCGCCGGGCAGCCGGAGGAGCAGGACGTGTGGATGTCGCACGGTGACGCGGTCACCACCGCGCCCGCCGGCACGACGGTCACCGCCACCACGCCGGGGGCACCCGTCGCGGCCTTCGAGGACGACGAGCGCCACCTCTACGGAGTGCAGTGGCACCCCGAGGTCCTGCACTCCGCGCACGGCCAGCAGGTCCTGGTCAACTTCCTGCGGCACGGTGCGGGCATCGAGCCCACCTGGACCAGCGGCAACGTGGTCGAGCGGCTCGTCGAGGACGTGCGCGCCACCGTCGGCGAGGACCGGGTGATCTGCGGGCTCTCCGGCGGGGTCGACTCCTCGGTCGCCGCCGCGCTCGTGCAGCGCGCGGTCGGCGACCAGCTCACCTGCGTCTTCGTCGACCACGGGCTGCTGCGCGAGGGGGAGGCCCAGCAGGTCGAGGAGGACTTCGTCGCCGCGACAGGAGTCGACCTCGTCGTCGTCGACGCCCGGGAGCGGTTCCTCGGCGCCCTGGCGGGGGTGACCGACCCGGAGGAGAAGCGCAAGGCCATCGGCAGGGAGTTCATCCGTGTCTTCGAGCAGGCCGCCCGCGACATCGTCCACTCCCACGACGGGACCGCCGGGCAGGACGACCACCCGGTGAAGTGGCTGGTCCAGGGCACCCTCTACCCCGACGTCGTCGAGAGCGGCGGCGGCGCCGGCACCGCCAACATCAAGAGCCACCACAACGTCGGCGGGCTGCCCGAGGACCTGCAGTTCCAGCTCATCGAGCCGCTGCGGACGCTGTTCAAGGACGAGGTGCGTCAGGTCGGCCTGGAGCTCGGCGTCCCCGAGGGGATCGTCTGGCGCCAGCCCTTCCCCGGTCCCGGCCTGGGCATCCGCATCGTCGGCGAGGTGACGGCCGAGCGGCTGGCGCTGCTGCGCCGGGCCGACGCGATCGCCCGCGCGGAGCTGGCCGCCGCCGGCCTGGACCGGGACATCTGGCAGTGCCCGGTGGTCCTGCTGGCCGACGTGCGCTCGGTGGGCGTCCAGGGCGACGGCCGCACCTACGGCCACCCCGTCGTGCTCCGGCCCGTCTCCAGCGAGGACGCGATGACAGCGGACTGGAGCCGGGTGCCCTACGACGTGCTCGCCCGGATCTCCTCGCGCATCACCAACGAGGTCGAGGACGTCAACCGGGTGGTCCTCGACGTCACGAGCAAGCCGCCGGGGACGATCGAGTGGGAGTGAGCGGTATGCCGTCCGCCCCCCTGCGGCGGGCGCGCACCACGATCGCGCTGGCCGCGGGCAAGGCGGCACGGCTCGCCTCCCGCCTGCGCGGGGGCGGCTCGGCGCTACCCGGCCTGGTGACCGAGACGCTCGACCCGGCCGTGCTGCGCCATACCCTCGGCTCGCTGCCGGGGGAGTGGTCGTGGTGTCCGGCACCAACGGCAAGACGACCACGACCAAGATGCTCGTGGCGCTGCTGCGGGCGCACGGGCTGCGGGTGTTCACCAACCCGACCGGCTCCAACTTCACCCGCGGGGTGATCTCCTCGATGCTCGGCGAGATCGGGCTGCGCGGGCGGCTGGACGCGGACCTGGCCGTCGTCGAGCTGGACGAGGCGCACGCGCTGCACTTCGCGGCCCAGGTGCCGCCCACGTACAGCCTGCTGCTCAACGTGGCGCGCGACCAGCTCGACCGCTTCGCCGAGATCGACCACACGGCGCGGCTGCTCACCCGGCTCGGCGAGCAGACGACGACGGGGGTCGTGCTCAACGGCGATGACTCGTTCATCTCGCGCGTGCGAGCCCAGGTGGGAACCGGGGTCACGGTGCGCTGGTTCGCCGTGGACCCGAGGGTCGCCGACCGGCTGCCCGAGCTGCAGGAGGCCGACGTCCGCTTCGAGGACCACGACGAGCGGCCCGAGCTCGGGCCGGACGACGGCCTGCTGCTGCCGGAGGAGGACGGGCGCGGGCTCACCGTGCGCTTCCCCGGCGGGCCTGACGTCGGGCCGCTGAGGCTGCGCCAGCGCGGCCTCGCCGCGATGATCAACGCCACGGCCGCGACCACGACGGCCCGGACGCTGCTGGGGGAGCGCTTCGATGCGCGCACCGCCGCCAGGGCCCTCGAGGCGGTGCAGCCGCCGTTCGGCCGCGGCGAGGTGATCGACGCGGGCGGCGCGCCGCTGGAGCTGGTGCTGGTCAAGAACCCGGCCGGCTTCACCGTGGCGCTGAGCACCTACGGCGGCGAGCCGGTGGCCACGATGGTGGCGATCAACGACGACTACGCCGACGGGCGCGACGTCTCGTGGCTCTACGACGTGTCCTTCGAGTCGCTGCGGGAGCAGGGCGTGGCGCTGACGTCCGGAGTGCGCGGCTGGGACATGGCCTTGCGGCTGCGTTACGACGGCGTCGAGGTCGCCGACGTCGAGACCGACCTGGACGCGGCCCTGGAGCGGTTCCTGCGCGACCACGCGGGAGAGCCGACGCGGATCTTCTGCACCTACACCGCGATGATGCACCTGCGCCGGAGGCTGGCCGACCGCTTCGGGCTGGCCCGCTTCGGGGAGGAGACGGCGTGAGCGAGGACCTGACCACCGCGCTGCCCGGCGACGTCGCTGCGCTGGCCGACGTGGCCGCCGACAAGGGCGAGGTGCACCTGGTCCACCTCTACCCGCGCGAGATGAGCATCTACGGCGACCTGGGCAACACCCGCTGCCTGGCGGCCCGCCTGCGCTGGCACGGCTACCAGCCGGTCGTCCACGACCACCACCCCGGCGCGCCGTGGCCGGAGCGGGTCGACCTCGTCCTGGGCGGCGGCGGGCAGGACAGCGGCCAGGCCCGCGTCCAGGACGACCTGGCCACCCACGCCGACCGGCTCCGGGAGCTGGCCGCAGACGGGGTGCCGATGCTCATGGTCTGCGGCATGTACCAGCTCTTCGGCGAGGCCTTCGTGACCGTCGACGGCCGCCGGCTGCCCGGGCTGGGGATCCTCGACGTCACCACCCGCGGGAACTCGACGCGGATGATCGGCCCCATCGTCCTCGACACCGACCTCGGCCAGGTCGTCGGCTACGAGAACCACTCCGGCTCCACCGTGCTGGGGGAGGGGCAGGCGCCCTTCGGCCGGGTGCGCCACGGTAGCGGCAACAACGGCTCGGACGGCACCGAGGGGGCGCGGACGCACAACGTCGTCGGCACCTACCTGCACGGCCCCGTGCTGCCGGCCAACCCGGCGCTCGCCGACGGGCTGCTGGAGCAGGCGGCGCGCCGGGCCACGGGTGACTGGCTCCCCGTGCAGATCGACGACACCCTCGCCCGGGAGGCGCACGAACGGCAGGTGGCCCGGCTCTTTCAGCGGAGGATTCACCAAACGTCAGGCTCGGAAATCCACACCGTGAATCGTGATCGTGGAGAGCCCTAGGGGCCGCCGTGTCTTCGGTCGCAACGATGATGGAGCGTTGAATGTCGAGGAAGACGGGCACCGTTGTGGGAGCGTCGTGCGCTGGGGCTCTGACCCCCGCCATGGCCGTTCCGGCGTCCGCAGCCATGACTCATGCTGAGGGGTACACCACTTGTCCTGACGGATGTACGTGTACACGCACGTCCGGGTTGACGGGTTGACCCCCCGCCCGACCAGGCGCCCGACGACTCCGGCGGAGGTGGTCTCCAAGCTTCGTGCTGTGTATGACGCGTTCGAGGTGGAGGTGACCGAACGCGCTGAGGGCCACGGCTTCCATGACGGCGTTCCGGGGGTGGGTCTTCGAGGAGCGGAAGGGGAACTGGCGACCGCGCTCCCAGAGATGATGTGAGCTCGATTCCCAGTCATCCGCGAATCGACCGACACCTGACCTTCCTCAGATGAGGTCAACGGCAGATCGTCCTCCGGCCGCAGCCGCGCGCCGGCCGGTGCGCACCCACCACGCCGCCAGCGTCGCCAGCCCGAAGGGCACGACGAGCAGGTGGGCGTAGATGGCGTAGAGCAGCGCGGTCGCGGACGCGGCGCCGGGCGCCCCGCCGAAGAGCACGAGGATGCCCGCGGTCCCGACCTCGGTCACCCCGAGCCCGCCCGGCGTCACGGCCATGACCGTGAGGAACTGGCGGAACGCGTAGGCGCAGATGAGCTCCGGCACCGGCAGGTCCAGGCCGACGACGCGGGCCGCCAGCCAGTAGAGCCCGAAGAGGAAGACGAACTGGCCGACCATCCCCAGCGTCATCCGCCACCAGCCGGTGCGGACCACCTGCTCGATCCGCCCGCGCTGCTCGGTGACCACGTGGTCGATCCCGCGGCCGTCGCGCACCGTGCGCACGAAAGGGGCCAGGACGGTGTGCAGCACGCGTCCGACCCACCCGGCGACCCGGTCGGAGAAGATCATCAGCGAGCAGATCACCACCACGGCGATGCCCACCGCGCCGGCGAGCAGGGCGCCGGTGACGACGATCCGGGGCGCCGAGACGGTGCCGGCCACGACGACGAGACAGCCGACGACCGGCAGGGCCACCCGAGCGAGCAGGTTCCACAGCGCGGTGACCAGGAAGGAGCTGGAGACCGCGGACCTGGAGAACCCCCAGCTGCGCAGCATCATCCACGCCGCGGCGACCCCGACGGCCGCACCCAGGGGGAGCAGGTTGGCGATGGTCGCCGTGGTGGCGTTGACGCGCAGCGCCCAGACGTGGCCCACCCCGGGCAGCGAGCCGATGACCACCCACGTGTAGCAGAAGAGGCCCGCCAGCAGCAGCGCGCCCATCGCCACCGCAGTACCCAGCCGGACGCGGGCGAGCTGGGCGCCGATCTCGGCCCACGAGGTGTCCAGCAGGTGCGGCAGGCCGAAGGAGATCAGCAGGACGACGAGGACCAGGCCGAAGACCGACTGGATGACGTCCTTCCAGCCGATCCGGCGCAGCCGCGGGGTCTCCTCGCTCACCCGTCCTCCGCGCGTGCGCCCCGCGGGGAGAGCAGCCACCACAGCCCCGCGACGGGCAGGACGAGCGGGATCAGCAGGTAGCCCAGCCCGTAGTCGGACCACACGGTCGCGTCCGGGAACATCGCGGGCGCCACCAGACTCCAGGTGCCGACCACGAGCACGCCGGCCAGCTCCACGGACAGCGCCACCACGCTCACCCACCAGGCACGCCGGCCGCGCATCGACAGGGAGACGAGCGCGACGACATACACCACGGCCGCGAAGGCGGACAGCCCGTAGGCGAGCGGCGCCTCGTGCCAGCGTGTCGAGATCTGGGCGGCGGAGCGCGAGACGGTGCCGATCACGAAGATCAGGTAGAGGGCCAGGATCACCCTGCCCGGCCCGTGCCGCCGGTCGCCGGCGTGCGCCTCGGGGCGCCTCACGGGAGCATCCCGACTCCGTACCAGATCTGCGCCGAGCGGGCAGCCATCACTGCCGCGGTGAAGGCGGCGACCGCGAGCACGAAGGTGCTCCACCGGGTCGGCTCCTCGCGCGACCAGACCAGCGCGAGGGCCGGCAGCAGCAGGATCGTCACCAGGTAGGCCCACAGCTCCCAGCCGGGGCCGACGGGTGTCTCGCCGCGCAGCTGGCGCACGAGGTACCAGGCGGCGTAGGCGACCACGCCCGCCTGCACCAGCCAGGTCAGGCCGGCCGTCAGCCGGCCGGGCGCCCGGCCGTTGAGCCCGCTGACCAGGCACACGAACGCGACAGCCAGCCCGCCCAGGAGCATCGTCAGCGTGGGCGGGTCGAGGTATGAGGTGGTGCTGCCGGTCACGGGTCACCAGCGTACGGGGGCGGTCCTGTGGACTGACGGAGAACGTCGTCGGCGCGCCCACCTAGGATGGGCGCCACGATGAGCAGCCTGTTCGACCACCTCTCCTTCGATCTTCCCCTGCCCTCGATGAGTGCCGCCCAGGCCAGCGGCCACCCGGACGACGCGACGGACGGGGTGGACGAGCGGGGGATCCCCGCGTGGGCTCTCGGCGAGGGGGAGGCGCCGCCTGCGCAGGCCCCCCGCCGGCCACGCCGGGAGATCGACGTCGAGGCGCTGCTCGCCGGCCTCAACGAGCCCCAGCGCGAGGCGGTGACCCACCACGGCGGGCCGCTGCTCATCGTCGCCGGCGCCGGCTCGGGCAAGACCCGGGTGCTCACCCACCGGATCGCCTACCTGCTCGCCGAGCGGCACGTGCACCCCGGCCAGGTGCTGGCGATCACCTTCACCAACAAGGCCGCCGCGGAGATGCGGGAGCGGGTGGAGGCGCTGGTCGGCCCGCGAGCCAAGGCGATGTGGGTCTCGACCTTCCACTCCGCCTGCGTGCGCATCCTGCGCCGCGAGGCGCAGACCGCCGGGCTGCGGTCTTCCTTCTCGATCTACGACGCCGCCGACAGCCAGCGGCTGATGGGGATGGTCGTCCGCGACCTCGACCTTGACCCCAAGCGCTACCCGGCGCGGGCCTTCCTGGCCAAGGTCTCCAACGCCAAGAACGAGCTGCTCGACGAGGAGGCGTTCGCGGCGCAGGTCGGCAACAACCCCTACGAGCAGAAGGTCGCCGAGGCCTACACGCTCTACCAACGGCGGCTGCGCGCGGCCAACGCGCTGGACTTCGACGACCTCATCTCCACCACGGTCCACCTGCTGCGCGCCTTTCCCGACGTGCGTGAGCACTACCGGCGCCGGTTCCGCCACGTCCTCGTCGACGAGTACCAGGACACCAACCACGCCCAGTACGCCCTCGTCCGCGAGCTGGTCGGCCACCTGGGCGACATCGTCGACGGCGGCGACCGGCCGCTGCCGCCGGCCGAGCTGTGCGTCGTCGGCGACGCCGACCAGTCGATCTACGCCTTCCGCGGCGCGACGATCCGCAACATCGTGGAGTTCGAGGAGGACTACCCCGAGGCGCGCACCATCCTGCTCGAGCAGAACTACCGCTCGACCGCGACCATCCTCTCCGCGGCCAACGCGGTCATCGTCCGCAACCCCCACCGCCGCGACAAGCGGCTGTGGACGGAGTCGGGGGACGGACGCAAGATCGTGGGCTACGTCGCGGACGACGAGCACGACGAGGCCTCCTTCGTGGCGCGCCGGATCGACGAGCTCGGCGACGAGCGCGGGGTGCGGCCCGGCGACGTGGCCGTCTTCTACCGCACCAACGCCCAGTCGCGGGCGCTGGAGGAGGTGCTGGTGCGCACCGGCCTGCCCTACAAGGTGGTCGGCGGGACGCGCTTCTACGAGCGCCGCGAGGTCAAGGACGCGCTGGCCTACCTGCGGGTGCTGGCCAACCCCGCCGACGACGTCAACCTGCGCCGGATCCTCAACACCCCCAAGCGCGGCATCGGCGACCGCGCCGTCGGTGCCGTGGGCGCGCTCGCCGAGCGGGAGCGGATCCCGTTCGTCGCCGCGCTGGGCCGCGCCGAGGACGCCCCCGCGATCGCCACCCGCTCGGTCGCCGCGATCAAGGGCTTCACCGCGCTGCTGGAGGAGCTGGGCGGGCTGGCCGCCGACGAGGACAGCGGCGTGGGCGACCTGCTCGAGGCGATCCTGGACCGCACCGGCTACCTCGCCGAGCTGCGCGCGAGCAGCGACCCGCAGGACGAGACCCGCGTGGAGAACCTCGCCGAGCTGGTCGAGGTGGGCCGGGAGTTCGACGACAACTACCCCGAGGGCGGGCTGGTCGACTTCCTCGAGCAGGTCGCGCTGGTCGCCGACGCCGACGAGATCCCCGAGGGTGACGACTCCTCCGGCGTGGTGACGCTCATGACCCTGCACACCGCCAAGGGTCTGGAGTTCCCCGTCGTCTTCCTCACCGGGATGGAGGACGGCACCTTCCCGCACCAGCGCAGCCTGGACGATCCCGAGGAGCTGGAGGAGGAGCGTCGGCTGGCCTACGTCGGGATCACCCGGGCCCGCGAGCAGCTGCACGTCTCCCGCGCCGGCACCCGCGCCGCCTACGGCACCCCGCAGTACTTCCCGCCCTCCCGCTTCCTCGACGAGGTGCCCGAGGAGCTGGTCACCTGGGAGCGCACCGACGCCGACCGGTCCAGCTTCGGTGGCCGCCGCTCGGCCACCGAGTCGTCCGGGTGGGCAGGGGGACATGCCGCCCGCGGCCGCGGAGGTCGCGGCGGACGCCCCGAGGTGGTCCGGCTCGACCCGCGAGGCAGCGCTCCCCGACCCGGGCGCAGCGAGGCCGAGACCGCCGAGCTCGAGACGCTGTCCGGCGGGGACCGGGTCAGCCACGACACCTTCGGACTGGGCACCGTGGTCCGGGTCGAGGGCACCGGCAAGCACACGATGGCGCACGTCGACTTCGGCGGCGAGACGGGCGTCAAGCGGCTCCTGGTGCGGGTGGCACCGCTCACCAAGCTGTAGCGCCGGCCCCGTTAGGCTCACCCAGCGTGAGCACCCCCGACCTGACCGTGGACCGCCTCCGCGAGACCGCGCATACCTGTCCCGCTGGCTGGCCACCCAGGTCGAGTGCCGGCAGGTGCCCGGTGCCCAGGTCGCGGTCCGGCTCGGCGGGGAGCTGGTGCTCTCGGAGGCCTACGGTGTCGCCGACCTGGACAGCGGGGAGCCGCTGACGACGGGCCACGTCTTCCGCGTCGCCAGCCACAGCAAGACCTTCACCTCGGTGGCTGTCCTCCACCTCGTCGAGCAGGGGCGGTTCGCGACGGCGTCGACTCCGACTTCTGGCCGCTCGACCGGCCCTTCCCCGACACCGAGGCGCTGCTGGGCGTGGTGCGCGAGCACGGGGCGACCTACGAGCCGCAGGAGCACTTCAAGTACTCCAACATCGGGTATGGCCTGCTCGGCGCGATCATCCAGCGGGTCACCGGGTCGGGGTATGCCGAGCACGTCACCTCCGCCGTCCTCGCGCCCCTCGGCCTGGGCGACACCACGCCGGAGCTGACCGACGAGGCGGCGGTTCGTGCGGTGACCGGCCACAGCCGGCCGCACGGACGGACCCGCGACCGCGTCGCCGTGGAGCACGTCGGCACCGGGGCACTGGCTCCGGCGACCGGTTTCGCCTCGACCGCCGAGGACCTGAGCCGGTTCTTCGGTGCCCTGACGCTGGGGTCGGGCGAGCTGCTGAGCGACCGGAGCCTGCGCCTCATGCAGCGCGCCGAGGCGACCTTCATCCGCAGGGGGTCGCAGACCTCCTACGGGCTGGGGCTCATCGCGGCGAAGGTGGGGGAGCGCGCCACGGTCGGGCACTCGGGCGGCTTCCCGGGCCAGATCACCCGCACGCTGCTCGACCCGACCCACGGGCTGGTGGTCTGCGTCCTCACCAACCCGATCGACGGGCCGGCGGAGGCTCTGGCGTCGGGCGTCCTGCAGCTGATCGACCTGCTGACCAAGGACGCCGCCGACTGGCAGGCTCTGCCGCGGGGCGTGAGCGTGGCGGACCTGGACCGGCTCACCGGGCGCTACCACTCGCTCTGGGGCGAGACCGACGTGGCGCGCGGCGGGGACCGGCTGGTCATGCTCGACCCCACGACGCCGAGCCCGCTGGAGGACTGCCAGGAGCTGCGTGCGCTGGACGCCACGACGCTGCGTCCGGAGGACGTCGACGGGTTCGGCGGCTCCGGCGAAGCGGTGCCGTTCGAGGTCGACGAGGAGGGTCGCGTCACCAGGATGCGGGTGGCCGGCGTCAGCGCCTGGCCGGAGCAGACCTACCTGGCCAGGCGCGGCACCGCGTGGGGTCGCGGCGCGGCCCTGCGCTAATGTCTGGCCATGACCTCAACACCGTTGCGCGTCGTCGTGGCCAAGCCCGGCCTGGACGGCCACGACCGCGGTGCCAAGGTGGTCGCCCGTGCGCTGCGTGACGCCGGCGTCGAGGTGATCTACACCGGGCTGCACCAGACGCCCGAGCAGATCGTCGCGGCCGTCGTCGCCGAGGACGCCGACGCGGTCGGGCTCTCGGTGCTCTCCGGGGCCCACCTGACGCTGTTCCGGCGGGTCATCGACCTGCTGGCCGAGCAGGACGCCGCCGACGTGGTGGTCTTCGGCGGCGGGATCATCCCCGCCGAGGACGTCGTGGCGCTCAAGGAGATGGGCGTGGCCGAGGTGTTCACGCCAGGGGCCAGCACCACCGACATCACCGGCTGGGTGCACGAGCACCTCGCCCGACCCGACTGACCACGCTCCGCCCGGCCCGCGCCGGGCGGACGCCCACGTCATACCCTCATCAGTCCGTCCATCACCCTCACACGATTGGGAAGCCACCCGTGGATCTGTTCGAGTACCAGGCACGCGACATGTTCGAGACGCACGGGGTCCCCGTGCTCGCCGGCGCCATCGCCGACACCCCGGAGGAGGCGCGCGCGGCCGCCGAGCGGATCGGGCAGCTCTCCGGCGGCGTGACCGTGGTCAAGGCTCAGGTCAAGACGGGGGGGCGTGGCAAGGCGGGTGGCGTCAAGGTCGCGAAGTCCGCCGAGGAGGCGCAGGCCGCGGCCGAGCAGATCCTGGGGATGGACATCAAGGGGCACACCGTCCATCGCGTGATGATCGCCCAGGGCGCGAAGATCGCCGAGGAGTACTACTTCTCGGTCCTGCTCGACCGCTCCAACCGCTCGCTGCTGGCCATGTGCAGCAAGGAGGGCGGGATGGAGATCGAGCAGCTCGCCGTCGAGCGCCCCGAGGCGCTCGCCCGGGTGGAGGTCGACGCCAACACCGGCATCGACGAGGCCAAGGCCCAGGAGATCGTGGACACGGCCGGCTTCGACGCGCAGACCGGCGCCAAGATCGTCCCGGTGCTCCAGAAGCTCTGGGAGGTCTACCGCGACGAGGACGCCACGCTGGTCGAGGTCAACCCGCTGGTCAAGACCGAGGACGGGGGCATCCTCGCCCTCGACGGCAAGGTGACCCTCGACGCCAACGCCTCCTTCCGCCAGCCGCACCACGCCGAGCTGGAGGACAAGGGGGCCGCCGACCCGCTGGAGGCCCGGGCCAAGGAGCTCGACCTCAACTACGTCAAGCTCGACGGCAACGTCGGCATCATCGGCAACGGCGCAGGCCTGGTCATGTCCACCCTGGACGTCGTCGCCTACGCCGGCGAAGACTTCACCGGTGGCAAGGCCAGCCCGGCGAACTTTCTCGACATCGGTGGTGGCGCCTCCTCCGAGGTGATGTCCAACGGGCTGAGCGTCATCCTCGGCGACGAGCAGGTGCGGTCGGTCTTCGTCAACGTCTTCGGCGGCATCACCGCGTGCGACGAGGTGGCCAGGGGCATCGTCGCCGCGCTGGAGACCCTCGGCGACGAGGCGACCAAACCGCTGGTCGTCCGCCTCGACGGCAACAACGTCGAGGAGGGCCGCCGCATCCTGGCCGAGGCGAACCACCCCCTGGTGACCATCGAGGACACCATGGACGGTGCTGCCCGCCGGGCCGCCGAGCTGGCCGCCGCGAACTGACCCCCAGCAGACCTACGAAGGAATCACACGACACCATGGCGATCTTCCTCAACAACGACTCCAAGGTCATCGTCCAGGGCATGACCGGCTCCGAGGGCATGAAGCACACCCAGCTCATGCTCCGGGCCGGCACCGCCGTCGTCGGCGGCGTCAACCCGCGCAAGGCCGGCACCACCGTCGACTTCCAGGACGGTGTCCAGGTCCCCGTCTTCGGGACCGTCGCAGAGGCGATGGAAGCCACCGGCGCGGACGTGTCGGTCGTCTTCGTCCCGCCGAAGTTCGCCAAGGACGCGGTCGTCGAGGCGGTCGACGCCCAGATCCCGCTGGTCGTCGTGATCACCGAGGGTATCGCGGTGCGTGACAGCGCCGAGTTCTGGGCGCACGCCCGCGACAGGGGCACCACCCGGATCGTCGGCCCGAACTGCCCCGGCCTGATCAGCCCCGGGCAGTCCAACGTCGGCATCATCCCGGCGAGCATCGCCGGCCCGGGCCGGATCGGGCTGGTCTCCAAGTCGGGCACGCTGACCTACCAGATGATGTACGAGCTGGGTGACCTCGGCTTCTCCACCGCCGTGGGCATCGGCGGCGACCCGATCATCGGCACCACCCACATCGACTGCCTCAAGGCCTTCCAGGACGACCCCGACACCGACGCGATCGTGATGATCGGCGAGATCGGCGGGGACGCGGAGGAGCGCGCGGCGGACTACATCAAGGAGCACGTCACCAAGCCGGTCGTCGGCTACGTGGCCGGCTTCACCGCCCCGGAGGGCAAGACCATGGGCCACGCCGGCGCCATCGTCTCCGGCTCCTCGGGCACCGCCCAGGCCAAGAAGGAGGCCCTCGAGGCCGCCGGGGTCAAGGTCGGCAAGACGCCCTCGGAGACCGCCCAGCTGATGCGCGAGATCGTCGCCTCGCTCGGCTGATGAGCCACCTGCAAGGACGGCGCCCCACCGGGGTGCCGTCCTCGGGCGTCCGCGTGTCCTCCTCGGGCGTCGCCGCAGCGACCATCCTTCGGACGAGCGCCGGTGAGGCGCGGCGCGCCTCCCCGGCCCGCACGCGAGCACGGGTGACCATGGGAGCGTCATGACTCTGCTGCAGCGATCCGACCCCACCACCTCGACCGAGGACGACCCGCAGACCGGCGGCGCGACCCTGGAGGGTCTGACCCTCGGCCGGCTGGTCGAGCTCGCGGTGGCCGGCGTCGCCGGCGCAGTCTGCGTCCTGCTCGGCGTGGTGGCGGTCGCGGTCCCCACGGTCGTGGCCTGGGTAGCCGACGAGCGCAGCAGCGTCTCCTTCTGGCAGACCCTGGGCGCATCGGTGGACCTGTGGGCCCTGGCCCACCGGGCACAGGTGCGCACCCCGGACGCACACGTCGTGCTCGCGCCGCTCCTGCTGACCGCGCTGCCGGTGTTCCTGTGCTGGTGGGCGGCCCGCCAGGTGGTCCTCAACCGTGAGGAGATGCTGGCCAGGTCCCCGGTGGTCGGTGGCTGGCGCAGCGCCTGGCACGCGCTGGGCGGCTCGGACGCCGTCGTCTTCTGCCTGGGCTACCTCGTCGCGGGCCTCGTCGTCGCGCATTCCGCCAGCTTCGGGCTGGCCCCCGTCTTCCTGCCCAGCCTGGTGATCGGCGCGCTGCTGGTGCCGCTGGTGGCCGTCGGACTCGTCTGGTGGGCCGAGCACCGCCGCAAGGAACACCCGGCCGTGGTGGCGGGGCTGCGCTGGGTCGAGGCGCGCACCCCGGTCCTGGTCCGGCGGGCGGTCCCGGCCGCCGTCGAGGTCGTCGTGGGACTGAGCGCCGTCACCTTCCTCGTGGTGCTCGGGCTGCTGCTCGTGCGCGGGGAGCGGGTCCTGACCCTCTACGGCGCGCTCGACGCCGGGATCGTCGGCACCACGGTCCTGACCGTGGCCCAGCTGCTCGCCGTCCCCAACCTCATGGTCTGGGCCCTGGGCTGGCTGTCCGGCGCCGGCCTCACCGTCGGCACCGTGCACGTCGGCTGGGACGCGTCCACCGCCGGCGACCTGCCGCTGCTGCCCGTGCTCGGGGCGCTGCCGGAGCCGGGCACCCTCCCGCCGGGCATGTGGGCGATGGTGCTGGTCCCGCTCGTGGCCGGCGGGTGGCTCGGCCACCGGTCGGCGGGCGCCGCCTCCCGGCTCTCCAGCTGGTGGACCAAGTCCCGGATCGCGCTGCTCGGCTCTCTCCTGGTCGGCGCGGCCGCGCTGGTGGCCGGGTGGCTCGCCACCGGAGGCCTCACCCCGGGGCTGCTCGGCACGGTCGGTGTCGAGCCGTGGCGCCTCGCCGGTCTGCTCACCCTCGAGGTCGCCTCCGGCGCCCTCGTCGTGGTGAGCCTGCGCCACCTGCTGGGCCGGCGCCCGGCCCGACGCCGCTGACCGTCGGTCGGCGCCGCCCCGCCACCTAGACTGCACAGCGTGACCGCCCCGCCAGAGACCCGCGCCGCGGTCGTCGTGCTCGTGTCCGGCTCCGGCACCCTGCTGCAGGCGCTCCTCGACGCGGCGGTCGACCCTGCCTACGGCGTGCAGGTCGTCGCGGTCGGGGCCGACCGGGACGACGTCGAGGGCCTCGCCAGGGCGCGGCGGCACGGCATACCGACCTTCGTGGTGCGGCTGGCCGACCACCCGGACCGGGCGGCCTGGGACACGGCCCTCGCCGCGGCGATCGGCGCCCACGACCCCGACCTGGTCCTCTCCGCAGGCTTCATGAAGATCCTGGGCGAGCCCAGCCTGAGCCGCTTCCGGATCCTCAACACCCACCCCGCGCTCCTGCCCAGCTTCCCCGGGGCGCACGGCGTGCGGGACGCGCTCGCGCACGGAGTCAGGGTCACCGGCGCCACCCTCTTCGAGGTGGACCCGGGCGTCGACACCGGCCGGATCCTCGCCCAGCGGGCCGTGGACGTGCTCGACGACGACACCGAGGAGACGCTCCACGAGCGCATCAAGGTCGTCGAGCGGCGGATGCTGGTCGAGGAGCTGCCGAGGCTGCTCGGCCGTGCTGCACCGACGCCGACGCCGACGCCGACGCAGGCCCTGCCACCCACCCCCTAGACTGGCTGCACACGACTGGCGCAGGTGGACCACCACCGGGGAGTGACGTTCGTGGGCATCGCCCGCCTGGGTGCCCAGCAGACCCGCCTACCCGCGAGGAGCTCCACGTGAACGCACCCGACCGCCGCCCGATCCGCCGCGCGCTCGTCTCCGTCCATGACAAGACCGGGCTGGAGGACCTCGCCCGCAGCCTGCACGAGGCGGGCGTCGAGCTCGTCTCCACGGGCGGCTCGGCCCGGGTGATCGACCGGCTCGGCCTGCCGGTCACCCGGGTCGAGGACCTCACCGGCTTCCCCGAGTGCCTCGACGGCAGGGTCAAGACCCTGCACCCGCGCGTCCACGCCGGCATCCTCGCCGACACCACCAACCCCGACCACGTGCGTCAGCTCGAGGAGCTCGGGGTGGAGGGTTTCGACCTGGTCGTGGTCAACCTCTACCCCTTCACCGAGACGGTCAGGTCGGGGGCCTCGCCGCAGGAGTGCGTCGAGCAGATCGACATCGGCGGACCCTCGATGGTGCGCGCGGCCGCGAAGAACCACCGCAGCGTCGCCGTGGTCACCAGCCCCACCGCCTACCCGCAGGTCGTCGCGGCGGTCGCGGCGGACGGCTTCACGCTCGAGCAGCGCCGGTCGCTCGCCGCGCAGGCGTTCGTGCACACCGCCACCTACGACGTCGCGGTGGCGACCTGGATGCTGGCGCAGGCACCGGACGACGCCGACCCGTCCTCGTCCGGCACCGGGTTCCCCGCCTGGGTCGGTGCGACCTGGGACAGGGCCGCGGTGCTGCGCTACGGGGAGAACCCGCACCAGCGCGCGGCGCTCTACACCGAGGGCTTCCAGACCGGACCCGGCCTCGCGCAGGCCGAGCAGCTCGGCGGCAAGGAGATGTCGTTCAACAACTACGTGGACGCCGACGCCGCCCGTCGCGCGGCCCACGACCACGGGGACCGGCCGACGGTCGCGGTCATCAAGCACGCCAACCCCTGCGGCATCGCGGTCGGTGCGGACGTCGCGGCGGCCCACCGAAAGGCGCACGCGTGCGACCCGGTGTCGGCCTTCGGGGGCATCATCGCCACCAACGTCCCGGTGACCTTGGCGATGGCCGAGCAGGTCAAGGACATCTTCACCGAGGTCGTCGTCGCCCCCGCCTTCGAGCAGGACGCCCTCGAGGTGCTGCGAGCCAAGAAGAACCTCCGGCTGCTGCGGGCCGCCTCGCCGGCGCGCGGCGGCCTCGAGACCCGGGGAATCTCCGGCGGCATGCTCATGCAGGCGGTCGACACGGTCGACGCCGAGGTCGAGGACGGCGGTGACGACGCCGCACGCTGGCGGCTGGTCGCCGGCGACCCGGCCGACGAGGCCACCCTGGCCGACCTCCAGTTCGCCTGGCGGGCCGTGCGCGCCACCAAGTCCAACGCGATCCTGCTGGCCGACGACGGGGCCAGCGTGGGGATCGGCATGGGCCAGGTCAACCGGGTCGACTCCTGCGAGCTGGCCGTGCGCCGGGCGGGGGAGCGGGCCTCCGGCTCGGTCGCCGCCTCCGACGCGTTCTTCCCCTTCGCCGACGGCTTGCAGATCCTCCTCGACGCCGGGGTGCGCGCCGTGGTGGCGCCCGGCGGGTCGATGCGCGACGACGAGGTCGTCGCTGCCGCACGGGTCGCCGGTGCGACGCTCTACTTCACCGGCACGCGCCACTTCGCGCACTGAGGCCGGCCCCTCCCACGCAGGGCGGTCAGCAGATAGGGTCCACGCATGGCCACTCTTGTCATCACAGTCATCGGCGAGGACCGCCCGGGTCTCGTCAGCTCGCTCGCGGACGTCGTCGCCGAGCACGGGGGCAGCTGGGGCCGCAGCCAGCTCGCCCAGCTCGCCGGGAAGTTCGCCGGCATCGTGACCGTCGACGTCCCGGACGCCCACGCCTCAGCCCTGACCCGGGCCGTCGGCAGCCTCGAGGGGCTCGACATCAGCGTCCAGGGCGCGGAGGACGGCGCCGCGGCCGGCGTCGAGGGGGAGGCCGGCGAGACCTTCCACCTCGACCTCGTCGGGCACGACCACCCCGGGATCGTCCAGCAGGTCAGCGGTGTCCTGGCCCGGCAGAAGGTCTCGGTCGAGGCCCTCGACACCCGGGTGGTGCCCGCGCCGCAGGCCGGGGGCGACCTCTTCGAGGCACGCTGCGCCTTCCGCGCGCCTGCCGACGTCGACGTCGAGGCCCTGAAGCAGGCCCTCGAGGAGCTGGCCCAGGAGCTCCAGGTGGACGTCACCTTCGACGCCGCGGACCAGGCTGCCGTCTGGGAGTGACGTCGCGCCGCCGCCGTCGACGGTGCCCGCCCCCCGTGGCGGGCGCTCCCACTAGACTCCGGAGCATGACTGCGACGGTTCTGGACGGCAAGGCGGTTCTGGCGACGATGAAGGACGAGCTGAGGGCCCGTGTGGCCCGGCTCGCCGAGGCCGGGGTGGTGCCCGGCCTGGCCACGGTCCTCGTGGGCGACGACCCCGCGAGCACCTGGTACGTCGGCGCCAAGCACAAGGACTGCGCCGAGATCGGTGTCACCTCCATCCGCAAGGACCTGCCCGCGGGCTCGTCCCTGGAGGGGGTCCTGGCCGTGGTGGACGAGCTCAACGAGCGCCCGGACGTCACGGCCTTCCTCGTGCAGCAGCCGACCGGGCTGGACGAGTTCGCGATCCTCTCGCGGGTCGACCCGAGCAAGGACGTCGACGGGCTGCACCCGTTCAACCTCGGTTCCCTGGTGATGAACAAGAAGGCGCCCCTGCCCTGCACCCCGGTGGGCTGCGTCGAGCTGCTGCGCAGGTATGACGTGCCGCTCAACGGCGCGGAGGTCGTGGTGGTCGGCCGCGGTCTCACGGTCGGGCGCCCTCTCGGCCTCATCCTCACCCGACGCTCCGAGAACGCCACGGTCACCATGTGCCACACCGGCACCAAGGACCTCGCCGCCCACACCCGCCAGGCCGACGTCGTCGTCGCGGCCGCCGGCGTCCCGGACATCATCACCCCGGACATGGTCAAGCCCGGCGCCGCCGTCCTCGACGTGGGCGTCGCCCGCCGCGACGGCAAGATCGCCGGGGACGTGCACAAGGACGTCGCCGAGGTGGCCGGCTACCTCACCCCCAACCCCGGGGGTGTCGGCCCGATGACCAGGGCGATGCTGCTGGCCAACGTGGTCGAGGCGGCCGAGCGGGCCGCGGGGGTCGAGCCGCCGGCGTGAGCGAGGGGGACCCCGCACGGCCCCTCGACGAGGACCTGGACGCCGGGCGCGCCGCCCGCCCGCGGCAACCCCTCGGGGTGTGGTGGCTCGGCGTGCTCGGCCTCGGCGCGGCCGGCGTGCTCCTGGTCACCGAGAACCTGCGTGCCTACGGGTATGCCGTCGGCGCCACCCTGGGTGTCCTGGCGCTGCTGCGCGCGGTGCTGCCCGACTCCCGTGCCGGCGGACTGGCCGTGCGCGGGCGCTGGACGGACGTCGCGGCCATGGCCCTGCTCGGTGGGGCGGTGGCGGTGCTGGCCAGCACGCTGCGGCTGACGAGCTGACGAGCGGACGAGGGCCCATCCCGTGGGACGGGAGGGGCCCTCGTGGTCGGCGCCGGGTCGGTCAGGTCAGCCGATGAGGCCGAGCTGGGTCACGGCGTCGCGCTCGTCGGAGAGCTCGGCGACCGAGGCGTCGATCTTGCCGCGGGAGAAGTCGTCGATCTCCAGGCCCTGGACGATCTCGTGGCCGCCGCCCGCGGTGGTCGTGACCGGGAAGGAGCTCATCAGGCCCTCGGCCACGCCGTAGGAGCCGTCGGAACGGACGGCCATCGAGACCCAGTCCCCCTGCGCCGAGCCGCGCAGCCAGTCGCGGGTGTGGTCGATCGTGGCCGAGGCCGCCGAGGCGGCCGAGGAGGACCCGCGCGCCTCGATGATCGCGGCGCCGCGCTTGGCGACCGTCGGGATGAAGGTGTCCTCGATCCAGGCCTGGTCGCCGACCGCCTCGGCGGCGTTGCGCCCGCCCACCCGGGCGTGGAAAAGGTCGGGGTACTGGGTCGCCGAGTGGTTGCCCCAGATCGTCATGTGCGTGACCTCGCTGACCGGCGCGCCGACCTTGGCCGCCAGCTGGGCGACGGCCCGGTTGTGGTCCAGGCGGGTGAGGGCGGAGAAGCGCTCGCTGCCGATGTCGGGGGCGTTGCTCATCGCGATGAGCGCGTTGGTGTTGGCCGGGTTGCCCGTCACCGTGACCCGGATGTCGTCCGCCGCGTGGTCGTTGAGCGCCTTGCCCTGGGCGGTGAAGATGGCGCCGTTGGCCTCGAGCAGGTCGCCACGCTCCATACCCTTGCTGCGCGGTCGCGCTCCGACCAGCAGCGCGACGCTGGCGCCGTCGAAGATCACGTTCGGATCGTCCCCGATCTCGACCTTGGCCAGCGTGGGGAAGGCGCAGTCGTCCAGCTCCATCACGACGCCCTCGAGCGTCTTGAGGGCCGGCGCGATCTCCAGCAGCCGCAGCTCCACGGGGGTGTCCTTGCCCAGGAGCTCGCCGGAGGCGATGCGGAAGAGGAGGCTGTAACCGATCTGGCCGGCGGCGCCGGTGACGGCCACCTTGACGGGAGTGCTCATATGTGGGGATGCCCTTCACTTCGGTATGCGGTGCACAGGGTGCCGCGTCCCCGCCGTCGGGTCCCGGCACCGTGTGCCGACGCTAGCACTGGATCTCCAGCCGGCCCGTGCCAGCCGACCCACAAGTGGCGGTCGTCACACGAGGAGGACTATGTTGCGGACGGACCGGGCCCGGGACGGTGCGGGGGCACAAGCCCTCTGCCCGGGTCTGCCGGAAGGAGTACCACGTGGGATTCTTCGACAAGGTGAAGGACGCCTTGACCACCTCGGACGCCGAGCGGGCCGAGAAGGCCAAGGAGGCGGCCGACAGGGCGCAGGAGCAGGCGGACAAGGTCAGGGCCGAGGCCCAGAAGCGTGCCGACGAGCTGCAGCAGCGCGCGGACGAGGCGGCCAGGAAGGCCGGCGACCCCGCCGACACCACCTCGACCGAGGACGCCAAGAAGGCCCAGGACGACGCCGACGAGGCCAGGCGCGAGGCGGCCGAGGAGAAGGCCGACGCCCAGGCCAAGGCTGCCGACAAGAAGGAGGAGGCGGCCCAGAAGAAGGCCGAGGCCGAGCAGGCCACGCGCGAGGAGGCCGAGCAGGAGGCGAAGAAGGAGCACCGGACCTACACCGTCAAGTCCGGCGACACCCTTTCGGGGATCGCCGCCAAGTACGGGGTGGACTGGCGCGAGATGGCCAGCCTGAACAAGCTCGACAACCCGGACCTCATCTACCCGGGCCAGGTCTTCAAGGTCCCGAACGACTGAGACCAGGACGCCGGGCCGTCCCCGGGGCGGCCCCGGACGGGCACCGGACGGGCCCCGCAGCGTTGCTGCGGGGCCCGGCGCCGTCCCCGGGGGAGGACGGTAGGGTGGCGCGCGTGGACCGCCCTGGCTCGGCCGGCACACCCGGCACGTCTGCGTCCCCCGTCGTCGGGGTCGCTCTACCGGTGCCCGACCCCTGGGGCCGCTACCTGCAGGGGTTGCGGACGGGCTACGGCGAGGAGCGGGCGGAGCACATCCCCACGCACATCACGCTCATGCCGCCGACGCCGGTCGAGCCCGAGAACCTCACGCCCCTGCGCCGGCACCTGGCGGAGGTGGCGGCGAGGCACCCGCGCTTCGAGGTGCTTCTGAGGGGGACCGGAACCTTCCGGCCAATCTCCGACGTCGTCTACGTGCAGGTCGCCAACGGCGTCTCCAGCTGCGAACGCCTCGAGCGCGCCGTGAGGGCAGGTCCGGTGAGCCGGGTGCTGGACTTCCCCTACCACCCGCACGTGACGCTCGTGCACGACCGGCCCCCGGCCGTGCTCGACCGGGCTTTCGCCGACCTTGAGGCGTTCACCTGCGCCTTCACCGCCTCGAGCTTCCGGCTCTACCTGCACGGCGGGGACGAGGTCTGGCGACGGGTCGAGGACTACGCGCTGACCGGCTGACCGTCCGCCGGGACGAGGAGCGGGCACGACCTGTGCACCAGAACAGGACTTGTGCACGGGAAATATCCACCGCACAAGTCGTCTTCCGGTGCACAGGTCGGGAGGAGGCGGGTCAGGCCGCGGTGCGCGAGCCGCTGCCGACCACCTGGGCGTAGTGCCCAAGGAGCTGGTCGACGAGGGCGGGCCACGAGCGGGCCACGACCTGCGCGCGCCCGGCAAGGCCCATCTCGAGGCGCCGCGCGGCGTCCGCGGAGACGAAGGGTGCGACCCGGGCGCGCAGGTCGCCGGGCACGTCGGGGTCGAAGAGGTCGCCGGAGCGGCCGACGTCGACGAGGTCCAGCGGACCGCCGCGCGCGGGGGCGACCACCGGCAGCCCGGCCGCCGCGGCCTCCTGGAGCGTCTGCCCGAAGGTCTCCCGGGTGCCCGTGTGCACGAACAGGTCGAACGCCCCGTAGGCGCGCGCCAGGTCCGCCCCCTCGAGCCTGCCGAGGAAGGCCGCGCCGGGAAGCTCCTCCTCGAGCTGCTCGCGGCTGGGCCCCTCGCCGACGAGGACCAGGCGGGTGCCGGGCAGGTCGGCGAGCTCGCGCAGCCGGTGCAGCTCCTTCTCCGGGGCCAGCCGCCCGACGTAGCCGAGCAGGACCTCGCCGTCCGGCGCGAGCCGGGTCCGCAGGGCGATGGTCTCGGGGTCGTCCCTGCGGTCGGGGTGGAACAGGTCGGCGTCCACCCCCCGTCCCCACAGCGCGGTCCGGGGTATGCCGTGCGCCTGCAGGTCCGCCAGCGCGGCCGTGGAGGGGGCGAGGGTGAGGTCGGCCTGCTGGTGGATCCGCCGGATCCAGCGCCAGGCCGCCCGGGCGGTCAGGTCGCCGGCCGGGCCGGAGTGCTGGCGGACGTAGGAGGGCATGTCGGTCTGGTAGATCGCCACCGAGGGGATGTCCAGGGCACGGGCCGCGGTCAGCCCGCGCACGCCCAGCACGAACGGGGACGCGACGTGCATGACGTCCGGCCGGAACCGGTGCAGCACGGTCTCCAGCTCGTAGGAGGGCAGGCCGACCCTGAACTGGCGGACCGGCACGCTGGTGACGGTGTGCACGGGGTAGCCGGCGTAGCGCTCCGGCGGCATCGTCGGGCTCCACGGGCTGGTGCCGGGAGCGACGACGAGCGCGTCGTGGCCCAGGGCGCGCAGGCCCTCGAGGACCTTGCACACGCTCGTGGTGACCCCGTTGAGTGCGGGCAGGAAGGACTCGGTGACGATCGCGACGCGCACGTGGTCCAGCATGGGCGGCGCGGGGCACGCCTCGGTGCGATCCAGCTGCGTGTCGGGCGAGCGGCGTGGGACCAGCGGGTGGCCGAGGCCGTCGCGGGGCAGACGGTCCGGGCGGTGGGGGTGGAGGAAGCTCAGGTCAGGTCCTCCCGCCCGAGACGCTGCAGCGTGGCGACCACGCCGCGCACGTCCTGGCAGCGCTGCCGGGTGGTGACCAGCAGCGCGTCGGGGGTGTCGACGACGACCACGTCGTCCACGCCGAGGGTGACCACCGTGCGGCCGCCACGCGCGGCGACCAGGCCCGTGGATCCCTCGTTGACGACCAGCCGGCGCTCCCCGAGGACGACGAGCCCGTCCTCGTCCCCGCTCCCGGCCAGCAGCGTGGCCAGCGAGGCGAAGTCGCCCACGTCGTCCCACGCGAAGGGCGCCGCGACGACGACCACCCGGCCGGCGCGGGCGGCCGGCTCGGCGACGGCGTGGTCGATCGAGATCTTGGTCAGCGAGTCCCAGACGTCCTCGATCGAGGTCGGGCGCGCGGCGACCTGGCGCAGGAGCCGGACCATCTCGGGGTGCTGCTCGGCGAGCAGCTCGAGCAGGACGGTGGCGCGGACGACGAACATGCCGGCGTTCCACAGGTGCTCGCCGGAGGCGAGGAAGTCCTCGGCGGTGCGGGCGTCCGGCTTCTCCACGAAGGCCGCCACCCGGCGCGCGTCCGGTGCGCCGGGCACGTCGGCCGGGTCGCCCACCCGGACGTAGCCGAACCCGGTGGCCGGGTAGGTCGGGGTGATGCCGAGCGTGACCAGCGCCCCGGTGCGGGCGGCGCGGGCCGCCTGGCGGACCCGGTCGTCGAAGACGTCGAGGTCGCCGACGACATGGTCGGCGGCGAAGGAGGCGAGCACGGAGCGGGGGTCGCGCCGCTCGAGGACGGCCGCGGCCAGCCCGATCGCGGGCATGGAGTCGCGAGGACTGGGCTCGACGAGCACGTCCGCCACACCCGGCAGCTGCTCGCGCACCGCCGCCGCGTGCCGGGCGCCGGTGACGATCATCACCCGGCCGCCCACCAGCGGCTCCAGCCGGTCGACGGTGCTCTGGAGCAGGGACCGGCCGGCGCCGGTCAGGTCGTGCAGGAACTTGGGCTCCGAGGCCCGCGACAGCGGCCACAGCCGGGTGCCCACGCCCCCGGCGGGGACGACCGCGGTGACGTCGCCCAGGTCGTCGACCTGGGGCGCGGGGGAGGGCATGCCCACCAGTTTAGGGTGAGGCCATGGATCAGCTGCGGCGCGGCGCGCGACGGGCGGGGGAGAGTGCATACCGGAGGACGGCGCGCCCGCTGCTGTGGCGCACCGACGCCGAGACGGCCCACCACGCCACCGTGCTCGCCGCCCAGGCGCTCGGTCGCACCGCGCCCGTCCGCGCGCTCACCGTCCTCGGGGGTATGCCGTGGGGCCGGTGCTGGGGGAGGGTGCGCCCGTCGAGCTGCTCGGGCTGCGCTTCCCGCACCGGATCGGCCTGGCCGCCGGGATGGACAAGGACGGGCGCGGGGTGGCGACGTGGGGGGCGCTGGGCTTCGGGCACGTCGAGCTGGGCACGGTCACCGCCAGCCCGCAGCCGGGCAACCCGCGTCCTCGCCTCTTCCGCCTGCCGGAGAGCAGGGCGGTCATCAACCGGATGGGCTTCAACAACCTCGGTGTCCACGCCCTGGCCGACCGGCTGCGCACCGCGCGCGAGCAGGACCTGGTGCGGATCCCGGTCGGCGTGAGCATCGGCAAGAGCAAGGTCACCCCCGTGGAGGAGGCGGTGGACGACTACCTGGAGTCGGTGGCCGCGCTGGAGGGGCTGGCCGACTACCTGGCCGTCAACGTCTCCAGCCCGAACACCCCCGGGCTGCGCTCGCTGCAGGACGCCGGGCCGCTGACCGCGCTGCTCACCGCGGTGGTCCGGGCGGCGGGGGGCACCCCGGTGCTGGTCAAGCTGGCACCGGACCTGACCGACGGTGCGCTCGACGAGGCGCTGGAGGTCGCGACCGCCGCCGGCGTGTCCGGCGTGATCGCGACCAACACCACGCTGTCCCGCGATGGCGTGGCGCCGCGGGAGCGGACGCGTGCCGAGGCCGAGGCCGGCGGGCTGTCCGGCGCGCCGCTGACCCTGCGCGCCCGGGAGGTGGTCGCCCACGTCGCCGCCCGGACCGAGCTGCCGGTGGTCGGGGTGGGCGGGATCATGTCCGGCGCGGACGCGCGGGCGATGCTCGACGCGGGCGCCAGCCTGGTCCAGCTCTACTCCGGCCTGGTCTACGCGGGGCCGACCCTGGTCGCCGAGGCGGCGGAGGCCACGTCGCGCCGGTAGGCGGGGCCAGTAGGCTGCCGACATGGCTGAGTCGACCACGCAGTCCGGGCTGCCGATGAAGGCGGTCTACGGACCGGATGACCTCTCCGGCTTCGACCCGGGCACCGCCCTGGGCGAGCCCGGTTCCTACCCGTACACGCGCGGCGTCTACCCGACGATGTACACCGGGCGGCCGTGGACGATGCGCCAGTACGCCGGCTTCGGGACCGCGGCGGAGTCCAACGCCCGCTACAAGGAGCTGGTCGCCAACGGGACGGGCGGGCTGTCGGTCGCGTTCGACCTGCCCACGCAGATGGGCTACGACTCCGACCACCCGCTCGCCTCCGGCGAGGTGGGCAAGGTCGGCGTCGCCATCGACTCCGTCGAGGACATGCAGGTGCTCTTCGACGGGCTGCCGCTGGACGAGGTGTCGACCTCGATGACCATCAACGCGCCGGCCTCCTCGCTCCTGCTGATGTACCAGCTGGTGGCGGAGGGCAACGGCATACCCGCGGCGAAGCTGACCGGCACCATCCAGAACGACGTGCTCAAGGAGTACATCGCCCGCGGGACCTACATCTACCCGCCGGCGCAGTCGCTGCGGCTGATCAGCAACATCTTCGCCTACTGCCGCCAGGAGCTGCCGAGGTGGAACACCATCTCGATCTCCGGCTACCACATGGCCGAGGCCGGCGCGACGCCCGCGCAGGAGGTGGCCTTCACGCTCGCCAACGCCAAGGCCTACGTGCAGGCGGCGGTCGAGGCCGGTCTGGCGGTCGACGACTTCGCGCCGCGGCTGTCGTTCTTCTTCGTGGCCCGCACGACACTCCTGGAGGAGGTCGCCAAGTTCCGCGCGGCCCGGCGGATCTGGGCGCGGATCATGAAGGAGGAGTTCGGCGCGCAGGACCCGAAGTCCTTGATGCTGCGCTTCCACACCCAGACCGCCGGCGTGCAGCTGACCGCCCAGCAGCCGGAGGTCAACCTGGTGCGCGTGGCGCTGCAGGGGCTCGGTGCCGTGCTGGGCGGGACCCAGTCGCTGCACACCAACTCCTTCGACGAGGCGATCGCGCTGCCCTCCGCCAAGGCGGCCCGGCTCGCGCTGCGCACCCAGCAGGTCCTCGCCCACGAGACCGACGTCACCCGCACCGTCGACCCCTTCGCGGGGTCCTACGTCGTGGAGTCCCTCACCGACGACCTCGAGGCAGCCATCACCGAGCTCATCGCCGCGGTCGACGACCGCGGCGGCGCGGTGAGCGCCATCGAGCAGGGGTTCCAGAAGAGCGAGATCGAGCGCTCCGCCTACGACACCGCCCTGGAGATCGACTCCGGCGAGCGGGTGGTCGTGGGGCAGAACCGTTATCAGGTCGAGGAGGAGGAGGACTACGAGCCGCTCCGCGTCGACCCGGTCATCGAGGCGCAGCAGGCCGAGGGGCTCGAGCGGCTGCGCGCCGACCGGGACGGCGAGGAGGTCTCCAGGCGGCTCGACGAGCTGCGGGCGGCGGCGGGCGGCAGCGACAACGTGCTGCTGCCGATGCGCGAGGCGCTGCGGGCGCGGGCGACCGGCGGCGAGGTCGCCGACGCGCTGCGGGAGGTGTGGGGCCAGTACCAGCCACGGGAGACCTTCTGAGCGGGCCGGCGGCGGGAGGTAACCTGGGCAGCGCCCCGCCCCGTCGACCCGCGAAGTGACCCACACGTGACAGCCGAGACCGCCAGCATGCCCCACCGGACCGTGCCCGCCGCCGGGAACGGACCGGGACCCGTGGGCGCGCTCGGTCGCATCGCCGCCGAGGTGGAGCGGCAGGGGGAACGGCTGCGCGAGCTGCGCCGTGACATCCACCAGCACCCGGAGCTGTCCTGGCAGGAGCTGCGGACCACGTCCCTGGTCGCCGACGCGCTCGACGAGGCAGGGGTCGCGGTCCGGGCCCTGCCCGGCACCGGCCTGATGGCCGAGATCGGGGCGCCGCAGCCGCGGGTGCGCGTGGCGCTGCGCGCCGACCTCGACGCGCTGCCCCTGGAGGAGGCGACCGGCCTGCCCTTCGCCTCCCGCAACCCCGGCGTGTGCCACGCATGCGGTCACGACGTGCACACCGTGGGCCTGCTCGGGGCCGGGCTGGCCCTCAAGGCGGTCGAGGACGAGCTCGTCGGGCGCGGCGTCGCCGCCCGCCTGATCTTCCAGCCGGCCGAGGAGGTCATGCCCGGCGGCGCGCAGGCGGTGATGGAGCACGGAGGGCTGGACGGGGTGGACCGCCTCTTCGCGGTGCACTGCGACCCTGCGGTGGACGCCGGCACCGTGGGGCTGCGGGTGGGCCCGATCACCGCAGCCTCCGACGCCATCCACGTCGTGCTCACCGGACGTGGCGGCCACACCTCCCGGCCGCACCTGACCCAGGACCTCACCTTCGCCCTGGGCAAGGTCGTGACCGAGGTGCCCGCCGTGCTCTCCCGCCGCCTCGACCCGCGCTCAGGAGCGACCCTCGTCTGGGGGATGGTGCGCAGCGGGTCGGCGCCCAACGTCATCCCCACCCAGGGCGAGGCGATGGGCACCCTGCGCATGCTGGACACCGACACCTGGGACGAGGTCGGCGACCTCGTCGAGGACGTCGTCCGCTCGGTCGTCGCCCCCTACGGGGTGGAGGCGCGGGTGACCTACACCCGCGGCGTGCCGCCGGTCGACAACGACAACGCCGCCGTCGTGGCGATGTCGCGGGCAGCCATGACGCTGCTCGGTCCGTCGGCCGTCGTCCCCACCAGGCAGTCCATGGGCGGTGAGGACCTGGGCTGGTACCTCACCCAGGTCCCCGGGGCGATGGCGCGACTGGGCACGCGCAGCCCCGGCGGGCCCACGCACGAGCTGCACCAGGGTGACCTCGTGGTCGACGAGCGCAGCATCACCGTGGCGGCCTCGCTGCTCGCCGCGTCGGTGCTGACCTCGACCGGGCCGGAGGGTCTGCGGTAGGAGCCCGGCCGGCTGCCTCACTCGCCGTGACGGGTCTGGTGAGGCTGGTGGGGCTCAAGATGCGCGTGGTTCGTCCGTAGGTCACGACTCTGTCACGTTCGCGCGGGCACGATCGTCGCGGCCCTACCAGGCGGTAGGGCGGGATACGATCTGCGTGCACTTTCCCCCGGACAGAAGGAGTTCACCGTGCGTCGGGTTCTCAAGCTCGCGGCCCTGGGTGCGGCCGCCACTCTCTCGTTGTCAGCCTGCGGCCAGGCGCCGGACAGCGCAGACAGCACCACCAGCGAGTCCAACGCCGACGCCGGCGACACCTCGGGCGCCGAGCAGGGCGCCGAGCAGACCGAGGCGGCCGGAGACAACAAGGACTTCAAGGCCTGCATGGTCTCCGACTCCGGCGGTTTCGACGACCAGTCGTTCAACCAGTCCGGCAAGGAGGGCCTCGACACCGTGGCCGCAGATCTCGGGATCGAGGCGGTCGAGGTCGAGTCGCAGGCCGACACGGACTACACCACCAACGTCAACAACCTCGTCCAGCAGGACTGCAACATCGTCATCGGCGTCGGCTTCCTCCTCGAGGACGCCATCCAGGCCGCGGCCGAGGACAACCCGGACACCAACTTCGCGCTCATCGACTCCGCCTTCAGCGATGCCGACTTCCAGCCGGTGGAGATCGACAACGCCAAGCCGATCCTCTTCAACACCGCCGAGGCCAGCTTCCTGGCCGGTTACCTGGCGGCGGGCATGTCCGAGAGTGGCACGGTCGCCACCTTCGGCGGCCTGAAGATCCCGTCGGTCTCCATCTTCATGGACGGCTTCTCCGACGGCGTCGACAAGTACAACGAGGACAACGGCACCGACGTCAACCTCCTCGGCTGGGACAAGGAGGCCCAGGACGGCTCCTTCTCCGGCGACTTCGAGAACCAGAGCCAGGGTCAGACCCTGACCGAGCAGTTCATCTCCCAGGGCGCCGACATCATCATGCCGGTCGCCGGACCGGTGGGCCTGGGTGCCGCCGCGGCGGCCTCCTCCGCCGACGGCGTCAAGCTGGTGTGGGTCGACTCGGACGGCTTCGTGACCGCCTCGGAGTACGGCGACCTGATGCTGACCTCGGTGATGAAGCAGATCGGCGCCGCGGTCGAGACCACCGTCACCGACACCGTCGAGGGTGGCTTCACCAACGAGCCCTACGTGGGCACCCTGGAGAACGAGGGCGTCGGCCTGGCCCCGTACCACGACTTCGAGGGTGACGTCCCGCAGGAGCTCACCGACAAGATCGAGGAGTACAAGCAGCAGATCATCTCCGGCGACCTCGTCATCGAGACGCCGAACGCGCCGCAGCAGTGACGCGGCGGCCGATGCTGATCGGCTGACACTCCCGGTAGCGGCCCGGCCCCAGGGGGCCGGGCCGCTACGCTGTCCCAGCCGGCGGCATACCCTCTCCCCGAACCGACCGCCCGCCCCGTGAGGTGCAGGATGAAGCAGGAAGCGCGATGAAGCTCGAGCTGCAGGGAATCACCAAGGTCTTCGGCTCTCTGGTGGCCAACGACCACATCGACCTCGTCGTCGAGCCAGGAGAGATCCACGCCCTCCTGGGCGAGAACGGCGCCGGCAAGTCGACGCTGATGAACGTCCTCTACGGGCTGTACGACCCGGACGACGGACAGATCCTCGTCGACGGGGAACCGGTGCGCTTCAAGGGCCCGGGCGACGCGGTCGCCGCCGGCATCGGCATGGTCCACCAGCACTTCATGCTGGTGCCGGTCTTCACCGTGGCCGAGTCGGTGGCGCTGGGCTACGAGCCGGCCGGTCCGGGCGGGGTGCTCCGCCTGGACGAGGCACGCCGCCGGGTGACGGAGATCTCCGACCGGTTCGGCTTCCACGTGGACCCGGACGCGGTCGTCGAGGACCTCCCGGTGGGCGTCCAGCAGCGCGTCGAGATCATCAAGGCGCTCTCCCGGGACGCCCATGTGCTCATCCTCGACGAGCCCACCGCGGTGCTGACCCCCCAGGAGACCGACGAGCTGATCGGCATCATGGGCGAGCTCAAGGCGGCCGGCACCTCGATCGTCTTCATCACCCACAAGCTGCGCGAGGTGCGCGCGGTGGCCGACCGGATCACGGTCATCAGGCGCGGCAAGGTGGTCGGCGAGGCCAGCCCGAGCTCGACCGAGACCGAGCTCGCCTCGCTCATGGTCGGGCGCTCGGTCAGTCTCACCGTCGACAAGCCCCCCGCCGACCCGGGGGAGGCCGCGTTCCAGGTCAGGGACCTCAGCGTCGTCTCCGGCAACGGCACGGTCCTGGTCGACGACATCTCCTTCGACGTGCGCGCCGGGGAGATCCTGTGCATCGCCGGCGTCCAGGGCAACGGACAGACCGAGCTGGCCGAGGTCATCCTCGGGCTCGAGGAGGCCGACGCTGGCACGATGACGCTGGGTGAGGAGGACCTGCTGGTGCGCAGCGTCAAGAAGCGCCTGCACTCGGGGCTGGGCTTCGTCCCCGAGGACCGCTCGACGGACGGCGTGGTGCCCAGCTTCAGCATCGCCGAGAACCTCGTCCTGGACGTCTACGACACGGCGCCGTTCGCGCGGGGGGTGTCGATGGACCCGGCGACGGTCACGGCCAACGCCGAGCACCGCACGGAGGAGTTCGACGTGCGTCTCACCTCGGTCCAGGACCCGATCTCCACCCTCTCGGGCGGCAACGCGCAGAAGGTCGTGCTGGCCCGGGAGATGTCCCGTCCGCTGCGCCTGCTCGTCGCCTCCCAGCCCACCCGGGGCCTCGACGTGGGTTCCATCGAGTTCGTGCACAAGCGGATGGTCGCCGAGCGCGACAACGGCACCCCGGTGCTCATCGTCTCCACCGAGCTCGACGAGGTGATGGCCCTGGCCGACCGGGTCGCCGTCATGTACCGAGGGCGCATCGTCGGCATCCTGGACGCCGTCGAGGAGGACGGCACGCCGGTGAGCCGGGACGTCCTGGGCCTGATGATGGCCGGCGTGCCCGTGGACGAGGCCCAGCGGCAGGCCAGCGAGCACCGGTCGGCGCTGGCGAGGGCCGACCTGGACGGGGACGGCATACCCGACGTCCAGCAGCAGAGCAGGGAGGAGCAGGAGTGAGCGACCAGACCGGGCCGGGGCGGCCCACCGGGTCCGACGCGGGCGAGGAGCAGTCGGTCCTCGCGGCCCCGCCGGGGGAGACGGGCAGCGACCAGGGTCCCACCCACCGCGAGCAGGACCGTCCCACGGTGCTGCACCAGATCCTCTCCGGCAGCGCGCTGATGTCGGTGCTGGCGGTCGTGCTGGCGATGCTGATCGGCGGGCTGCTCATCGCCTTCGCCGACCAGGACGTCCGGGACGCCGCGAGCTACTTCTTCGCGCGTCCCACGGACCTGCTCTCGGCGGCGTGGACGTCGATGACCGACGCCTACATCGCGCTGTTCCGCGGGTCGGTCTTCGACTGGCGGGCGGGCACCCTGGCCGGGATGGTCAAGCCGTTCACCGAGTCCATGGTGTTCTCCATCCCGCTGATCCTGGCCGGGCTGGGCATCGCCGTGGGCTTCCGGGCCGGCCTGTTCAACATCGGTGCCCAGGGCCAGATCGTCGTCGGCGCGATCGTGGCCGCCTGGCTCGGCTTCGCCTTCGACCTGCCGCCGGTCATCCACCTGCTCGTCGCGATCCTCGGCGGACTGATCGGCGGCGCGGTCTGGGGCGGCATCCCCGGGCTGCTCAAGGCCCGTTTCGGTGCCAACGAGGTGATCGTGACGATCATGCTCAACTACGTCGCGGTGTACCTGATCAGCTACATCCTCAAGCAGCCGTCCTTCAACCCGGGTCGCACCGGTCAGCGCAGCCCGGCGATCGCCGCCGACGCGACCTACCCGTTGCTCGTGCCGCAGTGGCTGTGGCCGGGCAACGGCTTCCGCCTGCACTGGGGTTTCGTCGTGGCGATCCTGGCCACCCTGGCGGTGTGGTGGCTGATGGAGCGCTCCACGATCGGCTTCGAGATCCGCGCGGTCGGCGCCAGCCCCGCGGCCGCGCGCACCGCAGGCATGTCGGTGGGCCGCACCACGATCATCACCATGGTCGTCGCCGGTGCCCTCGCCGGGCTCGCCGCCGGCGGGCAGGTGATGGGCACCGAACGCTCGCTCACCGCCGGCGTGGCCGCCTCCTTCGGCTTCGACGCCATCACGGTGGCGCTGCTGGGACGTTCGCGACCCTGGGGCACCTTCTTCGCCGGGCTGCTCTTCGGGGGGCTCAAGGCCGGCGGGTTCCTCATGCAGTCGCTGACCGCCACCCCGATCGACATCGTGCTGGTGGTGCAGTCACTCATCGTCCTGCTGATCGCGGCGCCACCGCTGGTCCGCTCCATCTTCCGGCTGCCCGATCCCGACCGGCCACGGCGACGAAGGGCCGCTCCTGCGACCACGGAGGCTTCGGCATGAGCACCGCCACCCGATCCCAGCAGCCCGCGACGCCGCCCACGCCCCCGGCCGAGGCCGGCGACGTCACCCGCGCCCGACCGCGGGGGAGCATCAAGACGGCGGTGGTCTACGCCCTGGCGGCGCTGGTGACGCTGCTGGCCTGGGTGCTCAACGTCCCCGCCGACGCGCGCACCAACTTCCAGTTCGGTGCGGGCACGGACCTGTTCCGGATCCCCAACGCTCCGGTCCCCTCGCTCGTCTCGCTGCTCGTGCTCGTCCTGGTCATGGTCGCCGGCCTGGTCCTGGCCGTCCTGCGCTACCGGCAGGGACGCCCCGTGCCCGCCTGGGTGCACATCGTGGTCGGGGCAGCCTTCGTGCTCGCCTTCCTCACCTATGTCGGGGCCGGGAAGTCGACCGTCATCCCGATGGTCTCCCTCCTGGCCGGCGCCCTGGCGCTCTCGGTGCCGCTGGTCTTCGGGGCGATGTCCGGCGTCATCTGCGAGCGCTCTGGCATCATCAACATCGCGATCGAGGGCCAGCTGCTCTTCGGCGCCTTCGGGGCAGCGGTGGTCGCCTCCGCCGCCGGGTCGGGGTATGCCGGCCTGCTCGCCGCGCCCGTCGCCGGCGCCCTCGTCGGCGCTGCCCTGGCGTGGTTCTCGGTGAGCTTCCGGGTCAACCAGATCATCGTCGGGGTCGTCCTCAACACCCTCATCATCGGCCTGACCGGCTTCCTGTTCGCCACGCTCCTGTCGGACAACAAGGCGCTGTGGAACTCCCGCATGCCGCTGCCCAGGCTGCCGATCCCCGGCCTGGCGCAGATCCCGGTGATCGGCCCGGTGCTGTTCAACCAGACGATCCTGATCTACCTGATGTACGTCATCGTCGCGCTCCTGCAGTTCATGCTCTTCCGCAGCCGCTGGGGACTGCGCACCAGGGCGGTCGGCGAGCATCCCAAGGCGGCGGACACGGTGGGCATCAAGGTCAACCCGCGCCGGGTCTGGAACACGATCCTCGGCGGCGCGGTCGCCGGCCTGGGCGGCGCGTTCTTCACCGTCGGGTCGGGGCTGGCCTTCGGCCGGGAGATGTCGGCCGGCCAGGGCTACATCGCCCTGGCGGCGATGATCCTGGGCAAGTGGAACCCCAAGGGCGCGGTCGCCGCGGCCCTGCTGTTCGGCTTCTCCAAGAACCTGGGCAACGTGCTGTCGACCATCGGCAGCGGCGTCCCCTCGGAGATCCTGCTCATGCTGCCCTACGTCATCACGATCTTCGCCGTCGCCGGCTTCGTCGGGCGGGTGCGCCCGCCGGCGGCGGAGGGGATCCCCTACACCAAGAGCTGAGGAGGTATGCCGTGAGCCACGAGGTCGACTGGGACGCCCTGCGCGGGGCCGCGGTCGGGGTCATGCGCCGTGCCTACGCGCCCTACTCGCGCTTCCCGGTGGGCGCCGCCGCGCTCGTCGACGACGGCCGCGTGGTGCTCGGGTGCAACGTGGAGAACGCCGGCTACGGCGTCACGCTGTGCGCCGAGTGCGGCATGGTCTCCGACCTGGTCGCCGGCGGTGGTGGGCGGCTGGTCGCCGTGGTCTGCGTCGGCGGGCAGGAGCAGCTGCTCATGCCGTGCGGGCGGTGCCGCCAGCTCATCTGGGAGCACGGGGGAGCGGCGTGCCTGCTGCAGACGCCGGAGGGCGTGCTGGCGATGGACGAGGTGCTGCCCCAGGCGTTCGGCGCCGAGGACCTCGACGTCTGAGCGGCCCACCGGGCCGGTCGGTCCGGGCGGTCCTCAGCCCGCCGCGGGGCGCCAGTCCTCGGCGCTCACCAGCGACGTGCGCGGCAGCCCGGCCTCCAGCGCGAGGCGAGCGGCCTCGGGGCTGCGGGCGACGTAGACGGCCTCGCCGGAGACACCCGCGACCCGCTCGTGCAGGGTCTGCATGGTGCCCGCGTCGACGACGACACGACCCTGCTCCGACGGCAGGAAGAGCTCCTCGCCGAAGGTCCCGCCCCGGTCCTTGCGCGCCACCCTCGTCACGTCCACAGGACGCTGCGCCATGGCCTCCGCGAGAACCGTCAGGATGGTCGCGTCGTGGGGGTCGCCGCCGTCGACCGGCTCGGCGAAGGCGACCGACCCGTCCTGCTCGAAGCGCACCCCCTGCACGGCGAACTTGGCCCTGCGGTCCCCGGTCATCACCGAGTAGCCGACGACCGGGGAGCCCCCGAGGTCGGCCTGGGCGGCGAGCACCAGCGCCGTCGCGCCCAGACCCACGGCCATCGTCTGGGCGCAGGTGAGGGTGATCTCCAGCCGGGGGGAGGTGACCGCCGCGACCACCCGGTCGTTGCGGACTGCGACGATGGTGGGGAACATCGGCTCGGTGCCGTTCGTCCCACCACGGGACCGGCTCCGACGGAGCAGGTCGGTCACAGGAGGGACGACGAGGGCCATGACGTCAGCGATGAGCACGCGGGACAGGATGTCACACGGTGGCAGCGGGTGCGGCAGGTGAACGTGCGCAGGGTGCCCTGGTGGGGCTGGCTGATCGCGGTCTTCGTGCTGCTGCGCGTCCTCGACGCCGACGCCTCGCTGGTGCCGCTGATCGTCGTCAGCGCCGTGCTCGTCAACATCCTGGGCCGTCGCAGCCGGTCGCGCGGCGACGGCGGGCCCGGGCGGGTCGGTGAGGGCGGGTGGGCCGGCTCGCAGCCCCGCTGGCCCCAGCAGGGGCCCCAGGACGCTCCCGCCGGGGCCGGCCAGGGTCAGCCCGGCGCCGGGCAGCCGCAGCACCCGATGCCGACGATCGACGTGCCGCACTATCCCGGTTCCTCCCCGGGCACGGCGGCCACCGGCGGGACCGCGAGCACCTCCTCCGACCCGGTCGTGTCCCTGGGCCAGCTGCACCTCACGCGCTCCGGACACGACCTGCAGCGCGCGGCGTCCGAGGGCACGGCCACCGAGACGACCAGGGTGCTCGACGAGATCGACGACCTCGTCGCGAGGATGCAGCGCTCGCTCGGCGCCGCTGCGGGCAGCTCGGGACCGGACCGGGACGCCTTCGTGAGGGGTCTGCGGGCGCTGGACGGGCAGGTCCGCGAGGCGCGGGGGGAGAACCCGCCGGGCTCGAAGGTGACCAGGGTCGTCCAGACCTGCCTCCGGATGGGCCACACTGGTCGCCATGAGTGAGTCCTTCGACGCCGTCGACATCATCCGCACCAAGCGCGACCGGGGAGAGCTGTCCACCGACGAGATCGCCTGGGTGGTGGACGCCTACACCCGCGAGGTCGTCGCCGACGAGCAGATGGCGTCCCTGGCCATGGCGATCCTGCTCAACGGTATGACCCGCCGGGAGATCTCCGACTGGACCGCGGCGATGATCGCCAGCGGCGAGCGGATGGACTTCTCCTCCCTGTCCCGGCCCACGGCCGACAAGCACTCCACCGGAGGCGTCGGCGACAAGATCACGCTGCCCCTCGCGCCGCTCGTCGCCGCCTGCGGGGTCGCGGTGCCGCAGCTGTCCGGTCGAGGACTGGGTCACACCGGCGGCACCCTGGACAAGCTGGAGGCCGTCCCCGGCTGGCGGGCGGCGCTGTCCAACGAGGAGATTCTCGCCCAGCTCGAGGACGTCGGCGCGGTGATCTGCGCCGCCGGGTCCGGCCTGGCGCCGGCCGACAAACGGCTCTACTCGCTGCGGGACGTGACCGGCACGGTCGAGGCGATCCCGCTCATCGCCTCCTCCATCATGAGCAAGAAGATCGCCGAGGGCACCGGCGCGCTCGTGCTCGACGTCAAGGTCGGCTCGGGCGCGTTCATGAAGACCGAGTCCGACGCCCGCGAGCTGGCGCAGACGATGGTGGCGCTCGGCACCGACGCCGGGGTGCGCACGGTGGCGCTCCTCACCGACATGTCCACGCCGCTCGGGCGGACCGCCGGCAACGGGCTCGAGGTGCGCGAGTCGGTCGAGGTGCTCGCCGGCGGCGGTCCTGCGGACGTCGTCGAGCTCACGCTCGCGCTGGCCCGGGAGATGGTGGCCGGCGCCGGCGTCACCGACGTGGACCCGGCCGACGCACTCGCCGACGGTCGTGCGATGGACGTGTGGCGCCGGATGATCTCCGCACAGGGAGGCGACCCGGACGCGCCGCTGCCGACGGCGAAGGAGACCCACGTCGTCACGGCCGATGCCGACGGCGTCCTCACCCGCCTCGACGCCTTCTCCGTGGGCGTCGCCGCCTGGCGCCTCGGCGCCGGGCGCGCCCGCAAGGAGGACCCGGTGCAGGCCGCCGCCGGCGTCGAGCTGCACGCCAAGCCGGGCGAGAGGGTCAGGGGCGGCCAGCCCTTGGTGACCCTGCACACGGACACCCCCCAGCGGTTCGCCCGGGCCGTCGAGGCGCTGGAGGGCGCCTGGGACATCGGCTCTCGCGGCACCGCTGACGGGCGTCGCGACATCGTCATCGACCGGATCGCCTGACCCTCGCCGGCACAGCGGTGCGAGCGCACCGCTGTGGTCGGGCCTTACACGCCCTTCGGGTGCCAGACGGTCTTGGTCTCCTGGAAGGTGCGCAGGCGGGTCAGGTCGGGCACCGGCACGAAATCGGGCTCGACGGCCGCGGGCCCGTCGCCGGCCGGGCGCAGGACCCGCTTGACGTTCTCGGCGGCGGCCGCCTCCAGCTGGCCCCACGACAGGTCCTCGACACCGGCGGCGCCGGTGAGGTCGATGGCGTTGACGTCACGGTGCGAGGCCAGCCAGGGGGCGACCTCGGCGGTCCGGCCGGTGATGATGTTGACCACGCCGCCGGGCACGTCGGAGGTGGCCAGCGCCTCGGCCAGCGTGATCGCGGGGATCGGCCGCTCCTGCGAGGTCAGGACCACCGCGGTGTTGCCCGAGACGATCACCGGGGCGACGGCGGAGACCAGGCCGAGCAGCGAGGACCGCTGCGGGGCGAGCACCGCCACGACACCGGTGGGCTCGGAGGCGGAGATGTTGAAGTAGGGGCCGGCGACCGGGTTGAGCGCCCCGTCGACCTGGGTGTACTTGTCCGACCAGCCGGCGTACCAGACCCACCGGTCGATCGCGGCCGACACCGCGGCCTCGGCCCGCGCGGGCGTCAGCCCCTCCGCGGCGCGGACCTCGGCCACGAACTGGTCGCGGCGGCCCTCCATCACCTCGGCCACCCGGTAGAGCACCTGGCCGCGGTTGTAGGCGGTGGCGCCGGCCCAGCCGGGCTGAGCCTTGCGGGCCGCCACGACCGCGTCGCGGGCGTCCTTGCGCGAGCCCTGGGCGACGTTGGCGAGGAACGGCGGGTCGGTCCGCGAGGCGGAGGTGCGCGAGCCGCGCGGAGCGGCATACACCTCGTAGGAGCGGCCCGACTCGCTGCGGGGGAACTTGCCCCCGATGTAGAGCTTGTAGGTCTTGCGCACGTCGACTCGAGAATCGGCCATGCTCACGCTCCCGTCCTGACGTAGCCCTGCAGTCCGTGGCGGCCGCCCTCGCGGCCGTAGCCCGACTCCTTGTAGCCGCCGAAGGGGCTGGTCGGGTCGAACTTGTTGAAGGTGTTGGCCCAGACGACACCGGCCTTGAGCTGGTCGGCCATCCACAGGATGCGCGAGCCCTTGTCGGTCCAGATGCCGGCGGACAGCCCGTAGGGGGTGTTGTTGGCCTTGGCGACCGCCTCGCCGGGGGTGCGGAAGGTCAGCACCGACAGGACCGGCCCGAAGATCTCCTCCTGGGCGATCCGGTGGGTCTGGCTGACGCCGGTGAAGACGGTCGGGGCGAACCAGAAGCCCTTGCTCGGCAGCTCGCACTCCGGCGACCAGCGCTGCGCCCCCTCGGCCTCTCCGACCGCGGCCAGCTCGGTGATCTTGTCCAGCTGCGCGCGGCTGTTGATCGCGCCGACGTCGGTGTTCTTGTCCAGCGGGTCGCCGACGCGCAGGGTCGACAGGCGCGCCTTGAGGCGTTCCTGGACCTCCTCGGCCACCGACTCCTGCACGAGCAGGCGCGAGCCGGCGCAGCAGACGTGCCCCTGGTTGAAGAAGATGCCGTTGACGATGCCCTCGACCGCCTGGTCGAGCGGCGCGTCGTCGAAGACGATGTTGGCCGCCTTGCCGCCCAGCTCCAGGGTGGCTTTCTTGCGGGTGCCGGCGATGGTCCGGGCGATCGCCTTGCCGACCGCGGTCGAGCCGGTGAAGGCGACCTTGTCCACGTCGCCGTGGCCCACGAGCGCCTGGCCGGTGGCGCCGGCGCCGGTGATGATGTTGACCACGCCCGGCGGCAGGTCGGCCTGCTGGCAGACCTCGGCGAAGAGCAGCGCGGTCAGCGGCGTCGTCTCGGCCGGCTTGAGCACGACCGTGTTGCCGGTCGCCAGGGCGGGGGCGATCTTCCAGGAGAGCATCAGCAGCGGGAAGTTCCACGGGATGACCTGGCCGACGACGCCGTAGGGCTGCGGGTCGGCGCCCAGGCCGGCCCAGTCGAGCTTGTCGGCCCAGCCGGCGTGGTAGAAGAAGTGCGCCGCCGCCAGCGGGATGTCGACGTCGCGCGACTCACGGATCGGCTTGCCGTTGTCCAGGCTCTCCAGCACCGCGAACTCGCGCGCGCGCTCCTGCAGGATCCGGGCGATGCGGAAGAGGTACTTGCCCCGGTCGGCGCCGGACATCCTGGACCAGACGCGGGTGTATGCCGTGCGCGCGGCGGCCACGGCCGCCTCGACGTCGGCCTCGCTCGCCTCGGAGACCTCGGCGAGGACCTCCTCGGTGGCCGGGCTGACCGTCTTGAAGCTGGCGCCGCCCGTGGACGGGGTGAACTCGCCGTTGATGAACAGTCCGTAGGAGGAGGCGAGGTCGAGGACCGCGCGGGACTCCGGCGCGGGGGCGTACTCGAAGGTGGGCATGACGGTCCTTGTCGGTTCGGGGGTGCACGGGGGCGCAGCCCCCGTGGGATTCAGTAGAGGCTGGGCGAGTCGTCGGGGATGTAGTCGGCGCCGGAGTAGGCACCGGTGCTCATCCGCTGGCGCTGCAGCAGCAGGTCGTTGAGGAGGCTGGAGGCGCCGAAGCGGAACCACTCGTCCGACAGCCACGCCTCCCCGGCGACCTCGTTGACCGCGACGAGGAACTTGATGGCGTCCTTGCTGGTGCGGATGCCACCGGCCGGCTTGACGCCCACCATCCGCCCGGTCAGGGCCAGCCAGTCGCGCACCGCCTCGAGCATGACCACGGTGACCGGGAGGGTGGCGGCGGGCGCGACCTTGCCGGTGCTGGTCTTGATGAAGTCGGCGCCCGCGAGCATCGCCAGCCAGCTGGCGCGGCGCACGTTGTCGTAGGTGACCAGCTCACCGGTCTCCAGGATGACCTTGAGCCGCGCGTCGCCGCAGGCCTCCTTGACGGCGACGATCTGCTCGAAGACGGTCACGTGGTCACCGGAGAGGAACGCGCCACGGTCGATCACCATGTCGATCTCGTCGGCGCCGGCCTCCACGGCGTACCGGGTGTCCGCCAGCTTGACCGGGAGGCTGGCCCGGCCGCTGGGGAAGGCGGTGGCGACCGCCGCGACCTTGACGTCGCTGGCGCCGAGGGTCGCCCTGGCGGTGGCGACCATGTCGCCGTAGACGCAGACGGCCGCCGGCCGCGGCGTGCTGGGGTCGGAGGGCAGCGGCGAGAGGGCCTTGGTGCACAGGCCGCGGACCTTGCCGGGGGTGTCCGCGCCCTCGAGCGTGGTCAGGTCGATCATCGAGATCGCCAGGTCGATCGCCCAGGCCTTGGAGGTCGTCTTGATGGAGCGGGTGCCGAGCGCGGCGGCGCGGGCCTCGCACCCGACCTGGTCCACGCCGGGCAGCCCGTGCAGCCACGAGGTCAGGGCGGTGTCGGTCAGGCGCGACACGCCCAGGACGTCGCGGGCCCGGGCCTCCTGGTCCGCGGCGGTCACGGCGACGGTGTCAGGGGTTGTGGTCACCGCCCGAGTGTAGCCCGGCAGCCCTGACCGGCCGCTGCGCGATCTGGCAGGATGCGCAGATGGAGACCGACCTCGCCGCCCTGCCCAAGGTGCTCCTGCACGACCACCTCGACGGCGGCCTGCGCCCCGCCACCGTCCTCGACATCGCCCGGCAGGAGGGGTATGACGCGCTGCCGGCGGACGACGTCGACGACCTGGCCCGGTGGTTCGCCGAGGCCGCCGACTCCGGCTCGCTCGTGCGCTACCTGCAGACCTTCGACCACACCGTGGGCGTCATGCAGACGCGGGAGGCGCTGGCGCGGGTCGCGCGCGAGTGCGCGGTCGACCTGGCCGCGGACGGGGTCGTCTACGCCGAGTCCCGCTACGCCCCCGAGCAGCACCTGCGCCAGGGGCTGACGCTCGACGACGTCGTCCTGGCGGTCAACCGCGGCTTTCGGGAGGGCGAAGAGGAGGCGGCCGGGCAGGGCCGGCCGATCCGCGTCAGGGTCCTGCCCAGCGCCATGCGGCACGCGGCGCGATCGGTCGAGATCGCCGAGCTGACCGTGCGCCATCTCGGCGACCAGGTCGCCGGCTTCGACATCGCCGGCGCCGAGGACGGGTTCCCGCCCACCCGGCACCTGGAGGCCTTCGACTACCTGCGCCAGCACAACGCGCACTTCACGATCCACGCCGGCGAGGCGTTCGGCCTGCCGAGCATCTGGGAGGCGATCCAGTTCTGCGGAGCGGACCGTCTGGGCCACGGGGTGCGCATCGTCGACGACATCGTTCTGGACGGCGTGCCGGTCACCGAGGACCTGCCGGCGGCGATCGCCCGCGCCGCGACCGACCCCCGCGCCTTCGAGCTCGGGGCGCTGGCGGCCTACGTCCGGGACACGCGGATCCCGCTGGAGATGTGCCCCAGCAGCAACGTGCAGACCGGCGCTGCCGCCTCGATCGAGGCGCACCCGATCAGCCTGCTCAAGGACCTGCAGTTCCGCGTCACCCTCAACACCGACAACCGGCTGATGAGCGCCACCTCGATGACCCGCGAGGCCGGCCTGCTCGTGGAGCGGGCCGGGTGGACGCGGGCGGACCTGCGCCGGGTCACGGTCAACGCGATGAAGTCGGCCTTCCTGCCCTTCGACGAGCGGCTGGACATCATCGAGGGAGTGCTCAAGCCCGCCTATGACGGGACCTGAGCAGAACAGACTCCCGAGAGAACCCCCGGCACGAAGATGCCGCGCGGGGTCAGCCGGGGGGCAGGAGCCGGGCGCGCAGGGCGTCGGCCCGGTCCAGCCGGTCCTCGTCGCGGCGTCGGCGCTCGGCCAGCACCGCGGCGAGCACGTCCTCGGGGTGCGCGCCGCCGGGGGGAGGTGGCGCGACCCGTTCGAGCACCGCACCGGCGAGCGCCGGCCCGGTCGACGCGCGGGCCTCGGCGGTGAGGCCGGGCGCCCGCAGCAGGAACTGGCGGACCGCGACGAGAAGGGCGTCGGGGATGACGCCGATGTCCGCTCCCCCCGCCCAGGCGGCCAGCTGGGGGCTCGGTTCGGGCGGCTCGACCAGCCGCAGGCGCACGCGCTCACGGACGACGTAGGTGCCGGCGAGCAGGTCGCCGATGCGGCGGGCCCGCTCGTTGGTCGCGGCCACCAGCAGCGCCAGCCCGCCCAACGTCATCCACAGCTCGACCGTGCCGGCGAGCGCGCGGATGGTGGCGTGCCGCAGGCCGATCGGCCCGGTGTCGTCGCGCACGGTGCGCAGCCCCATCACGAGCTTGCCTACGGTGCGCCCGTGCAGGAGGGTCTCCAGGGTGATCGGCAGCCCGGCCATCACCAGGGCCATGACGACGATCCCGAACGCCTGGCCGAGCGCCGCGTCCCGGCCGAAGAGCTCGAACGGCGTCACGAGGAGGAGGATCAGCACGCCGGCGGCGACCACGAGCAGGTCGATGATCCCCGAGACCATCCGCAGGGGCAGCGAGGCCGCGGGCAGCTCCACCTCGACCGCCTCGGCGGTGACGAAGCGCTCGGTGTCGAAGATCCCCCGGGCCGCCATGGTCGATCAGCCTAGTAGGGCGGGCGGCAGGAGGGCCCGGGAGCACCGCATACAGTGACCCGGGTGGACCTGGACGCGCTGGTGGGACGACGCCGGGAGGCGTGGGGGCGGCTCGACGCGCTCTCTCGTCGCCGACGGCTCACCGGGGCCGAGGCGGACGAGCTGGTCGACGGCTACCAGCTCGCGGCGACCGACCTGTCGCTGGTCCGCTCCACGGCGCCGGACCCGGCCGTCGTCGGCTACCTCTCCACGCTGGTCGTCCGTGCCAGGGCGCGCGCCTCTCGGGTGCCGACCCTGTCCTGGTCCGGGGTGGGCCGCTTCTTCGCCGAGGACTTCCCGGCGGCGCTCTACCGGCTGCGCTGGTGGTGGGGGATCACCGCGGCGGTCAACGTCCTCGTCGCGCTGGTGCTGGGGTGGTGGCTCTACGAGCACCCGGTCGTCGAGAACTCGCTGATGAGCCCGGAGCAGGTGCAGCTGCTGGTCAACGTGCAGTTCGAGTCCTACTACTCCGAGCACGCGGCCAGCAGCTTCTCGACGCTGGTCTGGGTCAACAACGCCTGGGTGGCGGCTCGCTGCATCGGACTCGGCGTGCTGGGCTTCCCGGTAGTCGTCCTGCTGTGGCAGAACATCGCCAACCTGGCCGTGATCGGCTCCCTGATGCACCGGCACGGGCGGGCCGACGTCTTCTGGGGGCTGATCACCCCGCACGGGCTGCTGGAGCTGATGGCGATCTTCGTCGCGGCCGGCGTCGGCCTGCGCCTCTTCTGGGCGTGGGTCGCACCGGGGCCGCGCACCCGGCTGGCCAACCTGGCCCGGGAGGGCCGCACGGCCGCGGGGGTCGCGCTCGGTCTCGTCGTCGTCCTGCTCGTCTCCGGCCTCATCGAGGGCTTCGTGACGCCCTCGCCGCTGCCGACCTGGGCCAGGGTGGGCATCGGGGTCCTCGCGCTGGCTCTCTTCCTCGTCTACGTCTTCACCCTGGGCCGGCGCGCGGTGCGGGCCGGGGTCAGCGGGGACGTGGGGGAGCACCTGCAGTCCGCGTCCGCGCCCACGACGGGGTGAGCCGGGGCGGGGCGGCGCCGGGAGCGTGCGCGGCTCGTCCCGACGACGCGCTCAGATCCCGATGTCCTCGTAGGACCGTGGGTCCTCGACCGGCTCCAGGTGCAGGTTGACGCGCAGGTCCGGGTACTGCGCCAGGAGCGCGTCCGTGAGGTCCTCGGCGACGTCGTGCCCGCGCTTGACGGTCCAGTCGCCCGGGACGAGCAGGTGCATCTCCATGAAGCGGCGGTGGCCGGACTCACGGGTGCGGAAGGCGTGGAAGCGCACGTCGTCCTCCTCGAAACCGGCGATGAACGTCTCGATGACCCCGACGATCCGGGCGTTGTCCTCGGCCGGGAGCGAGGCGTCCATGAGGCCGGAGGTGGAGGTCCGGATCAGGCCCCACCCCGTGACGAGGATGTTGATCCCCACCGCGAAGGCGATGATCGGGTCCAGCCGCTCCCACCCGGTCAGCCACACCAGCAGCACGCCCACGACGACACCGACGGAGGTCCACACGTCGGTGAGCAGGTGCTTGCCGTCGGCGGTGAGCGTGATGGATCGGTGCTGCTTCCCCGCGCGCAGCAGCACCCAGGCCACCGAGCCGTTGATCACCGAGGCGACGACCGATATCGCCAGGCCGATCCCGATGTTGTCCAGCGGCGCAGGGTCCAGGAAGCGCTGCACCGACACCATGAGGATGACCGCGGCGGCGACGAAGATCATCACGCCCTCGACGGCGGCGGAGAAGTACTCGGCCTTGCTGTGCCCGAAGTTGTGGTTGCGGTCCGGCGGCCGGAGCGCGACGCGCAGGGCGACGAGGGCCACCACCGCGGCGACCAGGTTGACGGTGCTCTCCGCGGCGTCCGAGAGCAGCCCCACCGAGTCCGTCACGTACCAGGCGCTGCCCTTGAGCAGGATCGTCGCGACGGCCGCGGCGATCGACAGCCAGGCGAACCGCGTCAGGTCCTCCGGCGCCGGGTGGCGGGTGCTGAGACTGGGCTTCTCAGGGGTGGAGGGCATGCGGAGGCTCAGGGGTCCGGGCGGCGGGCATGGCGTCGATCCTACCGGCCTGCACCCGGCCGGCGGCGGTGCTCACAGCAGGCCCTTCGCCTTGAGCTCGAGGTAGTGGTCGGCCAGCGCGCCCGGCAGCACGGCAGGAGGTTCGTCGACGACGCTCACCCCGAGCCGGGCCAGCGCCGCGGCCGTCCGGTGCCGCAGCGCGCCGGCGCGCTCGGCGGCCGCCGCGTCGTAGACGCGCTCCACCGAGGAGAGGTCCTGCCGCAGCCTGGAGAGCGCCGGGTCGGCGACGGAGGCCAGGACCACGCGGTGGTGCGCGGTGAGCGTCGGCAGCGCCGGCAGCAGGCCCTGCTCGACCGCGGCCGGCTCCAGCGGGGTGAGCAGCACGACCAGCGCGCGCCTGCGCGTCAGGCCGACGACCGCTCCGGCGAGGGTCGTCCAGTCCGCCTCGACCAGCTGCGGCTCCAGGGGCGCCATCGCGGTGACCATCGCGTGCAGGAGCGGCGCGCGGGAGCTGCCGGTCCCCGAGCCGGCCCGCGCCCGGACCACCCGGTCCCCCGCGACCAGGTCGACCCGGTCCCCGGCCCGTTCGGCGAGCGCCGCCAGCAGCAGCGCGGCGTCCATCGCGGCGTCCAGCCGCGGCTCGTCACCGACGCGCGCGGCGCCGGTCCGGGAGGTGTCCAGCACGATCACCACCCGGCGGTCGCGCTCGGGCTGCCAGGTGCGCACGACGACGTGCTGGCGCCGAGCCGTCGCGCGCCAGTCGATCGAGCGGACGTCGTCGCCCTCGACGTAGTCGCGCAGCGAGTCGAACTCGGTGCCCTGCCCCCGCGTGCGCACCGCGGAGCGGCCGTCGATCTCGCGCAGGCGCGCCAGCCTGCTCGGCAGCTGCGCGCGGGAGCGGAACGGCGGCAGCGAGCGGACCACGCCCGGCACCGGGGTGGTCGCCTGCCGCCCCGCCAGGCCCAACGGCCCGTGCAGCCGCACCGTCACGCCGACCGCCGCGCGCTCCCCGCGCCGGACGGGCACGAGCGTGGTGGTCACCCGGCGGCGCTCGCCGGCGGGCAGGTCGAGGGTATGGCGTGGGTCGGCCGCTCCGGCCGACGGCACCCAGGCGTCACGCACCATCCCCCGCAGACGGCGCGTGCCCGGGTTGGTCAGTGTGAGCGTGGACGCCGCCGGCTCGCCCAGGCGCACCTGCGGGTCCGGCGAGCGCTCCAGGCCGACGGTGCGGGGCGAGGGGGTCAGCGCCGCGTCGAGCAGCACCAGCAGCGCGACGCCCGCCAACCACAGGGCGGCGACCGTCCCCGCGCTGCCCGGCCACAGCACGACGGGCACCACGCCCAGCAGGACCAGGGCGAGGACCGGACCCCTCACGACCACGGCGAGCCCCTCAGCGCGGCACCGGCACCGAGGCCAGCACCGACTCCAGCACCGAGGTGGTGCTCACTCCTTCGAGCTCGGCCTCCGGGCGCAGCGCGACGCGGTGGGCCAGGGTGGCGTGCGCCAGCGCCTTGACGTCGTCGGGGGTGACGTAGTCGCGCCCCGACAGCCACGCCCACGCCCGCGCCGTCCGCATGAGCGCGGTCGCCCCGCGCGGGCTGACGCCGAGCTGGAGGGAGGGGGAGGTGCGGGTCGCACGGGCGAGGTCCACGACATACCCGACGACCTCGGGGGAGACCTGGACCCGACCGACGGCGGCGGTCCCGGCGGCCAGGTCCGCGGGCGTGGCGACGGCGCGCACTCCCGCCGCCGCGAGGTCGCGCGGGTCGAAGCCCGCCGCGTGCCGGGAGACGACCTGCATCTCGTCCTCGCGCGGCGGCAGCGGCACGGTGACCTTCATCAGGAAGCGGTCCAGCTGGGCCTCGGGGAGGGGGTAGGTGCCCTCGTACTCGACGGGGTTCTGGGTGGCGGCGACGAGGAAGGGCGCGGGCAGGGCGTGCGTCGTGCCGTCGACGGTGACCTGGCGCTCCTCCATCGCCTCGAGCAGCGAGGACTGGGTCTTGGGAGGCGTGCGGTTGATCTCGTCCGCGAGCAGCAGGTTGGTGAAGACCGGCCCCGGGCGGAAGGTGAAGTCGCCCCGGCCCGCGTCGTAGACCATCGAGCCGGTGACGTCGCCGGGCATGAGGTCGGGCGTGAACTGCACCCGCGTGGTGGTGACCTCGAGCGCGGCGGCGAGGGTCCGCACCAGCAACGTCTTGGCGGTGCCGGGAACCCCCTCGAGGAGCACGTGCCCCTGCGCGAGCAGCGCGACGACCAGCCCGGAGACGGCCTGCTCCTGCCCGACCACCGCCTTGCCCACCTCTTCACGGAGGGCGTGCAGGGCGGCGCGGGCGCGTTCGGCGTCGTCGTGCCCGGCGTCGATCTCGGTCATGGGTGCAGTCCTTCCTCGAGGGAGCGCAGCTCCCGGGCGGTGGTCACGAGCGTGCTGTCGTCGTCGTCCAGCGGTCCCTCGAGCAGCTGCTGCACCTGCTCGACCGGCCGCCCGGTCGCGTCGGCGACGGCGCGGGAGAGGGTCTTTGCCTCGGTCGTGGTGGGCAGGCCCAGGCGCGGGGCGAGCCGTCGGCGGGTGCCCTGCCGGAGCGCGTCGAGGGCGTGGCGCCGGTCGCGGGCCTGTCGGTAGAGGCGGCCGCGGTTGCGGGTCGTCTCCGCGGCGTGGACCACCGCGGGCAGGGGCTCGGTGACGACCGGCCCGAGGCGGCGGCCGCGCCAGAGGGCGAGGGCGAGGACGGCGGCACCCAGGACCACGACGACCGCCGTGGTGCTGCGCGGCAGCGCCTCCCACAGCGTGGTGGGCTCGGTCTCCGCGGCCGCGTCGCCCGGCTGCGGGACCACCCAGAGCAGCTCCGGGCTCCCGCCGAGCAGACGCAGCCCGAGCGCGGCGTGCGCGCCGTCGGTGACGTGCGCGTTCTCCAGCGCGCTGCCGAATCCGACGAGCACGACCTCGGGCCGCTCGGCGGTGGCGGGCCAGGACAGGAGCGCGCCCTCGCGCGCGCCGCCGGCGTTGTGCCCGCGGGTGGGTGGGTAGCAGGCGGTCACGGGCGACCGGTCGGCGCCGGAGGCCTCCAGCTGGACGTCCTGGCGCAGGAGCAGGTCGCCGGGGCGGGTGAGCGGGTCCTGGCAGTCCGGCTCGCGCGGCGGCCCGCCCGCGGCGGGCTCGACGCCCACGTCCAGGCCGAGCACGGTGCCGGGCGATGCGGTCGCGTCCGGGACCACGACGACGAGCCGGTCCGCGCCGGCCGAGCGGGCCAGCAGGTCGGCTCCGGCCTGCTGGTCAAGGTAGGCGGTCCCGGTCAGCAGCACGGTGGTGCCCGGCCCGACCGGTCGGTCGAGGAGCGCGGTGCCGCCGGCGACCGGCTGCACGTCGACGCCCTGGTCGGACAGCACCCGTGCCAGCGCTCGCCCGCCCTCGCGACCCGGGTTGTCCGGGCCCAGCCGCTCGCCGGACGGGTTCCCGGAGAGCAGGGTGGCGACGACGGCGACCACGAGGGCGAGGACGACCCAGGGGGCCCACCGACGCAGCAGGCGGAGCCGGTCGGGGCGGTCCGGCCGGGCGGGTTCGTCCGGCCCGGCGTCGAACCCGTGCTCGTCCTCGGAGCCGGGTCCCTCGTCCGTGCAGGGCGGGGCGGGCGCGCTCACGGCGCACCTCCGACCGTGACCTCGCCATCGGCAGCCGGGACCGGCCGCGCGGCGACGAGCCGCCGGTCGAGCTCCACGACCCGGCTGGCCTCCTCGGCCCCCACCGCGGCCGCGCCGTAGCGCACCGCGTCGAAGCGGTCCGCGGCCCGCGCCAGTGCGAACGCCTCCTGCGGGAAGACCTGTGCGAGGTCCACGGCGACCTCGTGGGCGGTGCGCCCGGGACGCCCGTCGAGCAGCGCCCTCTCCACGGCGCCGGCGGCGACGGCCCGGTAGGCGTCCAGCAGCGCGTCGGCGTGGTTCCCGGCTGCGGCGGCGTCCGCCGCCCGGCGCCGGTACGCGGCGGCCGGCAGGCCGGCCCCGTCGAGCACCGCGCCACCGGCCGCTCGACCCGGACCGGGACGGCGCCACCGGTCGCGCGCGGCGAAGAGGACGACGGCGAGCGCCACGAGGAGCACCCCCGCGAGCACCGCCCAGGCGGCCCACGAGGGCAGCCGGGCCGGCAGGTCGAGCGCGGGCAGGTGGTCGGCGACCCAGCGCCAGGCGCGCGCGACGAACGACTCGTGCAGCTCGTAGCCGGGCCCGGACAGCTCCTCCTCGAGGAGGCGCCGCGCCTCCTCCCGGTCGGGGTCGACCGGGACGCCGATGATGAGCACCCGCGGCCCCGGTCAGCGCGTCCGCGCGGCGGCCCGGGCCTGGGCGGCCTGGACCAGGGCGGAGTCCAGGCCCTCCCGGCGGATCCGCTGGTCGAGGTAGAGCAGCGCGGTGACGCCGGCGGTGAACGGGACGACGAAGGCGTTGACCACCAGCTGCACGAGGTGGTCGGTGCCGACCATGAGCGGGCTGACCAGGGAGGCGTCGCCGAACGGGTCCAGCCCCCCCAGGGCGCTCAGCACCAGCGTCACCGGGAACTGCACCATGCTGCTGAACATGGTCGTCAGGATGCCGGCGAGCAGGGTGATGCCCACGACCCGCCAGCCCTGGCCGCCGGTGGTCAGGCGCCAGGCGCGGCGCAGCCCGCGCCACGGGCCGACCCGCTCCAGGACGACGGCGGCGGGCGCCAGCGAGAGCCGGACGCCGACCCAGGCGACCACGAGCAGCAGCGCGAGCATCACCAGGACGCCGGCCACGATCGCGGCGACCTCGCCCACGCTGGACAGCGCCCAGCCGAGCAGCAGCGCAGCCACCACCGCCAGGACGGCGAGCACGGTCAGCACCAGGGACATGAGCACGAGCACCCCGAGCAGGGCGGGCAGCCGACCGCGGACGGCGTGCCAGGTCTGCGCCAGACCGACGCGGTCGCCCAGCACCGCCTCTCCCACGACGTGCACGATCATGCCGGTCAGGGCGACCGAGGCCAGCGCGAGGAAGAGGGTGCTGACCACCGTCGAGAGCAGGTAGCGGTCCTCCGCCGCGAGCGAGCCGACCCTCAGCACCGCCAGGGAGGCGAGGTAGGAGGGCACGAGCAGCACCGCCAGCACGAGGAAGGCGGTGCCGACGGTCGCCGAGGGGTTGCGACGCATCGTCTGCAGGGTGCCGCCGAAGACGTCGCCCAGGGTGAGCGGCCGCAGCGGCACCACGCCGGGCTGGTGCAGGCGGGCCAGCTGCTCCGGCGGGAGCTGCTGCCAGGCCGGGGCGGGCTGCTGCGGCGCCTGGGGCCCGGGAACGGGTCCGGGTGGGGGCGGGGTCCACCGGGGCACCTGCCCCCCGTGGTCGGACCCTGGCGGCTGGCTCATCCCCCTGCTCCTCCTGCGTCTGGTGCGTGCTCGGCGTCCCCGGGTATGTCGTGCTGCAGGTCGCGCAGCAGGTCCGCGGCCTCCCGCTCGGCCACCCTGGCCCGGACCGGAACGGCACCCAGGGCCCGGTGTGCGGCCACGATACCCGGCTGGGCGCGGCGCAGCGCGTGGCCCCGCCGCCACAGCGTCAGCGGTGGCTTGCGCCGCTCGGCCAGGTCGCGCGCCAGCCGCCGGGCGAAGACCACCCAGGGGCGGTGGTGGACGGACCAGGCACCCGCGAGCAGGCCGCGGTGGCGCAGCCCCTCGATGGCGTGGGCGGCGAAGATCCCCTCGGCCACCACCAGCGGTGCCCCGCCCAGCTCGATGGTCCGGTGGCCGACCACGCTGGAGGTCGAGATGTCGTAGGTCGGGACCCGGGTGCTGCCCCGCACGCACAGCTCCTCTGCGGCCCTCAGGGCAGCGTCGAGGTCCCAGGAGCGCACGTCGTCCCAGTCGACCAGGCCCAGCGGGCTCATCGGCAGGTCGGGCGCGCCGAGCTCCCGGTAGAAGTCGTCGAGCGGGAGCAGCGGCAACCCGTGGCTCTCGTGCAGACGCCGCGCCAGCCGGGACTTGCCGGCGCCGCTGGGACCGGAGAGGACGAGCACCCGGGCACGGCGGCCGGCGTCATGATCCATGGTGCGCCATTCTAGGTGCCGCCCGCCCGTAGACTCGGGCGGCGTGAGCGCACCCAGCACCCTGCCGCCGCCGACCGGCGACCTGGTCCGCGTCTACCGCACCCTGCCGGCCAGGATCGTCGGGTGGGGGATGGTCGCGGTGGCCGGGGTGTTCGCCACGCTGACGGTCGTGGACCTGGTGAGCGGGTCGCACCGGGGGCTGGCGTGGCCCGCCGCGCTGGTCGTGGCACTGGCAGGTCTGGCGTGGGTCCTCTTCCTGCGCCCGCACGTGCAGCTGCGCACGGACGGGGTCGTGCTCGCCAACCTCGTCAGCGACACCCGGGTGCCGTTCGCGGCGGTCGAGGAGGTCACCGACCGCTGGGCCCTGGAGCTCAACGACCGACAGGGGCACCGGCACAGCGCGTGGGCGGTCCCGGTGCGCCGGGAGTGGGTGCGCCGCCGCGCGGTCGACGACTTCGCCGAGACCACCCGCCACCGCGGCTCGGCCGGCACCACCGCGCAGGGCGTGGCCGACGAGGTGCACCGCGCGCTGCAGCGCTGGCGCCTGGACGGAGGGGAGGCCCGCGCGCACGAGCAGGGGACCGACGTGGTGACCCGGCGGCCGGCGTGGTCGGCGCTCGTCGTGCTCGTGCTGGCCCTGGTCCTCCTCGTGGTGGCGCTGCTGAGCTGACAGGTGGTGGCCGGCAGCCACGCCCAGCCCGTCCCGGCGCCCCCGCCGGCGTCAGAGGGCGGTGAGCTGCTCCATACCCTCGCGGACCGCCGCCAGACGACGCGCCGCCTCTCCGCGCGCGTGCGCGAGGTGCTCGCGACCGTCGACGGGGACGACGGCCTCCAGGTAGACCTTGAGCTTGGGCTCGGTGCCGCTCGGGCGCACGATCACGCGCGTGTCGTCCTCGAGGAGGAAGCGCAGGCCCTCGGTCGGGGGCAGCGCTCCGACCCCTTCGGCGAGGTCCTCGACCGTGGCCACGGCCACCCCGCCCAGCTCAGCCGGCGGCTGCTCCCGCAGCCGGGCCAGGACCGGCGGGATGAGCGCGAGGTCGGCGACGCGCACCGAGAACGCGTCGGTGGCGTGCACCCCGTGCTCGAGCGCCAGGTCGTCGAGCACGTCGAGCAGCGTGCGGCCCTCCGCCCTGAGCGTGGCGGCCAGCTCGGCGGCCATCAGTGCGGCGGTCACGCCGTCCTTGTCGGGCACCGTGGCCGGGTCGACGCAGTAGCCGAGCGCCTCCTCGTAGCCGTAGGCCAGTCCCGGGACGCGGCCGATCCACTTGAAGCCGGTGAGGGTCTCCTGCCCCGGCAGTCCTGCTGCCTGCGCCATCGCGCCGAGCAGCCGCGAGGAGACGATGGAGCGGGCCAGCACCCGGCGCTCCTTGCTCACCCGTCCGCGGGCCAGGACGTGGTGGCCCAGCAGCGCGCCCACCTCGTCGCCGCGCAGCATCCGCCAGGCCCCGCCGTCCTGGACCGCCAGGGCGCAGCGGTCGGCGTCGGGGTCGTTGGCGATCACCAGGTCGGGCCGCACCTGCCCGGCCAGCTCGAGCGCGGCGTCGATGGCGCCGGGCTCCTCGGGGTTGGGGAAGGTCACCGTGGGGAAGTCGGGGTCGGGCTCCTCCTGGCTGGCGACCGGCGACAGCTCGGGGAAGCCGGCGCGGCGGAAGGCCTCCAGCACCACGCCGGAGCCGACGCCGTGCAGGGCGGTGTGCACGACCGAGAGGTCCCGCGGGCTGTCCGGGTCGAGCACCGCGACCGCGGCCTCGAGGTAGGCCTCGACGACGTCCTCGCCGAGGGTGACCCACCCGTCCCGCGCCATCGGCACCTCGCGCACCGAGGTGACCTGCGCGATCTCGGCGGAGATGTCCGCGTCCGCGGGCGGCACGATCTGAGAGCCGTCGCCGAGATAGACCTTGTAGCCGTTGTCCTGCGGGGGGTTGTGGCTGGCGGTGACCATCACCCCTGCATCGGCGCCGAGGTGCTGGATCGCGAACGCCAGCACCGGCGTGGGCAGCGGGTGGGGCAGGACCATGGCCCGCCCGCCGGCGCCCTCCACGACGGCGGCGGTGTCGCGGGCGAAGACGTCGGAGTTGTGGCGAGCGTCGAAGCCGATCACCACCGCGGGGCCAGGGGTCCGGTCGCCGGCGGCCTCCAGCGTCCTCCTCAGGTATGCCGTCAGGCCGGCGGCGGTGCGGATCACCACCGCGCGGTTCATCCGGTGGGGCCCGGCGCCCAGGGCGCCGCGCAGCCCGGCGGTGCCGAACTCGAGGAAGCCGGCGAACCGGTCCTCGAGCTCCTCGACGGCGGCGGCCTCGCCCGCCTCGGCGCGGCCGAGCAGGTCCCGCAGCTCGACGCGGGTCTGCTCGTCGGGGTCGTCCTCGACCCAGGCGCGCACCCGGGCGAGGAGCTCCTGGGTGGTGGCGTTCTCCATACCTGTTCTCCTGCCTCAGATCTTCTCGACGATGCGCGCGAGCAGCTCGCCGCAGCGCTCGGCGGCGGCGCGGCCGACCTCGATGACCTCCTGGTGGTCCAGCGGCGTCTGGCTGATCCCCGCCGCGGGGTTGGTGACCAGGGAGATGCCCAGGACGTCCAGCCCGGCCTCGCGGGCGGCGATGGTCTCCAGGGTCGTCGACATGCCCACGAGGTCGCCGCCGATGAGGCCGGCCATCGCGACCTCGGCCGGGGTCTCGTAGTGCGGGCCCCGGAACTGCACGTACACGCCCTCGTCGAGGCTCGGGTCGACCTCACGGGCCAGCTCGCGCAGGCGCGGGGCGTAGGCGTCGGTGAGGTCGACGAAGGTCGCGCCCTCCAGCGGGGAGTCGGCGGTCAGGTTGATGTGGTCCTTGATGAGCACGGGGGTGCCGGGCGCCCACTCGGGGCGCAGCCCGCCGCAGCCGTTGGTGAGCACGATCGTCGAGCAGCCGGCCGCGGCGGCGGTGCGGACGGCGTGGACGACGGCGCGCACGCCGCGACCCTCGTAGTAGTGCGTGCGCGTGCCGAAGACCAGCACCCGGCGTCCGTCGGCCAGCGGCACCGAGCGCATCGTGCCGGAGTGCCCCTCGACGGCGGCGGCGACGAAGCCGGGGACCTCGGTGTTCTCGATCTCGGCGGCGGACTCCCCGAGCAGGTCGGCCGCGGTCTTCCAGCCGCTGCCCAGGACGAGGGCGATGTCGTGCCGCGGGGCTCCGGTGCGCTGCGCGATCACCGTGGCGGCGGCGCGCGCCACCTCCTGCGGGTCGGTGGCCGGATCGGCGAGGTCGGGGTGCGTCGGGGAGGTGGAGGTCACCGTCGCAGCCTACCGATGGTTGGATAGGGGTCGTGAGCGCAGCGAACATGTCCGTGGTCGTCGTCGGCGGGGGTCCCGGCGGGTACGAGGCGGCGCTGGGCGCCGCACAGCTCGGCGCCGAGGTGACCGTCGTGGAGCGCTCCGGCCTGGGCGGGGCCGCGGTGCTCACCGACTGCGTGCCGAGCAAGGCGCTCATCGCCACCGCCGACTTCATGGACCGCTTCAGCGCGGCCCGGCGGATCGGCGTGCACTTCGACGGCGCCAACGTGCCCGGTGACCAGGGGGTCACCGCCCACATCAGCGACGTCAACGCCCGGATCATGGATCTTGCCCGTGCGCAGAGCCGGGACATCGACGAGCGGCTGGAGAGCGCCGGCGTCGAGGTCGTCCAGGGCGCCGGGCGGCTGCTGCCGGACCGCCGCGTGGAGGTGGTCCAGGGCGTGCAGGACGTGGCCTCCGGCGAGCAGCCGGCGCCGCACGGGCAGGACCGGAGCGCGGCGGAGGCGACCAGGGTCGTGGAGGCGGACGTGGTGCTGATCTCCACCGGGGCGCGCCCGCGCGTGCTGGACTCCGCGCTCCCGGACGGGGAGCGCATCCTGACCTGGCAGCAGATCTGGGACCTCACCGAGCTGCCCGAGCACCTGGTGGTCATCGGCTCGGGAGTCACCGGTGCCGAGCTGGCGCACGCCTACCTCGGGCTGGGCTGCGCGGTGACGCTGATCTCCTCGAGGGACCGGGTGCTGCCCGGGGAGGACGCGGACGCCGCCAACGTGGTGGAGGAGGTCTTCCGCCGGCGGGGGATGACCGTGCTCAACCGCTCGCGCGCCGGCGCGGTGCGTCGCGAGGGCGACGGGGTCGTGGTCACCCTGGAGGACGGCCGGGAGGTGCAGGGCTCGCACGCGCTGCTCGCCGTCGGGTCGATCCCGAACACCACCGACATGGGGCTCGAGGAGGCCGGCGTGCGGATGACGCGCTCCGGCCACATCGAGGTCGACCGGGTCTCGCGCACCAGCGTCCGGGGCGTGTATGCCGCAGGAGACTGCACCGGCGTCTTCCCGCTCGCCTCGGTCGCCGGGATGCAGGGGCGGATCGCGGTGGCGCACGCGCTCGGGGACGCGGTCGCGCCGCTGTCGCTGGGCAAGGTGAGCTCCAACATCTTCACCGACCCCGAGATCGCGACCGTGGGGGTGAGCCAGGCCGACATCGACGAGGGCCGGGTGGACGCCCGGGCCGTCATGCTGCCGCTGTCGAAGAACCCCCGGGCCAAGATGCAGAACGTCTCCGACGGCTTCGTCAAGATCTTCGCGCGCAAGGGCAGCCTGACGATCGTCGGGGGAGTGGTCGTCGGGCCGCGGGCCAGCGAGCTGATCTTCCCGATCGCGCTGGCGGTCGCCAACCGGCTCAACGTCGACCAGTTCTCCTCGACCTTCACCGTCTACCCCTCGATGAGCGGCTCGCTGTCCGAGGCGGCCCGCCAGCTGCACGAGATCGCCGACTGAGCCGGGTCAGCGCCGGTCGACGACGAGGCGGTAGTAGTCCCGGTCCAGGATCTGGGCGGAGAACCAGAACTTGCGGTCGACCTCCTCGGAGACGCTCTGCCGGTAGCCGTCCGGCACGTCGGCCCCCCCGACCGGGGTGAACTCGCCGGTGCGGCTGTCGTAGCGGCCCTTCTCGGTGATGAAGCTGCGGTCGTTGAAGACGACGAGCGGGTCGGCCCCGGAGAAGACGTCGCGGCCCATGAGCAGCCGGGAGTCGAACTCCAGCCCGAGCAGGTTGGACAGGGTGGGGATGATGTCCATGCTGGCGACGGGCTCCTCGATCACCTCGTGCTCCATCCCGGGGGAGTAGATGATCAGGCTGCTGCGGTGCAGCTCGAAGCGCTCGTCCACCTCGTGGCCGGCGAGGTCGTCCAGGTCCTTCTTCTCCAGCCCGTAGGGGTAGTGGTCGGCGCTGAGCACGATGAGCGTCCGGTCCGCGACCCCGGCCTGCTGGAGCCGGTCCAGCAGCAGCTCCAGCGCCCGGTCCAGCTCGATCTGGGTCGCCATGTAGGCCTTGCCCGCCTCGCCGTAGGGCAGGTCCTGCACCAGGTCCCTGTTCTTGCCGGCGATGAAGTTGCCGCCCCAGTTGTAGAGCAGGTGCCCGCTGACCGTCATGTAGTAGGCGTGGAAGGGCTCGTCGTGGACGTATTCCTTCGTGGTGATGTCGATCATCTCCACGTCCGACTCCGGCCAGGTGGGCGTGACGTCCAGCCCGTTGCCCAGCGCCTTGTAGTCGTAGCCGAGGTTCGGGTGCGAGATGTCGCGCCCGTAGTAGTCGAAGGTGTGGTCGTGGTAGGCCTTGGTCGTGTAGCCCAGCCGCCCCAGCTGGTTGCCCATCGCGAAGGGCATGGAGTTCTCCCCCGACACGAGCATGCTCCACACCCCGCTCTTGGGGATGAGCCCGGTGGTCGCGACGTACTCGCCGTCGGAGGTGCTCACGCCCCAGACCGGGTTGTAGAAGTCGGTGAACGTGTAGCCCTCCTCGGCCATCCTGTACAGCGTCGGCGTGACCTCCTCGTCCACCGCGTAGTGCGAGAACGCCTCCGCGGTGAGGAAGACCAGGTTGTAGCCCTCGAAGCGGCCGGTGTGGTCGTTCTTGGCGCTGGGCGTCAGGCTGCCGAAGTAGTCGTGCATGCTCCGCAGGACCTCGTCGTCGGTGTCCGCGCCCAGGGCGGCGAAGTCGATGTCCATCGCGTTCTCGCCGTGGGCGACGGGCTCCGGCACCGCCCGGGTGCTGCCCCCTGCCGGCGTCGGCGGGCCCTGGTCGGCAGGCTCGTCGCGGTCCGCCGGGAGCCTCGGCGCCAGCGTCATCGGGGGCGGCGCCAGCTCCGGCTCGAACCCCAGGAGCGTGCGCTGCAGGTCCAGCCTGGTGGTCGTCAGCAGCCCCAGCTGCTCGACCGAGGCGACCGGCTCGCTGCTGCGGTGGTAGGCGTCGTAGGCGCTGGCGTGCCCCTGGGAGCCCACGCTCATCGCCACCATGCCCACGCCGTGGAGGAGCAGCGCCAGGAGCGCGGCCACCGACCGGGCGAACCAGCCGAAGCGGTAGCTCATGGCAGGCGACCTCTTCGGCAGGAGCGCGAGGAGCAGGAGCGGGACGGCGCACAGCAGGAGGAGGACGGCGTTGCGGGAGATCGCCAGGCCGATGACGTCGGTGAACTGTGCCACCTGCCCGCCCCGCACGGCCGAGAAGACGGTGAAGTAGGTCCCGAAGACGTCGTGGTAGACCAGCTGCGCCATGAAGAGCAGGGTGACCAGCACCAGGAAGGTGCCCGTCAGGACGACCCTGGCCCAGCCGTGCAGGAAGCTGATCACCAGGAGGGCCACCAGCGCGGCGACACCGGCGAAGAGCGTCAGGTAGAGCAGGCCTCCGCCGAGGAAGGGCGCGCCGGTCCCGAGCCGCAACAGGAGCTCGAGGTAGAGGATCGAGACGGCGAGGAGCACCGGGAGGACGAACGGGGCACCGCCGTGCCGTGTCTCCCGGGCCGGGCCACTGCCCTGCCGGGCCCGTGGCAGCGTGGCCGCTGTCGCCATCCCACTGTTGTAGCCCGCTCCGGCGCCCGGGGGAAGCAGGCGCGCGGGGGAAGCAGGCGCGCGGGGAACCCCGGTCACCGGGACACGGCCACGAGAAGTGCGGCGAGACCCGCCACGAGGGCCACCACCACCGCGTGGGGCCACGGCTGGCGCACCAGGACCCCGACGAACTCCCGCAGGACCGCGCTCGGCAGGAAGTACCGCGCGGTCGGGGCGCCCACGACCTGGGCCAGGAGTCCCTGCTCGCGGGTGATGATCGCGGCGCGGAAGGCGTGGTAGTCGTTGGTGACGACCACGACCCGGTCGCCGCGCCCCTCCGTCCGCAGCAGCTCCAGGCTCAGGCGGAGCCTCGGTGCTGCGCGAGGCGGTCTCGCGGCGCACCAGCGCGGGGTCGGCGCCGGCGGCCACGAGGTGGTCGGACATGGCGACCGCCTCGGGCACGTCCTCACCGGGTCCCTGGCCGCCGGAGCACACGAGGACCGCGTCGCCGCCCCGCGCCAGCTCCGCCTCCAGCACCTCGCGTCCGCGCCGCAGCCGGGCGGCGAGCAGCGGCGGGACCCGGGTCCCGAAGATGCCCGAGCCGAGCACGACGACGGAGTCCGCGCCTGGGTCCGGGTCGCGGCGGGCGTAGAGCAGGCCGTAGAGGACGAAGGACCAGAACAGCAGGCCCAGGTAGGCCACCAACAGCCAGGCGGCGCCCACGAGCACGACCACGGGGGGCGGGGCCAGCGCGACGACGACCACGGTGACGGCGGTCAGCCCCACGAGCGCCAGCCCCAGCAGGAGCGTGAGCAGGTTGCCCAGGCTGCGGCCCTCGCGCCGGGTCATCGCCAGGCCGTTGAGGAGCAGGAAGGCCACCTGGGCGAGGGCCACGAGCACGAGCACCACGAGCAGCGCTCCGGCGGCCAGCGGGCTGCTTCCGGCGGTGTCCAGCAGGGCCAGCACGACCAGGTACGCCACGGCGCCACCGGCCACGACGGCCAGCCAGAGCCGGCGCAGCTCGGGCATGGCCGCCCAGCGCTCGGCGTCGGTCATCTCGACCCGAGGCGTCCGGCCGTCCACGACGCGCAGCCGGGCGACCATCCCCGAAAGCCCGCGGTGGTCGCCGAGCGTGGCGACGATCAGGCTGGATACGCCCAGGACCCAGGCGGCGCCGCCGAGCAGGCCGAGCCCGGTCAGCGTCCCCACCGTCTCCAGCAGCACGTAGCCGCCCGAACCCGCGGCGGCGCGTACCAGCCGCTGCCCGACCGACGGCGGGTCGCCCGACTGGGCCTGCGGCCGGACGAGGACGATGCGCTGGCCCGGCGTGGCGCCACGCCCCGCCAGCGGCACCACGACGAGCAGCGCAGCCGCGACGAGCAGCGTGAGCGTGGCGCGGATGCCCTCGGCGTCCGCCACCTCGGTGCGCGACATCGCCCCGGTGGAGAGCAGCACGCTGCCCAGCAGGATCCAGAGGAGCACGCTGCCGATCTCGACGAGGAGGACGTCGGCGACCATGCCGAGGACCCGGCGCAGCCAGGTCACCGGTTGGGGACGACCAGGGTCGGCGACCTCCTGGCCCGGTACGAGCCTGAGCGCCGGTGCCGCGAGGAAGCCGAGCGCCGTACCGGTGGTGTTGGCGATCAGGTCGTCGACGTCCATGAGCCGGTAGGCGCAGGGGTAGAGGCCCCAGTTGCCGGTCAGCTGGGTCAGCTCGATGAGCCCGGAGGCGGCCAGACCCAGCAGCACGGTGACCACGAAGCCGCGGCAGCAGAGGTGACGCAGCAGCATGCCGAGCGGCACGAAGAGCAGCACGTTGAGGACGAGCTGCATCAGCACCGCGCTGACCGAGCCTCCACCCCGGCTGGCCGAGGCGAGGTCCCGGAGGAACTGCAGCGGCCGCAACTGCGGCGTCGACGGGTCCGCGCAGACCAGGGCGGGGTCGGGGAGGGGAAGGATGGTGTAGGTCCACAGCGCCAGCACGTAGACCGCGGCGCAGCCCACGAGGAAGGCGTGGCCGGCACCGAAGCGTCCGCGCCGGCGGCAGGACCAGGCCAGGTAGGGGATGAACCCGACGAGGACGACCAGCAGGCCGCCGACGACCGCCAGGACCGCCGGGGCCGAGAACCCGATCACCGGACCGTCTCCTGCGCCCCGCCGTGCGCCGGGCGGTCAGTCCTTGAGCTCGCAGAGGACGGCGCCGTTGGACACCGTCTCGCCGACGGTCGCGGACAGGCCGGTCACGGTGCCGTCCTTGTGCGCCTTGATCGGCTGCTCCATCTTCATCGCCTCGAGGACCACGACCACGTCGCCCTGGGCGACCGGCTGGCCCTCGTCGACGGCGACCTTGACGATCGTGCCCTGCATCGGCGCGGTCACCGCGTCGCCCGAGGCGGCCGCGGTACCGCCACCGCCCCGCGTGCGCCTGGGCGCCTTCCTGCGTGCGGCCGGGCCGCCCCCGCTGCCACCGAGCGTCAGCCCGGCGGGGAGGGAGACCTCCAGGCGCTGCCCGCCGACCTCGACGACGACCCTCTGTCGCTCGCCGTCCGCGACGTCGGGCTCTGCGGTCGGGCCCGAGTAGGGCGGGATCTGGTTGTCGAACTCGGTCTCGATCCACCGCGTGTGCACGCTGAACGACTCGTCGCCCTCGGGCGCGAAGGCCGGGTCGGACACGATGGCCCGGTGGAAGGGCAGGACCGTCGGCATGCCCTCGACCTCGAGCTCGCCGAGGGCGCGGCGCGCCCGCTCGAGGGCCTGCTCGCGGTCGCGGCCGGTGACGATGAGCTTGGCGATCATCGAGTCGAACGCGCCGGCGACGGTGTCGCCCTCGACGATCCCGGAGTCCCAGCGGACGCCCGGACCCTGGGGGACGACCATGCGCGAGACGGTGCCGGGCGCAGGCATGAAGTCCCGGCCGGCGTCCTCGCCGTTGATGCGGAACTCGAAGGCGTGCGCCGTGGCGACCGGGTCGTCGTAGCCGAGTTCCTCGCCGTCGGCGACGCGGAACTGCTCACGGACGAGGTCGACGCCGGTGACCTCCTCGGTGACCGGGTGCTCGACCTGGAGGCGGGTGTTGACCTCGAGGAAGGAGATCGTGCCGTCCTGGGCCACGAGGAACTCGCAGGTGCCGGCGTTGACGTAGCCGGCCTCCTTCATGATCGCCTTGCTGGCGCGCACGAGCTCGGCGTGCTGGGCGTCCGTCAGGAACGGGGCCGGTGCCTCCTCGACGAGCTTCTGGTTGCGGCGCTGGAGCGAGCAGTCGCGGGTCGAGACGACGACCACGTTGCCGTGCTGGTCGGCCAGGCACTGGGTCTCGACGTGGCGGGGCTTGTCGAGGAACTTCTCGACGAGGCACTCGCCGCGCCCGAACGCGGTGACCGCCTCACGGACGGCGGACTCGAACAGCGCCGGGATCTCCTCCATGGTGCGGGCGACCTTGAGGCCACGACCGCCACCGCCGTAGACGGCTTTGATGGCGATGGGCAGGCCGAACTCCTGGGCGAGCGCGACGACCTCGTCGGCGTCCTTGACCGGGTCCTTGGTCCCCGGTGCCAGCGGGGCACCTGCCCTGACGGCGATGTGCTTGGCCTTGGCCTTGTCGCCGAGCGCGTCGATCGCCTCCGGACCAGGACCGATCCAGGTCAGCCCGGCGTCGATCACGGCCTGGGCGAAGGAGGCGTTCTCGGCGAGGAAGCCGTAGCCGGGGTGCACCGCGTCGGCGCCCGACTGCCGCGCGACCTCGATGAGCTTGTCCTGGACCAGGTAGGACTCCCCGGGGGTCGAGCCGCCCAGGGCGTAGGCCTCGTCGGCCACCTTGACGTGCAGCGCGTCGCGGTCGGGGTCGGCGTAGACGGCGACCGAGCCCAGTCCTGCGTCCTTGCAGGCTCGGGCGATACGGACGGCGATCTCGCCGCGGTTGGCGATGAGGACCTTGCTGATCGGCATGGGGTCACACTAGTGCCACGGGGTATGCCGGACAGTGGCAACCCGCTGGGCCCGCCCCCCGCGTCGCCGCCGCCCCGTCAGCCGGTGGTCAGGTCCGGCAGCGTGGAGGCGGCGCCCCGGATGTGGGCCTCCACCAGGTCGGGGGCCAGGTCGGCGCGGCCCTCGCTGATCGCCCGGAAGATGCCGTGGTGCTCGCTGCGCAGGGTGGCGACCATGGCCTCCCAGTCCTCCACCTTCCGGAAGGCCTCCAGGTGGCGGGAGCGCAGCGAGGCGCGGATCGCCTCGGTCAGGCTGGCGAACAGCCGGTTGGCGCCGGCCTGGGCGATCGAGACGTGGAAGTCGGTGTCCGCGTCGTTGAAGGCCTCCCGGCTCAGGCTCTCGTCGTCCATGAGCTCCAGGTGGGCACGGACCCGGTCCAGCGCCTCGGCGTCGGTGTGCTCCGCCGCCAGCGCGACGCTGGAGCGCTCCAGCAGGATGCGGGCCTCCACGATCTCCTCGATGCGGAAGTTGGCCAGCTCGACGTGCAGCCGGAGGAGCCGGGTGAGAGCGGCGCTGGGCATGGCGGCGATGAAGGTGCCGGCACCGCGACCCGAGCCCACGCTGGAGCGGAGCACCCCGTGGCTCTCCAGCACCCGGATCGCCTCGCGCACGCCGGCCCGGCTGACCTGGAGCCGGGCGGCGAGGTCCCGCTCGGCGGGCAGGGGATCGCCCACCGTGAGCGTGCCGGCCATGATCTGGTCCTCGATCGCCTCGATGACCAGCTCGTGGGTGCTGGTGCGCGCCACCGGGCCCCAGTCCGGGCCGGTCTCGTCGCCTGCGGTGCCTGCCATCTTTGGTCCAACCTCACGGTGGTCGAGTCGGTCAGTGGTCTGAGTTCCTGTCTAGCAGGGAAAAGTCGCCGGCGGGTCTTGACGGTTCGGTCCGGTTCGCCCTAGTCTGCCCACAGTGGTCAGACCACTAAGAGATCAGCCAATTAGATCATCCTTGGACATCAACGGCGATGGGCACCTGGCACCGCCGTTCCGCACTCATGACGGAGACGACATGTACACACCGGATCTGGCTCCCCTCGCGGGCAGCCTGCTGTGGTCCTCCCTGGCGGCCGCCCTGCCCCTGGTGACGATCTTCGTGGCCCTGGGAGTCCTGCGCTGGAAGGCGCACTGGGCCGGGCTGGCCGCGCTCGCGGTCGCGGCCGCCGTCGCGGTCCTCGCCTACGGCATGCCGGTCCACCTGGTCGGACTGTCCGCGGCGCAGGGATTCACCTTCGGCCTCTTCCCGATCATGTGGATCGTGGTCAACGCCATCTGGCTCTACGAGCTCACGGTCCGCTCCGGACGGTTCGAGGACCTGCGCCTGGTCATCGACGCGATCTCCGACGACCCCCGCGTGCAGGCGATCATCATCGCCTTCTGCTTCGGGGGGCTGCTCGAGGCGCTGGCCGGCTTCGGCGCCCCGGTCGCGATCACCGGCGTCATGCTGATGGCGGTCGGGTTCACCGCGATGCGCGCGGCCACCGTCGTCCTGGTCGCCAACACCGCGCCGGTGGCCTTCGGCGCCATCGCCATCCCGATCATCACCGCCGGCAACCTGACCGGCATCGACTACCAGCACATCGGTGCAGTCGTCGGGCACCAGACCCCGCTGCTGGCCGTCTTCGTGCCGCTCTTCCTCGTGATCCTGGTCGACGGCCGGCGTGGCGTCCGGCAGCTGTGGCCCCTGGCCGTCGTCGTCGGCGTGGTCTTCGCGGTGGCGCAGTGGTTCTCCTCCAACTACCTCTCGGTCGAGCTCACCGACATCGTCGCCTCGCTGGCGGGCCTCGCCGCTGCCGTGCTCATGCTCCAGGTCTGGAAGCCGCAGGGCGGCGCCGAGGCCCAGGCTCGGATGGATGCCGAGCGCGAGCAGGAGGACGCCGGCCCGGTCGACACCAGCGGCACCGGCGGTGCCGTGGCGACCCTGGAGCGCACCCAGGTGGCCCTGACCGGCAGCCGCGTCTTCCTCGCGCTCTTCCCTTACCTGCTCGTCATCGTGGTCTTCTCCCTGGCCAAGCTGTGGCGGCCGCTGACCTCCTGGCTGGCCACCACGGACGTCAAGATCGCCTGGCCGGGCCTGGACGGCAACATCTTCACCGCCGCCGGTGAGCTGTCCTCCAGCACCGTCTACAGCTTCCAGTGGCTCTCCTCGCCCGGGACGATGCTGCTGATCTCCGGGGTCGTCGTGGCCCTGGTCTACCGGATGTCGGCCGCGGACGCCGCCGACGTCTACCGCCGGACCGTGGTCAAGATGCGCTTCGCCATCCTCACCGTCGGTTTCGTCCTGGCCCTGGCCTACGTGATGAACCAGTCGGGCCAGACGATCACCATCGGCACCTGGATCGCCGGCACCGGCGCCGCCTTCGCGTTCTTCTCCCCGATCCTGGGCTGGATCGGCACGGCGGTCACGGGGTCGGACACCAGCGCCAACGCGCTCTTCGCCACCCTCCAGCAGACCGCGGCGCAGAAGGCCGGCATCGACCCGGCGCTGCTCGTCGCCGCCAACACCGCCGGCGGCGTCGTCGGCAAGATGATCAGCCCGCAGAACCTGACGATCGCCGCGACCGCCGTGGGCCTGGTCGGCCGCGAGTCCGACATCTTCCGCAAGGTCATCTGGTGGAGCCTGGGCATGCTCCTCGGGCTCTGCCTGCTCGTCGGCCTGCAGTCCACCGTCCTGTCCTGGATGGTGCCCACCCTCTGACCTGCCGGTCCTGCCACCCTGGGACGATGCGTCCCGCCCTCCGAAGGAGATGACTCTCATGGTCCAGCGACAGATACCGAAACCCGAAGAGATCTTCGAGCTGCTGAAGTTCAGGAAGTTCGACCCCGACGGCAGGCGACGCCGGCTGGCGTCGGCGCAGACGATCGAGGACCTGCGGCGGATCGCCAAGCGGCGCACGCCCGCGGCGGCCTTCGACTACACCGACGGCGCCGCCGAGGGCGAGGTCTCGCTGCGCCGGGCGCTGCAGGCCTTCGAGGACGTGGAGTTCCACCCCTCGATCCTCAAGGACGTCTCGGAGGTCAACACCTCCACGACCGTCCTCGGGGACACCTCGGCCCTGCCGTTCGGCATCGCCCCTACCGGGTTCACGCGGCTGATGCAGACCGAGGGCGAGACCGCCGGCGCCGGGGCCGCGGGCGCCGCCGGCATCCCGTTCACGCTGTCCACCCTGGGCACCACCTCCATCGAGGACGTCAAGGCGGCCAACCCGCACGGCCGCAACTGGTTCCAGCTCTACGTGATGCGGCAGCGCGAGATCTCCTACGGCCTGGTGGAGCGGGCCGCGCAGGCCGGCTTCGACACCCTGTTCTTCACGGTGGACACCCCGGTCGCCGGGGCCAGGCTGCGGGACGCGCGCAACGGCTTCTCCATCCCGCCGCAGATCGCCCTGCGCACCGTCGCCAACGCCGCCGTCCGCCCCTGGTGGTGGTGGGACTTCCTGACCACCCCCAAGCTGGAGTTCGCCTCGCTGAGCGAGACCGGCGGCACCGTCGGCGAGCTGCTCAACTCGGCGATGGACCCCTCGATCAACTTCGAGGACCTCGCCGAGATCCGGGCGATGTGGCCGGGCAGGCTCGCGATCAAGGGCGTCCAGACGGTGGAGGACGCCAGGCGGCTGGCCGACCTCGGGGTCGACGCGGTCCTGCTGTCCAACCACGGCGGCCGCCAGCTCGACCGGGCCCCCGTGCCCTTCCACCTGCTGCCCGAGGTGGTGCGCGAGGTCGGCGACGACGTCGAGGTCATGGTGGACACCGGCATCCGCAACGGCGGCGACATCGTCGCCTGCCTGGCGATGGGAGCCCGCTTCACCCTGATCGGCCGCGCCTACCTCTACGGCCTGATGGCCGGCGGTCGCGAGGGTGTGGACCGCACCATCGAGATCCTGGCCGACCAGGTGCGGCGCACCATGCAGCTGCTCCAGGTGCGCACCGTCGAGGAGCTCAACCCCTCGCACGTCACGCAGCTGTCCCGGTTCACCCGGGTCGACGCTCCGGCGCCGCCCGCGGTCAGCCGGCGGCGAGACCTCTGAGGTCCTCCTGGCAGCGCCGCTCGAGCTCCTCCAGCTCGCGCAGCGAGTCCTCGATGTCGCGGCGTCGGCCCTCCAGGTCGACGCGGCGGTCGTCGATCTGGCCCAGCAGGTAGCGCAGCTGGCCGGCCTCGCCGGGCTGGTCGTCGTACATCCCCAGGATCGTGGAGATCTCCTCGAGCGGGAAGCCGAGACGTCGACCGCGCAGCACGAGGGCCAGGCGGGTGCGCTCGCGGCGGTGGTAGAGCCGGCGCTGCCCGTCCCGCTCGGGGGAGAGCAGCCCCAGGTGCTCGTAGTGGCGCAGCGCCCGGTGGGTGACGTCGAAGTCGTCGGCCATCTGGGCGATCGTCCAGGTCGGGTCGGTCTCGTCAATCTGGTCGGGCACGGTTGTCCTTACGTCAAGTACGGGTGCCCCCATCGTGCTTGACCTTTGCGTCAACGTCAAGCACGATGGGGACGTGCACGCGGTAGCGGGCGCACCCCATACCCCCGGACCCGAAGGATTGCGGACACCGATGTTCGAGCTGAGCCAGGACCACGAGGACTTCCGCCGGCTGGTGCGCGAGTTCGCCGAGGGTGAGATCGCCCCGCACGTGCAGGAGTGGGACCGGGAGAGCCGCTTCCCGGTGCACCTCGTGCCCGCGATGGGCGAGCTGGGACTGTTCGGCCTGGAGGCGCCCGAGGAGTTCGGCGGCGCCGGGATGGAGGGGCAGGGGTTCAGCTACCTGTGCGTGGCGATCGAGGAGCTCGGTCGGGTCGACCAGGCCATGGGCATCACCCTCGAGGCCGGGGTGGGCCTGGGCATCAACCCGATCCAGACCTACGGGTCGAAGGAGCAGAAGGAGCGCTGGCTGCCCGACCTCGTCGCCGGGCGCACGCTCGCCGGCTTCGGTCTGACCGAGCCGGAGGCCGGCTCCGACGCCGGGGCGACGCGCACCCGCGCGGTCCTGCAGGACGGCGAGTGGGTGGTCGACGGGGCCAAGGCGTTCATCACCAACTCCGGCACCGACATCACCTCGGTGGTCACGGTCACGGCCAGGACCGGTGAGCTCGAGGACGGCAGGCCCGAGATCAGCGCGATCATCGTGCCCAGCGGCACCGAGGGGTTCGTGGTCGAGCCGGCCTACCGCAAGCTCGGCTGGCACATCTCCGACACCCACGGCCTGACCTTCGAGGGCGCGCGCGTCCCGGAGGCCAACCTGCTCGGCGAGCGCGGGCAGGGGTTCAAGCAGTTCCTCAAGACCCTCGACGACGGGCGCATCGCGATCGCCGCGCTCGCGGTCGGCTGCATCCAGCGGATGCTGGAGGAGACCACCCGCTACAGCCAGGAGCGCCTCGCGTTCGGCCGCCCGATCGCGGTCAACCAGGGCGTCTCCTTCCAGATCTCCGACATCGCGGTGATGGCCGAGGCCTCCCGCGCCCTCGTCTACAAGGCGGCCTGGCTCAAGGAGCAGCAGCACGCCGGCAAGCGCTCGGTCGCCGAGGTCAAGCAGGCCGCCGCGATCGCCAAGCTCTACGCCACCGAGGCCGCGGTCAGCTCCACGCGCATCGCCACGCAGGTCTTCGGCGGCAACGGCTTCATGGAGGAGTACCCCGTCGCCCGCTTCTACCGCGACGCCAAGATCCTGGAGATCGGCGAGGGCACCTCGGAGGTCCAGCGGATGCTCATCGCGCGCGGCCTCGGCCTGCCGGCCTGAGCACGGTGGCACGATGACAGGTATGCAGAAGATGAGCGCGTCTGTCGCCGCAGGAAATCCCCACCCCGACCCGCGGGTCGGTGACCTGCGGACCCGGCTGGGTGCGGCATACCGAGCCTCGGCGGAGCCGACGGAGAAGGGACGCGCGAAGCTCGACAGCCAGGGCAAGATGTACGTCCGCGACCGGATCGCGATGCTCTTCGACGAGGGCAGCTTCGTCGAGGACGGGCGCTACGCCAACTCGACCGCCGGCAGCCTGCCCGCGGACGGCGTCGTCACCGGACGCGGTGAGGTCGACGGTCGCGCGGCGATCGTCGTGGCCAACGACCCGACCGTCAAGGCCGGCTCCTGGGGCGCGCGGACGGTGGAGAAGATGATCCGCGCCACCGAGGCGGCGCTGCGCGAGGAGCTGCCGCTCTTCTGGTTCGTCGACTCCGCCGGCGCGCGGATCACCGACCAGGTCGACCTGTTCCCGGGGCGACGCGGCGCCGGGCGGATCTTCCACAACCAGGTGGCGCTCTCGGGCAAGGTCCCCCAGATCTGCTGCCTGTTCGGGCCGAGCGCGGCCGGCGGCGCCTACATCCCCAGCTTCACCGACGTCGTCATCATGGTCGAGGGCAACGCCTCCATGTACCTCGGCAGCCCCCGGATGGCCGAGATGGTCGTGGGCGAGAAGGTCACCCTCGAGGAGATGGGCGGGGCGCGGATGCACTGCACGGTCTCCGGTGTCGGCGACCTGCTCGCCGCCGACGACGAGGAGGCCATCGGGCTGGCCAGGGACCTGTTCTCCTACCTGCCGGACACCTGGCACGACCCGGCCCCGGCCTACCTGGCCGAGGCGCCGGCCGTGCCGCTGGGCCGGGACACGGTGCCCGAGGCGGAGTCGGTGCCCTTCGACGTGCACGACGTCATCGACGGGGTCGTCGACGCCGACAGCTTCTTCGAGATCAAGCCGCTCTTCGCCCCCGAGCTCGTCGTCGGGCTGGGCCGGGTCGAGGGGCAGACCGTGGGCATCCTGGCCAACAACTCGATGGTCAAGGGCGGGGTGCTCTTCACCGACTCCGCGGACAAGGCCGCGCGCTTCATCTGGCTGTGCGACGCCTACGGGATCCCGCTGCTCTACCTGGCCGACGTCCCCGGCTTCATGATCGGCAGCGAGGTCGAGCGCGGTGGCATCATCCGGCACGGCGCCAAGATGGTCTCGGCGGTGTCCGAGGCGACGGTGCCCCAGCTGTGCGTCGTGGTGCGCAAGGCCTACGGCGCCGGGCTCTACGCGATGGGCGGACCGGGCTTCGGCCCCGACGCCACGATCGCGCTGCCGACGGCCCGGATCGCGGTGATGGGTCCGGAGGCGGCGGTCAACGCGGTCTTCGCCAACAAGATCGCGGCGATCGAGGACGAGACGGAGCGGGCCGCCTACGTCGAGGAGCGCCGCGCGGAGTACATGGAGGACGTCGACCTCGAGCGCCTGGCTGCCGACCTGGTCATCGACGCGGTCGTCGAGCCGGAGGACCTGCGTGCGGAGGTCGCGCGCAGGTTCCGCTACGCCGCCCGGCGGGACCGGCACTTCTCCACCCGGCACCGGGCGATCCCGCCGGTCTGACCGGGCCGCTCAGGAGGCGTTCCGGCCCCCTCGCAGCCGGCCGACCAGGTGCCCGAGCCCGACCCGGCGGGCCGCCTGGCGCACCGGCAGGGCCAGCGCGGCGCCGACCACGACGCCGAGCGCGATCGCGAGGATCACCAGCGTCACCTCGACGACCGCGGCGAAGGCCGCCTCGGGACCGACCTCGAGCTGGGTGACCGAGATGAGCCCGAAGGACCCGGGGACGAGCAGCCAGAAGCTGGGCAGGAAGACCACGGAGCGAGGCAGCTGCGGCCGGACCAGCTCGACCACCGTGGCGACGAGGATGGCCACGGTCGCGCCCGCGAACGCCCCGGCCCACCTGTTGTCGGCGAGCGTCTGCCCCAGGAGCTGCCCGAGGTAGGTCGCCAGCGCCGTCAGCATCACCCACGGCACGAGCGAGAGGCGCAGCGACTCCATCAGCGAGATCGCGACGGTGACCACCGCGACGCCGAGGAGGGGCGCCCACCAGCCGAGCTCGACCGGCCGTGCCGGGTCGAGGCTCTCCAGCGGCACGTGCAGGAAGGACACGGCGGCACCCACGCCGAGGGCGAAGAGCAGCAGCTGGACCGTCCCGCGGCCCAGCCGCGAGGTGCCGGCGACCATCGAGCCCGCGGCCAGCTCGACCAGGCCCGTGACGATCGTGGCACCGGGCAGCAGCACCGCGATCGGCGCGACCAGGGTCCACAGCGGTGCGTCGACCAGCCCGGCCGACGCCGCCCAGAACGCCGCGAGCGCGCTGACGGACGCGGCGACGAGGGGCGTCAGCGTCGCCGCCGTGCTGCTCCGTGCGGACAGGAGCATCAGGGCCACGGTCACCGGCGCCAGCAGCGCCGCGAACACGACCGAGGGCCAGGCCGGGGCGAGGACGAGGGCGATGCCCACCCCGGAGAGGACCCCGCCGGCGACCACCCCGGGCACGGCGTAGCGGTGCGGCTGCCCGCGCAGCGTCGACAAGCGGGCGAGCGCGTCGTCGGGGCCCAGGCTCCCGGTGCGCATCCCGGCCAGGACGGCCGACACGTCCGAGAGCTGGTCGAGGCGCACCCCGCCCTCGACCGCCTCGAAGGTCGTCGGCCGTCCGGCGGCCAGCGTGACCCAGACGCCGCGCGGCAGGCAGGCGACCTGGGCCCGCGGGTGCCCGAGCACCGCCGCGACGGACCGGAGGTCCTGCTCCACCTCCTGCGTGGGAAGCCCTCCGGCGAGCAGCCCGGCGCCGAGCCAGGCCAGCAGCTGGCGGTCGCGGTCGTCGGTCACCGCAGGTGCTCGCCCCACCACTGGAGGATGTGCTCGAAGCGCTGCACCCGGTGTCGCGGCTGGCCGGCACGGGAGAGCTCGTGGCCCTCGCCGGGAAAGACGAGCAGCCTCGTGGGCACCCGGTTGCGCCTCAGCCGGGCGAACAGCCGCTGCCCCTGCTCCAGCGGGCAGCGGAAGTCGCGCTCGGAGTGGATGACCATCGTCGGCGTCGTGATGTTGTCGGCCCAGGTCAGCGGTGACTGCTCGTGCCCGAAGGCGCCGACGTACTCCTCGCCGAAGAACCACCCGATGTCGGAGGTCCCGGCGAAGGAGTCCCACGCGTTGACCGCGCGCTCGCTGATCGCCGCGGTGAAGCGGTCGGTGTGCCCGACCAGCCAGGTCGTCATCAGCCCGCCGTAGGACCCGCCCTGCACGCCGACCCGCGTGCCGTCGAGCCCGGGCAGCGTCAGCGCGTGGTCGAGCAGTGCGGTCAGGTCGGCGACGTCGACGGTCCCGATCGCCTCCTTGACCGCCCGCCCGTGCTCCGCGCCGTAGCCGGACCCGCCCCGCGGGTTGCCCATCACCACGGCGTACCCGGCTCCGGCGAGCACCTGCGCCTCGTCGAAGAGGTTGCCGGAGTACTGCGTGTAGGGTCCGCCGTGGATCATCAGGACAACGGGGTGTCCCGCCTTCCTGCGTGCCTTGGCGGCCGGACGGAACAGCCAGCCGTGGACGGGATAGCCGTCGTTCGCCGTCGTCCCCAGCTCCTCGGGAGCGATCGGCGCCGCGGTCCCGGTGAGGTGACGGGCAAAGCCGGTCAGCTGCTCGAGCCGCTCGCCCGCCTTCCCCACGAACAGCTCGGAGTATGACGTGCGCGTCCCCGCGACCGCCGCAACCACCCCGCCGCCGACGGACAGGCCGGTCACGCTGACGTGGCCGTCGAGCAGCACCTTGCCGCTCTCCACGTCGCGCACGACGGTGTCCCCCCGGTCCTCGAAGGCCGCGACCAGGGCGCCGTGGGCGTCCGTCGCCGGCGGGCAGGAGAGATGGTCGGTCTCGGCGTCGGTCAGCGGCGTGCCCGGGGCGTCGAGCCGGAGCAGCACCGGGTTGCGCGCCACGAAGTCCTGCCCGCTGCGGCCGAGGTCGCTCGCGCCGTAGACCACGGTGCCGCCGACCACACTCACGCTGCCGACCGACCCGGTGCCGTCGGTGTGCCGGCGGAAGCCCTTGCCACGCAGGTCGACCGAGCACAGGTCGCGGACGAGGGTGTCCGGTCGCCAGGCGCCCCGCCGGTCGCGGGAGGCGATGAAGCCGACGCGGTCGCCGTCGAGCCACACGGGGGAGCCGTCGTCTCCGGGGCCGCTGGTCAGCTGCCGGCTCTCCGGGACGGCGTCCGCCTCCTCGGCGTCGTCCGCGGGGAGGCCGCCGAGGTCGAGGACGAAGATCTTGCTCGGGCGGTCCAGGAGGTAGCCCAGCCCGTCGGACAGGTAGGCGCTGTGCTCGATCAGCCGCGGCGCCTCCTGGTCCGGCTTCACCGTCTCGTCCGTGCCGTAGCGCCCCTCCTCCGGGACGCGCGCGGCATACGCGATGCTCGTGCCGTCCGGGGACCAGGCGAACGCGCCCACCCCCAGCCTGCGGTCGGTGAGGCGGCGCGCGTCGCCGCCTCCGGCGGGTAGGACGTGCAGCTGCGGCGGGCCGTCCTCGCCGGCGCGCAGGAAGGCCACGCGTGTCCCGTCGGGGGAGTGGACCGGGCCGGCGTCGCGGGTGCCCCGGGTCAGCCGTACGGGCTGCCCGTCCGCGGCGCCCTCGGCGGTGAGGCGCAGCCGCCACAGGCTGGTCCGGTAGCGGTTGTCGCCCACGTCGGGCCGGGCCACGTCGAAGACGACCGAACGGCCGTCGGGGTGCACGGTCGGGGAGGACAGGGTGCGGATCTTGGTCAGGTCGGCAGGCTGCACCCGCGTGAGCCTATCCGCCTCGCCGCTGCGTCCTGCGACACGGCGCCCGCAGTGGAGTAGGGTCGCGCCAACCAGTGCCCGGCATCCCGGCCAAGGAGCAGACGGATGAGCGAGAAGACCGCCCGCCACGAGCACGAGGCGAGGACCACCTTCGCGGCGCACGAGGACCCCTACCTGCTCGACCCGGCGAACGTGCAGGAGCCGCCCACCGGACTGAGGGGCAGCCTGAGGTTCCTCGGCCCCGGGATGATCACCAGCGCCGCGGTCGTCGGCTCCGGCGAGCTGCTCACCGCCACCACCCTGGGGGCCCGGGTCGGCTTTCTCCTCTTCTGGCTCGTCTTCGTCTCCACCTTCGTCAAGGTCTGGGTGCAGGTCGAGCTGGCACGCTGGTCCATCTCCACCGGCAGACCGGCGATCAGCGGGTATGCCGACGTGCCCCCCAAGATCGCCGGGCGCGGCTGGGTCGCGTGGCTGGTGCTGCTGATGTTCCTGCAGTTCCTCATCGGCCAGGCCGGCGTCATCGGCGGGTCCGCGCTCGCCTTCTCGATGCTGATGCCGATCGGCGGCGACCCCTTCGCGGCCACCTCGATCGGTATCTGGGTGGTCATCCTGGTGGTGGTCGTGATCGGCATCCACATCGCCAACCGCTACGACGTCGTGGAGAACCTGTCCACGATCCTCGTCGGCCTGGTCACCGCGTTCGCGGTCTTCATGGTCTTCATGGTCCAGTTCACCGAGCTCGCCTGGAGCATGGGCGACCTCGGCGGCGGGCTGCGCTTCGAGGTCGCGGCCGGCGGGATGGGCGTGGCGCTGGCGATGTTCGGGATGACCGGCGTGGGCGCGGGCGAGATCACCGCCTACACCTACTGGGTGGTGGAGAAGGGGTATGCCGCCTGGACCGGGCCTAACGACGGCTCGGAGGCGTGGGTGCAGCGGGCCCGCGGCTGGATCCGGGTGATGAAGGTCGACGCGTGGGTGGCCTGGGTCATCTACACGATCTCGACCGTGGCCTTCTACATGCTCGGCGCGGCCGTCCTGCACCCCCAGGGCCTGGAGCCGCAGGGCACCGAGGTCATGGAGGTCATCTCCGGCATCTTCTCCGGCGCCGTCGGGGAGTGGGGCGCGGTGCTCTTCCTCGTCGGGGCCGGGGTCGCCCTGTTCAAGACGATCATCGCCAACGTCCCCAGCCTCGGCCGGCAGGTCGCCAACACGCTGTCGGTCTTCGGGGCCTTCGACTGGGCCGACATGGAGAGACGGGACCGCTGGATGCGGGTCATCATGGTGATCCTGCCGATCACCTGGGGCATCCTCGCCGTGCTCGTCCAGTCGCCGCTGGCGCTGGTCATCATCGCCGGCATCCTCAACGCCCTCTTCCTGATGGGAGTCGCGGTCGCCACGCTCTACCTGTCCTGGACCCAGACCGACCCGCGCGTCAAGGACGGCACCGCGTTCATGGTGCTGCTCGTCATCTCCGCGCTGGCCATCTTCGCCGTCGGCGTCCTCTCGCTCGTCGACTTCCTCTAGCCAGCGGGCCCGCCCGGCCCACCCGTCCCGGAAGGAACCACCACGATGCTCGCCGTCGTCGTCCACGGCCCGAACGACCTGCGCGTGGAGGAGGTGCTGGACCCGGTGTGCGGTCCGGGCGAGGTCGTCGTCGCGATGGAGTGGGGCGGCATCTGCGGCTCGGACGTCGCCTACGTGCTCCACGGAGTCTCCGGCACCGCCGTCCTGAAGGACCCGCTCGTGCTCGGTCACGAGGTGGCCGGTCACATCGCCGAGGTCGGCGCGGAGGTCGAGGGCGTGGAGGTGGGCCAGCGGGTCACCGTGCACCCGGCCACCCTCGTCGGCGACCACGTCGTCGCCGAGGAGCTGGCTGGCCGGACCAACCTGTGGCCGCAGGTCCGCTACTTCGGCTCGGCCGCCTTCCGGCCGCACGAGCAGGGAGGGTTCAGCGCCCTGCGCACCGTCCGTGCGGACCAGCTGCGGGCGTTGCCCGAGGGCGTCAGCACCAAGGAGGGCGCGGTCGCCGAGCCGTTCGGGGTCGCGATCCACGCCGTGCGGCGGGCCGGCGAGGTGACCGGCCGCTCGGTCCTGGTCAACGGGTGCGGCCCGATCGGCGCGCTCGCGGTCGCCGCCGCCAGGGCGGCCGGTGCCGCCCACGTCTACGCCGCAGACCTGTCCGGCGCGGCCCTGGAGATCGCCGGGCGCCTCGGTGCCGACACGCTCGTGCGGGTGGCCGACGGGGAGGAGCTGCCGAGGGACGTGGAGGTCGCCATCGAGGCCTCCGGCGCACCCCGGGCCCTCGGCGGCGTCATCGCGGCGGTGCGCCGCGGGGGCGTCCTGGTCCAGGTCGGCAACCTGCCCGGCGGCGAGGTGAGCGCGGCACTGGGCAACATCGTCACCCGCGAGATCGACTACCGCGGCTCCTACCGGTTCGTCGACGAGATCTCCGAGGCGGTCGCGCTGATGGACGGCGTCGTCGACGTCAGCCCGTTGATGACGCACGAGTTCGCTCTGGCGGACGCGGTCGAGGCCTTCCGGGTCGCCGCCGACCGCAGCACCGGTTCCAGCAAGGTGATGCTGAAGCTCTCCTGACCGTCCGGGGACGTCAGGTCGTCGGGGGACCGGCGGGCTCCGGCACGTCGCGGGCGGCCCGCCCGGCGAGGAGCGCCGCGGCCACCGCGGGCACCAGCACGCCGACCCAGTCCGTGACCGAGGGCGCCGCCCACCCGCGGCCGTAGTCCAGCGCCGCCAGCCCCGCGAGCACCACGAGGTAGGTCAGGCCGACGGCGAGCGCGGCCCGCACCGCCACCCGCCCGGGGTCGGTGCGCCTGCCCACGGCCAGGGTCGTGACGACGCCGGAGAGCGAGCCGAGCACGCCGCCCAGGGCCGCGCCGATGATCAGTCCGGCCAGCCCCGACGCGATCACGGCCCCGGCAGCGGCGGCGCCCTCGGCACCGGTCTGGCCGGACCCGCCGCCGACCGCGGCGATCACGCCCGCCACCGCGCCGGTGACCGAGCACACCGCGACGCCCACGAGCAGGCCGACCATCACGTAGCGCCAGTCCAGCCCGCGCGCCGCGGGTACCTCCTGCCGGGTCATCGCCGTTCCCAGGTGACCCACGCGTCCACCGGAGGCTCGCCGGGCACGCGCGAGACCTCCTGCCAGACCTGCCGGTCGACCTCGGGGAACCGGGTCGTGCCCGCGGGCTCGAGGTCGACCTCGGTGAGGACCAGGCGGCTGGCGTGGTCGACGGTCTGCGCGTAGACCTGCCCCCCGCCCACGACGTAGACCTCTTCGTCGCCGGCGAGCGCGAGCGCCTCGGCGATCGAGTGCGCGACCTCGGCGCCCGGTGCGGACCAGTCCGGCCGCCGGGTGACGACGATGGTGCGGCGGCCGGGGAGCGCGCGCCCGATCGAGTCCCACGTGCCACGTCCCATGAGCATCGTGCCGCCGAGGGTCGTCTCCTTGAAGAAGCGCAGGTCCGCCGGCAGGTGCCACGGCATCGTCGAGCCGTCGCCGATGACGCCGTTGCGTCCGACGGCGGCGACCAGGGTGAGGGTCTGCCCGAAGCCGCGGGTGAGCAGCCGGGGGGCCGCTCCGGCAGCCAGCACGTCCAGGGCCTGGCGCTCGTGGGGGACGAGCAGCTCGGGCAGGGCGTCCAGGGGCCACCAGCGCAGGTCGGCGGCCTTGTCGCCCTCGAGGGCGGCGGGCCGGCCCTCCCAGGTCCTCGCCGCGAAGAACAGGTCGACGCGCTCCTCGATGGGCTGGTGGACCGCCACGGTGCGGTGCAGGGTCGCGACGTAGTCCAGCGCGGCCGGGTCGAGCGTGACGCCCAGCTCCTCGGCCGCCTCGCGGACCGCGGCCTGCGTCGCGCTCTCGCCGAGCTCCACGTGCCCCGCGGCGCCGCAGGCCCACCGTCCGTCCATGAAGCCGGTGCCGCGCCGGAGCTGGAGCAGCACCTGCGGGCCGTCCTTCCCGTCCCGGACCAGCGCGACGTAGGCGGCCGGGACCACCTGGAAACGGTCGGTGGTGGGGGTGGCGCGCGGCGTCATACCGCGATCGGGGCCTTGATGGTGGGGGCGGCGACGTAGTCGCGCACCTCCACGTCCTCCAGCTCGAAGGCGTCGATCTCGCGGACCTGCGGGTCGAGCCAGAGCGTCGGCAGCAGCCCGGGCGTGCGGGTCAGCTGCTCCTCGGCCTGCTCGAGGTGGTTGAGGTAGAGGTGGGCGTCGCCGAGGGTGTGCACGAAGTCCTTGGGGCGCAGGTCGGTGACCTGGGCGACCATGTGCGTGAGCAGCGCGTAGCTGGCGATGTTGAAGGGCACGCCCAGGAAGGTGTCGGCGCTGCGCTGGTAGAGCTGGCAGGACAGCCAGCCGCGCCGGTCCTCGTCGTCCGCCGCCGGCGGGGCGACGTAGAACTGGAACATCGTGTGGCACGGGGGCAGCGCCATCTGGTCGACGTCGGCGACGTTCCACGCCGAGACGATGTGCCGGCGCGAGTCGGGGTCGGTGCGCAGTCCGGTGATCAGCCGGTCGATCTGGTCGATGCTCTCCCCGGACGGCGTGGGCCAGGAGCGCCACTGGTGCCCGTAGACCGGCCCCAGGTCGCCGTGCTCGTCGGCCCACTCGTCCCAGATCGAGATCCTGCGCTCCTGGAGCCAGCGCACGTTGGTGTCGCCGCGCAGGAACCACAGCAGCTCACCGATCACCGACCGCAGGTGCAGCCGCTTGGTGGTCAGCGCCGGGAAGCCCTGGGTGAGGTCGAAGCGCATCTGGTGACCGAAGACCGACAGCGTCCCGGTGCCGGTGCGGTCACCCTTCTCCACGCCCTCGGTCCGGATGCGTCGGAGGAGGTCCAGATATTGCTGCATGGCCCGAAGCCTAGTAGGCGGCCCCGGTGTGTGAGGCACGTCACATGACTCTTGCGTAACATTTTCCTCCCGGCTCCGATGTAACCCGTGACCGCACTGCTGCCTGGACCCCCCGAGCGGGCAGCAGTGCGGTCTTTCACGTGAGGGATATCCTGCCCGCATGAGTCATCCCCACCCCGAGCTGACCGCCCCCGGCCCCCTCCCGGACGGGGGCGTTCGTGTGACCGCACTCGGCGGACTGGGCGAGGTCGGTCGGAACATGGCCGTGATCGAGCACCGCGGCAAGCTGCTCATCATCGACTGCGGGGTGCTCTTCCCCGAGGACCACCACCCCGGCGTCGACCTGATCCTGCCCGACTTCGGGCCGATCGAGGACCGCCTCGACGACGTCGTCGCCGTGGTCCTGACCCACGGCCACGAGGACCACATCGGGGCCGTGCCCTACCTGCTGCGGCTCAAGCGCGACATCCCGCTGATCGGCTCGCAGCTGACGCTGGCCCTCGTCGAGGCCAAGCTCAAGGAGCACAAGATCAGGCCGCTGACGCTCGGTGTCGCCGAGGGTCGACGCGAGGTGCTCGGACCCTTCGACTGCGAGTTCATCGCGGTCAACCACTCGATCCCGGACGCGCTCGCGGTCTTCGTGCGGACCTCCGGCGGCACGATCCTGCACACCGGCGACTTCAAGATGGACCAGCTGCCGCTGGACGGGAGGATCACCGACCTGCGCGCCTTCGCCCGGCTGGGGGAGGAGGGCGTGGACCTGTTCATGACCGACTCCACCAACGCCCACATCCCGGGGTTCACCACGCCCGAGCGCCAGATCGCCCCGGCGATCGAGCGGGTCTTCCACCAGGCGGGGCGCCGGATCGTCGTGGCCTGCTTCAGCTCGCACGTCCACCGCGTCCAGCAGGTCCTCGACGCCGCCGAGGCCTCCGGCCGCAAGGTGGCGATGGTCGGGCGCTCGATGATCCGCAACATGGGCATCGCGGCCGACCTGGGCTACCTGCACGTGCCCGACGGCATCCTCGTCGACCTCGGCCGGCTCACCCAGCTGCCGGACGACCAGCAGGTGCTCATCTGCACGGGCTCCCAGGGCGAGCCGATGGCGGCCCTGTCCCGGATGGCCAACGGCGACCACAAGATCGAGGTCGGGCCCGGCGACACCGTGCTCATGGCCTCCTCGCTCATCCCAGGCAACGAGAACGCCGTCTACCGCGTCATCAACGGCCTCACCCGGCTGGGCGCCACCCTCGTGCACAAGGAGAACGCCCTCGTCCACGTCTCCGGCCACGCCAGCGCCGGCGAGCTCCTCTACTGCTACAACATCGTCCGTCCCCGCAACGTGCTCCCGGTGCACGGCGAGTGGCGGCACATGGTCGCCAACGCCGACCTGGCCGTGGCCACCGGCGTGCCGCGCGAGAACGTCGTCGTCGCCGAGGACGGCGTCGTCGTCGACCTCGTCGACGGGAGGGCCAGGGTCGCCGGGGTGGTCGACGTCGGCTACGTCTACGTGGACGGCTCCCTGGTCGGCGCCGCGGACGAGACGATGCTCAAGGACCGCCGGATCCTGCGCGACGAGGGTTTCGTCACGATCATCGTGGTGCGCGACGCCTCGACCGGGGCCATCGCGGCCGGGCCGGAGATCCAGACCCGGGGCTTCGCCGAGGGCGAGGACGTCTTCGAGCGGGTGCGGCCCACGCTCGTCGCGGCCCTGGAGGAGGCACGCCAGAACGGCGTCCAGGACAGCCACCAGCTGCAGCAGGTGATCCGGCGCACGGTCGGCAGCTTCGTCGGCAGCAAGCTGCGCCGCCGCCCGATGATCATCCCGGTCGTCGTCGACGCCTGACCCGGGCGTGGGCGTCGGCTCAGACGGTGTCCTGCGGGCCCTCCAGGCCTCCCGGCCCAGGGCCGGGGCCCCCACGCCGGCCGGCGAGGCGACGGGCCTGCTCGGCGACCTGCTCCTCGGTCGGGTCCCTGTCCCAGCGCAGCGAGGCGCCGTGCAGCGCCAGGCCGATGCCCCAGCCCATCATCGGCCAGATGGGCCAGAAGTAGCCCATGCCGGTGATCAGCCAGATCGCCACGAGGAAGCCCATGATCACCACGTAGGTGGTCAGGTGGATCCGGAAGGCCTTCTTCTCCTCCAGGTGCTTCAGCGCCTTCGCGCGCAGCTCCGGGTCGGCGGCCGGATCCGCGGAGGGTGCCGGCGCCCGCCAGGACGGGAGCGGGGGCGGGCCCTCGGGCTCGGCGGCCTCGCCGTTCGGCTGGGTCATCGGGTCCCCCTGGACGCTCGGGTATGCGGAGTCCTAGCATCTCACGGACGCCGCCGCCCCGGGGTGGCACGCGCGCCCGCGGGGGGTCGCGATCAGCGGCTTCCCAGCGTGTGACGCGTGGTGCTGGAGGGAACGTGGCGTACGGTGCTGTGGTGGCCACGTCTGCGACCTCCCCCAACCGCGCCCGCTCCGGCGCGACCCGCGGCCGCGGGACCGGCCCTGCGGGCCGCGCCGCGTCGGCCAAGGCGCCCGCTCGCCGCGCCCCCACGTCGGGGACGCGGGGCGGCTCCTCCGGCACCTCGCGCGGCGGGTCGACCGGCTCGCTGCCGGGCCGGGCGATGCGGGGGATCGCCGGGGCGACCGGCGGCACGGTCCGGGCGATGAGCGAGACGGCACGCGACCTGGAGCCCGAGCACCGGCGCGACGCCGCCGGATTCGTGCTGCTGCTGCTCGCGGTGATCGTGGCGCTGCGCGAGTGGTGGCACCTGGACGGGCTCTTCGGCGACATCGTGCACACCGTCGTCGCCGGCACCTTCGGCCGGGTGGCCCTCGTGCTGCCGCTGGTCCTGCTCTTCTTCTCCGTGCGCATGTTCCGCCGGCCCGACGAGAGCCAGGCGACCCACCGGATGACCATCGGCACGGCGGCGCTGCTGCTCTCCGCGGCGGGCATCACCCACCTGGTCGCCGGGGCCCCCGACTACGCCGAGGGCCAGGGCGCCATGGAGTCCTCCGGCGGCGTGCTCGGCTTCATCGCCTCGGCCGTCCCCGCCTCGGCGATCACCGCGACGGGGGCCTACCTGGTGCTCGGTGTCCTCGGGCTCTTCGGCTTCCTCGTGCTCACCCGCACCCCGGTGCACCGCATCCCCGACCGGCTGCGCGAGGTCGAGCACCAGCTCTTCGACTCCGAGCGCTTCGAGCAGATCGACCCCGTGACCGGCGAGGTCCTCCCGCGCCGGTCCCGGCGCCGACGTGCCGACCTGGACGAACGGGACGGAGACATCGCCTTCGAGCAGGCCGCCCAGGTGGAGCGGGGCAAGGACGGCCGCTCGCTGCGGGCCGGGTCGGCGCCACGGCGCGGGGGCCGCGCCGCGGACCGGCCCGACCCGGACCCCGCCGGCGGGGCGCCCGCAGCCACCAGCGCCGCTGGACGGCATACCCGCGCAGCGAGCTCGACCCAGGCGAGCGGCGACGCCACCGAGGAGATCCCGGCCCTGCGCCCCGGGGAGAAACGGCCCAAGCCGCCCAGCGCCGCCGAGCAGGCGATCGCCGCGGCGAAGAGCTCCAAGGCCGACCTCACGCCGCCGCCCACCACCCAGCTGCCCCAGCGCGTCGAGCAGCTCCAGCTGGCCGGGGACGTGACCTACACGCTCCCGGACTCCGCCCTGCTCAAGGCCGGCGCCCCGCACAAGGAGCGCTCGGAGGCCAACGACCGCGTCGTGGACGCCCTGACCGGCGTCATCGAGGACTTCAACATCGACGCCCAGGTCACCGGGTTCATGCGCGGCCCGACCGTCACCCGCTACGAGGTCGAGCTCGGCCCCGGCGTCAAGGTCGAGCGGATCACCGCGCTGTCCAGGAACATCGCCTACGCGGTCGCCTCGGCCGACGTGCGCATCCTCTCCCCGATCCCCGGCAAGTCGGCCGTCGGCGTGGAGATCCCCAACACCGACCGCGAGAACGTCAACCTCGGCGACGTGCTGCGCTCCCAGGCGGCGCGCAACAACACCCACCCGATGGTGATGGGCGTGGGCAAGGACGTCGAGGGCGGCTACGTCATCGCCAACCTGGCCAAGATGCCGCACCTGCTGGTCGCGGGCGCCACCGGATCGGGCAAGTCGAGCTTCGTCAACTCGATGATCACCTCGATCCTGATGCGGTCCACCCCCGACGAGGTCCGGCTCATCCTGGTCGACCCCAAGCGGGTGGAGCTGACCGCCTACGAGGGCATCCCGCACCTGATCACCCCGATCATCACCAACCCCAAGAAGGCCGCGGAGGCCCTCGCCTGGGTGGTCAAGGAGATGGACCACCGCTACGACGACCTGTCCGCCTTCGGCTACAAGCACATCGACGACTTCAACAAGGCGATCCGCGCCGGCAAGGTCACCCCGCCCCCGGGGTCAGAGCGCGTCATGCACCCCTACCCCTACCTGCTCGTCGTCGTCGACGAGCTCGCGGACCTGATGATGGTCGCCCCGCGCGACGTCGAGGAGTCGGTGGTGCGCATCACCCAGCTGGCGCGTGCGGCCGGCATCCACCTGGTGCTGGCCACCCAGCGCCCGTCGGTGGACGTGGTGACCGGCCTGATCAAGGCCAACGTGCCCTCGCGGATGGCGTTCGCGACCTCCTCGCTGGCCGACAGCCGGGTCGTCCTGGACCAGCCGGGCGCCGAGAAGCTCATCGGCCAGGGTGACGCGCTCTTCCTGCCGATGGGGGCCTCCAAGACGATGCGCGTCCAGGGTGCCTGGGTCGGGGAGTCGGAGATCCACGACGTCGTCAAGCACGTCACCGGCGAGCTCAAGCCGACCTACGTCGAGGAGGTCCTCGCCGCACCGGCCAAGAAGCAGATCGACGAGGACATCGGCGACGACCTCGACCTGCTGCTGCAGGCCGCCGAGCAGGTCATCACGACCCAGTTCGGCTCCACCTCGATGCTCCAGCGCAAGCTGCGGGTCGGCTTCGCCAAGGCCGGCCGGCTGATGGACCTGATGGAGTCGCGCGGGATCGTCGGACCCTCCGAGGGGTCCAAGGCCCGCGACGTGCTCGTCCGGCCCGACGACCTCGGGGAGACCCTCGCGCTGCTCCAGGGGCACGAGCCGCCGGCGCACCCGGAACCGGAGATCGACACCGCCCCGTTCGACGCCGACCCCTCCGAGGTGGTCCCGACGGACGAGGACGCCTACGTCCCCCCGGCCGGGGGCGACCCTCGCTACGACAACGACCCGATCTCGGGCAGCTACGTGCACGACGAGGAGGACGAGGTCTCCCAGGACGCCTGGGACCTCACCGGACGCGACTAGATTCCCTGGTATGTCGTCCTCCTCCGACCCCTCCTCACCATCCTCCGACCCGTCCTCACCCTCGAACCTGGCCACGACCCTCACGGCCGAGCTCGACGCGCTGCTGCGCCCCGCCGACGAGGATCTCCTCGCCCGCTTCCCGGGCGATCTGCGCGGACGACAGCCGGTGCACACCGTCTACGTGCCGGCGGACGCCTTCGACGCCGGCCTGCTGCCCCGGTGGGGGCAGCAGGCCCGCGCCGCGCTCGACGGGCACGAGCCCCTGCTGGCCGGCCTGCTCGGCCGCCGCGCCGAGGACGTGCTGCCGCTGGTCGGCGCCAAGCTGGACCGCGAGCCGGTCGAGGACCTGCGCATCGACCTCGAGGACGGCTACGGGCAGCGGCCCGACGACGAGGAGGACGCGCACGTCCGGGCCGCCGCGACCGGCCTGGCCCGCGCCCAGTGCGAGGGACAGGCACCGCCGTTCACCGGCATCCGGGTCAAGAGCCTGGAGGCACCCACCCGCGCGCGCTGCGTGCGCAGCCTCACCGGCTTCCTGGCCACCCTGCTCGAGGCAGGAGGGCACCTCGAGGGCTTCGTCGTCACCCTGCCCAAGGTGACCAGCGTGGCCCAGGTGGAGGCGATGGTGCTCGCCTGCGGGCGCGTCGAGGACGCTCTCGGGCTGCCCGGGGGCCGGCTGCGCTTCGAGATCCAGGTCGAGACGCCCCAGTCGGTGCTGGGCCCGGACGGCACGGCGCTGGTCGCGCCGATGATCCACGCCGGCCAGGGCCGGGTCAGCGCCCTGCACTACGGCACCTACGACTACTCGGCCTTCTGCGGCATACCCGCCCCCTTCCAGGCCGCCGACCACCCGGTGGCCGACCACGCCAAGCTGGTCATGCAGGCGGCCGCCGCCGGGACCGGCGTGCGGCTCTCGGACGGCTCGACCAACGTGCTGCCGGTCGGCTCGCCGGAGCAGGTGCGCACCGCGTGGGTCGTGCACACCGAGCTGGTGCGCCGCGCGCTGGAGCGCGGCTACTACCAGGGCTGGGACCTGCACCCCGCGCAGCTGCCGAGCCGCTTCGGGGCCACCTACGTCTTCTACCGCGAGCACGCGCCCGCCGCCGGGGCACGGCTGCGGGCCTACCTGGACGGGGTCGGGGGGGCGGTGGCGGACGAGCCGGCCACGGCGCGGGCGCTGTCGGACCTGCTGGTCCGGGGCCTGGACTGCGGGGCGCTGCTGCCGCAGGAGGTCGACGACCTGGCCGGCGTGCCCGTGGACGAGCTGCTCGCGCTGGCCCGTCCGCGCCGCGGCTGACCCCGCCGGGGGCCGGCGCGCACTATCGTGTCGGGACGCGACCGAAGGAGGCCGACGTCATGGGCATCGTGCTCGGCAGCAACCAGTACGGCAAGGCGGAGAACCGCATCGTGCGGATCGTGCGGGACACGCAGCGGCACGAGATCCGCGACCTCAACGTCTCCACGGCGCTGCGCGGCGACTTCTCCCGCGCGCACACGCAGGGCGACCAGGCCGACGTGCTGCCCACCGACTCCCAGAAGAACACCGCGTTCGCCCTCGCCAAGGAGGTCGGGATCTCCTCCCCCGAGGAGTATGCCGTCGCGCTCGCCCGCCACCTCGTGGACGCCGTGCCCGCCGCGAGCGGCGCGCAGGTGCAGGTGCAGGAGTACGCGTGGGACCGCATACCCGTCGACGGCGCGGGGCACGACCACAGCTTCGTGCGGCGCGGGACCGAGACGCGGACCACGGTGGTCACGGTCGACGGCCGTGGGGAGGGTCAGCGGTGCTGGGTGCTCTCCGGGCTGACCGACCTCGTCGTGCTCAAGTCGACCGGCTCGGAGTTCCGCGGCTTCCTCAAGGACCGCTACACGACGCTGGCGGAGACCGACGACCGCGTGATGGCGACCGCGCTGACCGCGCGGTGGCGGTGGTCGGACACCGAGGGAGTCGACCTCGACGAGGCCTACGCCGCGGTGCGCTCCGTGCTGCTGTCGACCTTCGCCACGACCTACAGCCGGGCGCTGCAGGAGACGCTCTTCGCGATGGGCAGCGCGGTGCTCGAGGCGCACCCGCAGATCGCCGAGATCCGCTTCTCCGCGCCGAACAAGCACCACTTCGACTACGACCTGGGGCGGTTCGGGGTCGAGAACGACGGCGAGGTCTTCCACGCCGCCGACCGGCCCTACGGCCTCATCGAGGCGACGGTGACCCGCGACGACGCCGACGAGCCCGGCCAGGCGTGGACCGCCGTGCCGGGGTTCGTCTGAGGAGCTGCCGCGATGACCGCACCCACGCTGGACACCCTCCCCGACGCGCAGGCCCGCGAGCTGCTGCGCGGGTGCCTCGCCGTCGACCGCTGGGTCGAGGAGGTGCTCGCCGGGCGTCCCTACGGCGACCGCGACGCCCTGCTCGCGACCGCAGACCTGGCGGCCCGCGACCTCACGCCGCCGGAGGTGGACGCCGCGCTGGCGGGCCACCCGAGGATCGGCGAGCGGGCGGGCGCCGGCCACAACGCCGAGGCCTCCGCGCGCGAGCAGGCCGGCGTCGAGCCCGCGGAGGGCGACACGGCGGCCCGTCTGGCCGCCGGCAACGCGGCCTACGAGCGCCGCTTCGGCCGCGTCTTCCTGATCTGCGCGGCCGGGCGGTCGGCGCCGCAGATCCTCGCCGAGCTGGACCGGCGGCTCGGCAACGACGACGACGTCGAGCGGGCCGAGGTGCTCGACAACCTGCGCCAGATCGCGCTGCTGCGGCTCGAGGAGGCGGTCTGAGAAATGGCCACCCTGTCCACGCACGTCCTCGACACGGCGCTCGGCCGGCCGGCGCAGGGCGTCCGCGTCACCCTCCGCACCGCCGACGGAGAGCTTCTCGGCGAGGGGGCGACCGACACCGACGGGCGGGTCAGCCCGCTCGGGCCCGAGCTGGCGCCGGGAGACCACGTGCTGACGTTCGCCACGGGCGACTACCACGCGGCCACACGTCAGGAGGGCTTCTACCCGAGCGTCACGGTGACCTTCACCGTAGGCGACGCCGCGCACTACCACGTGCCGTTGCTGCTCAACCCGTTCGGCTACTCGACCTACCGGGGCAGCTGACCGGCTCCTCGCGTACCTCGCCGACCGCTATGCCCAGGTGCTGGAAGCCGTCGAGGCCTCCGGGGGCTGGGTCACGAGCGTCCGAGCGAGCTCGCCGCTCCCTGACGCTCCAGAAGGTGGCGGATCCACAGCCGAAGGACCCGCGGGTCACGACGCAGCTCGTCGACGTCCCTGCCGGGACACCGGTGCGAGAGTGGCCCTACGAGGCGATCGTCACCGTCCTCGAACGCGGGCTCGTCTCCGACTGGGCCCTGCTGACCAGGGAGATCCGCCGTGACCCGTGGGGACCGGTGGCCCGCCGGGTCGGTGACTACCTGACGCACGACCGGCCGCGGGGGCTCGCCCCGCTCCTGGAGCGCGCGGTGGCGTCCGCGCGCGAGGAGGCTGCCCGTTCGGAGCGCGCGGAGGTGGCCCCCGAGGTCGAGCTCGTCGACCGCTCCGGGCTCACCTCGTCCGCCTTCGCCGAGCGGATCGGCACGTCAGCCTCCCGGCTCTCGACCTACCGCAGCGGCATCGTGACGCCCTCGGCCGCGATGCTCGTCCGCATGCGCCGACCCGTCGGGGATCACCGGACGTCCTCGTGACCGCGCACTCCCGCCGTCCGCCTGTCGCGGCTGCCGGGCCCCGAGCCCGCCTTCCGACGACCGGCTGTCGCGGCTGGGATGATGCGTGGGTGCGTGCCGTTGTCGTCGAAGCTGCCCGAGCCCTCCCTATGGTCCGGGAGGTGCCCGCGCCGTCGGCACCCGCTGCAGGGGTGGTGGTCCGGGTGATGGCGACCGGCCTGTGCCGCAGCGACTGGCACGCCTGGGCCGGCCACGACGACGACGTGTCCTTCCCGCACGTCCCCGGCCACGAGCTGGCCGGCGTGGTGTCCGAGGTCGGGGCCGGCGTGCAGCGGTGGAAGGTCGGGGACCGGGTGACCGTCCCGTTCGTGTGCGGGTGCGGCGAGTGCGAGTGGTGCCTGGCCGGAGCGGCACAGGTGTGCCCGCACCAGGAGCAGCCCGGGTTCACCCACTGGGGCTCGTTCGCGGAGCAGGTGGCGCTGCACGCCGCCGACACCAACCTGGTCGCGGTCCCCGCCTCGGTCGATTTCGCCACGGCGGCCAGCCTGGGCTGCCGGTTCGCCACCGCCTACCGCGCCCTCGTCGCCCGGGCGCGCCTGGCTGAGGACGAGTGGGTGACGGTCGTCGGCGCCGGCGGGGTCGGGCTGAGCGCGGTCATGGTCGCCCGTGCCCTCGGGGCGAGGGTGGTGGCCGTGGACCGTCACGCGGCGGCCCTGGCGGTGGCGTCGTCCCTCGGCGCCGAGCACACCCTCCTCGCCGACGGCCGCGACGTCCCTGCCGCGGTCGTGGAGCTCACCGGAGGGGGCACCCACGTGGCGGTCGACGCGGTGGGCAGCGAGCAGACCTGCGCGGACGCCATACACAGCCTGCGCAGGCGGGGCCGGCACGTTCAGGTAGGACTGCTTCCGCCCGTCGACGGCCTGCCGCGGGTGCCGATGGCGCGGGTCATCGGCTGGGAGCTGGACGTGCTCGGCAGCCACGGCATGGCCGCGGTCGACTACCCGGGCATGATGGAGCTCATCGAGCAGGGCAGGCTGCAGCCGCAGCGGCTGGTGGAGCGCACCGTCGGGCTGGACGAGGCCGCCGGGATGCTGCCGACGTTCGACCGTGCGACCGTGGCGGGCATGACGATGATCGACCCCCGCGCATGAGCCGCGGTCCGGGGCAGGACGGCGCCCCCCTCGACCTGGTGGTCCGCGCACGCCGGGCCGTCGTGGACGGTGCCGAGCGGCCCGCGGTCGTCGGCGTGCGCGAGGGAAGGATCGTGTGGGTCCAGGAGTGGGACCCGCAGGACCCCGCCACCGGCGCGGGGGTCGACAGTCTCGCGACCCAGGTCGTGGAGCTCGCCGACGACGAGGTGCTGCTGCCCGGTCTGGTCGACACCCACGTCCACGTCAACGAGCCCGGCCGCACCGAGTGGGAGGGCTTCGCCACGGCCACCCGCGCGGCCGCCGCCGGCGGGGTGACGACGATCGTCGACATGCCTCTCAACAGCATCCCCTCGACCGTCACGGTCGCCGCGCTGCGGGAGAAGCAGGACGTCGCCCGGGACCAGGTGCACGTGGACGTGGGCTTTTGGGGCGGGGCCGTCCCCGACCACCTCGGCGACCTCGAGACGCTGCACGAGGCGGGCGTCCTCGGCTTCAAGTGCTTCCTCGCCGACTCCGGCGTCGAGGAGTTCCCGCACCTCGACGCCGGCCAGTTCGCCAGCGCGATGGAGGAGACGGCCAGGCTGGGTGCGCTGATGATCGTGCACGCCGAGGACGCCGACGACCTCGACGCGCACGCCCCCGTCGTCGGACCAGAGCCGACGCCCGCGGCGCCGGTGACCCCGCTGTCCTACGACGCGTTCCTCGCCTCGCGGCCGATCTCCGCCGAGACCGTCGCCGTGCAGCGCGTGGTCGAGCAGACGCGGCGCACCGGGGGTCGCGCGCACGTCCTGCACCTGTCCGCCGCGGGCGCCGTCCCGCTCCTGCGGGCCGCCCGCGAGGAGGGCCTGGACCTCACGGCCGAGACCTGCCCCCACTACCTGACGCTCGCCGCTGAGGAGGTCCCCTCCGGCGCGACGCAGTTCAAGTGCTGCCCGCCGATCCGCGACCGCGCCAACCAGGACCGGCTATGGGAGGCGCTCGCCGCCGGTGACGTGGACATGGTCGTCTCCGACCACTCGCCCTCTACCGCCGATCTCAAGCACCTGGATACCGGCGACTTCGGCACCGCCTGGGGCGGCATCTCCTCCCTGCAGCTGGGCCTGCCGGTCGTCTGGACGCAGGCGCGTCGCCGCGGCATACCGCTGAGCGACGCGGTGCGGTGGATGGCGACCGCGCCCGCCGACCGGGTCGGGCTGACCACCAAGGGCCGGATCGAGGCGGGCGCCGACGCCGACCTCGTCGCCTTCGCCCCCGAGCAGGAGTGGGACGTCGACGTCTCGGCGCTGCTCCACAGGAACCCCGTGTGCGCCTACGACGGCCACCGCCTGAGCGGCGAGGTTCGCCGGACCTGGCTGCGCGGCATACCCGTGACCGACGACGCACCGCCCCACGGGCGGCTGCTGCAGAGAGGACAGGCATGAGCACCTACGCGACCCCACCGGGGGGGCTGCCGCCGCAGACCCAGCTGACGACGAACCGTGCGCGGTTCACCCAGGCCTACGCGGTCCTGCCGCACGGCACGATGACCGACATCGTCACCAGCGCCCTGCCGCACTGGGAGGGCACGCGGCTGTGGGTGCTCGCGCGGCCGCTGAGCGGCTTCGCCGAGACCTTCTCGCAGTATGTCGTCGAGGTCGCCCCGGGCGGGGGAAGCCAACCCGGACGAACCGAGGTCGACCCGCGCGCCGAGGCGGTGCTCTTCGTCGTGGGCGGGGCCGTCACGCTGACGATCGCGGAGGAGGAGCACGAGCTGGAGGCGGGCGGCTACGCCTACCTGCCACCGGGTGCGGACTGGATGCTGCGCAACCGCGGAGCCGAGGTGGCGACCTTCCACTGGATCCGCAAGGCTTACGAACCGGTCGACGGGGTCGAGGCGCCGGAGGCGTTCGTCACCCGGGAGGCCGACGTCGAGGCGGTGGAGATGCCGGGGACGGACGGTGCCTGGAGGACGCAGCGGTTCGTCGACCCGACCGACGTGCGGCACGACATGCACGTCAACATCGTGACCTTCCAGCCCGGTGGGGCGATCACCTTCCCCGAGACGCACGTCATGGAGCACGGGCTCTACGTGCTCGAGGGCAAGGCGGTCTACCTGCTCAACGAGGACTGGGTCGAGGTCGAGGCGGGTGACTTCATGTGGCTGCGGGCGTTCTGCCCTCAGGCCTGCTACGCCGGCGGGCCGGGACGGTTCCGGTACCTGCTCTACAAGGACGTCAACCGGCACGCCACGCTGGCGTACTGACGAGGACCGTCGCGACCTGACGTACTGACGAGGACCGTCGCCACGTCTCGTGCCGCGGCGCTGCTCGCGACGGTCCGCTGCTGTGCCGGTCGGCGTGCAGAACCGGGTGGGTCCTGCCAGGAGCGCAGGTAGCAGACATGGGGTGGGCGGAACGGCCCAGGTGTGCACGCCGGTCGGCACACGCGCGGACGATCCGTGCCGAGGACACGCCGGTGCCGACCGGCCGCAGCGTTCACGTGAACGCTGTGGCCGCTGCTGCCGGGCGCGTCGCCGGGACGGATCGCGCGAGGGCGCGGATCGGCGTGAGGGCGATGCCGCGAGGGGCGGGAGCCCGAGCGTCGGGCCATGGCCGGTCGACGGCCGGAGTGTCGAGTCCGGCCCGCTGGGCGGGTGGGAAGGTAACGTGGGGCAGATCACCAGGGCAAGGGCGTCGTTCGGCATGGACAACCGGCGCCCTCGCGGCACCACCAACCATGCGCCCGTCCGGCAGGCCCGGGCGGGAGGTCCCGCCGGGGAGCCCGGCAGGAGGCGAGCATGACGACGACGTCGCAGGACACGCAGCAGGCGGCCGGGGCCGCCGCGCCGGGCCTGACGATCAACGGCACGACCGCCGGGCTCGACGGCGTCACCCCGCACACCACGCTGCTCGACTGGCTGCGCGAGCGGGGGCTGACCGGCACCAAGGAGGGCTGCGCCGAGGGGGAGTGCGGCGCCTGCGCGGTGCTGGTCGCCCGGTCGACGATCCGCGACACCGGTTCCGGGCAGGGCGGTGAGCGGTCCGGCTCCGGGCCGCCCGCGGACGGACAGCCCGCCACCGAGTGGGTCGCCGTCAACGCCTGCCTCGTCCCGGTCGCCGCGCTCGACGGTCAGGAGGTCGTGACCTCCGAGGGGCTGGGGACGCCCGAGCACCTGCACCCGGTCCAGCGCGAGCTGGCCGTGCGGGGCGGGTCCCAGTGCGGCTACTGCACGCCCGGGTTCGTCTGCGCGATGGCCGCGGAGTACTACCGGGCCGACCGGACCGAGTTCGACACCCATGCGCTCTCGGGCAACCTGTGCCGGTGCACCGGCTACCGGCCGATCCTCGACGCCGCCCGGGCGCTCGGGACGCCGACCGAGGACGACCCTCTCGCGGGGCGGCGTGGGATCCCGTCGCCGGTGGCACGGCATACCCGCGTCATCGCCGACGGAGCAGAGCTGGTGCGGCCGGCCGACCTGGCCGAGGCGGTCGGGCTCCTGGCCGCGCGCGAGGACGCCCTGCCCGTGGCCGGGAGCACCGACGTCGGCGTGGAGATCACGATCCGCGGATCCCGGCCGCCGCTCCTCGTCGTCGTCGACCGGCTGCCCGAGCTGCGCGGTCTCGACGTGGACGCCGCGCGGATCAGGATCGGCGCGGCGCTGACGCTCTCCGAGATCGAGCGCGCGCTCGGGGGCGCGGTCCCGCTGCTGGACGAGCTCCTCCCGCAGTTCGCCTCCCGGCTGATCCGCAACGCCGCGACGCTCGGCGGCAACCTGGGCACCGCCTCGCCGATCGGCGACGCCGCCCCGGCGCTCCTCGCCCTCGAGGCCTCGCTCGTGCTCGTCGGGCCCAGGGGGGAGCGGACCGTGGCCCTGGCCGATCACTTCACCGGCTACCGGCAGACCGTCCGCGCCCGCGACGAGCTCATCAAGGAGGTCGCCGTCCCGCTGCCCCTCGCACGAACCACCGCCTTCCACAAGATCGCCAAGCGGCGCTTCGACGACATCTCCAGCGTGGCAGTCGCCTTCGCCCTCGACGTCGTCGACGGGTCGGTCGCCCGGGCCCGCATCGGGCTGGGCGGCGTGGCCGCGACGCCGGTGCGGGCGCGCCGCACCGAGGCCGAGCTCGAGGGGCGCACCTGGACGGCGCAGACCGTGCGCGCCGCCGCCGCGGTCCTCGGCACCGAGGGGACGCCGATGTCGGACCACCGGGCCAGCGACCGCTACCGACGGGCGGTCCTGGAGCAGTCGCTCCTGAAGCTGCACGCCGCCACCCTCGAGGAGGAGGCCCGCCGATGAGCCACCTGTCCGCACGTCCGACCGACCCGGTCGTAGGGATCGCGCAGCCGCACGAGTCCGCGCTCCTGCACGTGACCGGGCGTGCCGTCTTCACCGACGACCTCACCCCGCGCACCAAGGACGTCCTGCACGCCTGGCCGGTCCAGGCGCCGCACGCCCACGCCCGCGTCACCGCGCTGCGCACCGGGCCGGCGCTCGCGGTGCCGGGTGTGGTCCGGGTGCTCACGGCCGACGACGTCCCGGGCACCAACGACTCCGGGGTGCACGGCGACGAGCCGATCTTCCCCGACGAGGTCTGCTTCCACGGCCAGGCGGTGTGCTGGGTGCTGGGAGAGACCCAGGAGGCCGCGCGCCGGGGCGCGGCGGCGGTCGAGGTCGGCTACGAGCCGCTGCCGGCGGTCCTCACGCTGACCGAGGCGATCGAGGCCGGCAGCTTCCAGGGGGCCCGCCCCACTGTCGTCCGGGGCGACGTGGAGGCGGGCCTGGCCAGGGCGGTGCGCACCTTCAGCGGCGCCTTCGAGATGGCCGGCCAGGAGCACTTCTACCTGGAGACCCACGCCTCGCTCGCGACCGTGGAGGACGACGGCCGCATCTTCGTCCGCTCCAGCACCCAGCACCCCACCGAGACCCAGGAGATCGTCGCGCACGTCCTGGGCCTCGCCAGCCACCAGGTGACGGTGGAGTGCCTGCGGATGGGCGGAGGCTTCGGCGGCAAGGAGATGCAGCCGCACGGCTTCGCCGCGGTCGCCGCGCTCGGCGCGACGCTCACCGGGCGGCCGGTCCGGCTCCGCCTGGCCCGGCCCCAGGACCTCACCATGACCGGCAAGCGGCACGGCTTCCACGCCACCTGGCGGGTGGGTTTCTCCGCGGACGGTCGGCTGGAGGCGCTCGACGTCACCCTCACCTCCGACGGCGGCTGGAGCCTGGACCTGTCCGAGCCGGTGCTGGCCCGGGCGCTGTGCCACGTCGACAACAACTACTGGATCCCCGACGTCCGGCTGCACGGCCGGGTCGCGCGCACCCACAAGACCTCGCAGACGGCCTTCCGAGGCTTCGGCGGGCCGCAGGGGATGCTCGTCCTCGAGGACATCCTCGGCCGGTGCGCCCCGCTGCTCGGGCTGGAGCCCCACGAGCTGCGCCGACGCAACTTCTACACAGACGGCCAGCACACGCCGTACGGGCAGGAGATCACCCAGGCCGGGCGTCCGGTGCGCGCCTGGGAGCAGGTGACCCGTGACGCGGACCTGGAGCGGCGCCGGGCGCAGGTCGACGCGTTCAACGCCGCGCACCAGCACACCAAGCGGGGTCTGGCGATCACCCCGGTCAAGTTCGGGATCTCCTTCAACTTCACCGCCTTCAACCAGGCCGGGGCGCTCGTGCACGTCTACAAGGACGGCTCGGTCCTGGTCAACCACGGCGGCACCGAGATGGGCCAGGGCCTGCACACCAAGATGCTGCAGGTGGCCGCCACCACCCTCGGTCTCCCGCTGGAACGGGTGCGCCTCGCGCCGACCCGCACCGACAAGGTCCCCAACACCTCCGCGACCGCCGCGTCCTCCGGGGCCGACCTCAACGGGGGAGCGGTCAAGGACGCCTGCGAGCAGATCATGGGCCGGCTGGCCGCGGTGGACGCCGGCCGGGGCCTGCCGTGGGAGGAGCTGGTGCGCACGGCCTACCTGGAGCGGGTCCAGCTGTTCGCCGCCGGCTACTACCGCACCGAGGGGCTGAGCTGGGACGCGGCGACGTTCCGGGGCAACCCGTTCAAGTACTTCGCGCACGGCGTCGCCGCCGCCGAGGTCGAGGTCGACGGCTTCACCGGCGCCTACCGCACCCTGCGCGTGGACATCGTCCACGACGTCGGCGACAGCCTGTCCCCGCTGGTCGACCTCGGGCAGATCGAGGGCGGCTTCGTCCAGGGAGCCGGCTGGCTGACGCTGGAGGACCTGCGCTGGGACACCGGCCAGGGCGAGCACCGCGGTCGGCTGGCCACCCAGTCGGCCAGCACCTACAAGCTGCCGAGCCTGTCGGAGATGCCGGAGGTCTTCAACGTCGCGCTGCTCGAGCACGCCCACGAGGAGGGCGCGGTCTACGGCTCCAAGGCCGTCGGGGAGCCGCCGCTGATGCTCGCCTTCTCGGTGCGCGAGGCGCTGCGCCAGGCGTGCGCCGCGTTCGGGCCGGTCGGCACCAGCGTCGACCTGGCCAGCCCGGCCACGCCGGAGGCGGTGTTCTGGGCGCTGCACGAGGCGCGCTCCGGCCACCAGACCGGGGGTGCCGGACCGGCGACCCTTCGCGAGCCGGCCACGAGCACCGCCCGGGAGGCCTGAGCCGTGCGCTGGCCGCGTGCCGTCGAGCTGCTCCGCGACCGCGGGGAGCCGGGAGTCCTGGTCACCCTCACCCGCGTGCGCGGGCACGCACCCCGGGAGGCCGGCGCCAAGATGGTCGTCGGGCGGACGCAGTCCTGGGGGACGGTCGGGGGCGGCAACCTCGAGGCCGTCGCGGTGGAGCGCGCCCGGGAGATGCTCGCCACCGGTGCCGCGGTGCCCGAGGAGCTCACCTCGGCCCTGTCGGACCGGGCGCCCGCCCGGCACGGTATGCAGTGCTGCGGCGGCGAGGTCACCCTCCTGCTCGAGCCGCTGCCGGTGGTCCCGGTCGTCGCGGTCTTCGGGGTGGGCCACGTCGGCCAGGAGGTGGCGCGGGTCCTGGCCCGGCACGACCTCGACCTGCACCTGGTCGACACGCGTCCGCAGCAGCTGTCCGCCGGGTTCCTGGACCGGCTGGAGGACGGCCCGGCGCGGGTCTTCGCCCACCCGGTGCCGGTGCTGCCCGAGCTGGTGGTCGGCGAGCTCCCGCGCGGCGCCCACCTTCTGGTCATGACGCACGACCACGCCGAGGACGCCGCGATCGTCGACGCCGCGCTGCGCGCCGACGGCCCGGCCTGGATCGGGCTCATCGGCTCCTCCGCCAAGTGGGTGCGCCTGCGCCGCCGGCTGCTCGAGGCCGGCGGGCTCACCGATGCCGACCTGGACCGGGTGACCACCCCCGTCGGGCTCCCGGCGCTGCGCGGCAAGGACCCCGCCACCGTCGCGGTCAGCATCGCCGCCGACCTGCTGGTGCGCCTCGAGGCGCGCACCCGGGCCGGGACGCGGCGGTGACGCTCTTCCGCGGCACGGTCCTCGACACGCCCGAGGACCCCTTCGCCGGAGGCGCCCTGCGCGCCGAGGAGGACGCCGGCCTCGTCGAGCGGGACGGCACGATCGTGGCGCGCGGGCCCTACGAACGGGTGCGGACGGCATACCCGGACGACGACGTCGTCGACCTGCGCGGGGGGCTGGTGCTGCCCGGGCTGGTCGACACCCACGTCCACTTCCCGCAGGTGCGGGTCATCGGGGCCCTCGGGATGCCGCTGCTGGAGTGGCTGGAGAGCTGCGCGCTGCCCGAGGAGGCCCGCCTGGCCGACGTCGCCTACGCCCGCGCCGTGGCCCGCGACCTGGTCCGTGGCCTGGTCCGGGCCGGCACGACCACCGCCCTCGTCTTCGGCTCGCACTTCGCCGGCGCCGTCGACGCGCTCTTCGCCGAGGCAGACCGGGTGGGACTGCGGGTCACCAGCGGGCTGGTCGTCAGCGACCGGGGCCTGCGGGAGGACCTGCACACCACGCCGGAGCGCGCCCACGAGGAGGGCCTGGCGCTCGCGGGACGCTGGCACGGCGTCCGCCGCAACCGGTATGCCGTCACCCCCCGCTTCTCCCTCTCCTGCACCGACGAGCTGCTCGCCTCGTGCGCGGCGCTGAAGCAGGAGGTGCCCGAGACCTGGTTCACCTCGCACCTCAACGAGAACGTCGTCGAGATCGACACCGTGCGCACCCTCTTCGACGACGCCGAGCACTACCTGCACACCTACGCCCAGCACGGGCTGGTCGGTCGACGCAGCGTGCTGGCGCACAACGTGCACGCCACGCACGACGAGCTGGTCGAGCTCGCGGCGGCCGGCGCGAGCGTCGCGCACTGCCCGACGAGCAACTCGGCGCTCGGCAGCGGCCTGTTCCCCCTGCGGCAGCACCTCGAGCACGGCGTGCGCGTGGCGCTCGGCTCCGACGTGGGCGCGGGGACGGGGTTCTCCCTGCTCAAGGAGGGGCTGCAGGCCTACTTCATGCAGCAGCTCCTGGGGGAGCGAGGCGAGCCGCTGGCCGCGCCGCACCTGCTCCACCTGACCACGACGGCGGGGGCGCACGCCCTCGGTCTGGGTGACACGGTCGGGCAGCTGTCGGTGGGGCACGAGCTCGACCTGGTGTGGCTGCGCCCGGAGCCCGGCTCCACCCTCGACGTCGTGCTCACGCACGCGACGTCCGCCGAGGACGCGCTGGGCAGGGCCTTCGCGCTGGGCACCTCCTCCGACGTGGCCGGGACGTGGGTGGCGGGCCGGCGGGTCGTCCCGAGCGCGCTCTGAGGGCGGCTCGTCAGGCGGGGACGAGACCGACCCAGAAGCCGACCGCGACGAGGAGCAGGAGGGCGGCCACCACGGTCAGCACGGTGCTCAGCCGACGCAGCGGCAGCAGCGCCACGAGGGCGACCCCGGCGCTGACGAGGGCCATCTCCCGCGTGGACGACATCCGCACAGCGCCCGCCGAGTCGCCCGGGTCGAAGCCACGGACGGTGGCGAGGACGACGAGGAGCAGGGCGAGACCGGCCACGCCGGCGGACCACAGCTTCATCGGCCCATGATCGCGCACCGGCCTACGGCAGGCCGGCGAGGTAGTCCTCGACGAGTCGCCGCAGGGCCTCCTGCCCCTCGGCGCTGGGGCGGAAGGTCTCCGGGGGCCAGGCGTGGTGCTGGCCGATCCCCAGCCCCAGGATCCAGGGGTCGTCGCTGCCGACTCCGTGCCCGGTGAACGCCTCCGTGGGGTCGACGAAGTGGACGCCCTCCTCCTCGGCGACCTGGGCCATGAGGGCGTTGAGCTCGATGCCCATCTCGTTGAGGAAGGCCACGTCCCTGGCCTCGATCAACCCGACGTAACCAGGGTCCAGCAGCTGCGGGTAGCCCATGTGGACGATGTGCGCGCCGTCGCCGGAGCGGCGCCGCAGCTCGCGGTACATCTCCCGCAGGTCGGCCTCGAGCCGGTCGAGACGGACCTGCACGCGCGTCCTGCCCCCGGGGTCGTCCGGGTCGACGGCCGAGTAGTAGTCGGAGCAGTAGACCAGCGCGCTCTGCGGCAGCCAGCCGCCGCTCTGGGAGCGGTTGAGGCTGTTGGTCGCCATGGCCGCGAGGCAGTCGGTCAGGATCGGTGCGAACCCGACGTCGTTGCCGCCCATCGAGACGAAGATCATCGTGGTGTCGGGAGTGATGCTGTCCGCCTGCGGGCCCTCGCCTGGGTTGCCGCCGTTGGGGTCGGTCACCTCGTCCGTGGTGGCGCCCGAGCAGGCCTGGAAGGAGTAGTTGCCCGAGCCCCAGTGCTCCTCGCCGACCGCGACCCCCCAGGCGTTCGCCGAGCGGTGGCACGTGTTGGGGTCGGAGTCGTCGCCCCAGAGCCGGTCCCACCAGTTCGGGTCGTTGTCGGTGCCGGGGCTGTAGTCCCCGGCGCCCTCGCCCGAGCCGTAGCTGTCGCCGATGAAGACCATCGGTCCGGAGGTGATCCCGGTGTACGACCATTCCCTGTCCTCGTAGGGCGCCTCGACCTCTCCCGACGGCGCGGCCGCGGCGTCCTGGCAGGCCAGCCCCACCCGGGCCACGGCGTCGACGGCCCGGCAGAAGGCGGAGGTGACGTCGGGGGCGAAGGTGAGGTGCGCCGAGACGAGCAGCCCCAGGGCCACGAGGACGGCGACAACCGTCACGCCGACCTGCTCCAGCGAGGCCGCTCCACGGTCGACCAGCCGCCAGGCCCTCCGGCGACCCCCCTGCTCGCTCATCAGCCCGCGCTGTCCACCGCGTCGCGCAGCACCTCGACGTCCGGGTCGGGCCCCGCGTGGCTGACGACCGAGACCCAGTGCCACCCGTCGTCGACGTCACGCAGGGCGTTGTGGCGCACCAGCCCGGCGCCCACGGTCGTCTCGGTCCAGCCGACCCAGCCCTCGGGCAGCTCCCCGAGCCGGTCGACCTCGACCTGGTGGACGCCCTGCCCGCTGGCGACCTCCCTGCCCTCGCCGTCCAGGCCGTAGCCGTCGCAGTCCTCGAGGGCGGCCGCCGTCTTTGCCGCGACGCCCTGCCCCTCCGCCTCGGCGAAGGTGTGCACCTCGCTCGTGAGGTAGGTGAAGCCCTCCACCCAGCCCCAGCGCCGGTGCGCCGCGTCGCGCGGCTGGACGGGGTCGAGCTGGACCCCGCACACCGTTTGCACGAACTTGGGCCCGTCGGCCTCCACGACCTGCCACGCCTCGCCGACCGGAGGATCCGTCAGCAGCAGCGCCTCGGCAGAGCCGTCCCCGTCGGTCATCGCCGCGTGCGCGTCGTCCCCCTCGCCCCGCAGCTCGACGAACCCTGGTGGTGCGTTCGACCCGGCCACGGGACCGGCGGCCGGGTCCGACCCCTCGGCGGACCCGACCGCCCCGTCCCCCGAGGCCTCCGACGAGGAGGAGGCGGCCGGTGTCCCGTCCGGCGACGACGTGCGCTGTCCCTGTGCAGCATCGGGAGCTCCGCCCCCGCCGCACGCACCCAGCAGGGCGCTGATCAGCACCAGTCCCGTGAGCCGCATCTGCGTCCGCACGCCGGCCTCCTCCTCGTGGATGTCCACCACGCTAGGCGGCGGGAGCGCCGTGTCCGAGGGGCCCAGGTCCCATCTCCGGGCCCAGGCGCGAAGTCTGGCGCTGGGCCCGGCGGCCTAGTGGGCGGGGCGGGCAGCCGGGCGCGCTCGTCCCGAGTTGCCGAGGGCTCCGCGGCTCGATACCGTGAGTACCCAACGGATACCTCGGGTATTGACAGTGGGAGGAGCGCTGGGATGACGACGGTGGAGCACGGGGCGGTCCGGCGCCCCCGACGTGAGGACGTGCGGGCGGGGGTGCTCGCGGCGGCGACCGAGCTCTTCCTCGCACAGGGCTACCAGGCCACGACGCTGGACCAGGTCGCCGAGCGGGCCGGCTTCACCAAGGGGGCGGTCTACTCCAACTTCGGCGGCAAGCCGGAGCTGCTCGCCCAGGTGTGCCTCGCGCGCTTCGACGAGGTGGGCGCAGAGCTGGTGCGCCGCCTCACCGAGGTCCTCGCCTGCGGGCCGCAGGGGCTGGCTGACCGCCTGGCCGCGGCCCTCATGCCCACCGTCCTCAAGGGCGAGAGCCAGGTCCTGCTCGCGGAGCTGCGGGGCCTGGCCCGGCACGACCGACGGCTGGCCCGCACCTACGACGAGGTCGTCCGGCACCGCGAGGCGGCCCTGGCACGCGAGCTGGACCGTGGCCCGCTGGCCGGGACCGACGAGACCTGGCGTCGAACCACGGCGAGCCTGCTGCTGGCCCAGGTGGGCGTCCTGGCCCTGGAGCTGCGCTCGCGTCCGGGGCTGCTCGGCGAGGAAGAGGCGCGTCGCTGCCTCGCCGTGCTCTTCCAGGGGCTCCTGCCGTGACCGGCGGGCAGGGGCGGGACGACCTGCCTGAGCCGGAGCCGCCGACGGTCGAGGTCCCGGAGGGGGAGGGCGGCGTCGCCGTGCCGTCCGACGGCACCGCCACGGAGGTCGCCGGGGGCGCGCTCCCGGATGACGAGATCGCGGAGAGCGTGCAGAGCGCGCGCCCGGTCGCCCACGTGGAGGAGGAGCTCGCGGAGCGGGAGGTCACCGAGGAGACCCGCCTCGAGGGGACATGCCTCGAGGAGCCCGTCGACGAGGGCGTGGGCGAGGAGGTCCAGCAGGAGGTGGGGGACGAGGAGGTCGAGGGCGAGGACCCCGAGGAGGGGCTGCCCCTGCTCCTCGTTGCCCGCGGCCTCACCGTGCACGCCAGGGGTGGCTCCGTCGTCGAGCCGCTCGGCGTCGTAGCCGCCCCCGGTGAGGTTCTCCTCGTCGAGGGGACGACCGGCAGCGGCCGGTCGGTCCTGCTCCTGGCGCTCGCCGGCCGCATGCGCGGCGTGGGCGGGGAGCTCGAGGTGGCGGGCGTGCCCGGGACCCGACCGCGTCGGCTGCGCGCGATCACCTCGGTGGCGCGGCTGGGCGACGTCGTCGACCTGGACGGCCCCCTCACCGTGGCG